>JAJEFJ010000038.1 GCA_022820485.1 Candidatus Latescibacterota bacterium
GATGAGGTCCATGAGATACTCCTTGGAAACAGTGGCCATGATCGTCTGCGGATTATACACCAACCCACTCAAGATCGCCAGTCCCGCGAGAAAATCGGCCTTGCTTGGCCGATCCAGCGGTAGAGCGGCCGCCCGTGCCACACACTGCTCTAACCACGCCGCCTTAGCTTGACCGGCAGGCAGCTGCATCAACGGCGCAAACGGCAGCAAGCCTACTGTCCCGCGGTCGAGCATGGCCTGCCCGGGGAGTTGGCTCAGGCGAATCACCTTGTAGCGGATCACGACCGGATAGTCGGGATGCTCTTTAATGTAATACCCTAGGTCGCGTTGCCCGGCAGCCGGGCGCAGGTAAAAGACGTGGGCGTACACCGGCAGGCCGTAGTGCTCGATCATGCGGCCGATGTAGCCGGCCATGCGCAGGGGCATGGCCGGGTGGTCGGTGGTTTGAAACTCGTGGTGGACTAAGACGTCCTCGCCGCCGATGCGCACGCGGAGGAGGCTGTCGGGGCGGCGGACCGTGGGTTGCTCAGTGTCCAGCACTTTGACGTGTTCGATGTCGTCGCGCTGGAGAGCAAAGCGGGCGAAGTCAGCCGGGTAGGTTTGGATCAGGTGCTTGGAAACGATGTCGATTTCGGCCATGCGCCATGCCTTGGGTGCGGGTAGGGAGGTACCCGCAACAGGCAAGAATCGTGCCAAGGCGTCGGTTCAGAGGGGAGGAGGGGAATAGGAGGGGTTGGAGTGTAGCGGAAAGGATACAGGGATGGGAAGTTGGGGACAAAAGCTGCGTAACATCAGTATATTACTTTGAAATTTCAGCCCGGCGATAAAGGGACAAAATGTCCAAAAAAATTCAAAGTGCCCCACTATCTTCTATCGTGGCTTTGCTGTTTGCCACCAACTTGGCCGCCGACCAGCTCCGCTTTGACGCGGCTGATGAGTGGCGGACTTGGCGCTTGCCGCTGGGGATTGTTGCGCTCGACGACGCTGGGGTCATCCGCCCGGTCGAAATCCGCAAAAACGTCGATCCCGTGCGCGATGCCGCGGCCTTCGGCGGCGGGATTCGCGCGGCTGGTTCCAATGCGCTGGCGGCGGCGCGGGCCATTGACGGGGATCGGCTGACGGGTTGGGGCCCCGACTTGGCCGACGACTCAGATGATTGGTGGATCGAGATCGACTTGGGACGAGCCGTGGCGGCGCGCCGGGTAGCGCTGACCTTTTTGGCGAGTGCGCCGCCGTGCGCGCTGTTCGACGTGTTGCTTTCCACTGGCGAGCCAGCCATCGACGTGGTCGGCAATCCCATTGAAGGCAGCCTCGTGTACCGCGTGAAGGAGCGCTTCAAGGAAAATCAGCGGCAGCGGGTTGCGTTGGAACTGGACCCAGTACGCGATCCGTTTGTGCAATTTATCCGCGTCGAAATGCTCGACTGCGGAGCTGGGGCGGCGCTGGCCGAAGTAGAGGTCGAAGCCATCGGCGACAACCTCTCCTTGGATCTGGCGGCCAAGGGCGGGGACTTGGAAATCATCGTCGATATCGACGGCTTTGGCGATGCCGCGTCGTTTGCCAACTCGCTGCCGCTGGCCGATGGTCGGTTTTCTCTGTGGACGGAGAATCGTCGCATCAATCGCCCGGTTGATGTGATCTCGCGCATGACCTTGGATTTGGGCGCGGTCTATTGGGTGGATTTGGTGCGCATCGTGGGGAATTTTTTGTCGCGGCCCGGACAATTCCGCTTCAACTTCGACCGCTACGAGGTGCTGACCTCGGATGGGTCGCTGGCACCGAATGGCACGCGCATCTGGCACCGGCAATTCGCGGGCAAGGCCACGACAGCCAATCGCCAGCTCGGGATCGCCAACCACCACTTTGCGCCAATCAGGACGCGTTACGTGCGGGTCGAATGGGTGTTTTGGGATGCGGCCTGCGCGGCCGCTTGCGTGGGCTGCGGCATTGTGCCGCCCTGCCAGTTTTGGGGTGGCACGCGCGAGTTGCAGGTCTTTGGCGAGGGCTATCCGCAGCGGGTGATGTTGCGCTCGCCGCTGATCGACCTCGGCGGCGATAAGCAGGTACACGCGATCCGCTGGCGAGCTGACGCGCCCGTTGGGACGCGGGTGGAGGTGCGCAGCCGCACGGGCAATGACCTGCAAATGGATATCACCTATCACGACAAGAATGGCCGGGTCGTCACCGAGCGGAAGTACAACAAGCTCATCCCGTCCTTTAAGGGTCGGATCGACACTGTGCTGTCGCCGGGGGCCAATTGGAGCCCGTGGAGCAAGCTGTACTTGCAGCCGGGCGAGCCATTCGCATCGCCTTCGCCGCGGCAGTACGCCGAGTTGGATGTCGCCTTGGTGTCCGAGCGGCCGGAGGTGGGGGCGGCCTTAGATTGGCTGGAGATCGAGTTTGGCGATCCGGTGGCGCAAGAAGTGGTGGGGGAGATTTTCCCGGTCGAAGTGCAGCCTGGGGAGCGCACCGAGTTTGCCTATTACATTCGTCCGCAGCGGGTGGCGGGCCGTGGCTTTGACCACTTGGAGGTGGAGAGTTCCGCGCCGATTGAGTTTGTCGAGGTGTTGGTGGAGGGCGAAGTGGTGGAGGCGACGGCTGAGCCGACGGAGGGGGGAGTGGCCATCGCCTTGGCCGCGCCGGTCAAGAGCCGTCAGCTAGTGGAATTGCGCTTTGCCGGTACCGTATTTGTCGATGCCACGCGTTTTGACGCCTTTATTGCTCAAGGCCCTGCCGACGCGCTGTTGCGGCAGCGGGTGGATGCGGGCGACGCGTACGCGGAAGTTGTCAGTAGCACGAATGCCGTGCGCTTGCCCGTGGGAGCGCGGCTGTTGGCCAACGTGGCGATGGGGCCGCTGGCGTTGACGCCCAATGGCGACGGAGTCAACGATGCGCTGCAAGTGGAATTCGACTTGGTCAATGTCTTGGCCGCGCGGCGGATCGGCCTGCGGATTTTCGACCTTGCCGGGCGGCTGGTGTGGGTGCGGGAAGAGGAGGGCGAGGCTGGTGGTCGGGCTTGGGTTTGGGATGGTCAGGGACGTTGGGATACGCGGGTCGCGCCAGGGCTGTACGTGGTGGAATTGCGCGTCGAAGGCGATGAGGAAAGCTATAGCAGGCGGCGCGTGGTCGCGGTGGCGTACTAGTGCTTCACCCCTTATGCAATTCCGGGAAGTAAGTTGCGTAGAAGCCGCGGTCCCGGGTGAGAAAGGTTTCGGCTTTAACAACGGCGTGGGCACCGATCAGAAAGTCGGTAATAATCCGATCTCTGGGCCCGCCGGCCTGCCGGTAGCGCAACCAGCGTTGCCCGGCTTCGTACGCAATATCAGTATCGATGGGTGAGATCGTCGCGCTGATCTCCCGCAGTGCTCCGTCGAGCGTGGCCCGGTCATCAAACGCCGGAACGAGTTCCGCATATACCACATCACAGATGAGAATGGCCCCTCTGTCGTAGGCGTTGCGCAGTAACTCCTTCGACCGAGGGCCGTGACTCTCGTCGGGGAGAAACACGTCCAATAGGACGCTGGTGTCGACGGCGGTGATCACTTCCCACGGATTTCTTCGATGTAGTCGTCGGTGCTTACGTTCCTACCCAAGATGGCGTACACGCGCTCCACCGGGTGCCGCGCTGCGGTCCGTTTCTGAATGAGCAGGCCGTGCTCTGTTGGAGTGATCTCAACTTCGACGTCGGGATTCATGCCGAAGCGGTCTCTCAGTTGCTTGGGGATGGTGATTTGTCCCCGTTCAGATATTCGCATATGACCTCGATATGAATTTTAGATTCATAAAATCATATCAATCTATCATGGGACACGCAAGTCCTATTGACGTGGTGAATGCCCGAGGAAGCTGGGATATGTGGATAGCGCTAGGGTTATATAGCAACCCTAAATCATTCAAGACTGGATTCCCGCTTGCGCGGGAATGACGCATAGGTAAAAGAGACCGGGCTGATGAACGCATGCTTTCAAATCATTTAGGACTGCTATATGTAGTTCTGCCTGTCCGCCAACAGTTTCTTACACCATGCGATTTGGGTGTTGAGGCCGTTCTCCAGTTCGGTGTTGGGGGTGAAGCCGAGTATCGCTCGCGCCTTGTCGATGTTGGCCCGCGTATGGGTCTGATCTCCGGGACGCGGAGGGAGAACTTTCAGGCGAGCCTTCTTGCCCAAAATATCTTCCACGATCTCAATTCCGCGACTTGTCGTCGTCTCGATATCCGATCCGATGTTGAAAATTTCACCTACACAGCGGTCTCGACGACCGAGTACAGCAAGGAGTCCGGCTACGGCGTCGTCCACAAATGTATAGGCGCGCTTGTGGTACTGACTGCCGTCGTATAGAGGGAATTCCTCGCCCTGCAAGATGCTGGTTATCAGTTTCATGTAGAGCTTTTCTGGACGCTCGCGCGGGCCGTAAACAGAGAACAGACGCATGGAACACACGGGCAACCTGCGCTCGCCCCAGTACGCCAAGGCCAATTGCTCTGCGGCGAGCTTTGTCGCGCCGTAGTGGGAGATGGGCTCAGGCTCGGCCGTCTCTTCTGCGGTGGCTCGCCGTCCATATACCGACGACGTAGAGATGTTGACTAGGAAAGGCCGCCGCTTGCAGCTAGCGCATGCTTCGAGTAATGCGTGAGTGGCGACTAGATTGTTGCGAACGTACGCGTCTGGGGAAACGCGAGCGGCAATGCCGGGTTGCGCCGCAAGGTGGAATACCAACTCGGCATCTGCAAGGGCCTCCTCCACCTTGCCGCAGGCTAAGTCTAGCCGCTTGATCTGCACTCCCGCATCTGCAAGCTCGCGCGCGTTGCGCTCCTTCATCCAGACCGGGTAGTGGTCGCTGAAAGAATCGATGCCAACTACGTTGTACTTGAGGGTCGCTAGCCGTTCGCAAAGATGCGATCCCACAAAACCTGCGGCACCTGTTACGGCACACAGGAACTGCTCGAATTGGTACCCGGCATCAACGGCTACGCCGACGATGGGTTCGGCAATTCGCGGTTGAGCATCGGCATCCGGGGCTTAAACCCCCGCCGCAGCTCGCGGGTGCTGATTATGGAAGACGGCGTGCCGATCCAGCCGGCGGTCTATATCTATCCCAATGCCTATTACAACCCGCCATCAGAGCGGATTGATGCGATGGAAGTAATCAAGGGGAGTTCGGCCATCCGCTTCGGTCCGCAGACCATGGGGGGCGTCATCAATTATGCGACGCGGAGACCCGACGGTACCAAGGGAATGGTTAATCAACTCACCGTAGGGAGCAATGGTTACTACAGCGCGTTTGCCGAGTTGCGGGGATTGGGCAGCAGACGGGTCACGTCTGATATGCAGGTGCTTTACAAGCACGGAAACGGCTTCAGGGACAACAATGCCTTCGACCAAGCCAATGGAACCATCAAGACGCAGTTCCGCCTGAGCAACAAAAAGGTGCTCTACCTGAAGGCCAACGCCAATTTCGAGAACTCCAATGCGACTTACACGGGTCTGACGGAGTACTCCTTTTACGCCAATCCCAAATTCAATCCCAAACAAGACGACAATTTCAAGGTTTTGCGGGCTTCTCTTGACCTGATGTACACCAGCAAGATCACGGCGAATTTAGTGGGCAATACTACGGCTTATCTGAATGTCTTTGATCGCCGCTGGTGGCGGGAAGACGACGTTTTCGTGCGCGCTTCGGCTCTGGAGACGGGCGATTTCACGCCGGCGCCCTACTTCCAGAGTGGCGACTTGGTGCGGGTAGGGGGTGGTGCCAGCAATTTCGGCATTCTGCGGACCTTTTACGTGGGGGGCATCGCCCAGGACTACTCGTTCAAACACAGCCTCGGCGGTCATTCGGCAAAGGCCGAGGCAGGCGTTCGCGCCCATTGGGAGCGCTTTATCGACGACAAGAAAATTGGCGACTTTACGCCTACGACGACGGCCTCAACTTGGAATCGCTGACCACGGGCGGGGATATGCCGGTGGTCGAAAATCGCTATTCCTCCATTTCGACGGGCAAAAATCTATCCGGCAGTTACATGCGCGCTAAGGACGTGCTGCAAGAAGCGTACGGCTTTTCTGCTGACAATATGGCCAATTGGTAGGCGACTGTTTCTAAAATATATGTAGCTGCAAACGCGGCGGTCGGCGTTGAGCCAACCGCCGCGTTTATATTTGCCAACCGGAATTTCTAGGTAGCTTATTAGATTTCGTCATGGCGGAATTCTCTTTCTAGGAGCAAGCGAGGCGTGACTGAGCGCGAGGTATGGGGTGCGGTGCTGATCCTTTGTCTGGGATCGCGGCTTATGAGTGCCGTGTACTATATAGAGGATTTGGACAGTTTGCGTTTCGCCTTGGGGGTGGTCGATTACGACATAACCAAACTACACCTCACTTCCCAGCCTATCCGGTCTTTTGCTTTTTCGCCAAGGCGGTGTACGCGCTGACCGACCGCTATGCCGTGGCGTTTGCAGTGCTGGGCGGCGTAGCGACTTTTGGCATAATCTATTTCGCGCTCGGCATCGCCCAGGTTGAAATCACCACGCCCTTTGGCTTGTTGCTATTTTGCCGCCAAGCAAGAGTCGGGCAAAGCGGGGTTGGGATTTTTTATTGCGGGGATTTCGCTCGGGGTGCGCCTTTCTTATGCGCCCATGTTGTTGGTGCCTCTGTTGCTGAGGTTGAAGGAACGAGGGCCGCGATTGCAATTCGTCGCTGCTGGTGCGGCCGGCGTAGCCGTCTGGCTGATTCCCTTAATTGCGATCACCGGCTGGGCTGAGTTGACAAAGGCGGCGCAAACGCAGACGCAGACGCAGGGTCACTTCGCCAACTTTGGCGGCACGGTTTCCACTGAGCCCGATTTCGCTTTGCGGTCGCTTGGACTGTTCGAGAGCATATGGGCTGATGGTTTTGGACTCTATTGGGAGGGACTCCATGTAGTGACGGCCTGTACTACCGTCGCGCTGCTCGGTATTCTGGCGGCCAATTGGCGCGCCGTGGTGCAGCGGGTGAACCGCTCGGTGTTGCTGAGTGCGCCGTTTATAGGTTGCGTCTTCTATTTGGGCTGGATTTTCTTCTTTCAAAATGTGGTACACAAAAGCCGGCACGTCTTGCCGCTAGTGCCCTTTTTGGCGCTCTTCCTAGCTTTTGCCTGTGCTCAGATCGCCACCCAGGGCCATCGGTTTTTTCGCTTGGTTTTAATTGCCTTTTTTTTCTTCTATGGCTATGTGGCCTTGCATTTAGTCGTCCAGCACAAAGAGCTTACGGCCATCGCCCAGATACACCAATACCTCGCGACAAAAGAAAGCGATGCCCTGCACATTGCATCGGTGCCTCTGATCAAATACTATCTGGCCTCCCAGGCGCTGAGGGCCGTCTATATGCCCATCAGAGACGAGGGTGATTTGCACACGCTCGACTCGCTCGACGATGCAGCCGAGTTAGTGGTCATCGGCAGCCCATTGCAAGATCGGGTGCCGAAGGCGACCAAGACGTTTTACCACAACCCGTATGTCAACCGCATGTGGCCGGAACTCACAGTGTACGAGTATTAATTCACCTGCGTGTTTTGAATTGAAAACACTCGACGCCGACATACACATTTTGGGAGGCGGCCCGGCTGGCTTGGCTGCTGGCTATTACGCCAAAAAGCGCGGCTTGGACTTTGTGCTTTTTGAAGCTGGTGCTCAGCCGGGAGGCAATTGCCGCACGCTGCGCTTGGGCGAGTTTCTGTTTGATACCGGTGCCCATCGCCTGCACGACAAAGACCCGGAGGTCAATTGCGAGATCAAGGGGCTTTTGGGCGACGAGCTTTCTGACGTCGCCGCGCCGAGCGAGATATTTTTTCAAGACGAGTTTTTCAGCTTTCCCCTGCAAATGGGCAATCTGGTCAAACGACTCGACCGCAAAATCCTGTTGCAAATCGCCGCCGAGAACCTGCGCTTAAAACGCCGCAAGCCAGCGGCGAGTTTTGGGGAATTCGCCCTGAATCAGTACGGCCAGACGCTGGCCAACCTTTTTTTGCTTAACTATTCGAGAAAATTGTGGGGGGCCGATCCGCACCAACTTTCCACGGATGTATCGGGAGGGCGGATGAAAGGTCTAAATTTGGCCAGTTTTGTGCGGGAAGTTCTATTGGGCAAGGCCAGCCGTCCGGGCCATTTGGACGGCTCTTTTCTGTACCCCAAGTACGGGTTTGGCATGATCGTCGATAAGATGAGCGAATTCATCGGCAGCAAGCGGATTCGGGTCAACAGTCGGGTGAGTCGGCTGGTGCATTCAGGTGGGCGATTGGAGCGCGTTGTTCTGAACGATGACGCGGAAGTGGAGGTGTCCACGGTCGTCAATACGCTGCCGTTGTCCCTTTCGGCGAAAATGCTGGATCCCCCGCCGCCCCCGGAGTTGCTGGCCGCGGCCAATGCGGTTAAATACCGCAATCTGATTCTTTGCGTGTTCGGTTTGGATCGGCCCGCTTTTTCGCCCAATGCCTCGCTCTACTTTCCCGGCGCAGAGTTCCCGTTTACGCGCCTGTATGAACCCAAAAATCGCAGCCGCCACATGGCACCCGAGGGCCAAACAGCTATTGTGCTCGAACTGCCTTGTTTTCGCGAAGATGCTGTGTGGGATATGTCGGCAGAGGTGTTGCGCCGTGCTGTATGGGAAGCGTTGCAGCGCGTAAAGCCGATTGCGGAAGGCGAAGTCGTATGCTTTGCAACCTACAAATTGCCCTTTGCCTATCCCGTGCTCGAAGTGGGATTGGCCGAGCATGTAGAACGCCTCATTGCCTACTTCCAGACCTTTGAGAATCTCCACCTGACGGGCAGAAGCTCGCTGTTCCGCTATGTGCATCTGCACGATTTGTTCAAAGCGGGCAAAGAGTTAGTGCTTGATCTGCCGCACGCTGATGGCTAACGCCAGTCACCGGGACTTTTAGGACTGACCCATTCTTGGCGCTATATAGCAACCCTGAATGACTTGAACGATTCGAGATGTGGATCGTCTTGTTCTACCCTTCTGCGTCCATCTGCGGATCACCTTGCAAATCATGTAGGACTGCTATATTATGGCATTATCACGCGAAACCACGACCTCGATTAGCGTCGTTCAGGCGCGGGAGAACGGAATATGAAACTGATTCTCGTAGGTTGCGAATACGCCGGTAAGACGACCTTGGCCAACGCCATCGTCGGTTGGATTGAGCGCACCTTTGGCTCGTCGCGCACCTTTCACGACCACTTCAGCCTGCCGTGCAACGAGTTCCCCGTAGAGGAACAGGAGCAACTGCTGGCGCTCAGTCCACGGCTGAAGGAGATGTTCCAGCGCTACATGATGAACTACCACTTTCATTCCGCCTTTTACAGCGACCCGGACCACAACTTGGTGGGTTTCCACCTTGAAGAGGCCGTGTACGCGCCCCTGTACTACGGCTACGGGGGCCGAGGCGAGTACGGCGACCGCGCCGCACTGGCTCGTTCCTTCGACGAGGAGGTCATGCAGCACGCGCCCGACACGGTACTCGTACTGCTGCGGGCGCGGCCCGAGGTCATTGCCCAGCGCATGCGCGAGCAGCCGCACGAGCGGCCGGTGGTGCAGGAAAAGGACATCGAGCACGTGTTGCAGCGCTTTGAGGAGGAATTCCGCGATTCGCTGATCCGCAAGAAATTCGCCCTCGACACGTCCGACGCCACGGTAGAGCAGACCTTGGCGGAGTTCGCAGGAGAAATCGAGCAGCACCTGAGCGAAACCGATCGCTTGCGCCTTTTGGCCCACCAGAACTGGCCGGCCTAAGCCATGCCGCAGCCCTTTCTCGATTGGTATGGCGTTTGGCCCGGCCAAGCCGGCATTGAAGGCGGCCAAGCTTGGGTGCAAGACCCGCCGGTCGGCGTGCGCTTGGTCGTGCAGGAGGCGAGTAAATCTCCGGTCTTCATTGAGCCGGAGCACCCTTGGGAAGCGGGCGGTCTGACGCCGCAAGCTATGCTCTGCGATGACGGCGTGCTAAAGATGTGGTACATCGCCCGTGGCGCTGGGGACGACCAACTTCCCTTCATTGCGTACGCCGAGAGCGCGGACGGCTTTTGTTGGGAGCGACCGGCCCTGCATTTGCAAGAGTACGACGGCAGCACGGCCAATAACTTGCTCTTCCGCTTTGGCGACTTTGGGCTGCAATCCGTGTTTGTGGATCCCGTGGCCCCGCCGGAGGCTCGCTACAAGGCCATGGCGCGCGATTCCATTACCTATCACGAGGGCGCGCCGGTGCCTGCGATGACGCGGGAGCGCAAGTGGGCCATTCGCCGTGCCATGCAAGAGGCTGGCTACACGCCGGAGCAGCGGGCTGCCGCGCTGTATTTCGTCGGCTTGCTCAAAGGCGCGGTGTCGCCCGATGGCAAGGAGTGGACCTTTTTGGAGGAGCCGCTTTTGAACGTGGGCCGCACCGGGCTCGACAGCCACAACATTGCCGCGTACGACGCGGAGGCCGGTCTATACGTGGCCTATTTGCGCGGCCATCAGCATCGCCGCCGCATCGTGCGCCGCACCGAGGGCGCGGAGTTTGGGAATTGGTCGCCGCCGCGTCCGGTATTTGGCGCAGATCCGCAGGACCCCATAGACGACGACGTGTACGCGTCGGGCTATTGCCGCTATCCTCACGGCGGCTTCCACCTGATGTTCCCAGCCATGTACCACCGCTGGGCGGCCACTGTAGATGTGCAATTGGCGACTAGCCGCGACGGTTTGCTGTGGAGCCGGCCCGAGCGCAAGCCCATCATATCCTGCGAGCCGGAAGGGTACGGCATGGTGTTTGCCTTCCCGGAAGTGGTCCCGCTCGACTCGGAGACGTGGGGCGTGATGTTCATTGGGCAGTACGACTTGCACGACTGGGGAGAGCGGTATGACCCAGGCCGCGCTGCGGAATGGCGGTGGGCTACTTGGAAGCGGGATCGGCTGGTAGCGCTCGAAGCGCCGGTGGAGGGGCGCGTAACGCTGGTTGAACGCGAGTGCGAGGGGTGCGAACTGACGCTCAATTTTCAGACGCAAAAGGAAGGCGGTTGGATCAAGGCCGAACTGGTCGAGCCGCCTTCTTCTCCGGCTGCGCCGGTGCGGGCTATAGAGGGCTTTGGGTTAGCGGAGGCGGACGTGCTGGCTGGCGACGAGTTGGCTAGAGTAGCGACGTGGCGGGGGAGCAGCGACTTGTCGGCCTTGCGCGGCAGGCAGGTGGCCATTCGCCTGCACATGGGGCGGGCGAAGGTGTTTGTGGTGGGGATGTAGGGTTGTTCGCTTGCGGTGGGGCTGGCGGCGACGATTAAGGAGAACTTTGAGGAGTTGGAGATATGACGAAGAACCGATCTGGTGCCGAGAATTCTGGCCGGAAGTCCATTGGCCGACAGCGAAAGCTTGGTCGGCCCGCGCAATTGTGCAACGCACCGTTGCACAAATTCCTTGGCGCAGCAACGTGACCCTAGATAGAGGCTGAGTTGTCGGAGTGGGAGAATGGGGAGTGAACACCAACCGGAAAATTATTATCATCGCCGGACCCAATGGCGTGGGAAAAACGACGTTCGCACAGGAGCATTTGCCACACGAAGCCGAATGTCCTGCCTTTGTCAACGCCGACCTGATCGCAGCGGGCCTGTCCCCCTTTCAGCCGGACGCCGCTCTTTTTCGCGCCGGCCGGTTGATGTTGGAGGAAATCAAGAATCACGTGCAGCAGCGAAGAAGTTTTGCCTTTGAAACTACCCTATCCGGCCTCGGCTATGCCAGAATGATCCCGCGCTGGCGCAGCGACGGTTATACGGTCAAGCTGATATTTCTGGCGCTGGCAACGCCGGAAGAAGCGATTAAGCGGGTTGAATTGCGCGTCAGGCAAGGCGGCCACCATGTTCCACCGGATGTCATTCGTCGCCGCTTTGCGAGTGGGTTGCAAAATTTTCAGAATACGTATCGCCACATCGTCGATTATTGGCAGTGGTTTGATAACAGCGGCCATACTCTCATATTGGTTGATGAAGGAGAGAACCCATGAAAAAGCCAAAGCGACCAATCCCCGTCTCTAAACTTGACGATCCTGATATGCAGGCTGTCCCTAGGGCGTTATACAGGGCAGCTAGACGTGCGCACGAGATCGCGCAGCAGCACAAGACCAGGGTAGTGGTCATGGAAAAAGGAAAGGTCATTGAGATTGAGCCGGATCCCGAGATGTACGGGGAGGAGGAGAAATAGTGCAGCAGCTTGCTGCACAAATTGTGCAAGAGGGGCCTGCACAAACAGGTCGAGGCCAGAGGATGAACTGGAAGCCTAAGACAGGACCGCGACCTGCTTCTCCCGCGCCTGATGAACGGCGAGATAGCAATATAAACCCCAATCCCTCTCCGATCTCGGGCGGGAGATTTGTGCCTTCGCTACATTTGTATATACTTATTGTATATCCAAATTAAAATGAAACGAGGTCATAGCATGGCAACAGCACACACGAAAGTTTTTATGAGCAACAAGAGCCAAGCAGTGCGGCTGCCCAAAGCCGTTGCACTGCCGGAATCAGTGCGCGAGGTCGATATCGTCGCGATAGGGTCCAAGCGCATTATCACACCGGCGGGCGAGAGTTGGGATGAGTGGTTCAACGGACCCGGTGTTTCAGATGATTTTATGTCTGCACGGGAACAGCCGGCCGATGCACAGCGAGAAAAACTGTGATGCTCAGGTATCTGTTAGATACCAATGTGGTGATTTATGCCATCAAGAACCGCCCCCAATCGCTGCGGCAAAAATTCAATCAGTCGCAAGGCCAGATGGCGATTTCTTCTGTAACTTGGGGCGAACTTGTCTATGGCGTTGAACGCTCCGCCCAGCCCGAGCGCAATCTGGCGGATATTGAATCGCTGGGCACTAGGCTTGAGATCGTGCCGTTTGACCAAGTTGCAGCCAGCCATTTTGGTCGAATCCGTGCGGAACTGTATCGCGTCGGTGCTCCAATTGGTCCCTACGATATGATGATCGCGGGTCAGGCGCGTGCGTACGGGTTGGTTTTGGTGAGTAATAATGTAAGAGAGTTTGAAAAAGTTCCGGGGCTCATGCTGGAAAACTGGGTCCGCTGATATGAACCCCCAATCCTCGTCCAGCAGACCACCGCCGATTACCTAGAGCAGCTCAGCTAAGAATCCATCTATGGCAGACCCGTATCGCATCGTTGAAGTGAAACCGGAATGGATCATTAATCAGGAAGACATGGGAACCAAGACGAAGTTCTGGTATCGTGATCCTGATGACGATGTAAACTGGCTCTTCAAATATCCTCGGCAAAACACAGGGGAACACTGGGCAGAGAAAATTGCCGCAGAAGTTGCGTCTGTGCTAGGAGTTAGACACGCGAAGGTGGAATTGGCACGGTTTGAAGGTGCTTGTGGTTCGGCGACAGAATCTTTTGTGCGCGGCGGCAGGGCATTATGTCACGGCAACGAATTATTGGAGTGGACTGTCGGCGGTTACGATCCCAAGAAAAAATTCCACCAGTCGGAGCATACACTGGCGAATATCTTTGTAGGAATGGACTATGTTTTTGAAAATCCTGAAGATGCGAGTCTAGCGAAACGTACTCTTGCGGAGTACGTGGTGCTGGATGCGCTGATTGGCAATACGGATCGTCATCACGAGAACTGGGGGTTGCTTCGGCGGCTTGAGGGGAACGGCTTGAGAGGTATTCTTTTTCTCGCACCATCTTTCGATCACGCTACTTCGCTAGGACGGGAACTACTCGACGAACGCCGCAATAGATTCTTGAAGGAAAATCGCGTAGGCGGCTATGTAGAAAAAGGACGTGGCGCGATCTACTGGTCTGAAGACGAGCGGCGCGGCCCCAGCCCACTGGAATTGGTGCGGCGGGCGGTCCGTACCTATCCAGACCTTTTCCGTCCAGCAGGTCTGAAACTCGCAGAGATAGACGAGAACGTTTTTTCTCAGATAGTAGATAGGATTCCTGCCGATTGGATGACTTCTTTGGCGCGGGTGTTCACGGTTGCGCTCCTAGGCTATAATTATAGACCTAAGTACACGACAGTAATCTAAGTTGTGGTACGGCCCTGCTTTAGGTTTTATTTGTAATCGCCGAAGATTGCATCTAAATCCTAAATACAGGAGCCGCACCATGCTTATTCATATGCTAAAGAAAGCCCTCATGCAA
>JAJEFJ010000042.1 GCA_022820485.1 Candidatus Latescibacterota bacterium
TCCCCCCGGAGAAACCCAAGCCATCATCGTCGTGCTGACGATGGACGATACCGAGCAAGAGGACGACGAGATATTCAAGGTGAAGCTGTTGAACACACCCAGCGAGGTCGAAGCCTTCGGCACCATCACCGATAACGACGACGCCAGCAGCACCCCCGCTGAAGACAGTCTAAAGTCGGGCACCGCTGAGGACACGCCCAAGCCAGTGCCCTTTGTTTTCACCGAGGCCGTCGCCGATCAAGTATATACGGCCGAAGTGGCGATCCGGCCGCTGGTGCTGCCGGCCGCGTCGGGCGGGATTCCACCGATGACGTACAAAGTGGTGGGGCTGCCGGCTGGCCTGACGTTTGACCCGACCACCCGAACCATCGCCGGCATGCCGATAGCAGCCACCGACGGCGCCGTCTCTGTTCTGTATTATGTGACCGACAGCGGCGACGAGATGGACACCTTGATCTTTACCATTACGGTCAACCCACCGCTGAGTTTTGGTGACCTTTTCGGCTCCGGCAAGGTCGTGCCGACCGCTTCACCAATCCGCGTATTCGTCGTTGGCCAGCGCATGGAGGGCCTCGTGTTGCCGGAGGCGTCGGGCGGGACTCCACCGCTGACGTATAGTCTTGCCGGGCTACCGGCCGGCCTCGCGTTTGACGCGGCCACGCGGACGATGTCGGGCACGCCGAGCGCGGCGAGCGAATCCGCATATACGTACACCGTTACCGACGCCAAAGGCACGACCGCGTCGCTGTCGTTGCAGCCGCTGCCAGCCGCCTTTTCCTTGGCGGACAATTTCCCCAACCCGTTTAATCCAACGACGACGATCCACTATGCGCTGCCGCAGGCGGCAGACGTGGAGTTGACCGTGTATAACATCGTCGGTCAGCCGGTGCGGACGCTGGTGGCCGAGTACCAGAACGCGGGGCACTACGCGGTAGAATGGGATGCAACCGATGACAGCGGCCATCGCGTGTCGTCGGGGATGTACTTCTATCGCTTGCAGGCCGGAGAGGAGTTCCACGAAGTCAAGAAGATGCTGCTACTCAGGTAGGCTTCGACAAGCTCAGACTTCGGAGAAATTCGGCAAGCTCAGTCAAGGCGGCGCGGCGCACTTGCGGCGCGGCGAGCGAGTTCGCAAAATGGGGTAGGAATCTAACCGCGAAATCGCCTGTGGCCGACACCTTTGAAATCCACCTCGTCGCCGACGACACTGCTTGGGACGCCTTCGTCCGCCGTGCCGTCGGTGGCACGGTATTTTCCACCAGCGCGTGGCTGCGCTGTGTTGCGGCCGCCACCGGCGGTCAAGTAAACCGCCTCGGCTGCTACCGCAACGACCGCCTCGTAGCCGGTATCAGCGGCTTGGCTCGCCGCCGCATGGGTCTCTACCGCCTCGAAACCCCAGAGCTGACGCCCTACACCGGCTTACTCCTCGCTCCGGTCACTGGCAAAGGACCAGCCAAAGCCGAAGCAGCCCAACACCGCGCTTGCACGCATCTGCTTGACTATCTCGCCAAGCACTACGACCGCGTCTTCCTAGTCCATTCACCAGCCATCGCCGATGTGCGCCCCTTCACTTGGCAGGGCTGGGACGCGCACCTTCGCTATACCTATCGGCTGCCGCTCGGCGACAGCAACGCACTTTGGGAGCGAACCGAGCGCCGCACGCGCACTGCCATTCGCAAGGCTGAAAAACTCGGCTATCAACTGCGGCCCACCGGCGATGTCGCGCTGTTTCGGCGGCAGTACGAGGCCATCTACGCCAACCAAGCCGACGGCCCCCCAATCGCCGCGGCCTTGGCCGAACGCTTTGTCGCCACAGCTTTAGAGGCTGGTTTAGCCCAAGCGTACGAAATCGCCTCCCCAGACGGGCCAGCCGCGATCGTCGCCTTTGTCGAGGGCTTCGACACTACCTATGCCTGGGCCGCAGGAGCCGACCCGGCTTACAATCACACGGGTGCCATCTCGCTGTTGTATTGGCAGTACTGGGATGCGGTCGATCACAACTGCTTTGACTTCGTCGGCGCCAACATGCCGAGCATCGCCTTTTTCAAGCGCGGCTTTGGCTGCGACCTCGTACCGTACTACGCGGTCGTCGGCTACAAGAGCCGCTGGGTCAAACGCGCTTTTGGACTCCGCCAAGCCCTTCGCGGCTGACGCGTCTCAATAGTGCAACTGCGTCACCGACTTAGAAATCAACGCAATCGCCACCGCGGACATGCCCACCAAACCCATCCCACACGCATACCCCGCCAACAACACCGGCGCGTATTGCCGCCACTGCTGCGTCCCAAAGCGTGGCTCCAGCCAATAGCGGGCCAGCAGGGCACCGGCCATCTCCGGGATCAGCAAATGCGGCAAACCCCCAAGGCCGCGCACAAACCCGTACACCAGCGAAATCGGCCACCCCAACCACGACATCACCCCAAACAGCCCCCCAGCCATCACAAAACTCCCCGCGATCCACCACCCCTTAATCGCCTGATCAAACAGCGTCTCCCCGCCCAACGTCGCCGAGTACCACAAGCACTGGCGCAGCGCAATGAGATGCCAATACGTCTGCGCGTATTGGAAGGTCGGCGAGGGGATAGGTTCCATCTGCCAGACCAGCGACCAAAACACAAAGCCGCAGACCAAACTCAGCGGCAACAGCAACAGCTCGGCCTTGAGAATCGACGAGAAGCGCGTCCCGGTCAGCTCCACTTCGCGGAAGAGCTGGGCGCGCCGGCCGTGATCGGAGTATGGTATGGGCGCAAACCATATATCAATACCTTTGTAGCCGCTCAAAATAAAAGCGCCTTCGCGCAGCAGCGGAAAGCTGACCAACTGTCCCGTCAGCCCGGCCATGCGCGCATTGACATACGAAATCACCGGCGTCACCACGAAGCCAAAAAGCAGCAAAAAGATCAGCGGAAACTCGTCGTCTTCTAGCAGCAACACGCAGAGCCAAATCATGGCCAACGTCGATAGGACATATCCGCCAATCGCTATCCACAGCGGGAAGTCGCCCCGACCGACCGGCGTATCCCGCAACGGACGGTGCCCGCCCTGACGGCGCGAGGCCCGCACCGACAGCACGGCGTGTACCAAACCAATCGCACCGACAGCCGCTCCCGCGCCAATGTACACGCTCATCCACACGTCGATGTCATTGGCAAAATTCGTCAGAATCGCGTCCATGCCCGGTCGCCAGTGCGTCAACATGCCAGCGTGGTAGAGAATCGGGCTGCCCAAGGCATGAACCATAGCCGCGACAAACGTGCCAACGACGATCCAAAACGGCAGCACCATCCCCAACAGCACCAAGCCCAAGTCCGTACCAATGCCCAAGGGTGCAGCCGGCAGAATGGTCTCCGTAGTGCGCGTCAGGTCGATCCAAGGAATGGGCAACAGAACGATGGGATCGCTGGCAATCAATCCAGTCAGCGCCGGCAACCCCACGTACACCGCGCCGAACAGCAACCCAATCCCCATGCCCACCGAGAACACCCGCCACCGCCAACTATCTCGCTCCTCGTCGCTCTCGGCCAGCGCTGTCGCCCCTTGCGCGGCGACCGGTGCCAACGGAAAGGGCAAGCGCTCCACATCGGACGTGACCCGAAAGAGGATGTAGCCGAGCGTGAACCACTCGACCCGCGACAACACCTGCGAGGCGACCAGCACGACCATTGGCGGGATCCACGCCCGGTGCAAAAAGCTGCGCCCCATCAGCGCATCGGAACCAATCGGCGGCGCGACCCATTCCGGGATGTGCTCGGCAATGCCAAAACCAGCCGCGGCCTGCGATTGCACGAGGTACTGGTTCCACACCAGTTGCCCAAACGGCCCGCCGGCCAGCATGGTGCCGCCAATGACGCCAGCCAAACCACCGGCAATGTAGTAGATCAGGTAAATCTCCTGGCGCGTCAGCGAGGAAAAAGAACGCCGCGCCAGCTCGGAAAACAGTATGATGGTCACCCACTCGGCAGCCGCGCCGAGCGATGCGCCGGCAATCAGGCCCATGTAAATGGCACCGGGCATCATGATAAAGCCGACGAAGAACGCCCCGGCCACAGTCCGTGCAGTAAAGCCCTCGCGGAAGCGCGTCGGGGGCTGCATCAGATCGCGGTAGCTAGTTAGATCGTTAGCCGTCACGGTCGGTATCCACCTCCCATTTCGCCCTGCCACAGCGCGACTGTGGCCCACACCAGCCGCATGGCGACCTCGCCGCAAATCATCCCCAAGAAAAACGGCATGACCCGCCGGTAAGTTTGCGCTCCTCCGTAGCGCACCGCCAGCCACTTGCACAGCCAGCCGCACAACACCGATCCCCACACCAGCCAGCCAAAACCCGTGCCAAAGACAAAGCCCATCGGATGCAAGGGCCAGCGCAGAAAGTGCTGGCGCATCAACGCCAAGAAATAGGTACAGCCCGCCCCAACCGCGTGAAATCCCAAGCGCACCCAATCCGTGCCCCCATCTACGGTGCCCGCGTCTTTGAACAAGTAGTTGTAGTAGCGGCCAATGCGCGCCTCAGACCGCGCGCCGCCCTGTTCCTGCAAGGCAAACAGCCCGTGCTCGTAGATCGTCTCCAATGAAAACACGTAGCCGGCCCCCAATCCAACGGCCAACCCCAAAGCCATTCCCCAAATCAAGCGGCGCGGCGACACGCCGTGCATCTCGGCCAGTTTCAGCCCCTCAAATTGCAGGGCGGGCCAGATCCCAATCATCGTAAAGCCAAACACCGCCAAAAAGCCAAAGCCCATGTAAGTTTCATCGGAAAAATGCCCAGCGCCGGTTCCCAAGATCACGAAGAACAGATAGCCCACAATCTGCGGCATCCCCACAATGGGCAGGCCCCCGTCGACCCGCAGCCGCGCAAACGTCAACGCCAACAGCAACACCAACAACAGTGCCGCAATGCCCATCAGCGGCGGCACCCCCAACGCCGTAGTCCACGCCCACAGCATCAACAGCCCAACCACAAGCCCCCACGTCGCCCGGCTGCGCCAAGAAATCGCCGCCGCCAGTGCCCGCCGCGCCGACCACAGGCTGAACAGTCCCAAAAACAGCAAACCACCGCGCGCCTGCGTCATAAAGAAAGGGAAGTGACTCGGCCAATCTAGCCACGGCGACCCGTGCCCGGGGATGAAGTCGCCGCGATATTCCGAGCGCCCGAGGAAGTGGGCCACTAGCAATTGCACGCGAGTGAGCAGATAGAAGAACCACGTGCTGAACGACACTTCCACCGGTGCGAGAAAAGCCGCGCCCACCAACAGCGGGACAAACTCAAAGTGGAACGGCGACTCAAAAGGGGCCATGGCTTTCCACGGGTCGTCGAGCAAGAAATGCTCCATTGCCAATCTCGTGGTGATCTCGGGCACGCTCGGCATGTAGTGATGCCACCCATTGATCCCCAACAGTACGGTCGGCACCAACGCGCCCCACCAAAACAGCCGCTGGCCAAACAGGTCTCCGGCAATGAGGGCGCGGGGAACTTCGAGCAGCGGAAATCCCAACCGCTCGGTTTCCAGCCAGCGCTGCCGCAACAGCCAAACCAAGCAAAAGCAGGTCAGAAAGAACGCGCCGAAAAACACACTCCACATCGCCAGCGGCCACAGCCATGCCCCCCAAGGCACGGCCGTGCCGCCTTCAAACGCCCCGATGGCCGGTGCCTCACTCGGCCCACCCGGCACCAACCAGT
Organism: Candidatus Latescibacterota bacterium; assembly: GCA_022820485.1. Lineage (GTDB taxonomy): Bacteria > Latescibacterota > UBA2968 > UBA8231 > UBA8231. The sequence goes on from JAJEFJ010000042.1 coordinate 5,678, forward strand.
CTGGGACGACCTTCAGGAAGCGATAATAGGGTCCAGTCGGCTGGGCAAAGCCCCCGTAGAAACCCGTCACCAAACCCGGCAAAAACCGATGCATCAGGCCGGAAGCGGTCGCCGACACCCCAATTACCAGCGCGGCGTAGAGCACCGCGCGGTCCCCCGGGCCAAGCCAGCGACGCATTAAAGTAACTGCTGCCAAAGCCCCTAATGGCACGGCGAGAAAAACCTGCGCCCCCGGCATACTCCCAGCCCCGGCTAAATGCGGGCCGTTATACAGCAATTCAACGCGCTGGAGCAACCACCCGCTCGCGACCGTGATACCGACGATGAGCGCGGCTAAACGCAGCGCAGCCATCTCGTAAATCTTTCTACCATTCCTTGCGTTGTCTTAGTCGCCATTTTAGACCATCTCATATTGACTTAGGAGCTTAGTATTCTACCCATATACATTAGACTAAAAAAACTGCGCCAGAAAGCCTCATCAGAGCTTTAGCGGCTGTCCTCAAGATCGGCTACTTGACCGTTGCGAAGAGAGGCCATTTCGTATTGGGCGATCTAAAAGCAACGCGGTCCGAAAGTGAATTCACGGGACGCAAAATATCCCAACAATAGGAGAATCCCATGAGCGTGAAATCCGTTTATATGATGACCGATTTGGAAGGCGTAGCCGGCGTCGATGATTGGGACCCGAGGCACCGGGACGATGCGACAACGGCAAAAGGCGTGTACGACCGCGCCGAGATGCAGCGCTTGCTGACCGGCGAAGTCAATGCCGCGGCCGAAGGCTTATTTGCAGCAGGTGTCGAAGAAATCATCATCAATGACGCGCATGGGGCGGGGCGCACGATTTTGTCCGAAGAATTGATCTCAGGCGTAAAACTGGTCCAAGGTGTCAAGCGACCGTGCTGGTTGCCGGGTTTATCGCCTAAATTTGATGCCTTGATCCAAGTGGGCATGCACGCAATGACCGGCACACCCAACGGCTGCCTCGCCCATTCGATGAGCCAAAATATGGTCTATCGCGTCAATGGTGTCGAAGTCGGCGAGATGGAAATGGCGGCGTATTTGTGTGGCCATCTAAGTATTCCCTGGGTCTTTACAGCGGGCGATCTGCACGCCTGCACCGAATCCGAGCGCTGGGTCCACGGCATTGTCACAGCACCTGTAAAAGAAGGGCTGGGAGAATTATGCGCCCTGCACATGGCACCAACAGACGCTCGCGCCCTGATTAAGACGCGCGTGCAAGAAGCCATGGCGGTCGCCCAAAACATCGAACCGCTCATTGCAAAACGTCCGGTGGTGGTGGAAGTAACGCACCCCGACCCCGATCGTCTTTCCGTACCAGAAGGAGTTGAGCGCGTGGACGACGTTACGATTCGGTGCCAAGGCGACTCCTTCTGGCAGGTATTTCACAACATGGTTTATGGCAAACCCGATTTTCCAGTTCCCGCGTAACGGACCGGGTGGCGTTAGGTGCCGACTTCTTGAGTTCGCTCGTACACAGCCCCGAGCATGGTGTTGTCCTCGGACGCCAGACTTTTGAGGCTTTAGACTATCCCAAGAAGCCCTCTTATTGACTTCGGGATTTAGTATTCTACCTTACATCAGACCAAGGGAACCGAATAATAATAGAAGCGGCCTCATACCGGTAGAATTAAAGATATTCCTCTTCCGAAGAGAGCAAAAGACTCCATGAATCAAAACCTTGAAGCACTGATTGAAGAACACGCCAAGATTATGGCCGAACAGATGGTGGAGGCCGCTGCATGGGCAGGGTCGGAAGAAGACATTCGCCATGCGTGCAACAAGCTTATTGACGAATTCATCAAGAAAGCAGGGCTGACCGTCAAAGGTCGCCATGAATACGGCTTAGCAGGTGGGCGCATTGACTCGAAATACGGTGGCGTGGTCATCGAATACAAAGACCCAAAGGGTGCCGGAAGAATTACAGAGGATAAGAACGCGTCGGGCGTTAGGGCCGTCGTCGAACAACTCAACAGGCGATTCCGGGACTTTCAGGCAGAAGAGCATGTCGGTATGGAGCGTATCTTTGGCGTGGGCTGCGATGGCGACACGTTCGTGTTCGTACGGATGCACAAGGCCAAGCTTGAGGCCGAGGATCCACAGCCAGTCACGCCGCATACGGTCCAACGCCTGCTCCGGGCCATCATCTCGTTAGGCGCACGAGGGCTTTCCTTCACGCCCGAAAACTTAGCCGCCGACTTCGGTTCCGAAGGCCAGAGCGCCCAAGAGGGTGTCCAGCGCATTCATACCCTAATCCACGAAACCGAGAATCCCAAGGCTCAGACATTCTTCCGCCAGTGGCAGATTCTCTTCGGCGAGGTTTGCGGCTACGATATCCAAGGTCAGAACGCCAAAGTCAACAAACTGGCCGATCATTATGACGTGCCCAATCCTGATCCGGCCGAACTCCTCTTCGCTGTCCACACTTACTATGCCATATTTATGAAGATGCTAGCCGCCGAGATTGTCTCGTCATTTTCGCCTCTTGGGACCTCAACGCTCAAGAAACTCATTTCCGCACCTACTTCAGCCAGATTAAGGGACGAATTGCGGAATCTCGAACAGGGTGGCATCTGGTCGCAACTTGGCATCCGCAATTTTCTCGAAGGCGATCTCTTCTCTTGGTATCTCGACGCTTGGAACGAGGGCTGTGCAGCCGCCGTCCATACCATGACGCAAGCACTCGACCAATTCGACCCGACTACCCTCAGCGTCGATCCCGCCGAATCCCGCGACTTGCTCAAGCAGCTATACCAACAACTCTTCCCCAAATCCGTCCGCCACGACCTTGGCGAATACTACACACCTGATTGGCTAGCCGAACTCGTACTCGACGAACTCGGCTATGACGGCAACCCGGACAAGCGGCTTCTCGATCCTGCATGCGGTTCGGGCACTTTTCTCGTCATGGCACTGAATCGAGTCAAAACGTGGTACGACGAACACCGCTACGGATGCGGCTTTGGTGAAGACGAGTTGCTGCAAAAAATACTGCACAATATCATCGGCTTTGATCTCAATCCGCTGGCGGTCATGGCTGCCCGTACCAACTACTTGATGGCCATTCGCGAGCTATTACATCATGCGGCTGACGTCGAACTGCCCGTCTATCTGTGCGATTCGATCATGACGCCATCGGAACACGGCGACTTCTTCATCGGAAGCTGGGGCAAGGCGCGACAACTTAAGACCAGCGCTGGCGATTTCAATATCCCTGCGGAAGTCGCAGAAGACCGCAACCGTATCGGTCGCTATGCCGACACGCTTGAGTTTTGTATCAGCAATGGATACTCTCCCGAAGAGTTTCTCAAGCGCTGCGAAGGCGAGGCTATACCCGCCACAGAAGCCAAACTCCACAAGCAACTTTATCGCCATCTTCAGCAACTTGATGCAGACAATAAGAACGGTATATGGGCACGCATCATTAAAAATGCCTTTGCACCTCTATTCATCGGCAAAGTGGACTATGTGGCCGGCAATCCACCCTGGGTTAATTGGGAGCACCTACCCGACGATTATCGTGCCGCGATGAAACCACGCTGGCAGGAATACAATCTGTTTACGCTGTCGGGATCAGACGGCCGCTTGGGAGGAGGTAAAAAAGACCTTTCCATGCTGTTCACGTATTCCTCCGTAGACAACTATCTGGAACAAGGCGGCAGGCTTGGTTTTGTCATTACTCAGAGCGTATTCAAGACGCAAGGTGGGGGAGACGGTTTTAGGCAACTCCGCTATGTGCAAGCTGAGTCTTGCCAGTCATGGTATAGCAGTCCTAAATGATTTGAAAGCATGCGTTCATCAGCCCGGTCTCTTTTACCTATGCGTCATTCCCGCGCAAGCGGGAATCCAGTCTTGAATGATTTAGGGTTGCTATATATGAAACCCCTCATGGTTCACGACCTGAGCGCCATGCAGGTTTTTGAAGGCGCAACGAACCGCACCGCAGTCTTTGTGTGCGAAAAAACGATACGTCCCTTCAAGTATCCGGTGAAGTACACAACATGGACTGGAGCATCACGTATTGCTCAAGACGAATCACTGGTAAGTGTCCGTACTGAGACAACCCAACGCAAAATGGGAGCTATTCCAGTTGTCCCTTCCAAAGACTCGTCTCCTTGGCTCACAGCATCAAATAAGGCACTCTCCGGCCTTCAAAAAGTGATCGGAGTAAGCAATTACAAGGCTTACGAGGGTGTAAACACGGGTGGCCTGAATGGATGCTTCTGGATTCGAGTTATAGAAAAACGACCGAATGGAGAATTGCTGATCGAGAACTTGCACGATGTTGGCAAGATTAAGGTTAATCATGTGCAAGCCGTCATCGAGTCTGATTTAGTCTATCCACTACTGCGAGGACGAGATGTTCTTCGCTGGTACACCGAACCTTCGGCTCACATTATTTTAGCCCAAGATTCCCAAACAAGGAAAGGCATTCCCGAATCTGAAATGAAACTTCGCTGGCCGAAGACTTTTGCTTATTTGAAACGGTTTGAAGGAGATTCCAAAGACCCCAAGCGTGGCACACTTCGCGGAAGAGCTACAAAGGCTGTGCGCGGCCCAATTGAGAAGGGTAGCCCCTTCTATTCCATGTTCGGGGTCGGGCCTTACAGCTTAGCTTCTTTTAGAGTAGTATGGGGAGGTCAAGTAGCCACGGCCTTAAACGTTTCCGTTTCTGGATCAGATGGGAGAAAACGACCTATTTTAAATGACCAGACTGCTTATCTCGTTCCTTTTGATAATGAATCAGAGGCTCACTATTTGGCCGCTCTTCTCAACAGCGCACCTGTTCGTTTCTTTTACGGTTGTTTAGCTTATAAACATACTTCCATGAACTTTATTCAAGGTCTTGAAATAGAGAAGTATAAGCCTCATAAAGAGAGCGAGCACGATACACTCAGCAGTCTCTCGCAACAATGCCACACTGCAAAACGAAAAAACAGACAAGACAAAGTAGCAACACTAGAGGCTGAAATTAACGCGGTAGCCGCTAGGATATGGGAAATCACTGACGCCGAACTGAAAGCAATTCAGAAGGCTTTGTCAGAGCTGTAATAACTTCATTCTCAGAGGAGGACTCATGACTCATGGGTAATGATACCAACGATCCAATACTGCCTACACCAAAGACAGAAGCTGCCAAACAAGCACAGAGAAATTTTGAGCACCTAGTTGAAAAACAGCTAAAGCAAGAGGAGCAGATCGCCTTCAATATTCTAGTGTGGGGCATGGCACCTGATGGGGATGCTCCCATTGCCAGAAAACGAAGAGAGATCAGAGATCAGCTTATTATTGAGGTTCACCAAATTTGATTTACAACACTCCGTATTGGTATTGGGATCGACGCGGTAAATCAACTTACGTGAAGGTCAATAACGATGGCCATAATGCCATGTTCAGTGAAGAAATCACAAGCCTAGGCGAAGATCTGGGGCTTTCGGAGAAGAGTAAAGAATTTGCTCAGGTTAATGCGGCTGATTTGGTTATTATTCTAATTGAGAATTCGTATGGTGCGCTCGCCGAAGCATGTGATTTCTGTAACCATATAGACTTAGCTCCGAAAATCTACGTTATGGCTCCATATTTGTACAAGACGGGCTACGCCGGCCAAGGTGCCTTACAAGAATTGGATGAAGGATATGGTGGTGTATACTGGTACCAAGAAGGTGAAGTCGAAGCCTGCCATCTTCTGACACAAGCCAGCAAGCGTGTAAAAGCACGTCGGAGTATGGCTTATCGCCACAAAACAAGGGGGTCCAACTGATGCCCAGCACAAGAAAGATGGATTGGGATGCAGCCGAGGCAATGCAAGATAAGGAAACGATGTTCCTATTGTATGCCGTATCGGAAGGTCTCTGCCAGCATATAAACGACTTCTCCAAGCATTTCGAGGGATCGGTTGAAGAAGAGGTGCAAACCCTTGTTGCGGCTGGCTTCATGGAGGAGGCCGATGGACACCTAAGCATTACGGAAAAAGGACGTTTCGTATTGGGCGATCTTGCTAAAACTAAAGTACCTGAAAAAGAAAGCATGGGGAAAGAGGATAAGAAGAAAAAGAATAATATTGAATTTTCTTCAATCCATATCACTAAATCTTTGCGGGAAGCAATAAGAGGTGCCGCCGAGTTGAGTGAGAAGAGTGAAGAAGATTTTATTCATCAGACACTTGCTTTTATGGTTGGGCGCATAATTCAAAAGGAAATCGAAGTTGTCAGTTTGCGGGGTGAGACTGTTGACGAAGATCTTGAACGTTTGAAGCATCATTGGTCTATGGAAAAGGAAGGAAAGAAAGTTATTCTTCGTAGGGGAGGGACCTCACGTCAAATTAAGATTCAGGACAAAGCAATGTCCAAAATGGAAGAGTGGTTAAAAGACAAAGAGGACATAGATGTTCCTGTCTATGACCCATCTGAGTTACTTCGGAAAAATATCGAACATGAAGAAGAATGGAAGAAACTGAGATGGGAAAAATTATCGGAATTGAAAGACAAAAAGATTACATCTGATGAGCGTGAGAAGTTTTTGAATGAGGAAGAGCGAAAATACAGAGAGGAAAGAGGCTATCTGCAATCAGAAGTTCCTTTTGAGTTTGTTCCCGGAAGTCAAGCAAGTGCTCTTATCCCCGAAATCTTGTCTGAGTCCGAACAGCTTTTGCAGCTAGCGGAAACCATTGAGACAGGTAATTTTTCTTTATGGGATGCTCTTCTCTATTTTTTTCTTTTGAGAGAGGGAAAAAGAACAGTGATAAAGTGGGTGGGGAAGAAACGCGCTAAGAAAATTTTAAGTATAGTTAAAACCCGTATCAGGAAAGCTCTTGACGAGAAGATAGACATGATAGACAAATGACCTGTGAAAACGGTACCAAGTGATCCGCCAACAATCAAAGTCAGTTCAGATACAAAGATGTCCCATTTTTGAAAAATCTCAACGCGGCCATGTTCACGCCCGCTCCCACTGCGGCAACTGCTCGGCGTAGTAGCGGCGACTATCCGCGTCCAAGGTGCGCCAGATCAAAAACTGCTTGCGCACATCGTCCAAAAAGGTGCGCACCACGCGCTGCCACGTCGCCAGATCCCCAGCCACCAACGTCAAATCAACGTGAATATCGCAATAGTGCGGGTCCGCCCCCGGCTCTATCTCCATCGCGGTCTCTTGCACCACCCCTTGGTCAAACGGTGCCAACCACACCTGCGCCGCCACCCGCACCTTCTCCCCCACCTGCTCCACCTGCAGAGCTTCGACGTAAAATCCCGCCCCGATTGACTGCTCCTGATTGGCCGCCCACGATTCTGCTTGAAATGCCGCCATGCCGAGCGCTTCGCGCCGCGCCAGCGAGAAGGGCAATTGCACGCGCAAATGCTCGCCCCTGACGACCGGCAGCTTCCACCGCCGTTCAATCCCCGGCGTGCAGATCCGCCCGGCCATGCGCGCCGGATAGAGCGCCGACGCCACCACCAATAGCGCGATCGCACCAACGGTCAGCACCGCTCCCAGCGACGAGTAATTCAGCTCCAAGCCGGGCAAAAAACCTCCTTGGGCCAAAAGCTGCGCCGCGCCTTGCCCTAGCAAATATCCCGCGACCGTGCCGACCACGCCCAACGCCACTGCTTCCGCCATAAACAGCCCGCTGACGTGCCCGGGGGCTAAGCCGACCGCGTTAAAGGTACCGATTTCCTGCGTCCGCTCGTACACGGCCCCGAGCATGGTGTTGAACACGATCAATCCGGCGATCAGCAGCGGCACAATCAGCGACCCCCACCCAGACACCGACGCCACCCCAACCGAATTGACCAGCAGGCGCTGCCCTCCAAGACCGGCGAACAGGTTCAAGTCCAAGGTCTCCGCCAGCTCTACCACAGCCCGGCGCGTTGCCTCCGTGCCCCCATCCAACCGAATCCCCACCGACGCCAGCCGCACCCCATCCCACCGCATCAGCGCGGCAAACGGCAAGACCGGCGTCGCCGACGCGGGCAAATGGGCAAACGGCTGCAACTTCCCCCCCTGCCCACGTCCCACTTCCGCTTCTGAAGGCTGTTGCGCCTCTGGATCCAACGGCGTCAGCGGTTCGCCATTCAGATCGAGCCGATCCAGCGCGTCATCGGCGAGCAACCCAACCACCCGAAACACCTCCCCAAAAACCCGCACCCGCTCTTGCTCCAATCCCTCGGTGCTGACTCCCAAAGAATCCGCCAACCCCACCGGCAACAGACAGGCGTCCTCTTCCCCGGGCCGCAGCCACCGCCCGGCCACCACCTCCGGCCCGAGCAAATTCTCCTCCTGCGCCGCCAGCCCAACAAACCCCCAAACCCCGACCGCTCGCTCTTCCGCGTCATTCCGCTCAACTCGGTAAGACGACGCCAGCGATGATACCGACATCCACGCGCGCGGCGCGACCTGCTCATCTCCGAACCAATCGCGCAACAGGTCGTAGCCTTCCAACTCCATAGTCTGCCAGCCCGGCATCCGCACCAACGCACCCTCGTACGCTGCGTCCGCACCAATCGCAATCCAATTCGTGTGCAGCGTAGCACGGACCGAGGTGAAGGACAGCACGGAAAAGGTCAACAGCACCAGCGTCGCGCAGGTTAGCCCCGTGCGCCACGGTCGTCGCCGCAAATGCGCCAACCCCACGGCGACCGATGTCAGCACCGCACCCGACCGCTGCACCGCAATCTGCCCGCGCCGATTGCTCAGTTCCTGCAACTCCCGGTTCAATCGCGACATCCCCAGAAACGTGACCAAAATCCCCAACGCCAGAATGACGAAACCGAGCAGTATAATCGCCGGCGAGATCGACAACTCAAAGGCCGGATGCACATAGCGCAGGGCGACAAAGCCCACGAGAAAGAGCGCGAAATACCCAAATACCTGCCGCCGCAAATCGGCAAACCCAAACGCCAGCCGCTCGGCAAAGTGAGCAAAGGGAATCAGCACGGCCAACAAAAAAAGCGCGCCCTGCACCACCCCCGCTTGCGTCCGCTCCACGTCCCGATAGGCGGCCGCAGCCAGTGCCCAAGCGCGGCGCGCCCGATCGAAAAAATCTTGGTGTCGATGCTCAGCGCGCGCTACTGCTGCTTCTGCCAGCAACCCAGCCGACCGCTCGTAAAAGGCCGCCAGCCGCCCATTGCGCACGCCGTGTCGCTCCAGCCGGTCAATCCGCTCGCCATTGAGCACGTGCATATCGGCAGCCACCCGATACACCGTCTCCACAATGCGTCCCTTCCCATCAACCGCATAGCCCACCCCGCTCGGCGTGTCCTCCGTGCCATTGAGCAACAGCAGGCGTCGCCCCAACCCATAGCGCCCCGTCGCCATCACGGCCTTGAACCGCTCACTAGGCTGAGTAAAAATCACGCCGACCGGCTCCGTCCACGACCCCACTCGATTCACATAGCTAAATAGCTCCATTTCTGGAGCCGTCAGCGGCAGGCAGGCCCCGTACACCACCGGCTCAGCTTCCAGTACCGCGTCAATAGCTTGCACGCGCTCTAAGGTCAACAAATTGCGCGGATCAAAAATCCCAAACAGCGCCGTCCCCCGCAGCGGTGCAGTGACAATTTGCACCTCGTCCTCAGCACTATCCATCGTCACCGTCAGCGCACGCCCCGGCAACTTGCGCTCCCCATTGATTCCCCAGTCCGGCGCATCCGTCACCATCCCAGTCTCCGCATCGAGCCCATACGCCTCCAACCGCACCGGCTTCGTGTAGATAATGCCAGACTCAACCCCGGGAATGACAAACCGCCCCGAATCATCCGCGGCCGCCCAAAAATCCGGCCGCACCCCAGCCAACGTCGGATGGCGCAACCGCAGCCGCACCAACGCCCCAGCCGTAGGCTGATCCGGCAGATAGCTGCGCGGCCCGTAGTGGACCACCTCCCCACCAATGGTGCCAAACGCATCGTTGCCCCAAGCCCACGGCTCCAGGTCCGGGTCGTCGATGAGCGCAGGCAGCACGCCCTGCAGCAGCGCAACTTGATCGCCCAACCAGTCAAAGCGCACCGCCCCAGAATAATCGTCGGGCGCGTCAAAGCGAGCGCGACTGTCGTTGACCGTGCAAAAAGCCAACGCCGGGCATCCGGTGAGGGCCGCTACCGCCGCATCCAACGGCACCGTCAGCCCCATCCCCCCCAAACCCTGGCGGGCAAAGTCCTGCTTCAGGCCATTGACCAACACCCGCTTGCCCCCCAACGCAGAGTCTTCGTATGCCGTCACTAGCTTTAGCAACCGCTCGGTGATCGGCGGCGCGAGCAAGGAGACGCGATACGGCTCTCGCGGCCTGAACGCCCCAAGCCGCGGACTGTGCGACGACAGATCCAACCCCACCAAAAAGCGCATCTCCAGCGCACTGAGCCGCCGCAAAAGCGCGGTCTCCTCCACCTCGTCCTCCCGCTGCCCTGCGGCCGCCAGCAACAACGGCGCAAAATGGCGCATCCCTGCCATGTTCTGGAAGTGCCCAGCCGTCCACAGCAACGCAACCGTGCGCTTAGGCGGCTGTTCGGCAAATCCCCGCGCCAATTCCAACAGCGCGGCCGCACTCGCCGCTTGCTCAGCCCCCGGCGCTAACGCAGGCACCGGTGACACCGCGTCGTAATGCGCGGCAAGGAAAACGACCTCCTCTTTCAGCGTCGCATCTTGCCCGGGAATCACGGCGACCAAGTTCTGCGAGATCACCTCCCGCCACGTCATCCGCCCCCGCAAGCGCACCTGCGCCTGCGACCTTGACAACTCCCGCAACCGTTCCGCCACATCTTTGCGCGCATAGAGACGCGGCAAGTCAGCTGGCACGTCGAGAAACTTTTGCTCAGCTTCCTTGCGATGCGCCCCAGCCGCTTCCAAAAACACCACGGCCGCAGCCCCCAAGTGAAACGCATCCACCCAAGCTGTACCCGAGACATAATCGAGCAGGACGATCCGCCCAGCCACCGGCTGCCCTTCAAGTAGCCGTCCATCTCCCCCATACACCAACTGCCCCTCAAGTCCCTCAGCCGGCAAGGTCGGCGTCCGCACCAAATTCGGCCAGACGCCGAACAATTCGAGCCGCTCTCCTGCACATTCAAGCCAAAATCCCTCGTCAATCGGCACTAACACCGGAAACTCGTGCCGATAGATCTCTGCTATCCCCAAACCCTCCAACTCGGTGACCAGCCACTCGCGGGCTAGCGCAGCCCCCGGATAGCCCGTCATCCGCGAGGCGGGTGCAGAGAGCGTCTCCACCGTGTGCCGCAGATGCGCCTCCTCGTCACCAATGGCCAGCGATGGAACGAGCAGCACCGCCAATAACGGAAAAAGGAAAGCCCCCAGGCACAACGCCCGGAGGCTTACTTTGAGGATTCCATTGGGCATCTTCTATACATCTACTCTTGGTTGACACTTAAAGGCGAATTCGCGTGTTCAGTTTCACACTCATAGGGCGGCCAGTGCAACTTCTCGTTCTTCGACTCGCCACGCTGCATAGGTCAGGGCCTGATCTATATCTTCCGGTTCAAGGTACGGGTACGCTTTCAGAATCTCCTCGGGCGACCGACCGGCTGCCAAAAGTCCCACGACGGTTCCAACCGTCACTCGTAGCCCGCGAATGCACGCCTTGCCGCCCATGACATCGGGGTTGAGCGTAATCCGTGACAATTTTTTCATTCTCTAGCTCCCTCCATAAGGCACCCACTAATAAACCTAGCTGGGTCTGCACGGCAACCTATCTATAAGGCGGCCCTGACAAAATCCTGCGGCGCGGCGGCGCTATATCTCCATGTCCTCACCCCCAGAGCTTGGGCAACTGCTCCCGCAGCGTGACAAACGAGAAATAGCCGAAGAAGGCGCAGGCCCAAATCAAGGCCACAAAGCGCACCGGGTGCATGGCCAGCGCCCCTTTGAGCACGCGGTTATTCTGCCACAATAGCAATACCGAATACAGCAGCATGACTCCCGCGTTGAGCGAGGCGCTCAAGACCAGCAACTGCACCGGCTTGTTGTAGTCCGAGAGCATAATCAGCACGCCGAAGAGAATCTGTGCCCACAGCAGGAGAAAGTAGAGCCGATTCCGCGTCCACTTGGCATGTTCACGCAGCCAGTTGGTCTTGATGATGTCAGTGGAAATGCGCGAGCAGGCGTCCAACAGCCCCAACTCGGTCGTCAGCAAAATGGCAATGCCCATCCAGTTGAATAGGTGCTTGAAAAAGCTGCCGTGCTCCTGCGCGATAAAGTCTCCCTCGGTCCCGACAAACCCCAACCCCTGCTCCAACCCAGGTGCCTGTCGGGTAGTGGCATAGGCGATAAGCGACAGCAGAATCAGCGACAAAACCGAGAGCGCGTAGAAGGTGATCAAGTGCTCGCGGTTGGCCGCCTGCCACCAGCCGCGCCAGCGCCGCATGTTCTCCGGCGTCTGCTCAAAGTGGTAGCCAATATCGCCCACGGCCTCTTCCCGCCCGGTCAGCGGGCTGGTCAGCCGCCCCACGTACGCGCCCATAGCATAGCCTTTGTCGCGGACGAAATCGCTCTGCGCCAAGTTCATCGTCCCGCCAGCACCCGCAAAGGCCAAGGCACCCAAAAAGAGCGGCAACTCCATCTCCTCCGGGATGTAGCCGATATTGACGATGCCCTTGCACATGTCCCACACGTGAATTGGCTCTACGACTAAAAAGAAAATGACCAACAGAAAGACCAGCACCGCGGCGATCAGCACTGTCTGGATGCGCTCTACTGTGCGGTACACCACCGGCCCCAAACTCAACGCCAACCCGACCACCAACAGGCTCGCAATCGAATAGCCGACCCGCGTACTCTCGTCGCCGCCGAACTCCCAAGTCAGAATGGTCGCCGCCCCCGACGCCCAGCCCGGCCACATCCACGGGACCACGTTGCACACCAGAAAAACCCCGGCCCATCCCGACCATTGGCGGCAAAATCCAGTCACCGCGGTCTCGCCGGTAGCCAAGGTCCAGCGCTCGATTTCCATGTTGATGAAATACTGGGTCAGCACCCCCACCATGCAGGCCCAGAACACCGCGAAACCAAACTTGTACGTTATGTAGGGCCAGAGCACGAACTCCCCACTGCCCAGCGAAAGCCCCAACAGCAGGATGCTCGGCCCGACCAGCTTGCGCCAGTGGGGCGGCTCGGGTAGGTCTCGATACTGCCCCGCTGGCAGCCGATCACAAGGTATTACCTCATGCGGCACGGCCTTAGTTGTCATATAGTCCCTCCAAGTTGCCATTACGAGAAAAAAGCCCCCAAGGACCAAAGGCCCTGGAGGCTTTTTTCTCAGCGAACCCGCAACGCAGCCTCAGAAGCGGAACTGAAAGGAAAACTGATGCACGCTGTCGAGGATGCCAAACGAGGTGAAGGCGTAATCGACCGTGACCATGCTCAAATCGAGGCCCAGCCCAGCCGTCAGCCCCTCCTCGCTGCGGCCAGCCGGGACGACCGCGCCACTGACCTCATCGACTTTGTTGTCCTCTACGCCCTGGTAGTTGTACTTGTAGCCAGAGCGGAGGCTGAGCACGTCGAAAAGCTCCACCTCGGCCGCCGCGAACACTAGCTGCTCGGCGTCTTGCGGCTTGGTGGCATCGGCGAGCAAGGTCACCTTCATGCCGCTGTCGGGGTCGTCGAGGATGGCGGCGGCCGCGCCAATACTGAATATCAGCGGCAGCGGCGCACCGATGTCGTAGAACGTCAGATCGCTGCCCAGATTGTTGATCCGCGCACCAATGGTGTACATGGAATTGACGCGGTAGAGCGCGCCGAAATCAGCCGCATACGCGGTGGCGCTGACGCCGTCGATGGCCTGGTGAACGATCTTGCCAGTCACCCCTAAGTTGAGTCTATCGGTGATGTTGCGCGCCCATGTCGCGCCCAAGGCCCAATCTCGGTAGCTATACGTATCCGAGGTCTCGGTGTCGTTGGGATCGAACGTTCCCTCGTCGAGCACGAACTGCGGCACCACGTCGCGGTCGGCGGCAATGTCGCTCAACCCGAGCGTCACCAAGCCAACGCCCAAGGTGCCCATGTCGCCCATGTCGTGCGCAAACCCAAAGGCTTGGTGCGACAAATCCGCGATCCACGAGTTGTGCGACAGTAGCACTTGGCTTTCGCCGCCGCTCAGAGACGCACCGGCTGGGTTCCAGAACAACTGGTGGACGTCGCCAGCCACGGTCGTATAGGCCGAGCCGAGCGCGACCGGCCTAGCACCCACGCCAACCTTGAGAAACGCGGCACCAGTCAGGCCAGACTTGCGCACATCGGCGACTCCGGGTTGTGCCAACGAGAGGGCCAACCCTAGCACTGCAATGAGTTTCAATACTTTCATTTTCAAGTCTCCCCTGTTCGGTTCAGCGCAGAATGGCAAAGTGCCCGGTCTGCGCTCCGCCCGGGTACTCGGCCACGTAGATGTACAGTCCGCTGGCTACCTCAATGCCGTCCTTGGAAAACATGTCCCAAAACAGCGTGCCGTCGAACGGGTTGGTACTGTCGAAGTGGAGCACGTCGATGACCTGCCCAGCCACGTCGAAGATGGTGATCTTGGTGCCGGTCGGCAGGTTGATGAAGAGCATCTTGTGCTCGGTACCCGTATCGTGCAGCGCTCCCTTCTTATAGGGGTTAGGCACCACGCGGATGGAGAACTCGGGGTTGTTTACGAGCTCACCGGCATCGGCCAGCGGCGCTTTCAGAATAAACGGCGCGCCAATGGACTTTTGCCCTTCCAAGGTACCGGGGAAAAACGAACTAGCGGTCGCGTAGTGGTACGTGCCCTTCCACAACCCATCGCGACCGTTGAAGTTGTGCCGATGCGTCTCCAGCGAGCTGAACGGCTGACCATTGATCTCGCCCGACTCGTTGTCATACGCAGCGACATAGTAGTAATAGGTAAACCCAAAGGTCACCAAGTCGCTATTGTCGGCAAACTTGTATTTGAAATCGCCGCTGTCCGGCCCGTCGTTGAGGTAGTTGCCCAACTCGCTTGCGGGCACGTGGGCAATCAGCCAATAAGGCCCCCACGCCGCTGGCTCCTGATCCCTGTAACCCCCAGAGCTAATGTTGGGGTTGTTGTCGGCACCAAAGGCAGCCAGTTGCAGTGGCGCGTTCGTGGGATTGACCTCGGTCTGATGGTGATAGCGGTCGATGATGCGCAGGCCGACGTCGAGCGAATTGACTCGCGGGAATAGCGTCGAGCGATAGACCTTGTAACCCGCAAAATCATCTGCCGCTTCGGCGCTATCGTCCCACTTGACATCGACTTTGACATCCGTGTTGGGCGCAACTTCGATGCGGGGCGTCGGCGGCGGCGAGGGCACCTCAAAGTTGTTGTCATAGACCCACTGCGCCGTGCTGCGCGCAGCACGTGCCCCCTGCAAGCGGAACCCCGCGTACTCTATGAGCACCAAGTTGATGGTCTCGCCCACCTCCAAAGAGAATGGGCCGATGCCCACCTGCAACATGCCGTCGAAGCCGTGGCCAATCGAGTAGCCCTGCGTCCACGCCCAATCGGGCTGGTCGTCCAGCGCACGGCTCGGATCGACCTCCCAGTTTTGGATGAAAGTGTTGTTGTACTTCATATCACCCAATGGCTGGCCGCGCTCGCCTTCGGGGCGCACGGCATTGACAAACGATAGCGGGTCGCCGGGGACGATGTCCGCGTGATCGGGATCAAACCAGTTGGGATCGGGCACCAAGCTGCTCTCGTTTTGGATAGCGGCCCCCTTGTCCCACGTGCGGCTACCGATCTGTTCGCCGTCGAAAAACGTAGCCATCGCGTAGATGTGATTCTCGCGCGGGTTGCGGTAGCCACCGTCGTCCTTGAGTACCGAGGTAAACCAACCGCGCTCGCCATCGACGCCGACCGGATGGCTGTCGTAGATGGTGCGCTTGTCCTCGGCGCTGACGCTGCTGCCGCTTTCTGGCAACGCGCCCTGTTTGGCGGCGATCCACTGCATTCCATTGTAAATGTCGTAGTAATATCTGCGCCGATTCATGGTATTGCCCAACAGGCGCGCACCGTCGGCGGCCCAGCCGGTTGACGTGCCAAAAACCGGATGCGGCTCGCCGAGCGTACTCGGCGACGGACCGGAGAATACCACCGGCACATCCCAAGGTGTACCGTCGGCGTCGGGCGTGGCGTCGTAGCCCGAGGTCGGGCCGGTGAACCATCCCGAAGCACCGCGCCGGCCATGCACGGCATTGCTCATCGAATTGATCGGCTCGTTTTGCAGATGCAACGTGAGCGCGTGAATGCGATTGTCGGTCTTTTCGGCTGTGCCGTCGCCATCGGCGTCGAGGACGCCGGTGTTGGTCAATTCCAACTCGACGACGATGAAGTCGTTGAGGTTGGCGTGGTTGGCGGCAAACTGCCGCATCCGCCAGCGCACATCAACGCCGAGGTTGGTCGGCATCGCACCCTCGTAGCGCATTTCATTGCGGTCTTCATCAACCCAGTAGGCACCCGGGCTGGTAAAGTTGCGCGCCGCATCGCCAGCCCCGGCCAAATTGCTGGTGTAGAAGCCGTGCAAGTACTGCTTGGCCCGGGGCGCGTTGCTGTCCGTGGTGATATTGATCTCTTCGGGGCTGTATTCCGACATCTGCAAATCCTGGCCCCAAGGCAGGTGCAGATTCTCGCCGCCCGGATAGGTCTGAGTCGGCGTCGTCCACTGGCGATCCCAGTTGCCGACGCGGAAGAGGGTAAAGCGGGCGGTTGGATCGTCATCGGTTTCGCGATACCAAGAGCCAGCGTTGCTGGGGAAGAAGGAATCCCATAGATCGCCAGCCGTGAACACGCCGCCCTCTTGCGCGGCGATCGTCCCGGCCGTGGCGATCACCAACACGGTCGCCAGCCGGGACGCAATTTTCATGCGTTTAATCATCTTACTATTCCTCCTAGAAATCCACGGTGACGCCGAAATTGGCCATGCGCGGGATGTCGTAAATCGCCTGACTCTGGCCGGTAAAGGCCCGGTTGAGATCACCCGTCGGGTCTGGGTCTCTCGCTTCCTCCGGATTGGTGCTCTTCTCCCACTTGGTGGTAGAGGCGATGTTGCGATTGTCCCACGTCAGGATGTTCTCGCGATCGAAAACATTGCGTACCTCAAAGAAGGCCCCCAGCGACAAGCCGCCCAACGCAAGACCGCGGTGGAGCCGCAGGTCCGTGCGCATATTCCACGGGGCCTGCCGGGTCTCGCGCGCCCGCGGATCTTTAGTGGTGGCCGTTACATTGAAGTTGAAGCCGCTCTGCGCCGTCGAGATCAGGGTCAAACCAACCTCGGCTGGCAACTCGGCCAACAGGGTAACGGCGAGGCGGTGGGCCCGGTCGTAACCGGAAACCAGCGGATTGCCACCGCCGTTGACATTGGCCTCGTACGTGTTGAACCGCTCCTTGTTGGCCAGCGCCGTATCCAAGGCTTCGTCATCGGCTGGGGCGTTGACCGAAAACGATCTTTTGTCCGGGAAAGGCGTCGAGTTATTGCCACTGCGCGATGCCTTGATATAGCTGTACGCGTAGTTGACGCGACCGTTGATCTTGCTCTGCGACCGGCGCTCTACCCCGAACTCAATGCCGCGGCTGTCGGCGTACCCGCCGCTGGTATTGATGCTGTAGTTGGCAAAGCCAGCGTCGGCCGGGCTGATAGTAAAGCCGAGCCGCCCGTAGTTTTCGATGTCGCGGTAATAGGCCGTGACGTCGAACAAGTACTCGGGCGCGAAGCTGTACTGCAGGCCCATCTCGTACGCGGTGGCCGTCGTCGGATCTGCCTCGACATCGGGCACGTTCGGCCACGCTGGGTTGGTGAAGCTGTCGTAGTCCTCATAGAGGTACGAAAACGACGGCGGCGAGTAGAACTTGCCCCACGAGTAGTGCATAGCAGCCTGCTCGCTGATCGGATGCGAGATCCCCAGCCTCGGCTGCAAGTACCAGCGCGTTTCAACCGCCCCACTGCGAATCGGAGTGCGGTAGGTGTGGGTCTGGCCGCCTTCATAGGTGTATTCGCCCTCTTCGGACGGGCGGAAAAAGTCGGCGAGTTGCTCGGCGTCTGCATTAAAGCTGTCGAGCCGCAAGCCGGCGTTTAGGATGATGCCCTCGTACTCAATTTTGTCCTGCACATACAAGGCCAGCTCGCTCGGGCTGCGCTCGTAGTCGGAAATCTCGTACGGCAGGTTGGAATAGCCCACCGTAATCTGCGTTCGCTGCATGAGCTTCGTGACCGTGTGGCTGCGGAACAGCAAGCCGGCCTTGAGCTGGTGGTGGTAGTTGTACTGATGGGTGATGTCGGCCTTGAGCTGCATCACGTCGCGGTTGAGCTCCTCAAAGTAGAAGCCCGCCTGCGCCAAGCGGTACTGATTGTCGCCAAAGGGCAGGTCGAAGTTGCGCGAATTGCCGGGGTTGGTGGTAAAAAAGGTAAAGTTGCCGTCGGCGTCGGCTCCAGAGCCGTCAACGCCTAGGTACTTTTCCGACTCTTCGGCGCTGTCGATGAAAATGAAGTCGCCACTCTCGTTGGCCTCGACGATGCCGTCGCCGTTGTCGTCGGAATAGCCAAACTTGCTCAGGCGCGTAACCTGCGAGAGCTTGATCTCGTAGAAGGTGTTGTTAGAAAGCGAGTGGCTCATCCCCAGATAGGCCATCGTCCCTAGCTTCTTGTTGCCCAAGGCCCCCTCGGGGAAATAGGCGTAGCGACCGCTGAAGTTGCGATTGACCCAACCTCCCAACTCACCGCCGTCGTCAATCATCACGTTGCCGGTCAGCTTGACATTCTGGCTGAGCCGATTCGTCAGCTTGAGCGAGTAGCGTTGCGAGCGGTTGAGCTGGTTGGGAAAAAGTCCCTCGTCGTTGAGATAGCGCGTGGTCAAGTAGAAATGGGTGCGCGGTAGCACTTTGCCGCCCAGCGAAAGCTCCATCTCGGTGGAGGGATTGTCGCCGTAGGTAACGTCCTCGGGGTCGAAAATATAGTACTTGTCGGCCTTGGCCTTGTCGGCCTCGTCTTCGGAGGCCAGCAAGTCGTCGCGGGACTGTAGGTAGCGGTCGAAATAGGTCGTCTCATCGACCGTGCCGTCGTCGGCCGGATCGGGATTGACCAGCCCAGCATAGACATCCGGGCCGGCGTTCTTGTAGCCGCCAACTCCGCGACGGACAAACAGCCGCCCCTCTAACTCGTCGCCGCCTTCGCGCGTTACTACGTTGACGATGCCAGCGCTAGCCGCGTCGTACTCGGCATTGAAGGTACCGGCGATAATGTCCAGCGACTGCACGTTGCTGGCGTTGACGCCGACCGCAGTGAACTCGCCGTCCGAGGTGCGATTGACATCTACATAGGGATTCCAAGTGACCAAGCCTTCGCCAGCGCGGAAATACGTATCCGACACATCAATCCCATCGACGAGCACCTTGGCCTCGGCCTTGCGCCCGCCGCGGATATAGCCGCGAAACACGCTCGGCGTCGTGTTAATCAAGTCCTGCAAGTCGGCCACCGGCATGGTGTTGTTGAGCTCGGCGCGGCCGACTGTCGCCCGGCTGGTCGTCAGTGAGCGCTCGACCAGCGGTGCCTCGGCAACCACTGTTATCGTCTCCCCTTCGATCGCCTCGGTCTCCAGCTCGAAATCGACCGTCGTCGTCAGGTCCAAGCGAACCTCGATCTGGGTCTGGCGCACCGTTTGGTGCCCTATATAACTAGCTTCGACCGAGTACGTGCCGGGGGGAATATTGAGCAGAAAATAGCGGCCCATGTCGTCGGCTGTAGTGCCGACCCGCTCGCCGCCCACTTCGGCGACCACATTGGCCCCGGGCAATGCCTGCCCGGAATCGTCTTGTACTACACCGGCGATCTTGCCATTGCCAGCAAACGCCGGCAGCGCGAGCAGGGCGCAAAACAGCGCCGCGCCTAGTGCCACCGGCCACTTCCTCCTCTCAGTGTGCATAAGTTCCTCCTGTGACGTGCTATGAGGTGAGGTAAAGCAGAATCTAGCGCACTTGCCGCAAACTTTGCACAAACGCGCCAGTGAAGCAATCAATAGAAGAAATTTAGGCCACTCCGTCAATAGGCACAAAAATCAGGTCGTGGGCTATCTAGTGAAGCGATATATGACAACGTTTGTAATACAGACGACATCTGCGCCCAACGTTTGCAGCTTGTGCTACAATAATAATCGCTACCTACCGCCCCTCCCGCCAAGCGACCAACGGATGCTCTCGCCGCTGCATGGGAAACTCCACCCGCCCCCTCGTAATCTCCGCCTCGTAAGCCCCCAAGATCATCTCCAAGGCCGCCACTGCATCGCGCGCGCTCGACAGCGGCTCGCGGTCGGCTTCGGCCGCGTCAATCAAATCGGCAACCGCCAAGTCGTTGCCCGTACTCAGCGCTTCGTCCGCCACCTCGTCCAAGGGAGCCCACTGCTGGCTCGCATCAGTTGGATCAAACACCGGATGCGGATAGAGCATGGCCGGACCACTGCCGCCGCCGCGCAGCGCAATCACGCCCTCGCTGCCCTCGATCTCCATACCCATTCGCGCACCCCCACCATCGACGTGTTTCCGCGAATCAAAAAAGCCCGCCACTCCGCTCTCAAAGGCGAAGTAGCTGTTGATACAGTCGCCGGCGATCGGCCCCACCGGCTCGGTCGCCTCGCGCACGTCTTCGACCTGTAACGCGCGGCCTTCGTGATCAACGTGCGCCGTCATCCACGCCACATCGCCGACAAACAGGCGCATCATATTGAACAGATGCGTCCCCAACACGATCATGTCCTCGCCACCGCCGCGCCGGTCCTGTTTGCCGTGGGCGCGAATGGCCTGCACCGCGCCGACCCGCCCCTGCGCCAACACCTCCTTGACGTGCCGGATGCGCGGCAGGTACGCCCCCTGATGCGCCACCGCCACCTTGCGCCCGGTCGCCTCGGCTTTAGCCACAATCTGATCGCCCTCAGCCAAGTTCCACGTCATGGGCTTTTCGCAGTACACATGCGCCCCCACCTCCAAACAGGCCAACACCATCTCCAAGTGGCAATCAGTCCAGCGCGGCCCAACCGTCACCACCTCCGGCTGCTCGGCCTCTAGCATCTCGCGCCAGTCGGCGTACGCACGAGGGGCAGCCAATTCCTCCTGCTTATCCCGCCGTTCCTCAGCGTCCTCATCGGCGACGGCCACCACCTCGACGCGCGGATGATTCTTCAAACCCAAGTGCAGCCCGTGTCCCCAATTGCCTCGTCCGGTCCGGCCTATAGCTACCGCTCGATACATCTTGTCGCTCATGTTGAGCCTCCTTTGGTTGTTTTATCGAGGTATATTATACTGCATGTTACGCCCCTACACTTACCGGTTCGGCACCGATGCGCAACGTCGGTTATATAGAAGCTATTCGTGGGATGTGTCAATCGCGGTGGGCGGTGGGCGCTTGCGTAAGTTATATTCTAGTCGTAAATCCTCTAAAGGAGGAAGAATATGGCTCTTTTAACGGATGAAGAATTATTGGCGACACTCGAAACGCAATTGCCAGCACTGCTCAAGCGGCACCCCGAGCTCGAAACGCGCGCCTATATGGCGTTCATCGAAGCGTTTGCCACCAAAAAGGAAGTAGCCGCTGTGCTCGCTGAGTTGCATGCCTTCCGCGGCGAGTTTGGTCAGTTCCGCTCGGAGGTCAACGAGCGATTTGAAAAAGTCGATGAGCGATTTGAAAAAGTCGATGAGCGCCTTGGCCAGATGAACCAGCGAATGGACGGCCTAAACGATAAACTCGATCTGACGGCTGGAGAACTGAACCAGCGAATGGACGGCATAAACGATAAGACCGATAAACTCGCCTTGGCGGTCGGGGGGTTTCAGCGGCGGGCGGGCCGGAAGCTCGAAGATGTGGTTGCCGGGGCGTTGCGCTTTGGGCTGAAGCGGCAAGACGTGTCCGCCGACAACGTGCGGCTGCGGCAGAAGCTAGCGGATGTGGAGGGGGTGGTGGGCCCGGCCGGACGAACCTACGAAGTCGATATTCTGATCGATAACAGCTCGCTGCTGGTCTTTGAAGTGAAGTCAGCCGCCTGTAAGGTCGAAGAGGTAGATCGCTTTGCCGACAAGGTGGAATTGGCGCGGCGGCAGCATCCCGACAAAGTGGTCGCAGGCGCCCTCATCAGCTTGGAACCGACTGATAGTGTGAAAGCGCGGTGTACTGAATGGGGCATCCAAATCCTCTGAGTCGCGGCTGTTCATCGCACCCCCACGTACACCACATTCCCCATCTCTCCGAGACAAGAGTCGATCACCATCCACATGGCCGCGCCTAGGAGCTGCCCGGCGATCAGCCCGACGAAGAGCGGCTTGTACGTGAGGTAGCCGCGCGTGCCCGTGAATTTGAATATCACGGCCTTGCACAACCAGCCCAAAAACACCGAAAACCACGCCACGCCCATGACCCAACTATCGCTCACCGGCAGGCCGATGTAGTGCAGCGGCCACCACGGGAAGTGGTGCTGCATGTAAATCAGCCCGCCCATCAAGGCCGCGCCCACGCCCGTAAACAGCAGCCGCGGGCGGATGTGATCCCAGCCGACGGGATTGTGGATCTTGTCCTCTAAAAAGCGATAAGCCAGCGTCGGCACCCCGAATTGGCGCAGATTGATCCCCCCGTGCGTATAGTTCAAGTAGAGGGTGATCCAAAAGGCCCCCATCATGCCGACGACGACCGCGATAACTAGCCCCCAGAACAGGCGGCGGTGATTGGCTCCATGCCCGTGCGCCAGCTTGAGCGCGTTGGCCGTGGAAGCCATGACCGTGGTGCGCATTTCAGCGGCCCAAGAATAGCTCAGGCTAATCGACGCCAGCCCCTTCCAGCCGATGACATCTGTGCCCAAGGTATAGACCGCAAAGGGCTGCGGCAGCATGGTCGAAGAGGTAAAACCCACGCCGCCCTGGGCGATGACCCGCGCAATGGCCAGGAAAATGGCAAACGCCCCGCAGAAAAACACCACCGCCGCCACCACCGGCACCCCGCTCAACAGCAGCCAGCCGAAAAAGTAGACCGCGCAGGCGATCCACAACCACACGGCCGCCCGGTACGAGAGAATCTCGTCGCCGTCATCGGCTTGGACCCCACGCCTAAACGCCGCGCCGAACACTTGGCGCAAGTGGGCCCGCGCCGTCCACAAAATCGCCGCTACCAACACCAGCATCGCCCCCATCCCTTGGTGCGACAGGGCTATCGAAGACCCCGTCAGCGCTTCGTTGTGCCCCTTGATCTGAAAGCCGATGACGTTGAAAACCCCGGTCTGGAAGCGACTCAACAAGTGAAAGAACCACACCGAGAAGGCCACGTTGAGATTGAGAAAATACGCCACGCCAATGATGGCAAAATTGACGAAGATGTGCAGCCGCACGCTGTCGCGGAGCAGCGTCAGCGGCTCGAACACCAGTTGCACCTCGGGCACGTAAAAGAAGTAGTGGTTCAGCCCGTCCAGCACTTGAATGGCAAAGGGCAACGAAAACCCGACCCACATCAGCGGATTGCGAAACAACTGCGGGAAAATACCCTCGTCGTTGCCGCGCAGCATCTCCAAGGGCACCTGCGCCAGCGGGAAGACCAACCGCTCCTGTTCGACCCAAGGCCGCCGAAAGACGACCATCGTGGCGATCATCAGCAAGTAAACCGCCAGCATCGCGCTGCCCCAAGCCATAAGCGGCACCAGCCAAGCTCCCCACGGAATGCTCATCCCTGCGGGCAGCCCCTCGTAAAAAAAGCGCGCGGCCTCGGCTTCATGCGGCGCGAGCCAAGAGGGAATCAGCGGTTGAATCAGCTCGGTCCAGCGGTTTTCTGGCGTAGCGTAGTAAAAGGGACGGGTGAGGATGTGGCACAGGTTGGTCACCAATCCCCAAGTGGGAATCGCCGACGCCACGACCATCATCGCGTACACGACCACCAACTCGCTCGTGCGCAGTGCCCAAGCCCTGAACGCGACCTTTAACAAGGGATTGATCAAGCCCACCAGCAGCAGGAAGACCATCATCGCGCCGGCCGCAATGTAATCTGAGGTCAAGCCGGCGTTTTGCAGGACGAGTACTGAGTAGGGACAAGCCAGATTCAACAAGAGAGCCGCCCCCGCGCCCAATACTAGGGCGCGCCGCGTCACCTCCAAACCAGTTCGCTCCTTGTGCATGGCCGCAAAATAGCCGCTAGTCCCAACGGCGGCAACCGCGACATTGCCGCGCTTCAGCCCTGCCGTTAATTTCAAAGCGCAAGCCTATCGTCGAAATGCACATCCATCGAGCAGATCGTAGATCTGATTCCATCCCGCGACTAACTATGCCCGCCTACACTGCCTTTTGCCAGCAGCATTCCTGGCCCTGTGCCTTTGTGAAGTAGGATGGGAGCACCTGTGCGCAAACCCCCGTACACGGCTGCGGACTTCAAGGCCAGCAAGCCCGAGGTCATGGGGCTCGTCGAAGTCCTGTTCAACCGCCGCCTCTCCACCCTACTCACCCGCCTGTTGGTCCGCACCCCCCTCAGTCCCAACCAAGTGACGGTCCTTTCCTTTCTCGTCATCCTGCCCGGTGTGTACCTGCTCTCCACAGGCGAGCGCATGGCCCTCATCGGGGCCGGCCTCCTCATCCAACTATCCTTTACGCTCGATTGCTGCGACGGCGAAATCGCTCGTTTGCGCGGCCTCAGTTCGCCATTTGGCGCTTGGCTCGACGGCCTGTTCGACCGCATCGCCGAACTGGCGCTCTGTCTCGCGTTGGGACACGCGTTAGAGCGCCAAAGCGGCGACCCACACGCCTACCTCTACTCCTTTGTCGTCTTCGCTTCGCTGGCCATGACCCACATCGCCACCCTGATGAATGCCGCGGCCTTTGGCAAGGGGCAGTTAGCGGAGTCCGCAAGCCGCGGTCTGCTTGGCCGCTTGGCCAACTTCGTGCGCATTCCACCGCTAAAATTGCGCAACTATCTGCGCAGCGGCATCGACGTCTATTTGATGGTTTTTGCCTTGGGCGCGGTGTTTGACCACCTAATGGGGGTCGTCTATTATTTCGCCGTTGTGCAGAACCTCTATTGGCTGGCCATCGTCTCGATGGTGATGCGGCAAAAAAAGTAACTGGAGGAGTCCTATGGAGCCCAGCTCATCCGCTGAGATGCTCGCCGTCCTTGGTTCCATTAAAGAGAGCTTTTTCCACCTGCTGCCCAAGTTGGCCATCGCCCTAGTCGTCCTGTTCGTCGGGTGGCTCGTGGCGTGGTCGCTTCGCGCACTCGTGCGCCGCGTGGTCGAGCGTTTTTCCAAGCGGATCTCCGCGGGAACGACCGCGGCCGCTTGGCAGCAGGTCTTGGCCGACAGGGGACTCGGGCGCATCGTCTCGAGCAGCATCTACTGGCTCGTCTTGTTAGTCGCGATCACGGTGGCGAGCGAAGTCGTCGGTCTCCCGATTTTGACCACTTATCTGGCCGCTCTAGCACACTACCTGCCTAGGGTCATCGCCGCGGTCGCGGTCTTATTCGTCGGTGTCGTCGGAGGTCGCCTCGTCAGCAATGCGGCAATGAGCACGGCCTTTCGCTTGCTGCCGCAGCAGGGGCAGCAGTTGGCCCGTCTCGTCCGGGGGATTATCGTCGGCGCGGCCATTCTCGTGGCAATCAAGCAACTCGGCGTGGACGTATCGCTGCTGACCAACATCTTCTTGATCCTGCTTGCCGCACTCCTCGCCGGCGCGGCCTTTGCGTTTGGGCTGGGTGCCCGCAGCGTTATCGCCAACATTCTCGCCATGCACTACGTCAACAAGTCCTACGACATAGGACAGCAGATTCGCCTCGGCGACGACAACGGGCGCATCGTGCGGACGACCTCCACCGCCGTTTTTATCGAGCACGACGAGGGCGAGTTGGGCATCCCCGGCCAGCAATTCTTCGAGGAACGCTGCCTCCGCGTAAGCAAGGGGGTCTCCAGTGAATCTTGAACGACAGCTCCTCGCGCAATTTGCAACCGATCATCCGGCCGAAGTCGCGTCCGCCCTAGCAGCCATGTCGCACCGCGAAGCAGCGCTGGTGCTCGGCGACCTCGCGCCAACAGTTGCCGCGAGCCTCTTGCACTACCTGCCGTCGCTTTCTGCGGCCCTTGCCCTAGAACAGCTAGCCGCCGAAGATGCGACCGCCATACTCACTGCCGTGCGGCCAGATATCGCCGCGGCCATCTTGCGCACGACCCCGAGCAAGCGCCGGGCCGCAGTCGTCGAGTGTTTTCCCTCACGCCTTCAAACAGTGATTGCAAACCTGCTCATCTACGCCGAAGATACGGCCGGAGCGCTCATGGACCCGGAAGTACTCACCGCATTTGAGCAGGAGCCCGTGCATCAAGTGCTCGAACGGCTCCAGCGCAATCCCGCGCACGCTCTCTACTATCTCTACGTGATAGCCGAGGATCAGCGGCTCGTCGGCGTCGTCAATATGCGAGAGTTAATGGGCGCGCGGCCCGATGCCTCGCTCGCGGCCGTCTGCACGCGCCACGTCGCGGCCATTGCCGCCAGCGCCACTTGGCAAACCGTGGTGGAGCACCCAGCGTGGAGCAGCGTCCACGCGCTGCCCGTAGTGGACAGGGCTGGCCAGTTCGTCGGTGTCCTCCGCTACGAAACCGCGCGGGCTTTGGAGCGACGGCGAGCTAGTGCTGCGCAGACAGATAGCGGCTTGCAAACGGCCTCGGCCCTCGGCGAACTATTTGGCCTCGGCCTGCGCGGCATATTTCAATGGCCGGCCTCTGAGATCGCCGGTGGCTCAGGCAGACGAGAGCCATGATGGAACAGCCAACTCCGCACCAAGTGATCATCCAGCGATTCGTCGAACTCCATCCCGAGGAAGTGGCGCGCCAGTTAAACGACGCCGAAGTGGCAGAAGCCATCGTCGTGTTGCAAGGCGTGGACGATGCGGTCGCGGCAACCGTCTTGCAGCGGATGGAGCTAGAGCGCGGCGCACACATTTTAACGCACTTGGACGACGCGGCCTTGAGTCGCCTTCTCAACCAACTCGACCCGGCCATTACGGCAAGGCTAGTGGCGCATCTCGACGAGTCAGCGCGGACGCGGATCTTCGCGTTGGCGGGCACAGAGCGCGGGCGGGAAATCCAAGAGATCCTCTCCTATCCCCCAGGCACGGCTGGATCCCTGATGGACGCCCAAGTCAGCACCTTTGCAGTGGATTGCCCGGTAGCCACCGCGCTAGCGCGAATTCGCCAGCTCGGCAATCGCCGCGCCATGGCACTCGTGCTACGCGACGAAAACGATCGCTATGCGGGCTTGGTGCGGCTGCCGGACCTAGTCGCCGCCGATCCCGAACTGCTGCTCGGCGATCTCCGCGACGGCACGGTCGTACAAGTACAGCCCATGACGCCGAGAGAGGAAGTCGTCGAACTCCTCAACACCTATCACCTCACCAGCCTGCCGGTGGTCGATTTCCAAGAGCAAGTCATCGGCGTCATTCGCCACGACGGCCTCGTGAGCGCGGTGCAGCAAGACTTGGCGAGCGATGTCCAAGAGATGGTCGGTGTATCCGCGGAAGAGCGCGCCCTGTCCAAGCCGTGGGTGGGCATTCGCAGCCGGCTGCCCTGGCTCCACATCAACCTCGTAACCGCCTTTCTCGCGGCTGCGGTCGTCGGCCTCTTCGAGGACACAATTGCCAAGTTTACCGCGCTTGCGGTCCTGCTGCCCGTAGTCGCAGGTCAGTCGGGCAACACCGGCGCACAGGCCCTCGCCGTGACCATGCGCGGACTCGCACTGCGCGAGATCCGCACTTCGCATGCGGCCCGCGTCCTTGGCAAAGAGCTAGCAATCGGCTTTTGCAACGGGCTAGCCATCGCCGTGGTAACCGCGATCGGCGTCTTTATCTGGAGCCAGAGCTTCGGGCTAGCCCTCATTATGCTATTCGCCATGCTGGCGTCCATGATACTCGCGTCCATAGCCGGCGCAGCCATCCCAGTCGTGCTGGTCAAGCTGGGTCACGACCCTGCGACGGCGTCCTCGATCATTCTCACGACCGTGACCGACATCGTGGGCTTCCTTTCGTTTTTGGGCTTAGCGACGCTGCTGGCCGGTATGCTCCCGACTGGCTAGCAACAACGGACATTGCAACTCTTTAACCTGCTCCATTCCATTCGCAATTCCCACAACGGACATTGCGGCTCTTTATATTTATTAACGCGACTATAACGCGAAACAAAAAACAAGGAGACACCTAAGTGGACGCCATCGCAGCCATCGGCGGCAACCGCCCTCTCAAAGCCGAGGAATTCGCCCGCCGCGCTTACAGTTACGCCCTCAATCCCGCCCGCAACCCGCTCAAGGAAACCCTCGACCAGTGCGAGTCAGTAGCCAAAACCCCGCCCCTGCTGGGCGGTTTCAACGACGTGCCGTGGCACAAACTGCGCGACGCCGAGGTCCACGCCTGGGCCAAGGCCGGCTGGTCGTGGATAGTCAACGACGCCGAGCACAGCCAGTGGGAAGGCTGGTACGGCCGCGAGCAAAACGCCGTCCTCTCGCGCTACGGCATCCTGCCGGTCCAGCGTCTAGCCCGCGAGGCCCGCTCCGAACACGGCGACGCCTTCCAACTCGGGGCGCGGGCGACCATGCGCCCCTATGGCACCACCTACGAGGAGGCCGAGCGCTATTTCCGCGCCATCAACTTCCCCGTCCCCGGCCAAGCCACCCCAGATGACCGCGGCGGGTATCCAGTCCGCGACGGCGAGCGAACCATGATGTTCACTCCCCACGAACTGCGCGGCACCGAGACCGAGACCCAAGGCTGGATCCAGTTTGAGACCAAGGAATACATCATCGACAGCGAAACCCGCGACCGCGTCCTCGACCTGATGGCAGACCAAGGGCGCAACAAGGCATGTGGTTTCGTCGGCCCCTTCGACGCCATCCTGCGCGAGGGCGACCTCCCCGAAGTCAACGACGCGGTCAACGCCCTCTTCCGCGCCGCAGCCGAGCGCGGCGTCCACACCGGCCGCGTCGTCGGTCACGGCGCCATGGAAGACCCCCGAGACATCGAAGACGGCATGGTCGAGGCCATCGACAACGGCGCGCGCCTGATCTGCGTGCATCCCCTCACCAGCGACATGGTCTTTCGCGGTGCCTACGCCATGGCCGAGCCTTTCTTCCGCGCCTGCAAGCGCTGCGGCTTTTGAACATTCCCTCACAATTTTAGGAGACCTTATGCACCTGCTTTGCGTACTGATTGGCATACTTGCGCTAGTAAACACTACTGTCCACGCTCAACCCGAAGACGACGCGCCAGCCGAGGAAACGGTCGCGCTTGAGCCCGTCCAAGTCCCCGTTCATGCCCCCCTCAGCTACGACCCCTACTACGTCCTGCCGGGCGGCCTAGGCTACACCAGCGTCGATATTGGCATCCGCACCGCTCCCTCCACGTTCAAAGAGCTCAAGGACGTGAGCAATATCATCGCCATGGCCAAATTCAACCCTCACGCCCGCGTTGAAGTGGGCGCGCATCTCACCTTTGGCTTTTTCAAAGACGGAAATTCCAACTTTTCGTCGCTCGTCGTCGGCAGCAAGTACCAACTCGGTACCAACCGTGCGGCGACCGCTAACATTGTGCTACCCGCCGGAGACATCGACAATCCCGGCTTGGCCGTCGGTCTCATGCAGACCATGCGCATTGGACCCGCCTTCCGCTTCAACACTCGGTTGCAGGTCGCCGCACTCGAAGGCTACGC
This sequence comes from Candidatus Latescibacterota bacterium, assembly GCA_022820485.1. Lineage (GTDB taxonomy): Bacteria > Latescibacterota > UBA2968 > UBA8231 > UBA8231. Next base: position 35,357 of record JAJEFJ010000042.1, read on the forward strand.
TGAGGAGGGGGTCGTCGTTGATCTCTTGCTCGAACCAGCCCAAGTATTCAGCGAAAAACTAAGCGTGTACCTCGACCTGCTCCTCACGTCCAACACCTCCGACTTGGAGGGTGATCTCAGCATCCGCTTAGAGCCGAATTTCGACATCGGCCTCGGCGATGGCATGGTGCTAAACGCAGGAGTCAGTATGGATTTACAAGGTGAAGAACAAGAGGACGTCGGGTTGTTCATAGTGCTATTACGCGACATGTAGGAGGTACCATGCTCATTTTGCGCAGTATCGCGCTGGCGACTTTGCTAGCACCGGCCATGCTGGCCGCAGACGGCGCGGGCCACAGCGTTGGATTCGTGGCCGGGCCGACCTACGGTCTGGGGCTCAGCTACGGTCGCCAAAATCCCGCCACCGGCAACGGCTGGCAGGTTTCGGGGTTTCCGTATTGGTCCCAAGAGGAACGCTATCTCTTTGGGGGGCTTACCTTGTTCAAGACCTTGCACCAAGGCGAGTGGGCGCGAGCGTTTTTGTCTGGGGGCGTGGCCGCGTTCTACCGGCGGAGTGAACATTGGGATTTTGTTCGCGACAGGCTAGACGTCAAGGTGAAACCAGATGTAGAGGTAGGGCTCCATGTCGAAGGCGATAAAGGGATCGACGAGAAGCTAGATGTCGTAGCGGGGCCGGGCGTGGGGTTAGAGATCGGCACCAAAAACATCGCCGTTTCCATGGACGTCCCAATCGCCATCTTCCTCGTGTCCGACGACGGCTTTGCCATTCGCCCCATTCCCAATTTCGCCTTGCTCTACCGCTGGTAACGCCCCTGACAATCACCAGCTAAAGATGCGGTTATCGGTCATGCCGGTACAGGCGTCGATGACCAGCCAGACCCCAGCGCTGGCAAACTGGCCGAGGATCGCCCCCATGAAAAACGGGCGAACGGCGCGGAAACCACGCGGCCCCCAGTATTTGAGGACGATGGCCTTGCACAGCCACGCCAAAAAAATCGAAAACCAAGAGTGACTCATCAGCCAGAGGCCGGCGATGGGGAAGCCAATGGGGTGTACGGGCCACCACGTCAGGTAGTGTCGGGCCAGCATCAGACCGCTCATAATCGCAGCGCCGATCCCCGTGGAAAACCAGCCTTCCCAACTAGGCCCAGTGGGGTTGAGCAAGAGGCGCGTGACAAAGCTCTCAAAAGGTGCGCGGGCACCGCCGCCAAAAAACCAGCGGTTGAGATTGATGCCGCCGTAGCGGTAGGACAAATCGAGGATCGCCCACATCGAACTAACCATGCTGACCAGCACCGCCAGCATCAGCGCCCAAAAGAAAGGGCGGTGGCGTCCCGGCTGGCCGTCGAGCAGCTTGAGGGCGTGGGCGGCCGAGGCCATAACCACGACGCGCAGTTCGGTAGCCCAAGTAAAAGAGAACCCAAGAGCGGTAATACCAGTTTCGCCGACTGCGGTCGTGCCAATTCCCGTGGCGACAAAGCTCTGCGGCATCATCGGCGTGCGCGCTTCGGGCACCCCACTTTCGGCGACGATGCGGGTCAGCGCCACGAAAATGGCAAAGGCGCTGAGCAGGAAGAGCAGGGCGACCAGCGGCGGCATCCCGCTCAGATAGAGCCAAACCCCGGCAAAGCCCAAGCTGGCCAGCGCGCCACAGACTGCGACGCGGTAGGAGAGGATCTCGTCGGAGTCATCGACATCCTCGGCATTGAAAAACGCCTTGCGGCACACGTCCTTGAGGTGCCCGCGCCCCACCCACAGCGTAAGAGCGACTAGCGCGATCAGCGCCCCCATTTCTTGATGGGCAATCGCCGGCGGATTGACGCTAAAGGTGTCTAACGCCTCGCCAGAGGTGACGCCGAGCACGCCGTAGAGTCCCTTTTGCACATTGACCAGCACGTTGCAAAACCACAGGCTGAATGCTATCTCGAGGTTGATCAGATAGGCAAAGCCGAGGACCGGAAAGCTGAGCACCACAGGCAAATGCACGGTGTCGCGGAAAAGGCCAATGCCCGAGGAAAGCTGAATTTGCGGAAAGACGTGAAAGTAGTTGTGGAAGGCATTGGTCGAAGAGATGAGGCAGGGAATGGCAAAGCCGATCCACAAGCTCGCGCTTTTGAAGAACGGCGGCAGCCGGCTCTCGTCACTTTGGCGCACCATGTCGAGCGGCAATTGCGCGAGCGGATAGATGAGCTTTTCGCGCTCGATCCACTGGCGACGGAGGATCACGGCCACGCAGATCATGGCGAAATAGACGGCGACAATAAGGGCGCTCCATCCGAGCAAAGGGAGCAGCCAAACGTCCCAAGGAATAGACGCGCCTGTGGGCAGGCCCTCGTAGAAGTGCTTGATGGCGCGCGCGTCGTCGGGCACCAAGAAGTCGCGGATGTAGGGGTGGAACAGGTCGTCCCAGCGGTTTTCCGGCGTGGCGAAGTAGAGCCAAGACCCCATGATCGGCAAGAGATATTCAGAGAGGCCGCAGGTGGTAATCGCCGAGGCGATGAGCATCATGCTGTAAATCAGTAGCAGCTCGGCGCGGGCGAGGCCACCGCTGGGGAAAACGCATTTGTACAGCGCATTAAATACGCCGACCAAAAAGAAAAACAAGAAGAGCGCCCCAGGAGTGGAAAAATCTTGGGTCATATACGAGCCGCGCAGGACCATGTTGCAATAGGGGGCACCTGCGGCGAGAAAGGCGGTGCAGAGCGCACCCAAGAAGAAGGCCCTGAAGGTGTAACCTGAGCGGGGAAGGGACATGGTTCACTTTGAAAAGGAGATTGTCGTGGAAATCAAAGATAAGAAAATCTCAGGGGCCGTCCCCGAATTTGACATTAATAACGTGCTGCGTTATTCTCTCTAAATGATAGAATCGTTCCGCGACAGAGAGACGGAAAGAGTTTTCTTTCGCCAAAGGTCGCGAAGATTCTCGGGAGCGCTGGCCCGCTCGGCTCTCAAGAAGCTGCTCTTGTTGGACGCCGCCGATTCCATACAGGATCTACAATTTCCACCCGGCAATCGACTCGAAAGACTTGCTGGAGATCGCAGGAGCCAGTACAGCATCCGCATAAACCATCAGTGGCGTCTGTGCTTCGAGTGGAAGTCAGGACACGCTGTCAACGTAGAAATCGTCGACTATCATTAGGAGGCAGATATGCCTGTAATGTCCCCCATTCATCCGGGAGAGATTTTACTCGAGGAGTTCCTCGAGCCCCTAGGTTTGAGCCAATATCGCCTAGCAAAGGACATCTCGGTCCCTCCACGCCGAATCAACGAGATAGTCCATGGCCAGCGCGCCATCTCCGCAGACACAGCTCTTCGACTATCTCGCTACTTCGGAACCACCGATCGCTTCTGGCTCAACCTACAGATGCGTTACGATCTGGAGTTAGAGAAAGATCGCTTGGGTGAGCGATTGGAGACGGAAGTACTGGAACGAGTGCGCTGAATTCTCGCTCGCCGACGTCGGCGTCGTGCGGGATGAAGCCGATTTGATCCACGTTGAACTTAGGCTCGATCCAAGATCCTCGAATCCCAAATGGGAAGCGGTCGGAATTGTACCTAAAGCTGCCGCTGTACATTTTGTTGTCTTGATCTATGTCTGCACCAAAACTCATGGCCGAATTTAGGAAGAGCTTAGCATTGTCGTCCACGCTCAGAACGAGGTCGCTGCCCACCGCCTGCTGCCCGAGAGGACCATCTTTCCCGACCACTAAGGCACCAATCGAGGAATTGACGCCTAGATCGCGCTTGAGGCGCAGGACGCCGAAGTGTGGATGGTCGCCCTCCCCGTCCGCTGGACGGTTCCGCGCTGCGATCATGCCGAGGCTGTTCTTGCCGATCTTCCCCGTTATTTTAGCGCCGGCATCGGGGTCGCTAATGCGACGACTGTAAAAGAGATCCATCGCCGTAAAGAGCTGTTGGCCTTCGAGGAAGAAGGGCCTTTTCTCCTCTAGGAAGAGTTCGAATCTCGTCAGATTTATCTGGTTCTCGTCGGCTTCTATGTGGGCGAAATCCGGGTTGAAGGTGGTGTCCAAGGTGAGATTGGAGGCGATGCTGTATTTCAGATCGAGGCCGAAATCGCTGGACCAGCCTTCTGTGGAGCGACTCCCCACATTGCCGTAGCCGCCGGTTGCATAAGGCAGTACCTCTAGGTGAAGTCCCGGTTTTATGTCTTCAAGTCCATGGAGATGGCCAGCCTTGGACACTTTTAGGAGATATCGGTCGTCTCTCGATATAAACGCCCAGTTGCTATTCTCCGTATAGGTCCGCTCAATGCGCTGGACGTTTATGCCCCACGTATGCTGGTCCAATTCGGGAAACCGCAGCGTCTTGAATGGGATGGCGATCTCGGCACTCCAGCCGTGGTCGTGGACATGGGTTTCAGCCTGCCAAATGCCGTCCCAACTTTGATCGATTCCGCCCCAGCCGCCGGCCCCGTCGTTTTCAACGCGAAAATCGTTCTGGACGCCGTAGGCGTTTATGTAGAACCCGTAGGCATTTTGGTGGTCGTGATAGGTGTCTAAGACGAGACCAACGAGATCCAGCGGAGCAAACCGGCCATCCCGCTGCATGATGCGACCCTTTATGTTGCCGGGCTCTGCATCCATCATATTGAGGCCGATGTACAGATAGTCGGCGTCGTAGAGTACGTGTATAAAGGTTTGGTTGGTCGCGGCGACGCCTTCTTCGGGTTCGATCAATATGAATCCCGTCGCTGGCGTAGCCCGCGCCCAGTCCTCATCGTCTAGGACGCCGTCTATGGTTGGCCGGAGGTGCGTCCTGAAGGCCCACACTTCTTTTTCGCTAGGTTTTTCGTGAGCTGGGGCAGACGGCGCAACGACGAGCGCAGCCCCTATCATCCAGAGTAGCCATAGGTGTATGCAGATGCGCTGAGTCGGATATGCCGTGCTCATGTATCTCCTTTCAATTGGGCCTAGGTTGTCGAGGGGCTGTCATTTCCTGGCGGGCAAATTGCAGAATCCATCTGCCGCCAGAGAAGGCAATAGGGATTTGTGCCTTCCCCGGACTTACAACGGAAGAGGGGGCGTTTAACAGTGGCAAATATTTCCTTGGTGGATCGGCCTAGCGACGAGCAATCGGCAATTCGTGATCACTCTTATAGTTGCTTTTAGAAGAAAAAGGTATCCGAGGTTTTCGCAGTCGTAGCCAAGAAGTTTGAAGTCGCGTAAGGGCGGCGGATGTGATAAGATAAGGAGACTTGACAAATTGTCAATAAGTATTTATTTATAAATGACTTACATAAATATATCCCTTGACAAAAGCAAAGACAATCATTATTTTATTTATAGTAATTATAACGACGAAGGGAGCCCCGATTCGGTCGGCAGCTCCCTTTTTGCGGCCTAAAAAAATGTTCAACAGTAAGATGATTTCCGGCTATGACCTGCCCGGGACCATCGATACGGAGCCAATGCGATGAGTGGTGCCCTAGGAATCCTCACCGAACCCGACGTCCAAATCCCCATGCGCGACGGCGTCCACATGGCGGCGCACGTGTTTCGCCCCGACGCCGACGGCCGGTTCCCCGGAATCCTGCTGCGTACCCCGTACGACCGGCCAAAGTCTGGATTCGAGCGGTACGTGCGCGCCGGGTACGCCGTCGTCTCAATGGACTCGCGCGGCCGCTACGGCTCCGAGGGCGACTGGGTGCCGTTCACCGAAGAGCACACGGGCGACGCCGAGGACGGCTACGACTCCGTGGAGTGGCTGGCGGCACAGCCTTGGTGCGACGGCAGCGTCGGCACTCTTGGGGCCTCGTACAACGCTTGGATGCAGTGGCAGCTAGCCAAGCTGCGCCCTCCGCACTTGGTGGCCATGTGCGCGTACACCATCCCACTGGAGTTGACCGAAGTCGATTGGCCAGGCGGCTTCCGTCCGGGGCGGCGCATCAAGTGGTGGCTCACCTCTATGGCACCCGACCTGCGCCGCCGCCACGGACTCCCGCCGCCGCACACGCCGGAGCAAGCGCGGCAGGAGTGGGACAAAATTGCCGGCGAGGGCCACTGGATCGGCTACCTGCCGTGGCTCGACTTCACCCGGCAGTTGCCGCCGGGACTGGCGGAGTACGCAAAGGACTGGCTTGAACACCCGAACCGGCGAGCTTGGAAGTTCGACGAGGTACACGAGGAAGTAGCCGTACCAAACCTCGACTTCAGCGGCTGGTACGATCACTGCAACGGCTCAATGCAACACCTACAGCTCATGCAGCGCCACGGTCGCACCGAGCGGGCGCGGTCGCAAACGAAGCTCATCGCCGGTCCGTGGAATCACCCGAGCCTCGGCAGCCGTATAGTAGCCGGGTTCGACTTCGGGCCACAGGCCGGTCTCGACCTGCCGGACCTAATCATCCGCTGGTTCGACCACTGGCTCAAGGGGACCGACAACGGCGTCAACCGCGAGCCAGCAGTGCGCTACTTTGTGATGGCTGGACGGCAGGGACAATGGCGCTCGGCCGACACGTGGCCGCCAACGGACGCGACGCCCTGTGAGTACCTGTTGAGCAGCGATGGCGACGCCAAGTTTGGCGGTTCCGGCCAACTGTCGATCAACGGCGAGCATACCAGCGCCGAGGCCGACCGCTTCGACTACGATCCCCACAATCCCGTGCCAACGCTGTGGACGCGAGAGTGGTTCACGGGTCCGGCAGACCGCCGCCGACTAGAAGGACGCGACGACATCCTCTGCTACCGCTCAGAGCCGTTGACTGACGCCGTGGAGATCGCCGGTTATCCAGAAGTCGTGCTCTTCGTCAGCTCGTCGGCACCAGACACGGATTTCTTTGCCCGACTGGTAGATGAGCACCCGCCCGGCGGCCCAGCGCCAGAGATGTGCTACGGCATGGTGCGCGCCCGCCACCGCAACTCCCTCGACGTCGAAGAACTGCTGACACCCGGAGACGTGGTAGAACTCCGCATCCGCATGGGGCCGACGGCCTGCCGCTTTGAGCCGGGCCACCGCATCCGCTTGGAGATCACGTCGAGCGACTTCCCCAACCACGACCGCAATCACAACACGGGTAAAAACGACTTGGCTGACACCGAGCTAGTCGTGGCGACCAACGCCGTGCATCACTCGGCAACGCATCCCTCGCGGCTCGTACTGCCCATATCCGAAGGATAACCTTCAAGAAGCCTGCAACCGCCGCACCCGCGCCGGGGTGTGGTCCTGGGAGATCTCCGAGGAGAGAATACCCAACGAGCGGTCCGCTAACGGCAAATCCACGCGGACCAAACCGTCGCGGTGCGATTGCCGCAGGGCAATGGCCACTTCGAGGGCGGCCCGGCCATCGTCGCCCGAGCAGCGCGGATCCGATCCCGTCTCAATAGCCTGAATCAAATCCTCTACAATGGTCAAGCCCATACCCTGTATGTGCGTCGGATAGGGAAAGGGCACGTACGCGGGCACGCCGCGTCCCCGGTTGCCACCCGGAGCCGTGCGGATGTACTCCATTTGGGTGCAATTGGCTATGGATCGGATGCGGCCCTCCGTGCCAATGACGTCGATTTCCCAAGCCGCGACTCCGGTAGGAGTAGCACGGATAAAGGCACGCACGCCATTGTCAAAGGCGAGGTAGCCGTTGCCCTGCGGGTCGGTCTCGCCCTCAGCCGCGGCGTCCGATTCCATTTCGCCAAAAACCCACTCGACCTGCCCTCCGGCCATGTAGCGCACAATGTCGATGAGGTGGCTGCCATTGTGCGACAGACCGCACTGAGCGTAGCCGGTAACTTGGAGGATTTGCCCTAGCTCGCCTTTGTCAATCAGGTCGCGGGCCTGACTGAAGAACGGGTTCCAGCGGCGAGCGCAATTGATGGCCAAGGCCGTGCCGTGTTGGCGGCAGGCCTCGACCATGGCATCGGCTTCGGCCAAAGTCAGGGCAATCGGCTTTTCGGCCCAGACGGCTTTAACGCCGGCACGGGCGCAGTTCTCGACGATCTGCGAGCGAATGCGGGCGGTGGTGCAGACGCTGACCAAGTCGAGGTTTTCTCGCTCCAGCATTTGGCGGTAGTCGCTGTAAAGATGGTCTTGCTCCAGACCCCAGCGGTCGCCAAAAATGGCGCGTTGTTCGTCGTGCAGGTCGGCTCCGGCCACCAGTTCCGTATGGGGCGAAGCGCAGTACGAGGGGGCGTGGCAATAGGGCAGAAAAATGGAGCCTCCTTCGCTCATTTCATCGTCGAACGTGCTGCCCATGCGGCCCAAGCCGATAACGGCGGCGCGATACGTAGTCATGGTCTCCTCCGTGGGATTTTACTGGCGTGTACTCAGCTCATAGATAGGGATAAGTCGCTTAAGATAATCCGCAGATGGACGCAGATGAACGCAGAATAGTAGGAACAAGACGATTTTCCGCTCGAATCGTTCAATCATTTAGGATTGCTATAGATAGGGATACGTCGCTTCTGGATCGTAGTCCGGCAGCAGCGCATCATGGGGTTGGCCGGGGATCAAGCGCGCACCATCGACAAAACCTTCCGGTCGATCTTTGAGGAATTCGCTGAGGCGATCTCGCCAAGGTTGCATTCTAGTCTCAGCGTCGGAATCGCGAGACAAGTCGCGCATTTCCTGGGGATCTTCGTCCAAGTCGAAAAGATGTTCTTGGCCTGTCTGCGAATACCAGATGTATTTGTGGTGCCCATCGGTGACATAGTGATTGCCGTGGTCGCGGGCATAACAACCGGCGTGTTCGCCGTGGAGAAATTCCCGGACGCCGTCGGCATCGCCCTGCATGACGGGCAGGAGGCTTTGGCCCGTGCAGGTAGCGGGAATGTCAATGCCAGCCGCATTGAGGATGGTGGGCATGATGTCCTGGATGCCGACGGGACTGTTGCTGATGACTTCTTCGGGATAGTCCCAATTTTTTGGTGCGCGCATGAAAAACGGAACTCGCGCCGACGCTTCATAGGGCCAAGTTTTGCGAAAGAGATTGTGGTCGCCCAGCATTTCGCCGTGGTCGGAAGTGAAGATGACTAAGCAGTTGTTGAGACCACCGGTAAATTGAATGAGGCGGCCAATCTGGTCGTCTATAAAATTGATCATGCCGTAATAAGCGGCGCGGCTACAGCGCATGTCGTGTTCGTTGAGACGAATTTCCCACGCATTGGGATTGAGACCTTTTTCGGGACCATCGAATGCAGGTGCCCAATCGCCGACAAATGGATCGGGCAGGCTGCGGTCAATGTAGCGATCGTAATACGGAGTTGGTGGCGTGAGCGGAGGGTGTGGATCAATAAAGGAAACATTGAGAAAAAACGGTGCCGATGGATCGCGTTTGCGCAAAAAGTCCATGGCCCGGTCAACGCACCAAAAAGTATGCATCTGTTCTTCGGGCAAATGGTGCGGGCGACCAATCCAGCCGTTGGCGGAAATGCCGTGGGCCATGCCGGGATCCACCTCATTGCGGCCGTGATATTGCCGCAGCCATTCGACATAGTCGTTGTCAGCGCCCCGGGTGGCATCGGCCAGTTGCATGTGGTCAAAGCCGTAGCGCTTGCGATGGGGGGTTAAGTGGAGTTTGCCGATCAGCTCCGTTTGATAACCTGCCTTGGACAGCTCGCCGGCCAAGGTGTGCGGTGGGTCCCACGGTGCACCTCTGAAGCCAACGGCCCCATTGGCCGCCGGCGCCGTGCCGGTCATCAAGCTGCGGCGCGCGGGAATGCAACTGGGGCATTCGGAGTAGCCGTGGTGAAAGTGCGTGCCCGTGCGGGCCAGCCAATCGAGATTGGGCGTTTGCAGACACGGGGGACTGTGGGGATCGAGCCCCATGCAGTCGCCGCGCTGTTGGTCGGTCATGATGAGCAGGATATTGGGACGAGTGTCTGGCATATCATTCTCCGATTAAGGGACCTTACTGATGTTACGCAGTTATCGTTATCTGCGGTTTCCTACCGCCCCGCCCGGTGTCATTCCCGCGCAAGCGGGAATCCAGTCTGGTACGCGATGCGGATTGGGCGCGACCCCCTGTAGGGGGCGGTTTGAAACCGCCCCCTACGTGCGCCGGCATGACAAACGCTGCGTAACATCAGTAAGGGATCTAAGGCAAATGCAGCGTCACCGACTGAACGTGGTCGTATCCCCCCGGCGCGCGGATCGGCTGCCGCTGGCCTTCGACATCCACACTTGCGCCCTGACAAGTAAAGCGATACGCACCCGCTTCGGGCAACACAAACCACGCCGTACCCGCCAGATCGGCCCGCACGGCATAGGGCAGAACCGCTTGCCCAGCCAGCGGAGTCACCAAAACGCAGGCGCGGGCGACCGGTTGCCCGTCGCGCATAACCCGCACCAGTACCTCCGGCAATCGCTCGTGCGCCAGCGGCCCCACATCCCGCCCGGCGAGTCGGCGGAACAACTCCTGCGACCAAGCCGTCGTCGCCGTCGGACGCGAGACCGGCTGCTGCGGGTCACACCAGTTGAGACACAGCCGGTGCTTGCCCCACGCCGCTGGCGTCCCCGCGCCGAAAGGATCAATGCGGGCATCCGCTCCCGACTGCGACGGCCACGTAACCTCCATGTCGAGCGGTGCGGCCAACATCCCCGGCACGTGGTCGGTGAAGCCTCGGTAGTCCATGTCGGCGAGGAAAAACGTCTGTAACCCGTGTATATTGCGCTCCGGCATTGAGGTCAAGAATTCCCCCCAGCCTTCCCCCAGCGGCGGTTCCTCCTGCTCTCCCCAAGAGCCCCCATCGAAGATGCCCGCCTCACCGACCCGGATCGGCTTCACTGGGAGGCCGCTGCGAATCGCCTCAATGCTCTCCTCAATGCTCTCCAAGCTGCTGAACAGCCGGTAACAATCAATCAGTTCAATCAACTCGTCCGTGGCCACAGACGGGTCAAAGGTAACTTCGGCGATGCGGCTGTCGTCGAGTTCCTTCACCTTGCACAGCAGGGGCACGCAGTATTCGGGCTCTCTCGCGTCCGTGATGTCCCAGAACAGAATCGACGGGTGATTGCGAACCGAGCGGAGCCAGTAGTCGGCCACTGCTAGCTGGTACTTTCTTACCAGCGCCTTCTCCCGCACGTCCATATCCGGCGTGTACACCTGTCCCGTACCAACGCAGAAGTTGGCACCCACCACGAACACGCCAAGCTCGTCGGCCACGTCGTAAAACACCGGCGGCGGGTCGTAGCGGTGGTGCTCGACAATGCTGACATTGGCGTCGGCCAGATCGACGAACTTCCGCGTCAGCCACTGGCGCTCGTACACGTACGGCACCGTGTGGTCGCCCCAAGGCATGAGCTGAATGCCGTTGAGCAGCAGCCGATCCCCCTCGGCCCAGATCTCGCGGAAGCCGAAACGAGTCACGGTAGTATGCACGGCGCGACCTGCCGAGTGCAGCGAACTTTCGAGAAAGTACAGAACCGGCTCGCCGTACGGCGGACGGCCCCAGAGCACGGCATCGCGCCACGGCGCTGCGGTCTCTAGGCGACGACTCTCCCCCGGTGCCAAATCGAGATTACAACCTTCGAGTTCCAACGCGGTCTCGCCCGCACGGCGCACCCGCAGGCGAATGTCGCCGTGGAACGCTTCCTCGGCGTCATTGCGAACGGTCAACCCAACGCGAATTTCGCGCTCCCGCACCGACGTGACAATCTGCACATCTTCGACCCGGACCCGCGACTCCCAGCTCAGCCACACATCCGACTCCATGCCAATGGTGGCGGCGCTCGTGTACCAGAAGCGAGTGTCGAGGGCTTTTTCCGCTTCTTCGCTCAAATGTGAGGCGTCGGGATGCGCGTAGCGGCCGCTGCAGTTGTGAGTAAACACGTCGAGCCGGTGATCGCGCCCCGGACGGATGCGGGCCGTCAAGTCAATGCACCACGGCAAGCGCATGCCGTAGTGCTCGCCAATCGCCTCGCCGTCGAGATAAGCGCGCCCAAAGTGGCGCACCCGCCCGAGATCGAGCACGCTGCGCCCGTCTGCATCCCAGCCATCGGGCAGGCGCAGTTCTGTGCGGTACCAACCGGACTTGGGCGGCTCGTCTTCAAACTCGCGCGAGCGATGCGGCACGCGCACGCGCTCCCAGCCGTCGGTCGGCGGGTCGCCGTCGGGACCCTCGGCAAACTCCCACTCGCCGTTCAGCAACAAGCGGCCATCGCCGTCGGTTGCTTCCCTATACGCGGCGACCAAGGTGTCCATGGTTTACTCCTCTCAAGTGTCTGGAAAATGCCGGTCGTTGCCCGACACCGCACAGTGCCATGACAGAGTTGCCCTTGTCATGGCGCACCGTCGTCCACCGCCTCGTAGGCCACCATCTCCCAGCCGTGAAACACCACCGCCAGACCAATGTGCTGCACCGACGGGTAGCGGCACTGCAAGCCCGGATCCGCTAAGTAGCCGCGCACCTGCTGCGCGGCCTCCCCCAGCGTCGCCGCCAGCAGGGACTCGTCGAGAGGCTCGCGCCGCTTGAGATACTTCAGTTCCAGCACGTAGCCGTACCGCAAGTCGGGATACTGGGCGACGAATGGCTCCAGGTACAAGTCGGCGTACCCCTTGTTCAGTTCGTACTCCGAGTGCAGCAGGAAGTGGTTGACCATGCTGAAATGGGCGGCGACAAAGCCGTGAATGACTTTCTCGCCATCCATGTAGTCGCGGATGCCAGTTTGTTCAGCGAGCGCATCGCGCAAAAAATCAAGGGCTGGCTGCCAAGTGCCGTCGTAGCCCATCGTGCGAACCAAGCGGGAGAAGGTGTACACGTCGAGGGAAAACAAACCCACATCATCGTATGCATCGCGCAGGTAGCCGTACATCAGTCGCTTGACCGTTTGATTGGGAATGCCCAGCCGGGGCACCCCGCCTTCCACCCCGCGAATGCTGAGCAGGCCGAAATAAAAAAGCAGCGACAGGAAGTTTTCGCGTCGGTCGAGCCGGTCTAGGGGAAAGCTGATTTGGATGTTGCTATCGACCTGCTGCTCGCCGATGATGTGGCGAAGTAGGTCGAAGTTGCCGTTGAGTTGGCGGTTGACCGTCAGCAGGTGGCGCAACTTGCCGTAGTCAATCCGCACGTTGGTGTCGATCAGTTCGTCCGGCATCCCTCTGTTCGGCGTGGACCCATCGAGGAAATAGAGCACCATGTCGGTGTTGTAGAGGTCGCCTTGGGCACTCTTGGCGAACCGATAGCCATTGTACCACTCGCGCATCACTTCCAGCGCAACTTCGACCTCCTGATCCAACACGCCACAGTCCCGGTACATTTCCAGCAGGCCCCGCACCTCCTCTTCAGTGAAGCCCAGCATATCGTTGAACTCCGGTTCGAGGCTAATGTTCTTGCCGATGTTGAAGCCGCTGGTTACGTCGTCCATGGTAATCGGCGATACGCCGGTGATGAACATGCGCTCCAAGCCGCCGCCGCTTCGCCCGGTGCCGCCCTTCAAGGTGGCGAAAAAGTTGCGGTAGAAGCCGCCGCCGTGGGTGAACGACTGATACGCCTCTGCGCCGTGATAGGCCAGTATCGTGTTGGCAAAGTTGTCGTACTCGTCGATGAGCACGTACAGGGGAATGCCGTGATCGCCAGCATACAGGAACAGCTCGTTGAGTTGGCCATTGACTGAACTCGGCGAGCGGATGTGTTGCCGCGCCGCCTCGGGAAACAGATCCGCATTCCGCTCCAGCGCGTACCGGACTATGAGTTGACAATACTCTTCAAAGTGGTACTCGAGGGTTTCCGGCGCGTTTTTGAATGTCGAAAAGTCAAAGCGCAGCACGACGTAGCGATGGCGGTTTTCGGTCGGCTGCCGCCCCAAGTGGGTGCCGCCGAAGATAGCCTCAAATTCGTCGGCTGCCCGGCGGTCGTAGTAATTTTCCAGCAGGGAGATCCAGCAGGACTTGCCCATACGACGGGGGCGAATCAGCAAGGCATAGCGTTCCTCTTCGAGCGAGTAGATAAAGCGGGTCTTATCGACATAGAGGCGCTTTTCCAAGCGGATGGCGCGGAAATCAGCCCAGCCGTAGGGAATGCGCGGGTAGGATGCAGGCATGGCGACTCCTAAAACGAGTGGAGGCCTTGAATATAGTAGGAACAAGACGCCAAGTCATCGGATTGCTTCCGCTTGCGCGGAGTCATGGACTGATCGACAGGGGCGCTCCCTTGACCGGCTCCAGCCGGATAAAGGTTTTCAACAACTCCCACTGCCAAGAGTGCGGAAAGCCGTAGGGGTCTTGCTGACTCGGCCAGCCAGTCCAGCGGGTAGTGTTGCAAGGATAGCGGATAATTAGCTGCGCCAAGAAGATGTCGGGCAACTCTCCCACCCAGATCTCCATCGCCTCGCTAAACAACTCCAACAGTTCCTCGTCGCCAACCTGCAGGGGCGCGATGCGCTCGACAATGCGGTCGAACTCCTCGTTGCGCCAGCGCGAGATAGTTGACCACAGCGGAGCTGGCTGCCCCGTGGGCCGGAAGTACTGCGAGGTGTAGTAAGACAACATCAGATAGGGGTCCATGCCGCGCACTCCACTCGGCCCCTTGCAACCCAAGGAAACCGTCTGCTCTCCTGTCTGCACGAGCGAGGTCAAACCGGGCGAGGTGTCAAAATTCGCATCAAAACCAGCGTCGCGCAGTTGTTGCGTCAGCGGCGGACCGTAGGCCCGCAGCCACTGCGGCACGTACATGGCGATCTCGACGCGCTCGTCCTCCGCGTTGACCCACAAGCCCTCCTCGTCCTTGCGATAGCCTTTCCCCTCCATGATCCGATTGACTTCTTCCAGATGCGGCTTGGAGTCGTACCCGTGCCGCGCGAGAATCTCCTGCAGGACCTCGTCAAAAGGCGCGAACCATTCGTAGGGCGTGAAGGGATGCAGCGCGACCACGCCCGCCCCCGACTCGGCTAGCTGGACGAGTTTCTCTCGGTCGATGGCCATGCTGATCGCCCGGCGGATCTGCGGATCGTCAAACGGCGGCTCCGAGCAGTTCATGTTGAGGTCAATGGGACACCAGTCCAAGTAGCCATAGGGCGGCTGCCGGTCGGAGAAGGTCACGACCCGCGCATTGCGCTCTAACACGCTTTCGAGAGTGAGCACCTGCATAATAGGTGCCATGTCGAGTTGATCGGTAAGCAGCAGTTGCGCGGCCTGACTTTCCTCCTGCTGAGGCACGTAGATGATGCGCTGGATTCGCGGCAGCCGCTTAAACCCCTTCTTAGCCCCCCACCAGTCTTGGCGCAAATCGTAGATTTTCTGGTATGGCGAAGCGTACACGAGGCGATAGGGCCCTGTGCCCAAAGGCAAGCCGCCGTCGATGTCGTGGAAGGTAAACTCTAGCGGGTCTCGATCTTGCCAAATGTGCTTGGGCAAGACGAAGATGCCGTGGTTGCTGCTCAGCGTAGTCGCCCAAAACGCCGGCCCCGCCTTTTTCAGCATCAGCCGCACGGTGTGGTTGTCAACGACCTCAGTAGAGTCGAAGAATTCAGGCAGGTCGGCCAGATGCACCATAGATGCGGCGTGGTCGCGCAGCATGTCGAAGGTAAAAGCCACGTCGTGCGCGGTGAAGGGGACGCCGTCCGCCCATTCAATGCCCTCGCGGATCTTCACGGTGAGCACGGTAAAACTGTCATTGTACGCCCAACTCTCAGCCAGCCAGTTCTCGTATTCCCCAGTGAGCACGTTGTACATAATCAGCGGCTCGAACACCGCTGGCAGCGTGCCCATGTGGAATCCCTGATCAGAGCCGGGGATGTAGGGGTTCTGATTGTCGAACAGGGAATACTGGTTCGGACCGCCGTTCATCAAGATCATGGTGCGGTCCCGAGGAACGTCGTCCAACACCACAGCCGGCCCGCAGCTAGCCAAAATTGCACACGCCGCGAGTAAGAGCCAGCTCATCCTCCGCATCGTTCACCCACCTCCGTAGGACAGGTCGGCGACCTGCTCTTCCGACAGCACTGCGGCGTCCTCGTAGAGATAGCAAGCCGCAGCGCGGCCGGCATCGGTCTGCACTAGTGGCGGGGACTGCTGCCGACAGCGGAACATGACGTGGGGACAGCGCTCGGCAAAAGCGCAGCCGCCAGTGGCACTCGGAATCTCTGCGTCATCTTCCACTGTCGGCCCGCTAGGCGCAACCTCAACCGAACCTTCTCCCCAACGACGCTTCGCATCCGGCAGCGGAATAGAACTCACCAGTAGCTGCGTGTAAGGGTGCTTCGGCTCCTTAATAACCTGCTCCACATCGCCCACCTCAACCACCGCACCTTGATACATGACGAGAATAGTATGACTCAGTTGATACGCCGTAGTCAGATCGTGCGTAATGTACACGAGACTAATGCCGCGTTCCCGATGGATGCGGGACAGGGTCTCCAAAATGGTAGCGCGCAGCGAGGCATCTACCATCGACACCGGCTCGTCGGCCACAATCACGCGCGGGTCGAGCAGCAACGCCCGCGCCACCATGATGCGCTGGCGCTGACCGCCGCTTAGCTGATGGGGATAACGCCCGAGGGTCTCCTCCGGGCGCAGACCGACCGCTTGCAGCCCCTGCTCAATCCGCTGCCACCGCTCTTGGCGCGACAGCTCCGGGAAGAACTTGGCGATCGGCACCATCAGAGAATGGTCCACCCGGTAGAACGGATTGAACACCTCAAAGGGATCCTGAAACACGGCCTGCACCTGCCGACGAAACGTCTGGCGCGCCTTGGCGTCGAGATCGCGCAACTCCGTGCCTTGGTAGCGCACCGATCCACCAGTCGGAGGCAAAATGCCCAGCAGCAGACGCGCCAAAGTAGTCTTGCCGCTACCACTTTCACCAGCAATCGCTACCACCACGGGATCGTCCTCCGGAATCACCAACGAGGCGTCGGCGACCGCGACGATCCGCTGCCGATCAAACACTCCGCCGCCAAAAGCCCGGCTCGCACCCCGCGCTTCTAACAGTGGCGTGTTCACAAGATGCCTCGGCTGAGCTTGTCAAAGCCCTCGGCGTGCAGATGACAGGCCGCCCGGCGCTCAGCAGCCACCTCTTCCAACTCCGGCACGCGATCCGAGCAGCGGTCCATCACCTGCGGACAGCGCGGGTGAAAGGGACACCCCGGCGGCGGCTCCAGCAGCGAAGGCGGCAGGCCGGGAATGCCGCGAAACACGCCCTTGCGTTCCAGCGACGGCAGACTCTCTACTAACATCCGCGTGTACGGATGCAGCGGCTCTTCGAGCAGACTCTGCACCGGCCCAAGTTCAGCCAATCGGCCAGCGTACATCACGCCGATGCGATCCACGCACTGAGCCATCAGCCCCATGTCGTGGCCCACCAAAATCACTGCGGCGTCGAGTTCCTGTTGCACGCGGAACAAGGTGTCCATCACCCGCTTCTGCACAACCACGTCCAAGGCACTGGTCGGCTCGTCGGCGATAATCACCTGCGGTCGCAAGGCCACGGCAATGGCCATGCCCACGCGCTGCTTCATGCCGCCGCTGAGTTCGTGGGGATACATGCGCGCCGTCGCCGGGTCCAATTCGACCAGTGCCAGCAGACTTCTTACTCGCTTCTGCAGGGCCTCGCGGTCCGGCCGCTCCTCGTGCGCCTCAATCGTGTCGGCAATCTGCGCCCCCACCCGCATCACCGGATTGAGCGAATTCATCACGCCCTGGGGAATCAGGGAAATCCGCGAAAAGCGCACGCTCCGCATCTCTTCCTTAGCCAGCGACAACAACTCCAGTTTGTCGAGCTCGACCCGCCCCCCCTCAATCCGTCCGGGCGGCCGAATTAGCTGCATCAAAGCCATCGCCGTCGTCGATTTACCCGATCCCGATTCGCCCACCAAGCCCAGCCGCTCTCCCGCCCGCAACTCAAAGCCAACGCCCTCCACGGCGCGCACCGGCCCCCTCGGAGTGTGGTAGTGGACGCGCAGGTCCTGCACCCGCAACACGACGCGGCTCACGACGAGACCTTCCATATGCGCGGATTGGCGATGCGATCCAACCCCATAGAGACGAGGAACAAGCCGATGAAAATCAGCACGATCATCGCAATCGGCGGTGCCCACCACCACCACATTCCCCGCAGCAGCGAAGTGTAGTACAAAGCCCAGTAAATAGTCATCCCAAGCGTAGGCTCGTTCTGCGGCCCCAAGCCCAGCGCCTCTAGACCAATCGAAGCCAGCACCGCCGCACCCACGGCACTGACAAAGCTGGCCGCCAGATAGGGCAACAGATTCGGCAGCAACTCGCGGGCGATGATTTCCAAATCCCTCATGCCGGAGAGCCGCGCCACCTGCACGTACGCGCGCTCGCGCATCGACAACACCTGCGAGCGAATCGTGCGCGTCGGCAGCATCCACGCCAGCGAGGCCACCACGAGCGCCATCATATCGACTGTAACAGCCGTGCGCAGCGAAGTGGCCAGCACCACGAGGAACAGCAGGCCGGGCACAGTCAGCAGCACATCGGCAGCCCCCCGAATCAGGGTATCGACCAAACCGCCAAAGTACCCAGCGAGAAAGCCAAGGATAATGCCGATACCAAGTCCCACAGCACCGGCGAGGAAGCCGATCCTAAGCGTAAGCGGCGTACCCGCCACCATCACCGCAAGCAAATCCCGCCCCGCCGCGTCCGTACCGAGAAGGTGCTCCAGCGACGGCGACAGATTGGGTTCCGCCGAGCCAACGCGGGCCAGGTCCGTATCGACGAACAGGGTTCCCACAGGACCGAAGGCTAACACGACAAAGACGACGATTAAGCCGGCCGCAAGCTGGGGATGGCGGCGCGCCGCCGCGAAGATCGGCGAGAGCGTCATCGGCGGTAGGCAATGCGCGGATCGAGAAGCGGATAAACCAAGTCGAGGATCAAGGTCACCACGGCGATGGCGAGGATAACCATGAGCACGACGCCGTAGATGACGAAGTAGTCAAAAGTCTGTATGGCGCGGTACAGCACCGTGCCCACACCCGGATACGCGAACACCACCTCCACCAGCACGGCCCCAGACACCACGTAACCCATCGCCAGCGCCAAGGCCGTAGTCTGCGGCAACAGCGCGTTGCGCAGGGCGTAGCGGAAGAAAATGTCGCGGCTCTTCAGACCCCGCGCCTCGGCGTAGTTGACGTAATCCTCGCCTTGGACAGTGACCATCATACCGCGCATCGACAAAGCCCAAAACCCCACCGACGACAGCACGATCGACAAGGCGGGGACGATGGAGTGATAGATCACGTCAATGGCAAAGGCCAAGGTCGGCCCCGGCAGCGTCCCCAAGGTAAAACCACCGCCGAGCGGAAAGGCTCGTAGAGTAAAGCCCAAGAGAAAGACGAGAACTAGTCCAAGCAAGTAGTAGGGAATCGCCGACAGCGCCAAGAACGGCGCGGCAAAGTAGTGCAGAGCACCGGGGGATCGCGGCCAAGCTAACAGCGCGCCGAGCACTGTGCCGAGGGCAAAGGCGATCAGCGTCGCCGTCGTCAGCAGGCCGAGCGTCCACGGCAAGGCGCGCATGATAATGTCAGAAGCGCGGCTCGGAAAGTTGGCAATGGAAACCCCAAAGTCGAGGCGCGCCACATCGCCTAAGTAGCGCAGGTACTGCTTCCACAGGGGCTGATCGAGACCAAAGCGGGCTTCGTACGTGGCCACTACGGCCTCCATGTCCGTCTTGCCCGCGCCGCCAAAGGAAACCGCCTGCAACAGGCGCTCGCGGATGGGATTCACCGGAGCCATCCGAGGCATCAAGAAGTTGATGGTAGCCCCTGCCCACACGATCAGCAGGAACACCCCGAAGCGGCGAAAAACATAGTTAAGCGACAAGTCAACTCACTCCGCGTCGAAGAAGCCGAGGTCCTCGCGCGCCGCGCTGCGCGCCACATCCTCGTCGAGTGTGACTCCGAGGCCGGGAGCCTGCGGCAAGGGGATTCGCCCGTTGACGATCAGGTCGCGCTCCACCGTGAGGCTGTTCCACAACTCGTTGTCGAGATGGTGGAACTCCAACACCTGAAAGTTGGGCGAAGCAGCGCACGGGTGGCACATGGCCACAGTGCCAATCGGACTGCAAATGTTGTGCGGCGAAATCGGGATGTAATAAATGTCGGCCAAATCGGCGATGCGCCGTCCCTCGGACAGGCCGCCGGCCTTGGCCAGGTCGGGCGAGATAATGTCCGTCGCCTGCGTCTCGACCAACTCGCGGAACCCGTGGCGCGTGTACAGGTTTTCGCCGGTGCAGATCGGCGTGCGCGTCGCGTTCTTCACTTCCTTGAGCGCGGCGACGTTTTCAGCCGGAATCGGATCTTCCAACCACATCAAATCCAGCGCTTCCAAAGCATAGGCGACCTTGAGGATGTCGGGCGGAGCGTACGCCCAGTGGGCGTCGATGAGCAAATCCGTGTTGGGATGCAGCGCCTCGCGGAGTGCCGTGACCACTTCGATGTGGAAGGCAATGTCGTGGTTGCTCATGGTGCGGTTGTAGTGGTCGCGCCGGTCGGGACGCGGGTCGATGTCGAACTTGATGGCGTCAAAGCCGCGGGCTTCCACTTCCCTAGCCTTGGCTACCCACGATTCGGGATTGTCATCCTCGTCGCCAGCGTGGCAGTCGTTGTACACGCGAATCGAGTCGCGATACGCGCCGCCCAACAATTGCCAGATCGGCACGCCAATCGCCTGCCCAGTTATGTCCCACAGCGCCATCTCAATGCCACTAATCGCGCTCATTACCGCGCCTTGATAATA
The DNA here is from genome assembly GCA_022820485.1 of Candidatus Latescibacterota bacterium. Taxonomy (GTDB): domain Bacteria; phylum Latescibacterota; class UBA2968; order UBA8231; family UBA8231. The sequence goes on from JAJEFJ010000042.1 coordinate 56,001, forward strand.
CCCCGACGCCGACATCGAGCTTTTCATGTCGCGGAAGAGCTTATCTACATTGCGCGGGTCTTGGCCGATAAGGGCGCGTTGGGTGAGGCGCTCATCGACCGCGATGTGGTGGACGCCAGCCCCGTGATATGCCTCGCCAATGCCGGTAATCCCCTCGTCAGTGCGCACCTTCACCAGCACCCACGGCATGGGTTGCAGCAGTACAGCACCCACGTCAACAATTTTCATCGTTACCCTCTACGTTAGTCAGTATGCAAATATTGAATGAAGACAGATGCCTTATTAGATTGAACACGGCGTCCAAAGCGCCGCCAATGTATCGCCTCCCCCACCCTCCGTCAAGCTCTCCGGGAGAACCGACATGATCCGCCTCAACCAACAGCAACTCAACTTTTTCGACACCTTCGGCTACCTCGCGCTGCCGGGACTAATGGCCGACTGTATCGACGAAATCATCGACGCCTTCGAGCAGGTTTGGGCCGAGCGCGGCGGGGGCCACTACGGCCAACCGCACGACGGCGAACGGCGCTCCTGCATTGTGCCCTTCATCGATCAACACGAGCGCCTCTGCGCGCTGCTCGACGATCCGCGTATCGAGGGGTTGCTCGCCAGCCTGCTCGGCGACGACTTCAACTACAGCGGTTCCGACGGCAACTACTACGCTGGCGACACCCGGTGGCACTCCGACGGCTACCAGAAGGAAATCCGCCACGTCAAGATCGCCTTCTACCTCGACCACCTGACCCGCGACACCGGCTGCCTGCGCGTGATCCCGGGTAGCCACCGCCGCGGCGACCAGTACGCCGAGACGCTTGAAGCGAACGTCAAGCAATCGCAGGAGCAATGGGGCATCTCCGGCGACCAAGTCCCAGCCGTCGCGCTCGAAATCGTCCCCGGAGATCTAGTCGTCTTCCAGCACAACCTCAAACACGCGGCCTTCGGCGGCAGTGGCCGTCGCCGCATGTTCACCATCAACTGCATGGTGCGCGTGCCCGACGAGCAGATCGACCTCGTCAAACAGGACATCGCAGGACTCGCCCGCTTCTGGGCCGAGCGCGCGTACGGCGAGACCATGCTCGCCACCGCGAGCAAACGCCGCATGGTGCATCTCGAACAGCGCATGGCCAACGACGGCCACCTCAAAGAACTAGCGGCGAAGGCGCGGGCCGAGATGCCCGAACCTTCGCGGGGATAGGAAAATCATGAGCGATCAATACGAATTCAAGATGGGGATGTACCTCGGCGAGCTGCAGCAGCCCTTCGAGCAATCGCTGGCCACGGCGCGCGACCTCGGTGCGAACTACGTCTGGTGCGGCACCCACTCCAACAATCGCAGCCTCTACGAGCTTGCCGACGACGAGATAGACCAAGCCGCTGAACAGGTCGCCGCACACGGTCTCGAGTTTTTCCTGCTCGACGGCGCGGGGTTGTTCAAGACAGTGCACCTCGCCGAGCTTGAGCCGGGCAAGATGCTCGAACACGACCAATTCAAGGAGCACTTCACCAAGCTGGAACGAGCGATGGAGGTTTCAGCCCGTCTGGGAATCGACGCAGTCGGCTGCAGCAGCTTCGCTTGGCCGGCCGAGTACACCGGCGGCAAGCCCACTTGGCCCATGCGCTGGGCAACGCGCGGCGGCATCATCTCCGACGGCGACATGGCAAAGCTCGTCGAAGCGTTCTCCATGTTCGCCGACCTCGCCGAAAAACACGACGTCGATATCGCCTTCCTGATGATGCAGTGGAACTACGGCAACACCAGCCGCAACTTCCGCCGCATCGTCGAAGCCGTCGGCTCGCGGCGCTTCAAGGTGCTCTGGTGTCCAGCGGACAACTACAACTGCGGCGAAGTTGACAATGCCACCGCTGGCTTCGAAAACCTGCGCCCCTACCTGCACGGCGTCCACGCCAAGGATCTGCGCACCATAAACGGCTCCACGCTCGAATTCGAATACACGCCCATCGGCGAGGGCCACGTCGATTACCCGACAATCCTGCGCAACCTGCGCGACAACCGCTGCGACGTCGTCCTGTCGATCGCCACCCACTTCCTACCGGCGAGCGGCTCGCGGCTCGAAGCCATGCAGACGAACTACGCCAACATCCGCAGGCTGATTGGCGAGTTGTAATACGTTAGACAATCCAACAAGGAGTACGCATGACTGATTCAGCGCAGGGCGACAGCATCGTCATTCTGTTCCGAGGTGGACGCTTACCTCAGTGGCATCAACTCGACGACGAGCAGCGGCTCAACTACGAGCGCCTGCACGTGGACCTGATGCTGTCCGTCTCCGAGCACCACGGTCTAATCGGCATACACGGCTACCGCTTGCTGACACCCCAAAACAGTTGGGAGCGCTTCTGGACCATCGAATTCCCAGACCTAGCCGGTGCCGAAGCCTGGATGGCGGCTGAGACAGAACCTCCGTACGGACACTACGGCTTCTACTCCTACTCCCTCGCCCGCCGCTGGCAACCCGAAAGCCTATCTTGGCTACCCCGCAAGCCCGAGCCTTCCGTAGCTCCCGACACGGATCCACACTTGATTCCACCCCTGACCGTCGATCCCTCCTCAATCGTCGTACTCGCCTTCGGCGGCTGGCGTCGCGGCTCCGACCAAGTTGACCCCCAGACGCGCGGCGACGAGGAACGCCAGCAACGACTGCAAGAGGTAGCCCAAGACCACGACCTCATCCACGGGGAGGTCTTCCGCCTCGTCGGGACCAACACCGAAGGCGAGTTCATCTGGATTTTGGAATTTCCCCAGCTAGCCGGTGCCGAAGCCTATATCGAAGCCGAGAAGGCACCACCCGCCGAGTCCTATCACAAACGCAACTACCACCTCGCCAGACGCTGGGCACCCGACTACTTCGCCACTTGGCCGCCGAGGACGGGCAACTGAAGAGCCTGCGGACGAGAGCATCACAATCCCATCAGGTGGCATTTGCAAGCCGCGCACTCACAAGTCGATTCAAGCTCACCCCTTGCTCGGCTGCTTGAATGGCGAGGGCGCGGTGCGATTCCGGTGGCAAGCGCACCATGAACTTCCCACTATAGCTACGGTCCGCTATTGGCTCCGGCACGGCTTCTCCAGTCGCCTGCATATCTGCGAGACACTCGCGCACAAGGCGCTGGATGCCGGACAACGCCTCGGCAGACGTAGGGGCCAGCCAACTCAGCGATGGGAATTCAGCGCATAGACCCACATGTTCGTTGTCTTCAGCCGACCACGTGATGCGGTAGGTGTAATGGTCGCTCATCGCATGCCCTCCAGTTTCTCAGCAGCGCGTCTAGGCGAGTGGATGACGCCAGCGCAAGTCGGGAAAGCGGCTGAAGTCGCGGTCGGTAGTGATCCATTCACTGCCTGACTCAATGGCTAGGGCGGCCAAATACGCATCCTGGACCAGATTCCCCTTGCATTGCACCTGTCGGCAAAGCCGGGTGAATATCTCCCAGTGGCGTGCGCCGGGCGCGATGGCCACGCGATTGGGACGATCGCGAATTTGGTCCGCGAAAGTTAGAGCCGTGTCCAGCGGGCTGGGCGGATCGAAGATGCGGCTGTGGGTGGCGATGCGGAGAAAGCTGGACACCACGAGGTCGGTCAGGCCGTAGGCCTGGGGACTATGAATCAGTTCTTCCAGCCAAGCCCGATAAGCCGAGTGATCGGGGATTTCCTCGCGGTGGGCGTAGAGCAGGACATTGACGTCAAGCAGGACCACCATCCCGCTCCATCAGGTCGAGGAGGGACGAAGTATCGTCCAAATCGACGCCGGGTTGCACACCTCGCCCTCTGAAGGTCTTCAAAGGGACGCGGGTCTGTGGCCGAGTGGCCTCCGTGCGCGTTAGGGCTTCGCGCAGCGCATCCTCGATCACCGCCTTGAGTGTGCGGCCCGTCTGCGCAGCGTACTGCTTGGCCTCTAACAGCAACTGGTCATCCAACTGAATCGTGGTTCTCATACATAAAAGCATATGAGATATACATAAATATGGCAACTGCTCTTTTGATTTTTGCCTCGATTGGCATGGTCGGCGTCTGGACTGCGACCATCGTCGTCGCCTGCAGTGTCCGCATCTGGGCTGCGGACGCTCGCCTTGGCTAAAAACCGCAGGCCCTTAAAACCGGATGTTGCAAAACGGACGCGACTTCCGCCCAAGCCTGTTGGCTATTCTCTCGCTCAAGGTCTGGGTAAAACCCAAAATCGAGATACACTTTGATGGCGGGAATCCGCCCGCTTGAGGTGCCGAGAAAACTGCGCTCGTGGAATCGCTTTAGATACGCCATCGCCACAGACATCATCGGCTTGGCAAGCCCACGCCCCTGATAGTCCGGGTGAATCGCGACCCAGTGAATCTGGCCCCAATCCTCGCCATCTAAATCGGGCTGCCACCACGCCGTAATGGTCCCGATCTCTTCGCCAGCGTCGGTGGTCAGATAAAAACTTCGGTCCTCCAGTGCCCCAAAATCGCGTTTGAATTCGCGCGCAAAAAGCTGGTCGTCAACGTCGAAGTACGGCTCGGCCGCTCGCTGAATCCGCGTCCAGATAGCCCCTTCATCCGGCCGGTAATTCCGCATGACAAACCCTTTGGGGATCGGAAATTGCGGAATGTCTTCCATATGCTCGCGGATCATTCTGACACTGTAGTTTTTCATCGGCACCTGCTATTTTTTGTCCCATATTATAGACATCCTATCGCCAGTCGACATTCTTGCATTTCGAGGGAGGTGAACATGCAAGCGAATCTCGTGACGTTGATCCGAATATTTCTAGTGTTCCTAGTAATTGGGTTGTACAAAATCAACACCATCGCCTGTGGTATAGCGGTCTTGCTGACCATCGCCACCCTCTACATGGACGCACTCGACGGCATCATTGCCCGTCGCCTCGGCATCGAATCCGATCTAGGCGCAATGTTCGACATCGCCGGAGATCGCATCGTCGAGAACGTCTTCTGGGTCTATTTTGCGTCGATCGGCATGGCCAGCTTCTGGGCGGCGGCCATCGTCGTCGCCCGCAGCTTTCTCATCGACTGGCTGCGGACGCTCGCCTTTATAGAAGCGGGCCAAACCGCCTTCGGTAGTAAGACGATGATGCAGAGCCGATGGGCAAAGGCACTCGTGAGCTCCCGTTTCAGTCGGGCGCTCTACGGCTTTACCAAGGCGGTCGTGTTTGTCTATCTGGGCGCGGTGCTGCTAATCCAGTCCGGCCAAGCCGAGTATGGCTGGTCAATCGGCGTATCCACGGAGTTGCTGCTGCTAATCGGGCAGGCAATCGTCTGGCTGACGGTGGTGATGTGCATCGTGCGGGGCATCCCGGTAATATGGGACAGCCAAGACGTGCTATTTCGCAAGATGTTTCCCGGCTTGTTGCGCGATTAACCACTCCCGTGACCGCCGCGATATTCGATCTAGACGGGACGCTGCTGCCCGGTACCAGCGCCGAAAGGGAGTTCATCCGCTTCGCGCTGAAGACCGGCCAGCAGACCGCCCCAGAGGCGATTCGCGCGTTCCTGTCTTGGGCCGTCCGCATCCCTACTCGCGGCATCCAATCCAACAAGACCTACTTCGGCGGCGGCGAGATGAACTTACTCGCAGAAACGACAGAAACCTTCTGTCAACAGCAACTAACTCACCACATCCCAGATCAAGCCCAGCGCCTGATTGCCGCCCATCGCACCGCTGGAGATTGTCTCGGCATCGTGTCGGGGGCACCGGAAATCCTGATCGCACCCCTGAAGGATCTTCTCGATCTAGATTTCGTCGTTGGCACCAAGCTAGCCTGCGAGCAGGGACGCTTGACGGGCGACTTAGACGGCCCGCACGTATCCGGGCGTGAAAAGGTCCGCCAAGCGGACGAAGTAGCGCGCACATACGAATTCGACCTGCGCGAATCCACGGCCTACGGAAACGCCTTCGACGATCGCTTCTTGCTGGTGGAGGTCGCCCATCCCGTCGTGGTCAATCCAGACATCCGATTAGCGCGTCTAGCTCGCAAGAAGGGCTGGCCGATCTGTATCTTCTCTTGAAGAACATCCAATAAGGAGACCACATGACCCCACCATCATTCGAACACATCCTCTACGAAAAAAAGGGCCGCATCGCCTATGTGACGATAAATCGCCCGCAGGTGATGAACGCCCTGCATCCCCCGGCCCACGCCGAGCTGACTAGGGCTTGGGACGACTTCATCGCCGACGATCAAGTCTGGGTCGCCATTCTCACCGGTGCTGGCGAGCGCACTTTCTCGGCTGGCACGGACCTGAAATACCGCGTCGAACAAACAGACGACGATCAGCTCCGCAACCCAGTCCACTCCCCGGTCCACATCCTCGACCGCTGCTACAAGCCGATCATCGCCGCAGTCAACGGTTATGCCATCGGCGGCGGCCTGGAATTGGCGCTGCACTGCGATCTGATCGTGGCAGCCCCAAGCGCCCGCTTTGGTTTTCCCGAGGCCCGGCGCGGCCTGCTAGCCGATGCCGGCGGCGTGCTCAAACTGCCACGCCGCATCCCCTACCACTTGGCTATGGGCATGCTGCTGACCGGCAAGCTATTCTCGGCACAGGAAGCCCTAGCCATGGGCTTGGTCAATGAAGTAGCCGACGACGAACCCGTGATGGCCACGGCCGAACGCTGGGCCGCCGAGATCCTAGCGTGCGGCCCCCTCGCCGTCCAAGCCGCCAAGCAGGTAGCACTCCACACCATCGAGTCCCCCATCTCCCAGGCGCAGAGCCAACTGGAGGACCTGACGGCCGTGCGCCGCCTACGGCTGTCGGAAGACTACGCCGAAGGGCCGCGGGCATTCGCCGAAAAACGCAAGCCACAATGGAAGGGAAAATGAGACTGATTGACGAGGAAAAGCTATTCAGGTATGCTTTTACAGAATAATTCTTAACGAGGGCTGATATGACCAACAAACTCAAAAATGCTTTCGATAAAATCTCAACTCTGAGCGAAAAAGAGCAGGACGCTATCGCGGAAGCTCTCCTAGCGGTAGTAGATGATACTTGGGGTCCAGAGGACGATAAGGACGAAGCCGAATGGGACGTCCTAGTGGGATCAAAAAGATCTCATGCTTGGTTGGACAAAATGGTAAAGCAGGTTCGGCAAGATATTCAAGAGGGGAAGGTCTATGATTTTGATCCCAGCGACTCGACTCTTAAGGCTAGCCCTTGCTGATCAGGAAACCATCCGCAGCGGCATGAGCACGGCAGCATGGTGGTCCTCCTCCACCTCAAAGTGAAGGGCTGCCTCGCTATGCCTGAGATATATTCGTATCTCCCCTGCTGCGTCTTTCAGTGCCTCCACAATCGTCTTGAGAAAGTCGTGATTGAGATCGACGCGGAATGATCCTCCATCCTCGATATTCGTCACATCAGCAGGGCAACTCACGGAATGCTCCCAGTCCGGGAAGTCATCACCGTTCAAATCGTCCGCATTTTCCTCGCTCCGACTGAACCCCTGATCCCGCGTCGTTCGCAACACCAGTCTCCCCTCTGCGCTCGACACCCGCATCTGTACACGAGGCATGTACTCCCAGCCACTTTTCACCAGTTCGTGGCGCGCTCTGAGGAACGGCTCGATCTCCTCCACGCAGGCCATCAGACTCTCGCTACGCACGATCGCAGAGATCGGACCGGGAGTGCCAACGGCCTCTTGGTACTTGAGGTACGGTCCAGGAGTTGCCGGAAACGTCATCCTGCGACCGTCCGCAGTCTGCAACGTGGCCGATTCCTCTTCGAGAATCAGCGTTGCCGAGTCCGTTTCCGGGATCATTTCAGGATGCAGCGAATCGAGAATCATCGGGGCCGGCAGCGACGCTAGGCCCTTACTCGACCAGTTGAGCAGCCGCGAGCCATCCGTTGCTACGACTCTGCCACCAGCGTCGAGACAGACGCAGTGCATAATGGGCCGCTTGGGATCGTCGCTTGTGAAGCGAGCTACGTGACGCAGTCCGGCCAGATCGTCCGGGCCGAGTTCGAATGTCTGTGCAGTGCTGGATTCCGCCATGGCCGTGATCTCCTTTTGCAGGCGTTTGCGGGCCTTTTGCAGACGGCTCTTTACCACTCCGGTTTGGAGGTGCAGCAAGGTCGCTGTCTGCTGATACGAATAGCCCTTGAGGTAGTGGTGGACGATCACGTCTCGGTGGGGATCACTCAATCGTCCGATCGCCTTCCGCACCAGCGCCCTGATCTCCTGCTGCTCTTGCTCGGGCGGTGCTGCCAAGTCGAGTTGATCCAGCAGATTGAGTTGCGTGATACGCCGCCGCTGCCACATGCGCGCTTTGTTATCCGCAATCGAGCACAGCCAAGCGCCGAACCGCTCGGGAGCGCGCAGCTCTGCTAGCTGCTGGTACGCGGCAATGAACGCCTCCTGCAGGACGTCCTCTGCCGCCTCTTGCGCGCCCAGCCGGCGAGTGAGCCGCACCAGCAACCACGGCGTGTGTTCCTCAACGAGCAGACCAAACGCCGCCGAGTCGCCAGCAGCAGCCCTCTGCACGCAATTTTCTCCATTCCGTTCCATGATCACCCTATAGTTGCTTCTTAGGCGACAAAGGTATCCGAAAAAAGGAGCCGTCGGGATAAATCCCGCGTGCATCTTCGATTCCGGCTAGTTGTTCTTTGGTGGGTCGGACGCGAATCTGACGGGCTAGAAATTATACACCAAGCTCAGATCAATGAAGCTGTCGCGTCGGGTTTCGTAGTGGATGTCTGCTTGGTCGATATTGAGGAGATAGATTGACTCTATATTCACGGACCACTGGTCAGCGATACGCCGCTCCAACGCGACGGCCAGTGCGCGAGTAGAACGGTCCACATCCCCCAGCATACTAGCGACAATTTCGCTGCTCTGAACATCGTTGAACGCAAGACGTGCGGCGCAGAAGAGATCGTTTTCGAGCGTGTTGGGCGAGCGGCTTGGGGTCGCATTGCGGCCGCGCCCGTCGTAATTCCATTCGCCGAGCAGGCTGAGATCGGCAGCCGAGCCAAAAACGGAATAGAACGTGTACTCGCCGCCAACAACGGAAGCAACGTAGTCCTCTTCCCTGCCGACAAGGTTGCGAGCGCCGGCGCGCTGAATGGCCTCCAGCTTGAACAACCAAGAGCCGACCGTTAGCTGAGCGTCCAGCCCAAACTGGCGGATCTGCGCGTAGTACTGACCTAAGGCCGGTGCGCCGCTACGGTCCGCGAGTAGCTTCAGAGCAGGCTCCCGGCTAGTGCCCTCGAATGCACTCACACCCAGATCAAGAAGCCCAAAACTGTGACTGTAGCGGGCGGCGAGATCCACGTGCCGCTCCTTGGCCGCGCTCTCGTACTCGATGTGCTCAGCTTCTACCACGAGCGGCAGGCGCAGGCGACCCGCTCGGCCCGGAAAGGTGCGGGCGCGGTGATAGGGTAGCCACAGTATTTCCATCACACCCCAATCGCTAGACCAAGTGAAATGCACCATGGGTTGCCCTAGCTTGGCCTCTCCGGCCGGATGTTCGACGAAATCGACCTGATTGACGATATCGACCAAGTGTTGCGATTCGGTGACGCCCCAGAACACCTGATCGACGCCCGCGCGCAGTTCCCATTCGCCATCGCCGATTCCTCCGAATAGCAGCAGATAGGCTTCGCGCAGGTCGGCATGGGTTCGGCGTGGGTCGGTGTTGTCGTAGCGAAAGAACGGAGCTAAAGTGAGGCTTCTACCCGCGGCGTCTTCCAGATAGAGTTGGGGCACTGCAACAAAGCCGCTCGCATGGGAGCGTTGGCCGGGATGAGCACCTGCTTCGGGAAACCATCGGCTTTCGCCGTTCAAGCGCCCGGAGAACTCGTGGTTAATCTCGGTTCCGGCCCGTGCATCGACGGCAAAAACCAAGACCAAAATTCCGCCAGCGCGAAGCAGCATCAACGCGCCCGTTTCAGCCCGGTTCGCGTAAAATCGCGGTCGTCTAGGTCTGTTTGAAATTGAAAATCCGTCCAAGTCAGCACGGTGCTTTTCCCAGTCAGATGATTTTCCATCGCCATCTCGCCAGCGCGCCAGTAACGCTCCAGATACTGCTGGTAATTCCCCAAGGTGAGCGTCTTCAAATGGGCATCCTTGCGGTCGTAGTACTCCATTTTCCACACGCGCAGCTCGTCCTTGTCGCGCCAGACCACCTGGCGGCTATAGCCGGATTTCTTATCGACGGGAACGCGTTCGGAGACCGTGCAGGTCAAATCGCCGCAAGCCTCGTCGCGCAGGTAGCGATAGGTAAATTTCTCCACGGCTTCAGCGGTCAAGTCCTCATAGGCAAATTCACTCCCCATGAAGGAGCCGGAGCGATTCGACGAACTAATGCGCTTGACTCGCTTCAGAGCGGGCAGGTAGAGCCATTGATCGTCCGCACTTTCTCGATGCGCGTGAATGAGCAACGCCGTTCCCTGGACATCGCGCGGCTCATCGAACACAAACAGGCTTTTGTCGCCATCGTCGGAGACTTCAAGGACCTTTACTCGGAGCTGGCGTCGGCTCTCTTGCCCGTGTTTGTTGCGCAGCACCATGGTTTGTTGGGCTGTAAAGTTGCCAAAGCCTGCCTCGCGAGCGCGAGAGTCCTGGGCGATTTTCAGTCCGATTTTTTCGGGGGTGGCGCTTTCGGAGTGAGCGGGTGCCGCGCCAAGATAAGTCAAAGTGGTCAGACAAAGCGCGAAAAACGGAAGCATGAGTCGCGTGGGAATCATGAATTTCTCCGGTCGATGGCAATCAGCAGCGTTGGCAGGAGTAAAAAGTCGGCGACAAGCGCGAAGACAATCGTGATCGTGACCAAAAGCCCGAGTGCCCAGCTCACCTCAAATCCCGATGTGGCGAATACCAGAAAGCCGGCCGACAAAACCGCGGTCGTCGTCCATAAAGCGTGCCCCACCATGTGGAAGGCCGAGCGCACGGCCTCGGGTGCTGGCAGACCCTCCCGCCGCGCCTTTAGATACTTGCTCAAAAAATGAACCGTATCATCTACGACAATTCCAAATACAACGGCGATGACCACCGAGGAAGCAATGCCCACGTGGCCGACGAGATAGCCCCATAGGCCGAAGCTCATAATGGCGGGGATGAAATTGGGCAGCAGACTGAGAAGACCGACTCGAACGCTCTTGAAAATCCAAATCAGAATGAACGAAATGAGCACCATAGCCGTGATCGTACCGCGCAACATGCTGTTGATGTTGCGCAGCGACAGATGGGCAAACACGACACTCAGGCCCGATGCTTCCTGGGCAAAAGCGGGGGCATTGGCGCGCAGCCAGACCTCGGCGCGTTTATCGAGTTCGCGTATATCGCGCGACCACGCATTTTTGGTTGTTACGACTAGGCGCGTAGCGGATTTGGCGACATCAATGCGGTCATTGAGGTCACTGCCAAACGGCAGCGAAAGCTCGTAGAGCAACAGGTACTGCGCCGCAAGGTCCGAGTCTTCGGGCAAGCGGTAAAAGGCAGGATCGTCGCCGTGCATGTTTTTGTTGAGACGCTTCATAATGTCCGAAAACGCCTGGACATGAGTCACTTCAGGTTGCTGCCGGTACCATTCGGCGAACGCATCGACCTTGCGCAAATAGTCGGGATCAGTGATGCCGCCTTCGCGCCCGGAACTCAGCGAATATTCCAGCTTGTCTAACCCGGTCAGGTTATCAATGACATAATCCGTATCGCGCCGGAACTCGTAGCGATCATCAAAGTACTGCGCCATATTGTCGCTTAGCTCAATGCGGGGAATGCCGATTATCAGCACAACAATCACCAAGGACATGGCCACAAGCAGGAATGTACTCCGAGCGATGACAAAGTCGGCGAAGCGGTCAAAGAAGGCCGTTCCCTCGGCTTGAACGCGACGCGCGCGCAACGGCAGAATCGACAGCAATGCCGGCAGCAGCGTCATGGTGTATATGAGAGCGCACAACACGCCAAACGCCACGTAATTGCCCAAGACGTGAAACGGCGGCGAATCCGAGGCATTTAGGCTGAGGAAACCAATTGCTGTGGTGACCGAGGTGATGAATACCGGATAGGCATTAATGCGAATTGATTCGACAATCGCCGCGTTTCTATCCAGACCACGCCGCATACCCAGTAAAACACTCGTGACAATGTGGATCGAATCCGCGATGGCTATGACCATGACGATGATCGGCACGCCGGCGTTGGTGGGACTGAACACCACGCCATTCCAGCCGGCGAATCCCAAGGTCGTATTGACGACAAACACCAGCACGGCGACAACGGCCAACGTGCTGAGAATCGAGCGCAAGAGAATAATGGTGGCACCTACGATGATGACAAACACAATAGGTGTCAGGGTCTGCATGTCGTCCTGTGTAGCATCGGAGAACGCCCGGTGCATGACGACATCGCCGGTCATATAATAAGCGATATCCGGGTGACTCGTGCGGGCCTCGGCTAGAAGCGAATGGAGATAGTCGGTAATTTCGATCACGGCCTGATCTGGATTTTCAGGCAGGATAAAATTGATAGCCACCCCGGCCGTGCGTCCGTCGTCAGCGACCAGCCGCCCGGCAATTTCAGCCGCGTCCAGCGCGATCTTTTCGATGCGCATCACGTCAGTATCGCTCAGTGCAGATGCGTCCTCAACGAGCGGCGCGACGACCAAATCGTCCTCAAAGGCTTCGCTGTGGGTATAGTTGGTAAGGGAATTGACGCGACTAGAATACGGTGCGCGCCACGCTGCCGCGGTCAGTTCTTCAATCGCGCCGAGCGCCTCGCGGGTGAACACCGAGCCATCTCGGGGCGCAATGGCAATCAGCGCCGCATTGGAGACGGAATACGTGTTTTCCAAGGCGTCGAACGCGGCGAGTTGTGGATTGTCTTCGCTGAACAGAACGCGATAATCATTGGTAACGGTGATGAAGCGAGCACCAGCCGTGATGGCGAGCATAATCAGCGTTGCGAGCGCAATGACCAGCCAGCGGCGGCGCAACACGGCGGCGATGTAGCGTTCCAATTGCATAGGTGTTTTCTAAAGCGGCAAACGCGACGAGTTGCGGATAACAGAACGCGGTCTCACCAACGCGATGGGTCTCCGTGTAGCTCGTCGGGCAATCGGTAACTGATCCCCTCTTCATCGAGCACAGATATGTCGAGCATGGTCATAAAATTTTGCGTGCGCAGACCTTTGGCACGCTGCCTAGGTACCCTAAGGGCATCAATAATCTCTTGGATTCTGCGCCGCAGCCGCAAATACACCAACGCCCCAGTCGTCCGACTTTTGGGGAACATGAGTTGGTCGGCGACTTCGTCTCCGAGCAAGGCACGCGAAAGGCGGTATCCATAGCTAAGCAGAGCCTTGCGCTCGTCTCTATCTTCAATGCCAATCACTAAGGGGGCCGAGTTAATCACCGAGTTGGCCATGGCCACGGCTTCCACGCTGAAGAGCGGCTCGCACATATAGCCCACGCGGAATGTTTCGCAGGCCTCGGCCTCATTGTGGAACAACAGCGCGTCGGGCACCCCCATCAGCCAAGCGGCGTAGCGCCAGATTTGCATAAAACTGTCGCGCTCTTCGTCGTTCAGCCGCGCTCCAATCCTCCCGGCGGCCCACAGCATCATTCCAGAAAAGTTACAGGACGCGAGCGCGATGTGGGCAGCACTCAGCGGCATTCCGTGCGCTTCTTGGTCCCACTCTTCAGAAACGAGCAACTGTTGCCTGACCCGCGCGTGTACCAGCCGCAGGCGGACGGACAGTTTCCAGCCTTCGCCATGCCGCTCCAAGCCGCCTGGCAACATAATCTCCAAGAGGTGCCGGATATTCTGCCGCAGCCGCCGCACGCCCCGGTCGGTCAGCCTCCCGGTGGTGAAGAACGATTGGCTGATTAGGGTCGTGAAACCCCGGACGATGATATCCGTGACAAACGCGGTGAGAAACAGGTCTGAGTAGGCGTGGAATTTGCGGCATCCAGCATACACTACCTGCGGATCAAACCACGCCGGCGGCGTCCCAACCCCAGCAAAGAACTCCCTCACTTCCTGCGGTGCCGCGCGCAATGCCGCCTCATCCTCATCCATCCCAGCCCTGATGAACTCAGCCTGCTGCTCTTGGCCAGCGGCAGCTATTGCATTGACCAAGGCATCGGCTGCGGGATCGCCGATGAGCGTGTGCTCAATGTACTTATCGGCAAGCTCGGGGTCGGATGTGCGGGCCTCTTCGTATCCGGGCTGATATGCGGTAGGTATTTGCATTAGGCGGGACCTATTGAACTCTGACGTCTCGTCGCATCTAGTCCAACGTGTTGAAAGAACCTTTTTGTTAGTCCAACCTATTATACTTACTCAACTTATGGATTGTCAATCACATAAAATCTCTATTGGATTCACCACTCCTACACAAACTTCGGCTCGCCGCTGCCGTCGTTGACCACATGGCTGCGCACGGGAATCGCCGCTTGGTCGGGAATGACTAATTCGAGTGGCGAATCATTCTCAATGACCGTGCCAGCCCCCACGCGCACTCCGGCCCCCAATTTAATCGCGCCGGGCCGCCCAGCCCGCGCGATGATCGTGCCAATAGATACCGACACGCCGATCCGGCAATCCGCGCCAATCGCGACGATGCCGTTGATTTCAGTATTGGCTCCAATCGCCGTGCGGTCGCCCACCTGCACCGGGCCGAAAATCCCGGCATCCGTGCCAATGAACACGTAGTCGCCAATGATGGGATGGCGCTGCTGCACCTTGCCGCTAAGGCCGCCCAAAGTACACGGATAAATGTGGCAGCCGCTGCCGATGATACCCGTCTGTCCAGTGGTGATGCCGCGATGAGGGTGGTCGAGGAAGTTGGCATCGCCCATCTGCGTTTCGGGATGGATATCCGCTTGGTAATAGCGCCCCCCCAACTCGGAAATGGCCCGTGGCAGCAAGGGCACCGGCCGCCGCGTCAGCCCGGATTCGCCGGCCACCGATCCGGAGCGCGTTAGGGCGTGGGCAATGTCGTGGTAGAACAGCACCCGCCAGCCCGGATAGGTGCTCATCACGAGCTGCATCTGATAGTCGAAAATGGAGTCGCACTCCAGCTCGCTGAGGAAGCGACGATAGTGGTCGAAGTCGCGGCGGCGAATAGTCTCTTCCAAGGCGGCCCGGAAGTCGATCCTGAGTAGCTGCTCCTGCGTCAACCCGCAGTTGTCGAGCAAATAGGCGTCCCAAACGGCCGGATCCCTAAGCGCGGCAAAGCGGTTCCAGTGAGCGCGCACCTTGTACTCGGGCAATTCCCACAGCAAGCAGATGGTGTTCATCAGCGCCTTCTCTTCAACGCCTTCGCTCTCGCCGGCCGCCAACAGCGACTGCGCGATCATCGCGTAGAGTTGGTCGGCAATCTCGCCGATGGCCTCGTCGAGCGACGGGTTTTGATGCCCCGGTCCTAGGGCATTGTGCGAACCCGGGGCGACGCATTCGAGTAAGTTGCCCAACACCGTTTCCAGCAGGTCGCGATTAACAAACCCGCGCCCAGAGCGCTGCGAGAGAATGTCCCGATCAACCGCGTCGATGCGCAGCGCGGCGACTTCCTCGGCGGTGTAGATTGGCACTAGCCGCTCCAGCAGCCGCTCTAGCAACGCCCACTTGCGGCGTTGATACGAAGTGTCAAAAAGCGTGGAATTGTTCATCGTTTGCTCCCCATTCTGCCTCCGCATAACTTTTACCGAAACTTACAGAACGCACGCCGGGTTGCAACCCGGCTTCACGCTTACAGGGAGAAATCATGCACCCATTTGAATCACTGGTAGTACGCGAAAGCGCAGTCGGCATCCACTGGTTTGGCCAGAGCACGTTTGGTCTCAAGGACGCGCCGGGAACCATCGTCCAAGTCGATCCCTACTACCCCCACGAGCGGCCAGCCGACCGCTTCATCCACGACCGCCCCCCACTCCACGAAGCGTCGCTGCACACGGATTTCGTACTCCTGACCCACGACCACGGCGACCACACCTGCACCGAGTCCATTGCGCGCATTGCCGCGGCCTATCCAGCCGTGCAAATCGTCGGCCCAGCCGAGAGCATCCAGCGCGTCCGCAACGCGGGCATTACGACCGTAGCAACGACAATCGCCGCTGGTGACGCAGCCAGCCTAGGCACCATGACGGCCCACGCGGTGTACGCCAAACCCCCAGAGGGCCTGCCCAGCGACGACATCGCCCCACCCGATGTGACCCACCTTGGCTACGTGGTGGAAGCCAGTGGCGTGCGCGTGTACCTCTCCGGCGATCCGGTCAACACGTTTGCCGAGCACGAAGCCTTACTCGCGCCCATCCGCGGGCTCGCGCCCGACATCGGGCTGCTGACCAATCACCCCAGCGAAGGAGAATTCCCCTTCTTTGCCGGCTCGGCTAAAATGGCCTCGGCACTCGGCCTCAAGGCCGCGGTGCCGGCCCATTACGCCTGCTTTGTCAGCCGAAATTACGATCCCCAAGAATGGGCAGCCGCGCTCGATGGAGTCGAACCGATAATTATTCCGTACAATCAATCCACAGTCTATTCGCCCCGCTAGCGCTCTAAGACAGACGTGTTGATTTTATCAGCTTTGTTTGCTTTAATTATGAACATCGCCCAACGCGCCAAGGTTTTCCACCTAGGCGTTCACTTCAAACGCAAGGAGTTATATAATGCGGCGATTTACAATCGCAAGCGTTCTCAGCCTCGCCCTCGTGGGTACGGCGAGTGCTCAGTTTTTCGATCCCCCCGCCCTAGCGGATCGCAACGGCAGTCAGGGGTTTTGGTTTTACATGCTCGAAGTTCCCGATCCCGGTGCTATCACCATCGACGCCCAAGGCGACGACTGGGGTTGGTTTGACCCGGAGTACACCCTGACCATGGACGAGTGGCGCGACGAAGGCGACCGCCCGGCTCCAGACCGCGACGACCTGTTCATCACCACCTTCATGGGTTGGAAGGGCGGCGACGACAACCGCTGGTACTGCTTCTTGGAAGCAGTTGACGACGTGCTGGCACACGCCGGCACGAATGTCGCCCGCTGGGACGGAGACATGCTGCAAGTCGGCCTCGATCCGCAGGATCACGGACGCGAGCGCAGCCCGGCCTCCGGCTACACCATGGAGTGGCTGATGGCACCGGGCGACCTCAGCCCGCCGACCAACGTCGCTTTCCGCTACACCGAGCAAGAAGCGTGGGCCGAGTACGGCGAATCGCCGTGGATCGAAATGGCCGTGCGCGTCGATCCACCCGAAGCCTGGGCCGCCGACCTGTGGGCCGAGGGCGGCACCACGTACTACGAGTGGAGCGTCAAGGTCCTCGCCTTCCAAGAGGACGCTGGTCCGTCGGCGAGCGAGGTGTGGCAGCTAGACGCCGTGGCCGGTGAAGACGGTTCGGGTCTGCCTTTCGCCATGTGGTACGAAGACGGCGAAGGCCCGGATTCGAGCTTCTCGCCCAATGAAGACGGCACCCCGGGCGGTCGCAACGACTGGACCACTCGCGGCCCCGAGGCCTCGTCGCGGCAGTACTACTCCATTGCCAAGCTGCTGCGCATTGGCGAGTACACGGCCGCCACGGCCGTCGAGTCATCGACTTGGGGCAAGATCAAGGACTCGTTCTAAACGCAAGGCGACCAACCGGTCGTTAATCGTAGGGGCGACCGATCGGTCGCCCCTACATTATTTTTAGGGGATTGAACCGTGAACAAACGCCTATGGGCTTGGTCATTATTGTTGCCCCTGTTGGTGATGGCTTGCGGCCGCTACTTTCACACGCCGCTCCAGCCCGCCAACCGCCAAGCCGAGGGCATGACCGTCAACGACGACGGCTCCATCACCTACGCCCTCGACCGCCTGTCGATTGAGCTCAAGCCCATGACGGACGCGGAATTAAACCGCCTCGCCCCCGGGCCAGACCTGTCCAACAATCCCTATACCTTTGGCGAGTGGACGGCCCCGGGCGACGAGTGGACACCGCCGCGTTTTACCGTCTTTCGGCTCAAGGTCAACAACTATCAATTTCCCAAGGTCAAAATCGACCCGCTCAACGCGCATATTACCGCGGCCAACACCCGAGAGTACGCGGCGCTGAGCTACGCCGAATTATACCAGTATTTTCGCTCGTTTTGGCTGGGCCGCACCGGCCAAGGGCGCAAGACCTTTCAAGCCCGCACCGACGCGCTCAAGCGGACGCTGTACAGCGGAGCCCTAGTATTCAGCGGCAACGAAGAACAGGGGTTTTTGGTCTTTCCCGTCCTCGACGACGATGTCCGCGCGATCCAAGTACACATCGAGAACATCGTCTTGCGCTTCGACTATGCCGACGACCCCTTAGAGGCGATTGACCTGAGCTTCTCCTTCCAGCGCGACACTCTGCAAGGGTATGACCCCTCGGCCGCGGCGCGGATCAACTGATGACCGCCCGCGCGTCCAGATCCCTCGTCGGCACCGTCCTAGCGGTGCTTGGGGGGCTAGCGCCAAGCGACGCGCAAATCGAGGTGTGGCACATCGGCAAAGGGGGGCTTACGTGGGTCTCGCAGGCTGAGACGCAGATCGGCGCGCTAGATGTCGATGGTGCCTTACAGCCCCTAAAGCTCCAAACCGGCGAAAACCTCATCCAACTGCTCCGCGCTTCGGGTCAACGCTTTCTCAACGGCCAACCCCGCGACTTCACCCTCGGCGGCCAGCCCCGAGCGTGGTCCAACGACGGCTTCTTCAATCAAGTCTCTGGCCCTCTCGACCTGATTGACGGCGATCCGGCGACCTCCTCGTCGGGCGTGTTCAAGACCGCACAGAGCCAAGCCGGGGCGACGTTCTTCTGGGATTTGGGTGCGCCCTTCCCGGTCAACCGCATTCGCTTCTTTCCCGCGCCCGGCGATGACGCCTTTGTCAAAGCCTTTGAACTGCGGGTCAACGACGGCGAAAACTTCAACGAAATCAATCGGCCGCAATACGAGGTTTTGCGGCGGGTAGAAGTCAACCGCGAATCCACCGTCGATATTGAATTTGCTCCCTTGCAGGGCCGCTTCCTCCAGCTACTTGTACTGTCGAAGACGGTGTTCAACATCGCAGAGTTTGAAATCTACGGACAGGGCTTTGTGCCGGTCGCCAGTTACGAGTCGGCGCTGCACTCCTTTGGCGGTCCGGTCAACTACGGCCGCTTGCGCGTGCACACTACGCAACTCGGAACGACCGGGGATGCGACTGCGGCCATCCAGATGCGGACCGGAGCCGACGACAACCCGCTGGCGTACTTTCGCCGCAATCGCGACACCGGTCGCCAAGAGGAAGTGACTGCGGCCGAGTACAACACCAACCTACCGAGGCGCGCCCTGTTCCGCCAAGACCCTGACACCGGCGAGCTGTTAGAGGAGCTGGACCGAGCCGACTATCTCAAGCTGCCGATCGAGGAGCAAGGACCGGTACGCGATTTCGTCAAGGGCGACATCCGCGACGACGTGGACAACTGGAGCGCGTGGTCGCCGAGCACGCACATCACCGGCACGGGCACCATCGAAGTGCCCATAGGGCTGCCTAGCCCGCGGGAGTTCATGCAGTTCCGCATCTTCTTCGACGGCGATGCTGAAAACGCCGTGCGCATCGACACCTTTCAGGTGGAGTTTTCGCCCGGGCTGGTCAGCGAGGCCGTCGGAGAAGTCGCTCTCGCCACTGACCCCTTTCCCGCCAGCGGCCTGCTCGAAGTCGCAGGGGGCATCGACACGACCTTTACCTACGACATCCGCACCGAGTTCGCAGAGGGCGTGGCCGGATATCGCGGCGTCCGCATCGAGGCGTTTCCACCGCCGGTATTCGAGAGCCTGCAAATGGGCGACCCCCTCGCGGCCGTAGCAGACTTTGAATGGGCGGCAACCGAGAACGGCTTCGACGTATTCTTTGCGCCCGTCGCTGCGGACAACAACCAGCCCCTGCGGATCACCTTCCGCCTGCGGCTGCTGGCGCACAACACGCCGATTAACGCCTATCTCCTCGGCGCGGGAAGCGTCCCGCCGCATCCCATCGCCCCAGGTAATGCCAGCGAATTAGTCGGTACAAACGCGACCAACGCCTTTGTAACGCAGGCACAGCCCGAGTTACAAGTAGCGCTTTCAACGGCCATCATCTCGCCCAACCGAGATGGTCTTAACGACGCCGTCGCCATTGACCTCGTGCTGTCCCAGTTCGCCGCAGATACAGCCGTGGCAGTCGAGATTTTCGACCTCAGCGGACGCCGGGTGCGGCAGCTAGTCTCCCAGCCGCGGCCAGCCGGTTTTTACTCCGAAATTTGGGACGGTCGCGACGACCACGGCGCCCTAGTAGCCCCAGGCCTGTACCTCTGCCGCGTCGGCGTGGACGCCGACTTCGACGTGTTTGCCGCCGTAGAGCCGATAGGGGTGGTCTATTGACTGCTGCGAGCAACATGCGGTGGCTGGTGCTGCTCCTCGCCATCAGCGGCCAAGTAGCGGCGCAGACGCCCTCGGCCTGGGTCGTAGGGGGCGCGAGTGGCGAACCTTGGGCTGCGGCCGTGGAGCGCTGGATCGCCCTTGACGACTCTGTGCGCTCTGGGGCGATTCAGCCGCGGGCGATTCCCTTGGGCCACACGGTTACTCGCCAAATCGTGCGCACGGGCATTGCCACGACTCAGCGCAACCTCTTTGGCTATCGCTGGAGCTTGCACAAGGGACCGCGCCAAATCGAGGCCGACACCTTGGAGGTTGGCTGGCATCCGCGCCTGTGGCAGGGGGGCGGAACCAATGCCATCGCCGCAGAGGTTATGCGCGGGCTCGTCGATGGCGACAAACTAACCGCGGCCTTTGCTCACCGAGCGCGGGCCGATGGCCGCCCCAACAGCGCGCAGTTCATCACGCTCGACTTGGGCGTGCCCGTGCCCGTTGACAGCATCGTGTTCTTTCCGCCGCAGACCGGGCTGACTAGCGACAACCAGCGCCAGCGCGAGCTGTTCGCCCGCGCCTATGAAGTCAGCCGGACCAACGTGCCGGTCGAATGGCTGATCTTTGAAGACGAAACCACGTCAACCGGATCGTCGGGGTACCACCCCCTCGACGAGATTCTCGCCAGCACCTTTGCCAATAACATCAGCGTCGTCTCCGTTCAAACAGATCTGCGCTTTACCCGCTTTCTCCGCTTCAAGTTCGGGGAGACCTCCACCACGACCTTGCTGGCCGAAATCGAAATCTTTGGCCGCGGCTACCCCCAAGAGGCTCGCTACATCTCCGCGCCCCATTCCTTCGGCCAAGCCGTGAGCTTGGGACAGGTCTCGTGGAAATTCACCCGCTATCGCCTACTGCCTTCTGGCGCGATCACCGCCGATCCCTCCGCACCAGTGCGGCTGAACTTGCAGACTCGCGCTGGCTTTGACGACAATCCCAAGACGTACTTCATCTTCGACGATCTCGGTCGACTAGTCGAAGTAGATGAGAAGACGTATTTCGACTCGCCGCGAGTGGTGGAGCGGTTTTCCGAGGGCATCGCCGGCTTCCGCGCCAAGCGCGACGACGACATCGAAAACTGGAACAATTGGTCGGTCAATTACCAAGCGTCGGGCGACGAGATCCGCTCCTCAGACGGAGCCGAGTTCCTCCAGTTTCGCTTTACCATTACCACCGAAGATCCGCTGGCCTTTGGCGTGCTCGACAGCTTGGCCTTTGAGGTCTCGCCGCTGTTGGCCGATCGCGCCCTGGCGGAAATTGCCGTCGACGGACGCACTGGTGCGGACGGGGCCGTCGAGGTGCCGCTCGGGGTTGCCCAGCGCTTTGCCTATCACATTCGCACGGAGGCCGGCAACCGCACGGGATTCGACGGCATCGAGTTGGAGGTCCCTCCGGGCACTCGCTTCCTCGACCTGACCATCGACGACCAGCCGGCGACCGAGGGCGAGGATTTTTCCCTAGCTACCGACGACAGGCGGTTGCGCTTTACCTTTCCCACGGCATTCCAAGAAGACAAGGCGTTTCGCGTGCGCTTTCAAAGCGCGGTCTTCCAACCATCGGTCTTTTTGGCCAGCCGCCTATTTAACACCTCGGCGGCTAGCTTGCCGCAGTCCATTGAAGCTGGGGACGCCCATGCCGATGTGGCCAGCAACAGCATCCAAGTCGTCTCCAGCGACGAAGCCTTGGGCATTCTCGGAGCGATTGGACTGTCTGCGCCCGTGGTCACGCCCAACGGCGATGGGGTCAACGAACAGGTCGCCATTGGATTTGATTTATTCGGCGTCGCTGGGGGAGCGTTGCGGGTCGAGGCGCTCGACCTGAGCGGCCGTCGCTGCGCCGCGATTTTGGACGCACAGGCCGCAGCCGGGCCATACTCGCTACGATGGGATGCGCGGGACGAGCGGGGGAAACTCGTGCCCCCAGGACTGTATCTAATCCGCGTCGCAGTCGAGGTCGATCGCGGCACGTTCGCCCGCGTGGCAGCGGTCGGAGTCGCGTACTGATGTTACGCATCTGGGCCGAACCGATAGATGTAGGGGCGTCCCTTGTGGGCGCCCAATCGACACCGCGCATTCAGCCAGCGGGATCTACAAGGGCAACCACAAGGGTTGCCCCTACAATGCGTAACGTCAGTTAGGAATTAGGAATTAGGAATTGGTTGTCGCGTACTAATGGAGGCACCATGAAAACTCTACAACTAGCGATTGCTTCCCTCCTGCTCGCGGCCGCAGCGAGCGGCCAAAACCTGCGCTTTGCCGGGTCCGACTTTGCTTCTTGGGGCCATCCTCAGGGGCTCGTAGAAGTTCTACCGCAAGGCATCAAAGTGAAACGCTTTGACCAACGGTTCAACGCAGTGGCCAACGCCCGCGAGTTTTCCGGCCAGTCCATCGGCGAATACGGGCGGCGCTTTGCGCGCACGCCGTCCAACCAGCAGCAGGCCGATCTAGCCGGCGACCAAGACCCAAACACCTATTGGAAACCCGACCCAGACACTCCAGTGCAGTCGTGGTGGTTAGAGCTGGACTTGGGGCGCTCCGTCGTAGCGGATAAAGTGCGCGTCCGCTTTCCCGACCGCGAGGGGGCCAAGCCCTTTAACTTTTTCTCGGTGTACGTCAGTCCGGGCATTCCGGTCTTCGGCGGCCGGGCCAAGCGCATCGTCTATCGCCGACTGGGTAGGCCGATCAACAACAACACCGAATCCCTAGTTGAATTCGACCTCACCACAACCGGCCTCGCCGCGGCCACGGGCGAGTACCTGAGCGCGGACGAGGTCCTCGACTTCGACATCATACGCTTCGTGCGCTTTGAAGCAGCCGGCGCAACGCCCGATGCCGCGCTCGCCGAAATAGAGGTGGACGGCATCGGCTTCAACCTCGCCTCCATGGTGCAGATCGAAGACCGCACCGAGCACTGGGGAGGCCGGACGTGGACGTCCAAGCACCGCGACTGTCCGGGCTGCGGCAAGGGTAGCGGGGCCGAGGCTCTCATCGACCAAGACGTGGGATTTCGCGGGTGGAATATCGAAGGTTCAGACAAGGGCAACTGGCGCGACTCAGGCGTCTGGTCCGTCGTTGATTTCGGCAACGTCTTTCGCGTCGATCGCCTCATCTGGCTGCCGATTGTATCGGGCCGCGGCCCGTTCCTCTATGGCTTCCAACGCGACAAGCAGGGCAGTTGGCCCAGCTTCGATTTCTTCGTCTCCGACGGCACTCCCAGCAACAGCGCCGATCCAGTCGTCGAAGGCCCCTTCCACTACGAGTTGCTGTCGTCCGTGGCCAACTCCGGCCGCTATTTGTTCGACTTCCAGTTCGAGCCGCGCGCGCTGCGGCTGCTGTTGTGGCGCGTGACGCGGCCGCAGCAGTTCCACCGCGCCTCCCAACTCTTCGTCTTCCACAGCGAGGGCTATCCCGCGCAAGTCGAACTGGAGTCCGAGGATATTTCCCTCGGCGGCGCCCGCAGCATGCGCTTCGTCGAATGGGACGCCGACCTGCCGCCCGGCACGCGCATCGAAGTGGAAACCCAGACCGGCAATGGCTTCCAGACCCTCCAGCGCTACTTTCTCGCCAACGGCAAAGAAGTGACCAAACAAGCGTACGAGTCCGCCAAGTCTCGCAATCGCGGCGACATCGTCGAGGAACGAGTGCGCGACGACACCTGGAGCGCGTATAGCCAACCCCATCGGTTCTCCGGGCAGGCATTCCTCTCGCCGTCGCCGCGACAGTGGCTGCGGGCGCGAGTGCGGCTCATCAGCGACGATCCAGCAGTCTTTCCCACCCTGCGTTCGCTCACGTTTGTGGCTAACGCACCGGTCATCACCGCGGGGCTGACGGGCCGCGTCTTCCCCCGCGAAGCCGTCATGGACACCTTACAGACGTTTCGCTACACCATCGCGCCGGTGGGCTTCAACAGCCGAGACGCTGGGTTCGACCGCGCGCTCATCCTACTCCCGCCCGGCAGCGGTCGTGACGCCGCATTCATCAGCGCATCCGTGGAGGGAGCCGAGGTCGCGGCCACCGGCCTGTTGCAGGGGGATTCGCTCTTGGTGGAACTGCCACCGCCGCTGGTGCGGCGCGATTCGGTCGCCATCGCCTTTTCCGCGCGCCTGTCCCATAGCCCTACAGTTTTCAACGCGTTCGTCGCCAACTCGGCCGCAGCA
The DNA here is from genome assembly GCA_022820485.1 of Candidatus Latescibacterota bacterium. GTDB lineage: Bacteria > Latescibacterota > UBA2968 > UBA8231 > UBA8231. The sequence continues at coordinate 80,550 of JAJEFJ010000042.1, forward strand.
GATAACCTCCAAGGCGTCGTCCCCGCCGAGTTCGGCGCTGACTTGGTCTTTGTGCCCGAGGCGGTCGCCGGCGGATCGCTGATCCGCAACGTCGAGCACACCCGCTCGATAACCCCCAACGGCGATGGCACCAACGAGCAATGCGAACTGAATTTCACCGTCGTCAAGACCGAGCAAGCACCGCAAGTACAGATCTTCACCCTAGATGGCCGGTCCATAGGCGAACTGGCCAGCCAAGGCTCGCCGGGGCGGCGCGTCCGCTACGTATGGGACGGACGGAGCGCCGGCCGCGCAGTGCCGCCCGGCATCTACGTCCTGCGCATTGCCATAGAAGCAGATGCCCGCGCCGACCGCGTTTACCGGCTTGTACATGTCGTTTATTGACGTTACGTAGGGGCGACCGATCGGTCGCCCCGACGTAAATTTAAGATCAAAGGAAATCATGGTGAAACGTCGAACCTTCACACTACTAATCTGCCTATTCGCCTGGCCGCCGCCGCAACAGGCAAGCGCCCAACGCGCCACCGGGTACGACAACCCCTATTACACTACGGGCACTGAAGTCTCTCCGGCGACCCTCGTGCCCTCGGTGCGCAAGTGGTATCTGCCGCAGCGGCTGTACTCGCTGTACGACTGGCGGCAAGAGCAATACTCCAACTACGCCCGCGACCACTACGAGCGCTACACCGAGGTCTTCTTGGAAGGCTCGCCGTTCTACGACGTGTACGGCGATTACATCACCCAGGGCTGGCTGGTGTACGACTGGACCGAAGACTACCCAGAAGACAACGGCAGCATCATTACCAAAAATCCGCGCTTTCGTTCGTGGTTCAACAACCTGCTCGTATCGTCGAGCCATTCCGGACAGTTCTACTCGGCCCTGATGGTGGGCGACGGCATCCGCACGACCTTGACCCCGCTGACGTTTTCCAAGCCGCGCTTCGACGGCATTCAGTGGGATCTTACCACCGACAAGTACGCCCTGACCATGCTGTCATCGCGGGTTAGCAACACTGGAGAAATTTCCTCCAGTGAAGTCGGCGGTGGCGTCCAAGCCAATACCTTCACCACCCTGATGGCGGCCAGAGGGCGGGTGCAGGTCGGGGATTTTGCCGCCCTCGGCGCGACCTTTGTCAATGCCGCGCATCGCAACTCCAACCTGCCGTTTGGCGACAACTCGCTCAGCGGCCTGCTCAGCGGCCCAATGAACGCGGACTTTGTCCGCTCCATCGTCGTGCGCATTTCCGACGATTCGCCTGAAGACGGCGAGGGCGGCGCCCTGCTGTCGCGCTGGCGCATCTTCATCGATGGCGTCGAGCACACCGGAGACATCGTCCCGGTGGTCGAGGGTGGCATTCGCCGCGGCGGCGCAATTGTCGCCAGCGGTACGGATGTCATCACCCTGACCTACAACATCGAAGACTTCTCCCCGAGTATAGAAGACGCCATCGACGATTTCCGCGAGATCGAGCGCATTGAGATCGGCCTCGTGCTAGCCAACGACTACAAGGTCGAAGTGACCTCCAACAAGCAGACCAACAACCTCGGCACGCCCGTATTCTTGCCAGTGTTGCGCGCGGCCGGCAACGTCAAGGACGGCTCGAATCAGGCCTTTCACCGGTTCAGCTACGGCCTGCCGACCGGAACCCGCATGTTGGGCTTTGACCTCGCCGTTGCCGACCTGCAGGGCTTTGACTTCCGCGGCGAGTTCGTCCGCAACTTTCAGTACCGCCGCTTTCCCAACGAGAACGTGGCCACAAACCAGACGCTGGCCACCAACGAGGCCCAAGCCCTGTACGCGACCGCGCAGAAGCGCAGCTATCCCTATACGTTTTTCGCCGAGGTTTTCAGCATCGACGCAGATTACTCCACCCGCGCCTTTATGCCCAACGCCGAGGGGCACGTGTACTACGACAACGAGCAGCGGCACCTGTACGAATTCGTCGATGACAACGACGATCAGGACGAACTGCCGGACTGGACGCGGCGCACGTTCGGCAGCCGCGTCAACACGCGGCAAGGGCAGCAGTTGCTGACCGACGCCGCGGTCTTCCCGGGCATTGACGAGGACAACGACGACATCTCGGATTTCAACCGCAACTTCAACACCCAGCCCGACTACGAGGAGCCGTTTCTGCGCTTTGATGTGGATCCACCGGAGTTTTTGTTCGGCATGGACATGAACAGCAATGGCGTCATCGACCGCTTTGAAGACGATGGGGAAGCCGATTATCCCTACAAGCTGGGCCGCCGAGGATTCAACACCTACGCAGCCGTCGAGATTTTGCCCCGCATGAACCTCATGGTCGGCTATCTCGACCAGAGCCTGCTGGAAACAGCCCGGGACAACCAAGCCGCCTACCTGCTGCTGACCGCGAAAAAGGAGTTCCCCGTCCAGGACTTCAGCGCGTGGCTGATTGCCAATCCGCGCCGGGTTAAAGACGACATTCCCGACGACGTGCTGTTGTGGCGCGACCTGCCCGGCACGCGCGGCCGCTCGGTCTTTACCCGCGACCTCTTGCCCGCGCGCAACGCCTTCATCAACACCACGTACCTCGAAGTACACTACGACCGCTTTCTGCCCTTGACGGCCAAGATCAAACACGAATTCTACCAGCAATTAGGAGATCAGGAAAACGAACTGCGCGACCAGCGCTTCTTGGGCATCGTGACCAAAGGCGAGTATTCCACCCATATCCGTAGCTGGACCTTGGTGCCCAAGTGGAAACAGCTTTACAACAGCCGAGTGCCAGCCCAGCGCAGCGCGCTCAAAATCCGCGAGCTAACGGAAATTTTCTCGCTGCAAGCCGTGCGCAGCATCAACCGCAACATGAGCTTCATCGTCGGAGCCGAGTGCGAGCTGTTCAACAACCTCCGTCCCGCCCCAGACCCCCTACCCTCGGGCTACCTGCTCGACGGCACCACGTGGGTGCTCGCTAGCCAAGTCGCCAACGACTCCGCGTACCTCGGCTACGCTCTGACGACGAACGTCGGCGTGCGCTGGATCCGCAACAACTTCGACGGGTCGCCAGCTTCGTCCGAACTACTTTCCTTCATCACGGTGTACGCCGGCTTGGGCACGGACCGCTAGCTTCAAGCGACCTTCCACCGATGTGATTGGCGAAAGGAACTAATATGCTCGACAACGTAATCGTCCGTCTCCTGATTCACTATGTCGCTACATTCCTTTTTTTTCTCGGCCTTATGGCGCTGTTTCCAGATATATCCATTTACATAGCCGAAGAACAGGCGCGTTCCCGCGCAACTACTTTGTCGTCCCAGCCACTTGAGACCGGGCCGCTACTGACCCTTGAAGAGAGCAGTATTTTCCACCCCAAGACGTTTGTGCCGGTTTCGATGTCCCTGCTGTTTTCGTTTCTCTTTGCCCTGCCTGTCACTTGGGTGTACCGCTGGACGCGGCCGCGCAAGAAATACGACCAAGCCTTTGCCCAGACCCTCCTCGTCGTGCCCATTGCGATTGCCCTCGTGGTGTTCTTAGTCAAAGGCAGTCTCGCGCTCGCCTTCAGTCTGGCGGGCATCGTCGCCGCAGTCCGCTTCCGCACGACGTTGAACGACCCCATGGATGCTACCTACATGTTTATCGTCATTGGCATCGGGCTATCGGCCGGGGTGCAGCTTGGTTCCGTGGCCATTCTGGCATCGGTGGCTTTCAATGCCGTTGCGCTGGGCGTCTGGCGCATGAACTACGGCGCACAGCCCGCCACCCTGTCCGGGTTTCGGCTCCAGCGTCCGGCCCTGCCCGCGCCGGTAAAAGCGAGTAAAGCTACGGCCCGGCTCCGCGTCCACACGGCGCAAGTCGAGGCGGCCCGGCAGGCTGTTACTGCGTTCTTAGCAACCTATGCCAAGCAGTGGCAGCAGGTGGGGATTGTCCAGCCGGAAGACGGCCCGGCGATCATCGAGTTTGACGTGCGGCTGAAAAAATCCACGGATCCGACCGCTTTCGTCAGGCAGCTTGAAGAAAGCGCAGCAAGCCATATCAGTGCCGTGGAGCTTAAGAGTGAACACGCCGGGCAATAAGCTGCTGTTAGGATTTTTGGGCATCGGCGTTTTGCTTTTTGCCGTGGCCTTGCTCGTGCGGGAAGACGCGGCGATTACCTATGCCGCGGACCGTTCGGCAGTTACGTCCTCGCACGACGACAGCCTCACCCTCGTTCAGTACGACCTCGAAAAACCAACGCGGCGCTTCAAGCTGCCCAAGCAGTGGCGCGAGATTTCCGGCTTGACCACGATCGGCGCAAACCGCCTCCTCGCGCACGACGACGAAAGAGGCGTGGTATGTGAAATCGATGATCGCACTGGGGCGATTGTAAAAGCATTCGCCCTCAGCGATCAGTGCGCACCAATCGCCGACGATTTTGAAGGCATTGCTGCGGCTGAAGGCCGCCTGTATCTCGTCTCGAGTGCCGGGCGGTTATACGAATTTGGCGAAGGGGCCGACCAAGAGACCGTGCTCTACAATCTGTACGCAACCGGCATTGGGCGGGACCACGAAATCGAGGGCCTCGCCTACGACCCGGACCAACGGGTGCTGTTGCTCATCAGCAAAAACGCTAGGAATCCCCAGTTAGCCGACCACATCGCGATATATCGCTGGTCCGTCGATACCAAACAGCTCGTCGCGGATGGGCCACTGCTGATACCCACCGCCCAGCTTGCGCACCGCATCGACCGCAAGCAATTCCAACCCTCGGGCATTGAGCGGCACCCGCTCTCGGGAACCTACTTTATCGTCGCCGCCCGCCAGTGTGCCGTTGCCGAGATTACCCCCCAAGGGCAGGTCCTCGCCGTCGCCAAGCTGGCGGCCAAGCGGCATCCACAAGCCGAGGGCATCGCGTTTACGGCCGATCATGCGCTGGTCCTAGCCGACGAAGGCGCGGGTAAGCGCGCCACCCTGACTGTTTACTCAGTTGCAAAAGCCCAGTAGCGCAGCCGGAAGTTACGTTGAAATGATTAAACCAAAAACAGCAAGGTGCCAGCGCCGTTTAATTTTGCTCATAGCACTCGCCGTAGTCGTCGCCGGTTGCCAGGCCGGACGGCTGCGGGGGGCAAACTATGGTGCCGACGAAAAACCGTACATCCGGCCGGATCTCTTAGCAGCAGCGGTCGCAGTCGGCGGGCAAGTCGCGTATCGAGTGATCTTGGTCGGCGACACCGGGGAGCCGCTTGCAAGCGATCCCACCTTAGCGGCCATCGGGCAGTGGGCTGTTCCGCCCGAGCGGGCCGCGGTCGTGTTGTTAGGGGACAACCTCTACCCGTCGGGGATTACCGCCGATGACCGCGCTCGCGGCGAAGCCATTTTGCGCCAGCAGCTTGCAGCCACCGCGGCACTGCGGATTTTCGTGCCGGGCAACCACGACTGGGGCTCGGCGGCCCAAGACTGGACCGGAGCGCGCGTCGTCGAGCAGCAAGAGTTCGTCTTGGCGTGGCCGGAGGGCGCGGTCGATTTCCTGCCCCGTGACGGCTGCACCGGCCCAGCCGTGCGCGAGCTGCTCCCGCCCGGAGACGGACTAGCGCGAGGGGTCGCGGTCGTCGCCATTGACTGGATGCCGTGGTTTTCATCCGTCGCCGACACCAGCCATTGCCCGGACGGGGATTTCGCGGCGCGGATTGACGCGGCCTTCGCGGCCCTAGAGAATCATTTCGCGATCGTGGTGAGCCACTTTCCGCTGCGCTCGGGCGGTACTCACGCTGGCTTTAGCCGCGGCTTTATCATCGACCGCATCATCGACTTCTATCACCTACTGCGCCCGCGGCTGCCCCTCGATCTAGGCCATCCGCAATACATGGCCCGCGCCCAGCAGGTCCAAGACGCACTCGCCAAGCACCGCCCCCTCGTCTATGCGGCCGGACACGATCACAGCTTGCAGCTTTTCGCGGCCGACGAAGTGGCGCGGATGCACATCATCAGCGGCGCGGGTTCGGCTGGCAAAGTGTCGTCCGTGACCGCGGTGGACGGGACGATTTTCGCCCACGCGGTCCCCGGCTTCGCCGTACTCGATTTCGCCAGCCAAAACGGCGTGGACACCCCGGTCGTGCGCATCGTGCAAACCGGGCAGGAAGAGCCTGTTTTCCAAATGCGCCTTCCCTGATCCGCACCAGAATTCTATATGGGGCGGTTGCAAACCGCCCCCTACTAGAATATCATCCCGGTGCGTAGGTACGCGCCGATTCGGTCTTCGCCGTTCATCAGCGCCGCGCTCAACGTCGCCCGCCGCTGGAGAAACGCGACCCAAAGCCCGCCGCCCGTGCCGATGTGCCAGCTATCGGCATCCTCCGGGTCAGCGTTGTAGAACACCCGCCCGGCATCGACCGCCGCGAAGGCCCCTAATTCCCCCGGTAGCGGGAACCAGAGTCGGGTCAGCCGCAGCCGCAGCTCGCCGTTGCCGTAGAGCGCGGCCTCACCGGCGAAGCGGTCCTCGTAGAAGCCTCTTAGATCGTCGGGACCGCCAACCGTGGCCGCTTCGTGGAACGGGAACTCACCGCGAACGATTTCGCCGCCCACGCGCAGGGAGAGCGTGGGGAGGGTCGGCAGGTCCGCGGAGAGGTACGCCGCCGCGTCGCCAGCCACGCGGCCAAAGGTCGATTTGACGTCCCACAGCTTGGGGTAGAGTGCGCCGCGCAACCCCAACCGCACGCCCCGCCGGGCATGGCCGGGATTGTCGCGGGTGTCGTAGGCCAATTCCCCACCAACGCCGATCTGCCCGAAATCCTCCATCCCGTACAGCGGCGTCTCATCGTCGTAGTCGGCGATGAACTTCCCCTTATTGTCCGCCAAAGGGGTCTTGGTAAACTGGACGAGCGGGCCGCCGGTCAGCGTCCACGCCGCCGGCGACCAAGAGAGCGCGGGTGCCAAGCGGAACTGGGTCTGCTCCACTTCGTAAAACGACTCCGGGCGCGGAATTTCAACGCCGTTGCCAAAGCCGTTGAAGCGAATGACCTCAATGCCGGAGTATTCCATCTGCAGCCGCCCGTCGAGGCCCCGCAGCAGATGCCGAAACGTCGCGGAATAGGTAACTAGCGGCCTAACTTTTGCGCTGGGGGCGACGCCAAGGCCGAGCGCGTGTTTCGACGCATAGGGGTTTTTGCGGTAGCCGTGGTATATCCGGGCGTGGAACAGCCCGGCGTACACGCCAAGGTCTGGGCTGTAGCTGACCACCGGCAGCGCAATCGTCTCCTGACCCCAGTCAACGACGTAGCGGTCGGTGGTCGCACCTGTGGGAGCCGGTCGCTTGTAGGGCCGCTCGTCAATCTGGGCCGCGCCCCCATCAAAGCGGTTTTTGCCGCGCGCATCGTAAAATCGCGTCATGCGCCGCCCAGCCCGCGAGTGATTCGCGTAGGCGTCATCGCCACCGCCGCCATCGACGCGCACCCGAATTGTAGCCCGCGCCCCAAGGATGGCGACTTGATCGTCCCCGCCGTGCAAATAGATGCGGACTTCCTTGGTTTCGCCGGGATACAGGGTGCGGCGAAAGTACGGGGCGTGCTGCGTCCCGGCCAAGCCGATGCGGACATCCAACGCGCCGTCCTCCCGGTGTTCCAATTCGAGGTATTCGTCCGCGTCCGTTCCTTTGATCTCGACCTCGCGGCTGATCAGCCGGTAGTACTGCGCCGCAAATTCGTCGAGCTGGTCGCGGCGCGCCTTCAGTGCTCGGGTGAGGAACGATCCCACCTGCTCGTAGTACGGAGTCGGCAGGCGGCGGACGGCGGCGTCAATCACCAAGTCCGGTAGTTCGGCCTGCACCGCGGTGACCACCGAGTCCCACGCGCTCCACTCCAGCTCGGCCAGCAACTCGCGGTCCACCTCCCAACCATTGCGCGGGAGCCCGCGGTGGTCTGGGTAGTGCGCTTGAAAGCGGACGAACTTAGGCTCGACCTGCCGCACCAGTTCCATGAGCAGGCCATCGAAATCAATAAAGGCCTGATCCCGGTCTTCGGGGATGGGCAACCACGTATAGCAGTCGCCGGCCGGAAATCGCGCCCAGCGCCACTGGCCCGAGTGCCGGTCCTTGTCGCCGACCAGAAAATCGACGAGCCGCGCCTTGAGATAGGCGCGGGCATCCACCCGCTCACAGGGCGTCTTTTCGAGGCGCTGGTACACCTTTTCCGTGCCGCTGACCTTGCGCGAGCCAGCAAACCCCGGCTCATCGCCGGCCGCTTCGGACGGATGTTCCTGCAAGGTGCCGATCAGTCCGGCGAACTCTTGGCGATACGCGCCCAATCGCGGATCGTCGGGAATCACCACTAAGCGATGCGGCGCATGCAGGATTCCGGTCGCCTCCATCAGCGCATCCACCACCAGCGCCCCGGCCGGTAGCTGGGCACTTATGAGGTCTTGGATCGCATCCTCAACCACGGTCTGTTTGAGTTCGGTTAAAAGCCGCTTGGACGGATCTTTGTCGAGCGAGCGCACCGTGTAACGGCGACCGTCCTCGCCCATAAAATGCAGCGAAACGGACTGGCCAAAGCCGCCGGTGCGCATGGGCAACAGCCCACCGCCAACCGCATCAAGGTCGAGCACCGGCACCTCAGTCGGCGTCGTCCAGAGCGGGCGATAGCTGCGGCCGTAAATCCACTGCTGCAAACGACCTGCTTTGAAGCGCTCACCGGGGACAACCACGTGCGTGGTGTCGCCCTTTTGCGGGATGGAGCGATGGATTAGCTGGCCAGCAGCGGGTGATTCCGTTGCCACCGCCGCAGCCGCTCCGCCAAGATACAGGGCGACAATAAACAAAGCGGTCGCTCGGCGACGCAGCCAGTGAATTTGGTGTTTGTTGGGGTTCATCATCCTAAGCCTAGGCGAAGAATTCTCAGAAAGTACCTACTCAAACGCTTGCTCCAACGCCGCTGGAAATACCTGTATTTGGCCTGCGTTCGCTTCGCGCAACTCGGCTAAGAGCGCATCCATAGCCGCGGTTTCAGCCCGTTGCCGCAGGGCCGCACGAATGCTTTCCCTCACAAAAGCAAAATCCACTACCCGGCCATCGGCGCGAGTAAACTGGTTAATGTGCTGGTCGTAAAAGGCCCGCACCGCTTCGTCGGCGATTTCCCCGACCCGTTCGGCTTCAGCTTGGTAGAGCCGTTTGACCAACAGAGCATCTCGTTCCCTTTCGACGCTAGCGCGGATATCCGCATCGTCGGCGATCCCCAACTTGCGGGCTTCCGCCACCATAATTTGCTTACCGGCGAGGTTGTCCACGGCCTTGTACAGGCGCGCACTGTCGAGTTCAGCCGGGTGCGGTGCGCGGCCCTGCTCGACTAAGGTGAGGTACTCCCGCGCTATAAGCTGGCCGCCGCGCCACGTGAGCAGCGGCGCGTTCCCTCCGTCCCACTGCGTCGATTGCCGCGGCAGGGCGAGCAACGCGGCAAAAACCTCCGCGTCCAGCGCCAACTGATACCGCTGGCGCAGGGTGCCGACGTAGCGCTCCATATCGTCGGCCCGGCTCTGCACGAGGGCCTGTTTTTCCACCCACTCGCGGGCCGCGGCAAAATCGACCGGGCGTCGTTCCCCAAGCCTAAAGACGTGGTAGCCGCTCACCGTCTGCACGGGGTCGGGATACACGCTGCCGACGGGCATGGTAGCGAGCGGCACCTTCAGCCCCTCGTACACCTCGCCGATCTTGAACCAGCCAACCCAACCGCCGGGACCAAAGCGCTGCTGAATGTTCTGGAGCGAATAGGGCCGGATTAGCGACTCAAAAGGCACCCCTTCGTCAAGCAACTCTAAGACCAGACGAGCCTCTTCTTCGGTGGCGCAGACGATGTGCTGGCTGAGCACTTCCACGTCGTACTGCTGTTGGGCAAAAAATGCCTGCAGGTCCGCGTCCGAAAACGAGTACGACGCCTGCACAGCCTCCTGCTCGTAGAGCTTGTTCATCAGCGCCCGGCGCTGGCTTTTGGCCACGGCTTGGGCGATAGCTAAATCGCGGTCGTACCCGCGCCGCAGAGCCTCAGCAACGAGCAATTCCCGCGCGATGACACCGTCGAGCAGTTCCTGCTTGCCCTGCTGATCTAGTTCCTCGACGTGGCTGTAGCCGGTCTCCCGCAGCTTTTGCGCTGTTTCCGCAAACTCCTCTACTGATATGCTCTTGTCGCCAATGCGCAGAACCGTTTCTTCCGCGCACCAAGCCGCGCTGCACCAGACGAGGAGCGCGAAGGTGCTAACTAGAGAATATTTCACGATGTGATGGGATCTTTTTCAGGTTGCGGAAATAGGACGAGTTCAGCCTTTTGCGCGAGCAATATGGCTATCTCTTTTTGTCTGGCTTTTTCCATCCATGGCGGCCAATTTGTAATATCTGCGTGACGCGGAGGAGGCTCCTGCGACTGAACATCGAGTTGGACCGCACGCACATCACTCGCCCGTATGATTCCCACCCCATGCACCCTCCGATCACCCCCGATGTGTTCATTCGCTATAGTTATAAGGGCTGATTGCGGCTCGGCTCCATGTCTGAAAACCGATGTCTTGCCATCTTTCTTGTTGGGCAAAAAAGCAGACTGTTTAACCGCCGACTTGTTGAATTGTCCCGAAGAAGTAAGGAAGCGAGCGAGTGGTTCGCTGTCGGCAACTTCTTCAGGCAGTCCTGAAGGTAGAATCATTATTAGTGATGCGCTGAATCTCTTGAAGAATACGCGAAGGAATCTCACCATTATTGCTGTACGCCACTGCATGCCCATGCTCTGTCCCATTAACCCACGCACAAGGCATTCGATTCGTAGCACCTATACTTACAGAAAATGTTTGCGTCGGGGTCGGGGACCAGTCAAAAGCGATCTCGCCGTCCGGTTCCACGGAGATTTCCGGCAACGGCAACTCCTCTGGCAGCCGACGAATGAAATGCGCACTATGCTCAACGGCACTTTGACTAACGGCTTCTGCATCGTAGCCATCCCAATCCGCTTCGGCGCATTCTGTCTCTAGCTCGTAGAGCCTATCCAGCGCATCCTCTTTAGAGCCAAAAAGTGCCCGTAAACGTTTTAAGGCTTCCCCTCTTGTAACACCGACGCTATGGGATGCTTCCGAGTGTCGATGTGCTGGCTGTAGCAACGAGGCGTCTCGTGCGGGTAGATTGGCTTCTAGTGGTGAAAACGGCATGGGAACCGTTAAGACATTTCCCCCAAAGGGAAACCGTAAGTAGATAGTTTCCGCATTTTTATCTAGGCTATTAGGATCAGACAAGGCGAAATTACCTTCAACATGCTTCGCAGTTTCTCTATTTTTTTTCGCTGTCATTCGGCTATCCTCTCTTCTATTGCCGGCCAAATATCTTCGGGAAGCCAGCCGTCGTAGTCACCGCCATACATTAACGGGCCAATAAGAAAATGTATCCTGATCTCAGAACTCTTGGCTACTTCTATTAGGGCATCCCTAATTTTGTGCCAATCTTGTGGCCCCGATACTCTAATAATATAAAAAGACCTAAGAGGACGAACCCAAGAATACTCTTCTATATGATCTTTTAGCAGGGAGTTGATCTCGTCCCATTCCGTGCCTTCAGCGTTAATATCCCACGACAATATAAAGTGCATAATCCTCACCCTTCTTTGGTGCGTGGCGCACGTTATTGTCGAGCAGTGAACAGCGATTCCCGCTCCTGAACCGCCGACCGATCAAGTTGTAGATTATAGCGGAACAGCCCTACATCGTCAAAAATCAACGATCCTCCCGAATCACAACGTGCTGATCGGCCTCCACGCCCACCAGCGTCTGCACCGCGCCGCTAGGCCAATGAACTTGCAGCGTATCTACCTGCGCGTGGTCGCCGAGGCCGAGTATCAAACGCACGTCATTAGAACCCATGTAACCGTAGCTGCGGCGGATCTCCCGCGTCTGCACCAAGTCGCCGGCCACGGCGCGAACGCGCGCGCCCAAGCCATCCCGATTACTCGCGGTTCCAACGACCTCAACCGTCAGATAGTGATTCGCATTACCGCCATCGTTGCGCAGCAGGGTGCAGTGCGGGGCGGCCGAGTCCGAGACGAATATATCTACGTCCCCATCGTTGTCGCAGTCGCCGAACACGGCACCGTGACTGACGCGCGCGACCAACATCCCCGGCCCGCTGTGCTCGGTCACCTCGGCGAACGAACCGTCGCCCCGGTTGCGGAAGAGTTGATTGCGCTGAGGATACGTGGTGGCCGGGTCGTATTCTTCCACGTTCTCGTCGAGGTGCCCGTTGCTGACGAACACGTCGAGAAAGCCATCGTTGTCGTAGTCGAGGAAGGCGGACGTCATGCCTAAATACGGCACGCTGGACACGCCTAAGTTGGCCGCAAACGTGACATCCGTGAAGAACCCATCGCCGTCGTTGTGGTAGAGCGTGTTGGGCAACCACTGGAAGGTCGCCACAATAATGTCGAGGAACCCGTCGTTGTCGTAGTCGCCCCAATCGGCCCCCATAGCCGACTCGGCCAACCCTTCCTCGTTGTACGCCACCCCGACCTCAGCGCCATTTTCGCTAAACGTTCCGTCCCCGTTGTTGAGAAAGAGAAAGTTCGGCCGCTTGTCGTTGGCGACGAACAAATCGGCATCCCCGTCGTTGTCGAAATCGCCGAATACCGCGGCGAGCTGGCGGCCCGAATCGTCGGCAAGGCCGACTTCTGTGGTCACATCGACAAAGCGGCTGCCTCCGTCGTTGCGGTAGAGCACGCCTGCCTGCCCCGGGTACGTATTGGGACCGCAGTAAATGCGCACCGTACCGGCGAAGCATTCCTCGTTTTGGTCCGGGTCGAACTCCATGTAATTGGCTGCGTACAGATCCAAATCGCCATCGCGGTCGTAATCGACAAAAGCCGCATGCGTCCCCCATCCTAAATCCCCGACCGCAGCCGCCGTCGTGACATCGGCAAAAATGCCGACCCCTTCGTTCCGGTACAACACATTCGGCCCGTAGTTGGTCACGTACAAATCCGCATCGCCGTCGTTGTCGTAGTCGCCGACGGCCGCGCCCATGCCAAAGCCGGCGTCGCCCGTGCCAGCCGCAGCCGTGACCTCAGCAAAGGTTCCGTCTCGTTGGTTGCGATAGTGTGCGTTGGGGCTGCTCGGGCCGCGATAACCGGGCATGGGCGCGCCGTTGACAATGTACAAGTCGAGCCACCCGTCGCCGTCGTCGTCGAAAAAGGCCGCGCCCGAGCCGACGGCTTCCACCATGTATTTGTGGCCGCTGGCCCCGTTGACATAGCGAAAATCTAGGCCCGCTTCCTCGGTAATCTCCACAAATTGCGGGGCTGGCTCAGCGACTGCGAATGCAGCGAATACAAGGCTAGTCCATAAGGTGCGCGGCATCATCGGCCAACCTGCGCGGCGATTTGCTCGGCAGCCGCGAGGTTGCGGCGGAGCTTGGGGTGATCGGGCTGGTGGCGCAGGCCGCGGCGGAAGGAGGCAATGGCGCGTTCGTACTCTTTGCGCAACATCTGGACATTGCCCAATCCCAAGTGCGCGAGGGCGTACGTGGAATCGGCCTGCAATGCCTGGCGGAACCGCTGCTCGGCCGCGGCCATTTCCCCCCGGCGGAAGTGGATGTTGCCGAGGTTGTGGTGCGCGGGCGCGAAAGCAGAGTCTCGGTCGAGTGCCTGAAGGTAGCGGATGCGCGCTTCTCGGTATTGGCCGCGCTGCCCGTACACAACGGCCAAGTCGTGGTATGTGCCAGCGTCGTCTGGGTGCGTCGCCAAGGTGTTTTTCAGTATGGCGATCCGCTCTTCCTCTTCGTCGAGCCGCTTGTACAATGCGAGCTGGCGTCGCCCTTCTTCTTTCTGACCGGAGCGCAGCAAGGCGTTGCCGAGGTTGAAGCGGGCTTGAGCAAACAGCGAATCCAGCCGCACGGCGCGGCCAAATTCGACCACAGCCGCCTCGTAGTCGCGCCGGAGATAATGACTGCGCCCCAAGCCATTGCGGAATTGGGCCGAGGTCGTATCTGCGGCTACGGCGCGGCTAAAGGCTTGCTCAGCGGCCGCGTAGTCGTTTTGCTTGAGATAGGCTTCGCCGAGGTTGAACCACGCCTCTCCGTAGCTAGGCACCGCGGCAATGGCGCGCTGATAGGCGGCAATCGCGTCTAAGTAGCGCCCCTCGCGGGAGTGCAGTAAGCCCAGCACCATGTGCGCTTGGGCGCGGTCGGGTTGCTCCCGCACCGTCTGTTCGAGCAGGGCCAGAGCATCGTCGTAGTGGTCGAGGCGCGTCAGCAGGATCGCCAATTCGGTCCGCGTCTTGGCGTGGTTCGGTGCTAGGGCAATGGCCTGCTCATACGCGCGGACGGCCGCGGACAAAGCCTCGTTTTTCGCGTGCGCCTCGGCTAACTTGCGGTAGAGTACCGCCGATTTTGCGTTCTGGTCAACGGCGCGCTGGTAGTGGGCAGCGGCTTCTCCGTAGTGGCCAACGCGCATTGAGCGGTCGCCGTTTACTTCGTGCGCCGGGTCGGGTGCTTCCGCACAGCCGACAATCGCCAGCAGAAGCAGAGAGGATTTGTACCAAAACATATAAAAAGTATAGACCGGGTAGGGGTCGGTTTGCAAACCGACCCCTACATCGCAACAAACCGCCTCCTACCCACAGGACCAATACATGGAACGCAGAGATTTCTTCAAGGGAATCGCCGCAGCCGCAGCCGCAGCCCCGCTCCTTCCTGATGTAGCCGCAGGGCTTGCCGAGCGGCTCGGCACCCTCGGTCAAGACGTAGCCTCCACTAGCAACGAACGCGCCCTGTGGCAGCGGGTGCGGCGAGAATTTCGCCTACATCCCGGCCTAGTCCATCTCAACTGCGGCAGCATTGGCGCAACGCCCCGCGTGGTGACCGACGCCCTGACTGCGTACCTCACCGAGCTAGAGGGCAATCCGCTGGCCAATACCTGGGGCGGCCTCGGCAGCGAGATGGAAACAGTGCGGGCCAAAGGGGCGGAGTTCATCGGGGCCGAGCTGGACGAAATCGCGCTGACGCGCAACACAACCGAAGGCATGAACCACGTAGCCAGCGGCCTCGACCTCCAGCCCGGCGACGAGGTGCTGACGACCAATCACGAGCACGGCGGCGGCATGGTCTGCTGGCAGCACTTGGCGCGCACTCGCGGCGGCGTAGTCCGCTACATCAAAATGCCCAATCCCGTGCGCGATGCCGCCCAGATCCTGCAACTAGTAGAGGATCACCTGACGCCGCGCACCCGCGTGTGCAGCTTCTGCCACATCGACACCATCACCGGACTGCAAATGCCACTAGCATCCATCGCCGCCCTCACCCGCCCCCGCGACATCCTGCTAGTCTGCGACGGCGCGCAGGCCCCGGGCATGATCGACGTCGACGTCAAAGCGCTCGGCGTAGATACCTATGCCTCCAGCAGCCACAAGTGGATGCTCGCGCCCAAGGGCACGGGACTGCTCTACATTCGCAGGGAAGTGCAAGACCGCGTCCGGCCCGTGTTCACGTATTCCGGTTACAACGCCTATTCCGCCTCGTCCGGCACCCGCAACGTCCCACAGATCGTCGCGCACGGAGTGGCGATGGAATTCCACAACACCATCGGCCGCCCGCGCATCGAAGCGCGCTGCCGCCAGCTCTCCGCCTACGCGCGCCAGTGTCTAGCGGAAATCCCCCAACTCACACCAATCACCCCACCCCAACGCGAACTGTCCTCGGGCATCGTCAGCTTCTCACTCGCCAGCGGCAGCCACAGCGAAGTCGTCTCCGCGCTGCAAAAGCGCGACATCTTCCTCAAACCAGCGCAGGGCACGTACGCCTATGTGGAGGACGCTGGCGTGCCCAAGGAAAACTACAACGCCATCCGCATCTCCACGCACATCTTCAACGACGAGACCGACATCGACCGCGCCGTCGAAGCGTTGCAGCTAGTCCTCGGCTAGTACGCCCGCGATCCCTATTCCCACATCTGCGCTCATCTGCGTCCATCTGCGGATACTTGCCACCGTGAACGAAATCGCGGCCCCATCCGTATAAATAGATGTGAACAATCTCAGGGCCGCAGGCTCAAACTCGTCTGGATTCTCATGGGTCGGAGCGACGAAACATTGATGGGAAATCTCCGCCGTGGAGATATGCAGGCGTTTGACGAACTCTACACGCGCCATCGCCAGCCCCTTTTCAATTTTATCTTGCGGCTCTTGCAGGACGCGGCCTTGGCAGAAGATGTGTTTCAGGAGACTTACATGCGCGTATTGGAAAACGCCGACCGCTTCAATCCCCGGGGCAAATTTTCGACCTATCTCTATACCATAGCCCACAACCTGTGCATGGACGAACTGCGCCGCCAAAACACGAGTATGCCAGCCGAGCAAATGGCCGAGCCGTCAGTTCGCGACCCCCACGACCATTTGCTCAAGCGAGAAGACGAAGAAGCCGCCCACCAACTGCTCGCGGCCTTGCAACCCCACCTACGAGCCGTCATCGTCCTCCGCGTTCTGCACGATTACTCGCAGGAAGAGACCGCAAAAATCGTCGGCGTACCCATCGGAACCATCAAAAGCCGCTTGCACCACGCCCTAAAACAACTGCGCCAAATGGCACCGAACCCATGAACCAAGACCGCCGCACCATACAAGAGATTCAAGCGCTGTTGAGCTCTGTACCCGAAGTGCAGGTGCCGCCTATACTGGACGAAGAAGTGCGGTCTAAAGCCGTGAGTTGGGCCAGAAAAAGGCGGGCCGAGGAAGCGCGACTCCACATCCCCCTTTACGGCAAGATCGCCCTAGGGCTAGTCGCCTTGGAATTATTCGCCCTGCTCTACGCCGTAGGCCCAAGGCTCGACATTGACCAAATCATACAGGCTTCCGTCATCGGCTTAGTCGGCTTGAACATCGCCGCGCTGTTGACGAGTCCGATCATTCTTTTACACCGCCAAAGAAGGGAGCTATCCCATGAATGAACGTTTGAAAGATTTTCTACATAGATGGCTGCCCAAGCTGACCATCTTGAGCGTGCTGGTTCTTCTTTCCTCCTTTTTATTTTTAGAGTTCTACGTAGTCCCAAGAAGGAACGCTGCAAGAGAAGACCGTGAAGAACAGCGCGACCGCATTCGGGAAGATGAGCAGACAATGGCGGGCGAAGCCAAAGCGGCTTTAGAGCGGATCGTGGGCCTCATAGACACGCTCGACGGTAACGTGCAGACTCAACGAGCCCTGAGCGAAGCGGTGGCCCAAGAAGAAGCCATCGGCGAGGTATGGGTAACTAATGCTCAAGGTCTCATTGTGTATTACGGTCGGCATAGACCCCCAGTAGGCAACGTCGCCGATATACCTCTCGGTACCCTGACAGAGTTATTAGATAAGGTCCCCGAAGAACTGCTTTCTCCCATGCAGCGGACCGCCATCCTATTGCCTGCGACAATCGGGGGTTACTGGGGAGTACTCAGGCATTCCATTTTCTTTCCAACCGACGATATAGTCCTAACTCACCTAACCATTTCTTCAACAGAACCTTATCGCTATACCACAACCACACCCCGTACTCACGTGGAAATGACCCGCGTCAAAGACGGCTTGATTGCTGTGGCGGCTTCGCGACCATCGTACCAGTCTATGAATCAGCCTCTGGAGAGGCTCAAAAGGATCAGACTAGTACGCAACATAACCGTCGCCGTGGTTATGCTCGGCAGCCTAATCCTCTTCTGGCTCTCCATCCCGGCGTGGATGGCCTTGGACGCCCAACAAAGACGAGAAAAAGCCGCTGTTTGGGGCCTCTTCGGCCTCCTGGGCAATATGATCGCCTTGGTCGTCTATTTACTAGTGCGCGAAAATGGGAAGCCATCTGGAAATTCCTAGTCACCGAGGATTTCCAGACGGCTTCTATACCTCAACGCCGGTTGCCCCCCTCGGGTCCGATCTCACCCGTACCCACCCCAACGCCCGTGAGCACCTCGCTGTACCCGGGATAGGTAACGGCGTATTGGAATCCCTCGTTGGTGCCCGCTGCGCCAAAGCGGCCCTGCTTGTCGAGCGCGACGAAATTGAGGTGCAATTCCTCGACCGGACGCGGGTCGAGCGCGATGATGCGGCGGATGGTCTCGACGCAGGCTTCCTCCGGGTGCAGCCCTTGGCGCATGTATTCGACGACGAGGAAGGTGGCGCAGTAGCGCATGACATTTTCGCCCAGCCCCGTAGCGCCAGCCGCGCCCACGCCTCCATCGACGTATAGACCGCTACCAATAATCGGCGAGTCGCCAACGCGGCCCGGCAGCTTGTAGCCCCAACCACTGGTCGAGCAGCCGCCAGCGATCCGCCCCTCACCGTCGAGTCCAAGCAGGGCGATGGTATCGTGATTGTCGGCCGCGCCCTGCTTTTCCCGCCATTCCTCCCACGCCTTGCGCCTTTCTTCCGTGAGCAAATCGACGCTGGCAAAACCCTGCTCCAGCGCGAACTGCCGCGCGCCTTCGCCGACGAGCATGACGTGCTTGGTCTCGTCCATCACCCGACGCGCTACAGAGATCGGGTGTAGGATCCCCTCGATCGCGGCGACGCTGCCAGCGCGCTGACCCTCGCCATCCATAATGCAGGCGTCGAGTTGCACCACGCCCTCGGCGTTAGGTATGCCCCCCAATCCCACAGATGCATTGGAGGCGTCGGCCTCGGCAACGTGGATGCCGCGCTCGACCGCGTCGAGAACCGAGCCGCCCTGTTCGGCGATCCGCAGCGATTGTTCATTGGCGTCTTTGCCAAAGGCCCAAGTAGAGACGAAGAGAGGGCGGTCCGTACTCATGGGAATGTCCTTTTCTGCGCGCGCCGTTCCGGCGAGGGCTAGGCCACCAGCGGCTAGCGCGGTCTCGCGCATGAAGCGGCGACGACTCAGCGGCATGGCCTAATCCTCGTCGCCATTGTGATGGTCGCCACCGTCATCCGCGTCCTTATGGTCGCCATCGTCATCCGTATTTTTATAGGCAATAGCAGCGATCTCGACGCGAAAGTCAAAGACGATCTGCGCCCCGCCAGTGCAGGCTCGCGCCGGGAATTGCTCTTTAAAGTACGAGGCGTATGCCTTGTTCATCTCGTGATAATCTTCAATGTCCGAGAGCCAGACGGTGACACTGACGAGATCGTCGAACGCATACCCGTGCTCTTCGAGTATCCGCCCGATGTTTTTCATGGTCTGATGGGTCTCAGCCGCGACCGACTCCTTGACGTCGGCACCGTCGACCGTGCGGGCGATCTGGCCACTGATGAAGAGCAGACCGCCGGCTTGGCGGGCCGGGCTAAAGGGCAGAGTCTTGAGCGGCACGGCCTCTTGGGCAAGGGCTGGCGAGACAGCAAGCGCACACGCGAGCGCGGCGCAGATACAGCTTTTCATATTGGCATCTCCTAGTTCGGGTTGAAGCCTGTTAATAAGCTCAATAGGCCATGCGGCGACAACCGGGGAGGGTCGCCGATGCGGGCCAGCATCCTTTTATTTTATAGAAATAACGACGTTACTGTATTGTATCTTTATTGACAGAGATATGGTCCGCGCTTACTTTTCTGCTGCACAGAATTTCACCGCTATCACCCCTATCAAGGAGATTTCAATTATGACTGGACTAACCTCCCTCGACCACGGCGAGCGCATCGGCCGCCTCGAAGGCATCATCGAACAAATTAACCAACGCCTCAGCGACATAACCCGTCGCCTCGATAGCCTAGAAATCAACCACCGCCGAGACTTTCGTTGGCTCATCGGCCTTCAGTTGGCTACGTGGGCTACCATCGTCGGACTGAGATTATTTGGTGGATAGCCGCCACATCATTTGAAACCTGTCGATTTCAAGGTGAAGACGCTTAAAGAGATCGCCCAGGTCCAGATGGGCCTCGCCTTTCGTTCCCGCATTGAGCCGGAAGCGGATGGGACTGTTGCAGTCATTCAGATGCGCGACTTGACTGAGGATAATAAACTGAGCCATCGCAATCTGATCACTATCAAAATGGATAAACTTAGCGATCGCCATTTGGTAAAACGCAGAGATTTGATTTTTCGCTCTAGAAGGCAAACCACTACGGCGGCGATCATTGATACGAAAATTGGTCCAGCGATTGTCGCGGCTCCGCTGTTGAGAATCCGGGTTACGAGCAAGCATGTTCTCCCGGAGTACCTGTGCTGGTTTATCAACCAGCCGCTGGCGCAGGCGTTCTTGCACAGTAGAGCTACTGGAACGGCGATGACGGTGATCGGCAAATCCGCTCTCGATGAGTTGCAAGTTCCCTTGCCCGACCTTGCAACTCAGGAGCGCATCGTCGCTCTGGCCGATTTATCGAATAAGGAGCAGAAGCTGATGAGGGAGCTGGCGGCGAAGAAGGAAAAACTAGTCAACGGGATTCAGATGCAATTGGCGACTAAATAGGAGCAGCCAGATATGAGCGATCAGATCCAACAGAAAGATATTAACAGCGCCGCTTGGGCGGCCTGCGACACCTTTCGCGGAGTGATGGATGCAGCGGGATACAAAGACTACATCCTCGTGATGCTATTCCTCAAGTACATCTCCGATGTCTGGAAGGATCACTACGAGGAATATCAAGAAAGATACGGCGGCAACGATGAGCGCATCCGGCGCAGGCTGAAAAACGAGCGCTTTGTCCTGCCAGAGGGCAGCAGCTTTTACGACCTCTATGAACGACGCTCGGAAGCCAATGTTGGCGAGCTCATCAATATCGCGCTGGAGGCGATTGAAACCGAGAACAAGGAGAAACTCGAAGATGTTTTCCGCAATATAGACTTCAACAGCGAGGCCAATCTCGGCAAAACCAGAGACCGCAATCGCCGCCTGAAAATGCTGCTAGAGGATTTCAACAAGCCCGAATTAAACATGAGCCCCAGCCGCGTCTCGGAAGATGTCATCGGCAACACCTACATCTACCTGATCGAGCGTTTTGCCTCCGACGCGGGCAAAAAAGCCGGCGAGTTCTACACGCCGCATAAAGTGTCCGAACTGGTGGCGAAACTGTGCTCCCCCAAGCCAAGTGCTCGCATCTGCGATCCCGCCTGCGGTTCTGCGGGGTTGCTGATTGAGGCGGCCCGGCTGGTGGGCGGCAAGGACTACTCTCTATACGGCATGGAGGTGAACGGCAGCACCTGGGCGCTGGCGCGGATGAACATGTTTCTGCACGGTGCCGACTCCGCCCGCATCGAATGGTGTAACACCCTTACCTCCCCGACACTGGTAGAAAACAACCAACTGATAAAGTTCAACAACGTGGTCGCCAATCCGCCGTTCTCGCTCGACAAGTGGGGCGCAGAAGACGCCGACGCGGACCCGTACAACCGCTTTTGGCGTGGAGTGCCACCCAAATCCAAAGGCGATTACGCTTTCATTAGCCACATGATAGAAGCGGCCTTGGCAAAAGAGGGACGGGTTGCGGTGGTCGCTCCGCACGGCGTTTTGTTCCGGGGCGCTGCTGAAGGGCGCATTCGCCAGCAATTGATTGAAGAAAACTTGCTCGATGCCGTCATCGGCTTGCCCGGCAATCTGTTCCCTACGACCTCGATACCGGTGGCCATTTTGGTCTTTGACCGCTCGCGTGAGCAAGGGGGCGCGAATGGGCACCGCAAAGACGTTCTGTTTGTCGATGCAAGCCGCGAATATCAGGCGGGCAAGAATCAAAACACCTTGCTGGACGAGCACCTCGAAAAGGTCACCGCCGTTTATGAAAAACGCGAAGATGTAGATAAATACGCCCACCTCGCCACCTTTGAGGAAATCGCGGAAAACGACTTCAACCTGAACATTCCGCGCTATGTAGATACCTTTGAGGAAGAGGAGGAGATTGATATTGACGCGGTGGGCAGGGAGATCGATCAGTTGGAAAAGGAATTGAGTGTGGTGCGTGGAGCGATGGGGAAGTTGTTGAAGGGGATCGACCGCGAGGGTGGGCTTAGCCGGTTGTTCCAGTCTTGGACGGATGAGGGCGATGCAGAAGAACAGCGGGAGACGCTTGAGCATCTCATTAAGGCGCTGGATGAAAACCGGCCGGCCGACCGCAAGCTCTTTCCAAAGGAACTGAAGGGGAAGAGTTGGTGAACCAGATCGTATTGCTCGATAGCGGCCCCCTCGGTCTGGTAACCAGCCCAAGCGGCTCGGGAGATGCTGCGGCATGTAGGGACTGGTTTCAGCAAGTGGAAGCTGGAGACTCGATGGTGATGGTGCCAGAGATCGCCGACTACGAGGTTCGGCGCGAGTTGCTTCGGGCGGGCAAAATTAGAGGTATTGAGCGGCTCGACGAACTTATCGCTCAGGTCAATTACTTGCCTATTACGACCAATGCCATGCGCCGAGCCGCAGCGTACTGGGCCGATGCTCGTCAGCAGGGTCGGCCAACGGCAGCCGATCCGGCACTTGACGGCGATGTGATATTGGCGGCGCAAGCGGCAACGCTGAACTGGACGGATGTGGTTGTGGCGACGACGAACGTAAGGCATCTATCTCGTTTCGTTCAGGCAGAGATATGGTCCGACATTGCTGGATGAGGCCGTAAAGCAGGCCACGGGAAGACAGCCCGCAACACTTCCTCGAACGAAGCCAAGGTTGCATAACATGAGACGACGAGAAGCCCGCCTCATTTTGGGTGTAGATGAGGCCGCTACCACAGAGACGATAAAGTCGGCGTTTCGCCGCTATGCCCTCAAGCACCACCCCGATCGCAACCCGGACAACCCGGTTGCCGAAGAGGCATTTAAGAAGGGTGCTCATGCCTATCGCTTGTTGACGGGACAGGAGGGGGCCGATCTGGATGAATTGTTAGAGCAATTTGAGGACATAGAGCAGTCCCTCGACCAAATGAAACAGTCCTTTGACGAATTTGGAAAAAATATGTCAGAAGGACTCGACCGGATCGAAACCAAGATGTCTCGCATGTTTAAGTGGACCATCTTCTTGATGATTTTCACGACCCTATCGTTGGTTCTGCTCATTCTGAGCGGTTTCTGAGGTACAGATAGCAGGAACGGATAAAGACATGAACTCTCAGACGCGAAACATTAAACGCGCAAAAACCTATTGGCAGGAATACAAGGAGTCCCAGTGATGAGAAAAATTAGAAAATACCACGATTACCTGATGGAAGAACTATCTGACCGTGAGAAGGCCATCTCCTACCTTCAAACGGCATTGGAAGAATATCAAATAGATGAGGACGGTGCCGCCCTTCATCGCGCATTAAGCCAAGCTGTTGAAGCACAGGGCGGCGTTCAAGAATTCGCGCTGAGAACCCATAGCGATCCACAGGCCGTTTCGGATGCCTTGTTGAGCAAGAATGAGACGCAGATTGCTAGAGTAATAGCAAGACTGCCAGAGGGGTTTACCGAAGAAGTTTAAACCCCTCGAATTCGATGGGTTTAGCGAAGGGCACGAGAGATGGACAAAGAGCAGGCAATGGCCAAGACAAAAACGACGCGCTACGACGTCGCCGAGCATCTGCGTACGCCCGAGGAGATGGCAGCCTACTTGGAAGCCTGTTTTGAAGAAGCGGACAGCGACGCGGCCTTTATCACCAAAGCGCTGGGCGATATTGCTCGTGCCAAGGGCATGTCTCAACTCGCGAGGGATGCCGACGAGGGGAAAATTGGGGCGAGCTAGACCGAAAATCAGTTGTCCGGAAATTCTGGATAACTGCCGTGGTAGCCAAGAGGAGAACAACTGTTCGGAAATTCCGAACTGTTCAAAAGAGAAGGTTGTAGAGTGACTTTGAGTAGAGAGACGGTGAAAAATGAAGCGTTGCCGAAGGGGTGGCGGCGGATGCGGCTAAATACCGTTGCTTCTGTCAAAACCGGCCCTTTTGGCGCACAACTGCATCAGCATGACTATGTTCAATCCAATGGGACACCAATAGTTACAGTCGAACATTTAAATGAAAGAGGGCTCATACATAAAAATTTGCCTCTGGTATCTTACCATGATAAACAAAGGCTGAGTCAATATATAATTCGAGAAGGTGATATTGTTTTTAGTCGGGTTGGTTCAGTAGATAGAAGTTCTTTGGTTTCAAAATACGAAGATGGATGGCTTTTCTCTGGTCGTCTATTACGAGTAAGACCTGAGAGAGATGATGTATATAGTTCGTATTTAAATTATTTTTTTCACACACGAAAATTTAGACATCATATGAAAAGCATTGCAGTCGGTGGAACCATGCCATCAATAAACACCAATATATTGAGCAATGTCATTATTTGCCTTCCTCCTATGAATGAGCAAAAAGCTATCGCGTCTTTACTGGAAACATGGGACACGGCGATTGAGAAAACCGAAGCACTGATCGAGGAGAAGGAGAAACGATTTAAGTGGTTGTTGAGAACTCTTATCAGCGACCAGCAGGATAATCCTGAATGGCGAAAGGTGAGATTGGAAGATACTTGCGAGGTTATCGTTAGCCCTGTTGACAAAAAGACTGTCTATGGGGAGTTGCCCGTCAAATTGTGCAATTACACAGATGTTTATTATAACGACATCATTGGTTCTGATATTGACTTTATGTCTGCCACGGCCAAGCCTTCAGAGATAGAGAAATTTTCGATTACTGAAGGCGATGTAATCATTACCAAAGATTCCGAAACACCTAACGACATTGGCGTCCCTGCCTATGTTAAAGGAACCATCGATAATCTGTTATGCGGCTACCACTTAGCGATCCTTCGCCCAAAGAAACAGACGATAGGGAAGTATGTCTGTTATGCATTGACTTCTCCGAGAGTGAAATATGATTTTTACAGATTTGCTAATGGAATTACACGCTTTGGACTAACTATGGAATCTTACAAAAAAATTAAAATCTCGCTTCCTATGCTTTCTGAACAAAAACGAATTGTAAATTTACTTGATACTTCTAAGAAAGAAATCGAAATCCTCAAACAACTCGCCGAACAATACCGAGTCCAAAAGCGCGGATTGATGCAGAAATTACTGACCGGGAAATGGCGAATACATGACCTCACCAGCAGTACAGCAGTGAGAAACCGATAGACCAAGGAGTGCTATAGTGAAAAAAGAAAACCAAGAGAAGAACAACCAAAATCCGAGTCCAATCATAATCGAGTTTAACTTGGATAAGCTACCGCTAGAAGAAAAAAGAAGATTTATTAGATTTCTTGAGGCTGTACCCCAAGGCAATAGCGCGTGGAATCCAAAAGACGGTGACGAGCTTCCGAGTCCAGGGTCCATAGTGCATAAAATCGCTCGGGCCAACAGAAATATGAAAACTTTTCGGAGCAAAGTTGAAGAATTATGTGGGGCACTTTCTGATATGGAAAAAAGAGAGACTGAAAAAGTGAGAGCCCAAGATGATCCTAATTTTAAGTTGCATATGAGTACGTCCGATAGCGGCCTAGATGGAACACTGATGGAATTGTCGATGGATATGGGAGAAATTGTGTACCATGTGAGAACGGCACTCGATCATCTTGTTCGGATGCTAGTGTTGGTCTCTGGGGGAACGCCAAGCCTCTCTTGTGGTTTTCCTATCTTCAACAATTACGTTTCCATAGATGATTTTTACAAAAAGAAGGCATTGGATGGACTTGCCGATGCCTTCAAGATAAGACTTTATTATTTTCAGCCTTTTCTTCGAGAAGATGAGATAATGACTGAATTTGCCCACCTTCGCTATGTTGATTCCATCGATCGCTCAGTATTGCAAAAACTCAACTATATTTGTAATGTCGACAAGCATCGTCATTTGCTCTTGCAGAATAGGCGCAGTAAAAGAGATGATATGGGCATTCTCCGCGGCGTTGTTGCACGAAAAACGGTAACTCGTTAGAAAACAATAGTTTACGAAATTTGACATCAAAACGCTAACTTATTGTAAAACAACGACTTATAGATATTCATGCAACAACGCCATTCTCCGCATCAGTCCCGATCCTGCGATCGAGGTTGGAATTGAATTTGAGAAAGGCAAGGTTGAAGTGGTTGAAATGATAAGTTTTCTTGAAAAGGCCATTCTTGATGTAAAAGAAATTGTCTCTCAGTACGTTAAAGGAAGTGGCGAGGAAAGGGAGGTTAATTTTGACTTCTAAGCCTTAACTGGAATAACAAGGCCGTCTTTACAGGCCACAATATCGACATCATGCGTGGCATGAACTCGAAGACGGTGGGTTTGGTCTATTTAGAAGCGGTCTCAAATTCCGGATTCGGTCCCTCAAACGGCTCAAAGCTTATAGATAACATCTGACAATTTACTCAATACACTGAGTAAAATTACTCAAAGAACCGAGCAAAATGACGTTCATCAGACCCCAAGCGTCCGAGCTAGCCCGACGCTTACAAGAATCCCGGCGCTTCATTCAAGTCGTCTCGGGAGCAAGGCAGGTCGGCAAAACAACCCTTGCCCTGCAAGTCGCCGAGCGGAGCTAACCATGATCGACAACCGAAATCGCGACTACCTCCTCGGCCTAGTACGCGAACTGTGCAACCTGTCGCACGAGACGGATTGGGTTGAGTTCAAAGTCAACTACCGCGAGCCGCAGGCCATCGGGGAGTACATCTCAGCACTGGCCAATGCTGCCGCCGTCCACGGCAAAGCTCATGCGTACATGCTCTGGGGGGTCGAAGACGAAACACAGGCCATTACTGGCACAAAATTTTCGCCAGCGGCTGCAAAAAAGGGCAACGAGCCGCTTGAGACGTG
Organism: Candidatus Latescibacterota bacterium; assembly: GCA_022820485.1. Classification (GTDB taxonomy): domain Bacteria; phylum Latescibacterota; class UBA2968; order UBA8231; family UBA8231. The sequence continues at coordinate 107,155 of JAJEFJ010000042.1, forward strand.
GCTGTTGCGACTGCTGACTCCCCGCATTGACTTTCGCTTCCACGAAGTTACGCACGACGAGCGGCCCATTGTGCTCTTAGAGATTGAACGTGCCTCGCGGCATCCTGTCGCCTTCGAGGGCGTCGAGTACATCCGAGTAGGTAGCACCAAAAGAAGGCTTAAAGACTATCCCGAAAAGGAACGGGCACTCTGGCGCGTATTTGATCGGGTGAACTTTGAAGAAGGCATCGCCGCCGAACGGCTGCGCGATGAGGACGTTCTGCTCCTACTCGACTACCCCAAATACTTCGACCTGCTCGACGCGCCCCTGCCCGATGGCCGCGCCGCTATCCTCGACGCGCTCCAGCGAGACCGCCTGATTGCACCCTGCGAAGCGGGCGGCTTCAACATCACGAACTTGGGGGCGATTCTGTTTGCGAAAGACCTTAGTGACTTCCCGCGTCTAAAGCGCAAGGCTCTTAGGATTATCCAGTATCGCAGCAATGATCGCCTTGAGGCATTGGGCGAGCAAGAAGAAGTAAAAGGCTACGCCTCAGGGTTCAAGGGACTGGTTGATTACATCAATGCTCGGTTGCCCTCGCAAGAGGTCATTGAGCAAGCATTTCGCCGGACAATTCCAGAATTTCCCGAGTTGGCCGTGCGTGAATTGGTTGCCAATGCGCTCATCCATCAAGACTTCTTTGTAAGGGGAGCTGGGCCGATGGTGGAGATTTTCAAAGATCGCATTGAGATCACGAATCCCGGCGAGCCACTGGTGGACACTCAACGCTTCCTCGACAACCCTCCGGCGTCCCGCAACGAGATTCTGGCGTCGCTGTTACGACGGTTTAAAATCTGTGAGGAACGAGGGAGCGGGATCGACAAGGTTGTCTCTCAAGTAGAACTGTATCAGTTACCCGCACCACTTTTTGAAGTACCAAAAGGTTTCACGCGCACGGTCCTTTTTGCCCGTAAGTCTTTGGCCAATATGAGCAAAGAAGAGCGGCTGCATGCCTGCTATTTGCATGCCTGCCTGAAGTATGTCCAGCGAGATTTTTTGACGAACACATCAATTCGCAAGCGCTTCGGCATTGGCGAGAAGAATCGGTCAATGGCATCGCGCCTCATCCGCGATGCTTTAGAGGCTGGTGTCATCGTCGCCCATACTCCCGATGCATCGCCCAAGCACATGAAGTACATACCATTCTGGGCTCGTTAGAGAAGTTGAGGGACTATGACAGTTTTACTTGACTGGCAGCCGACGAACTGGGGTTCTATTTTACGTAACTTATTGAATATACGACGCTTACCCTACTTGACGGCTACTTGACTGACAGCCGACGACGCGAGATTATTTTTTCCGCAAACTATTGATTATAATACATTTATCCTACTTGACTGGTACTTGACTGGTCAGAGCCTAAAACAGGAACCAAACCATGCCCTCCTTCCCCTTCAGCGAAAAACACCTCTCCCAGATCCCCGCCCTACAACAGCTAATCAACCTAGGCTACCAGTATCTCCCCCCCACCCAAGCAATGACCGAGCGCGGCGGTCGCGCCTCCAACGTCCTGCTAGAAAACATTCTGCGCGACCAACTCAAAAAAATAAACCGCATCCGCTACAAAGGCGGCGAATATCTATTCAGCGAGGAAAACATTCAATCCGCCATCCAGAAACTCAAAACCGTCCAATACGACGGCCTGCAAAAGACGAACGAAGCAATCTACGACCTGATAACCCTCGGCACGGCACTTGAACAAACGATCGAAGGCGATTCCAAAAGTTTTACCCTGAACTACATCGACTGGAAAAACCCCGCCAACAACGCATTCCACGCCGTAGCAGAATTCTCCGTTGAACGCGCCCGCAGCACCGAGACCGCAAGACCCGACATCGTCCTGTTCGTAAACGGCATCCCCCTAGTCGTGATCGAGTGCAAAGCCCCCGATACGGACGTAGAACAGGCGATATCCCAAACGATCCGCAACCAAGGCGACGAATACATCCCACGCCTTTTCACGTACGCACAAATCGTACTCGCCGTGAACAAAAACGAGGCCAAATACGCAACAGTGGGCACCTCAAAGGAGTTCTGGAGCTTTTGGGACGAGTTGGAGGATGCCGAACACGACGTAAACGCCTGCATCAATAAAGCACTTTCCAATGGAGACAAAGACGCCCTGTTCTCCGGTGAGTTCGCCTCATCGCGGTCGCACTTTGACGCACTTGAGCGCAGCGACGACCGACTGGTTACAGAGCAAGATCGCTGTCTCTACAGTCTGTGCCGACCCGAGCGCCTGTTAGAGCTAATCTTCGGTTTTATAGTCTTTGAATCTGGCCAGAAAAAAATTGCCCGCTACCAGCAGTTCTTCCTGGTCCGTACCGCCATAAAGCGCATCAAGCAAAAAGACAACGAAGGTCGCCGCCAGGGCGGTATCGTCTGGCACACGCAGGGTTCCGGGAAGTCCATAACCATGGTCATGCTGGTCCGCGCCCTATCCTTAGACCCAGAGCTGACCAGTCCGCGCATGATTCTGGTCACTGACCGCAAAGACTTGGACAAACAACTAGGCAACACCTTCGCGGCCTGCAATCTGGACAAGGAGCAGGCAACATCCGGCCGCAATCTAATCAGACATATCAAAAACAAAGTCGGCATCGTCACCACCCTCATCAATAAGTTCGACAAGGCGCTTTCTGCTGAGAAATACGTAGATGATTCCGCCGATATTATCGTCCTCGTTGACGAAAGCCACCGCACCAACTTCGGCTCCCTAGCGGCGCGCATGAGACAAATGCTGCCCAATGCCTGCTTTATCGGCTTCACCGGGACGCCGCTGCTCAAGGAAGAAAAGAACAGCTTTGCCAGATTCGGCAGTTTGATCGAACCGCATTATTCCGTCCGGCGAGCAATTGAGGACAAGGCGGTGGTTCCCCTGCTGTACGAAGGGCGGCACGTGGAGATGGAACAGAATCAGGCCGCCATTGACCTCTGGTTCGCTCGCCACACCGAAGACTTGGCAGACGAACAGAAAGCAGACCTAAAGCGAAAATACGCACGCGCCCAAGAGTTGAGTAAGACCGATCAGGCCGTCTATATGTGCGCGTTTGATATTAGCAGACACTTCCAGACCACTTGGCAGAATACGGGATTTAAGGCCCAGCTTGTAGCGGACAGCAAGGCGACTGCGCTCAAGTATCGCGAATCGCTCAATGAGATAGGCGCAGTCTCATCAGAGGTCGTCATCTCCCCGCCGGATACGCGGGAGGGACATGAAGAAGTAGGCGCAGAGACAACAAGCGAGGTGACCAAGTTCTGGGAAAAAATGATGGCCCGTTACGGGTCCGAAGATCAATACACCAAGCAAATCATCGCCCAGTTCAAGCACTCGGACAAGCCGGAAATTCTGATCGTAGTAGATAAACTCATCACGGGGTTTGACGCGCCCCACAATACCGTTCTCTATCTGTGCCGCAAGCTGCGCGAACACACCCTGCTCCAAGCGATTGCCCGCGTAAATCGCCTGCATGAGGGCAAGGAGTTCGGCTATATAATCGACTATGCCAATGTGCTGGGTGAACTGGATAAGGCGCTACACACCTATGACGCACTTGCGGGGTTTGACAGCGACGACCTCGCAGATTTCCTGACCTCCATCCACGCAGAAGTATCCAAGCTGCCGCAGCGCTACTCAGACCTGTGGGGCATCTTCAAGGAAATCAAAAACTCCCGCGATGAAGAACGCTACGAAGTGCTGCTCGCTGACGACGCCGTGCGGAATGAGTTTTACGAACGCCTCACGGAATACAGCAAAACTCTCGCCATTGCCCTCTCAGCCGAGCAGTTCATTATGCAGACCGACGAGGCGCAACTAAATCGCTACAAAAACGATCTCAAGCGTTTCCAGAAACTGAGATCAGCAGTCCAACTGCGCTACGCCGAAACCATTGATTACCGCGACTACGAACCCCGGATTAAAAAATTGTTGGACACGCGCACACAACGCGACGATGTGCCCGACTCCATCCGCGATAATGAGGAAGCCAGCGCGTATTTTGGGGCGATCAAACCTTGTCTGACTGAGGTAGGTGAAAGCCGCGTTGACTATGTCGCCGCAGAAACGGCGCTGGCCGTCAAAAGCGCGCTAGAAAAAAATTGGAAGGTCGATTTTTGGAACGATAGCGACGCGCAAAACGCCGCAAAAAACGATATGGATGATTTCTTTTACGACGTGGTAAAAGACGTGCATGGCATTGATATATCGTCGGCACAGATGGACGAAATGATCACCGAAACAATGAAAATAGCCAAATCTTGGAGACGCTCTTAATGCCGGAGGCGAACCGCACCCTCACCTATGCCGGCGAGTCCATTCCCTTTCACCTGAGCTACTCCAAAAGAAAGACGCTCGAGATCGCCGTTCACCCCGACGGCTCGGTAGTTGTAAAAGCCCCACTGGGAGAAGACGAAACCTTAATCGAAAATTTCATTTACAAGCGTGCGCGCTGGATAAAACGCCAGATTCGCTATTTCGCACAGTTTGCACCGCGCACCCCCGAGCGGCAGTTTGTCGGCGGCGAAAGCCATCTTTACCTCGGCAAACAGTATCGGCTGAAGATAAGGCCGTCTGACACAGACGAGGTTTTGTTAAAGCGCGGCTTCTTCCACATACAAGCGGTTGACGACAAGCCAAGGCACATAGCGATGTTGCTTGAAGCATGGTACTGGAGCGAGGCGGAGGTTTATTTTGCTCAAATATTTGCAGAATGCTGGCAGCTCTTTGAAAAAAAGGGCGTGGACAAGCCTGCACTTAAAATCCGCAAGATGAAGACGCTCTGGGGCAGCTTCAGTGTTAAACGCGGCGTAACATTAAATCTGGAACTTATAAAAGCACCCCGAGAATGCATTGAATACGTCGCTATCCACGAGCTATGCCACTTATTCCATCTCAATCACGGACCGAAGTTTTACAACCTGCTTGAGCAATTTCTCCCCGACTGGAAGAAACGAAAGCAGCGCTTGGAAACGGTGTTGTCTTAATCGGTATGTGCCCTTGCGACTGTCCGCGGCGGTAGAATATATTATTTGATCCTTACAATCCCACCAACCACGGAAGCAGGTCATGCAAATCCACATCGTCAAGACCCACCCTGAAGGTACAGTCTTCAGCACGGCCAACGCCCACTGCTTCTACTAATCATGCCGCCGATTACCCAACAAAAAGCCACGGGTTCGCACTACACTCCTCCCGAACTCGCCCGTTTTCTCGCCGAGCGGATTGTCGCCCAAGTGGATTTTTGTCCGCTCTCTGAAATACGGATTCTGGACCCTGCCTGTGGCGACGGAGAACTACTGGTCGCCCTAGCGAACTCCCTGCCGCATAACATACTGAGAAATAGCGTCTTTACCGGGATAGAACTCGATAGTTCATCTGTCGAAAAAGCCCAAGAGAGGCTAAGTGCATTTCGCTCAAAATCGAATCGCCTCAAGAGAATGGACTTTCTCGAACAGTACGTCGGCTCAGAGGTGCAGATGGGACTATTTGCCAACAGCCCTCCAACGCCCGTAGATATTGTAATCGCCAATCCGCCCTACGTAAGAACCCAAATTCTTGGTGCTCAGAAAGCACAAGCGTTGTCAAGAGCATTCCGCTTAAAAGGCAGAATTGATCTGTATCAGGTTTTCATGGTGGCGATGACTCAGTGCCTAAAAGACAATGGCATTATAGGGGTCATCACGTCCAACCGATTCATTTCGACGCGAAGTGGAGCATCTATCAGAAAGTTTATCGCCGAACAGTACGAGATCGTCGAATTGATAGACCTCGGCGATACTAAACTCTTTGAGGCCGCTGTTCTGCCAGCTATCTTGATTGCCAGAAAAGTCCCTGCTGCCTCGCGTTCCCTGCCAAAACTCCGCACACAGAATAGGTTCGTCAGGATTTACGAGTCGCGTACTTGTGCTCATCCAGAAAAACTCGTCCAAGTCGATTCAGTATATGACATGCTCAAGCGAAACTCCGACGGCGAGTACCTTGTGTCTGCAACGCGGTTCAAGTTTTCAACTGGAACGCTTTCCTTTGCTGATTCATCGTCCGAACCTTGGCAGATGGTAACTGCTTCTGAGAAAAAGTGGATTGATAAAATAAACTCGGCAGCAAAATGCCGAATTGGCGATCTCGTCAAAGTGAGGGTGGGCATCAAGACAACGGCCGATTTTGTTTTTATCCGCTCAGACTGGAACGATGTGCCTAAAGATCAGCGACCGGAGAGTTGCTTGCTACGTTCCATATTCTCACACGAAGACGCTGGCCGCTGGCGCTCTTGTACCAAGAGAGCATCACTAAAAAAAATACTATATACACATGAAGTTAGGGACGCGAAACGAGTAGCGATTGACTTAGAACGGTATCCGTGCGCTGCGGCGTACCTTAGACGACACCGACAGAGGTTAGAAGGACGGAAATACGTAATTGAGGCCAACAGAAAATGGTACGAGATTTGGGTACCTCAAGACCTTGTATCTCTGCGGCGTCCCAAGCTCATCTTTCCCGATATTAGCCCTAGCCCAATGTTTTTTTACGACCACGAAGGATTGATGGTTGACGGCAACTGTTACTGGATCGTCGCGGAAGAAGACAGTACGGACCTTCTCTTTTTGATTCAAGGTATAGCGAACTCAAATCTGATGACTCATTATCACGAGCTAGTGTTTAATAACAAATTATACTCTGGCCGCCGACGCTATTTAACCCAATACGTCGAGAAGTATCCACTGCCAGATAGGTTTTCTAAGCACTCTAGGAGGATAATAGATTCAGTGAAAGAACTGGTGTCGCCTGGCCTCTGCGAAGAGGTGATCGAAAAGCGAGAGAGAGATTTAGAGGTCGCCGTAGCGAGAGCCTTTGGCGTCGAGCCGTTGTTTTCACTTTAGGGATTGTAAAGTGCTTTGCCTTGATACGCGTCGAAAAAAGACATGGGGATTGATCGCTGGCACTTAAAGCTAATGTCGCTTACGTATGAAAAAAGTTCACCCAATTTTTCGCCGGGACCTAAGTACACGACAGTAACATGGATTGATATTGTCGGGCGCGTTTAGGTTGGTCTCGTGTTTGGTGTATGATCTGTGTGAGTTGGTCTAATCCTTTTCGAAAGAGACTTATGGCTTTTCGTCCATGTTTTTTTATGGGGATCGGTTTTCTTTGATGCAGTTGCTGTCCTACCAGCAGGGCCCATAGGAGGGT
>JAJEFJ010000041.1 GCA_022820485.1 Candidatus Latescibacterota bacterium
CCTTTCTGTTCAGAGTTTGTCGTGAAACCTGAATATGGCTCGATGAGTACGCCCGTTCAAATAGAGGCTACATTAAGGGTTTTCAGACAGCTTCTGAGGGCAAATGGTTCTCGGATGGGGTCGGGATGTGTGGCACGCTTGGCAGCCACCACCGAACCCTATCAACGTACCTCAATACCTTGTCCGCCAGTGGATTCCAACTTGAGGATATCTCTGAACCGCTTGCTCCTGTTTTAGACGGGACCGCAAAGCGCCGAGAGAGCATCGTGCCGACTCTCTTAATCGCCAAATCAATTGCCCTGACAATCTAGGTCTCCTTTGGCAGGCGTCAGAGCTGCAGGGTGTACTTCGCGTGCTCCCTTGGAGGGCTATGCAGCGACTCCTCCATGAAGCCGCACTCAGAGAGCAAGAAACCGTTCTTCTCAAGAACGCGATGCGAGGCTACATTCCCCACATGGAGGGAGGCCTGCAGCGACAGGAATCCACTGTTGATCGCATGCTTGACGAGCGCTTGAACCATACAGGTCGCGTATCCCTGTCCCCAGTGTTGAGGCATGACTGAGTAGCCGATCACTCCGATTCGTACGGCTGGATCGTCCTGTCCATGATGGAGAAGGCACAGCCCAACTGGTTCACAGTCTCGATGCGCAACGAAGGTTGCTGTCCCCGAGTCTGCTGCTTCCCGCAGGGCGGTATCTAGCAACTCACGAGCGTCTTGGTAGGTGAAGGGCACAGGAATCTGATTCAAGTGCTGTGCAACGCGCCAGTCCTGATACAGGCCGAGAATGAACTCAAGGTCTTCGTCGCGGATGGGACGTAAGTGCAACGGATCTGCGTCCAAGTTCCGCGTTGTCCAGTCAGCTATCAACATAGCTTGCCTTTACGGACGTAATGCCATACTCACCTGGGTACTTCGACTTGCAGCTCAAATTTGCAGGGCTGGTCGCGGAGCGACTGGGCTTGCGCTTAGCAACTGCGGTGACAGATTACACCGCAGTCCAAGTAAGTATGGACCTTGGAGCGACGCCAGAGTTGCGGTCGAAGTATTTTACGACTTCTATGGACTATAGCCAGAGGAGTTTGATGGAACAGCACTTCTCGATCAAAGTTCTGTCCGGAAGTTATTCAATTTTGAAGGTCAAAGACATTTCCGGGTTGCCAGAAATAGTTGATAGACCTGGAAATGGTTTTTTCTCCTTAATACGCCTAGCAGGAGAGTGGACGGTTATTTGTGAAGGTGGGAGAATGCCCGATGACTCCCTGGTGGTCGACAGTTCACACAGATGGCGGGTTTTTCTTATCGACGAGCCTTTGGCGTTCGATATGATCGGGGTGATATATAGGACCACCGAGATTCTCAAAGACGCCGGCATAAGTGTCATGGCAATTTCCGCATTTACTACCGATGCTTTCTTGGTTCGTGAAGATGACTTACAACCTTCACTAAGAGCACTGCAAGCTAGGGGATTTTCAGTACCTGATTTATCGTAGTCCTTCTGAATGTACACAAGAAAATTTTGACAAACTGAGTCTGAGTAACAATAGGCACCGAAAGGAACACCAGTCACAATGGCAGACTTTTACACAATTGAGCAGCGGGACGGGCGTTGGTGGTTTATCACGCCGGACGGCGCACCCTTCTGGTCCATCGGCATGAACCATATCGACTCGGCTGCGTTGCGGTATGCAGAGTCAGACGGCGTGTGGGAACGAGAGTTCAGCAACAGTCATGAACGCTGGCTGCGCGCCGTCGCCGATGATCTGCGCGACTGGGGCTTTAACACGATTGGCTGGACCCAGGAAGTCGTAATTATCACCCAAGGCTACCACCGCCATTCGCGGCCCTTCACCTATGAGGAATATCAATGGGCGAACATGCCTTACTGTCACCTGCTACCTTTCACCGAGGCCCATCAGTGGCAAGTTGAGGTCCGTATGCCCGATCTGATGAGCTCAGACTTCGAGGAGTGGTGCGACTACGTCGCCCGCGATGAGTGCGTACGCTTGCGCGACGATCCCAAGCTTATCGGCTACTTCTACTGCGATTGTCCTCAGTGGGTGCACGCCTCGCCTGCCACGAAGTGGCGTGGGTCGCTAGTCGATCCAGACCTGCTCGAATCAGAGGCGGGACGCCGCGAGCTCTCGGCCATTGCCGAACGCTACTACCAAGGCACCCACGACAGTATCCGCCGCTACGACCCGAACCACCTTATTCTGGGCGACCGATGGGAGGCAAACGCAGTGCTGCCCGAGGAAGTGGTCCGTGCGGCACTACCCTACGTTGATGTGCTCAGTTTTCAATGTTTTGGCACCGCGGAGAATATCGCCACCAAGATGCGGCACTGGGCCGACTTCGCAGACCAACCGGTGCTGCTGGCTGACGCAGCGGGGCATATATGCGCCCACGGCGATACCAGTTGGCCGCCGACCGCGGACCGCTTGCACGATACAGACCACTATCGCCAGGTGATGGACGCGCTGTGGAATATCGCGCAATGCGTCGGATACCACCTATGTGGGGCCTACCTTAAGAACAACGCACGCAAGTACGGATTTCGCGACCGGGCAAACAATCAGATTGACGAGATGGTGGCTGGTATTCGCGCCGTCAACACCGAAATGCAGCGGAGACAAGTCTGAACTCGCCGATGGCATCTGCAAAGGATAAGCTATGAAAATCCTAGAGATCAAAGGACGGGTGCTCAAAGTACCGCGCTTCTCCTACCGCTGGCGCGACGGCTTTCCGCGGGCACCCGCCGAGCGCGACGCCTATCTGTTGCAGGTTATTGCCGACAATGGCCTCGAAGGTCCCTGTATCGCCACCCGGCGCGGCGAAGTGCTTGGACAGCAGACCGCCGGTATACTTTACGAAGAGGCGTTGTGGGCTGGGCGGGAGCTGGAAAAGCTCAACTACTACTGGTTGGAAGAGCCGCTGCGGGACTACGAAACCACGGGATTGCAGGAATTGCACCGGCGGCTCGAAATCCACCTCTGCGTGGCCGAGACCAGCTGGGACAGCCTCTATGACGTGGCCAACCACATCGCGCAGAAGACCGGACGGATGATTCACTCGACTTGGTATCGCAAGGGTGGGATCACCGGGTTACTCAAGATCGCCCACACCTGTGAGGCCTTCGGGATGATGGTCCAGCTACACCACGGCGAGATCCCGATAATCCACACCGGCTGCGCGATCAAAAATTCCAAATACGTCGAGATCCTGGTGCCCGAAGCAGGAGCGCACTTGTGTCTGACCTATCCGCCGACCGTCCCCGACGAGGAAGGCTGCGTCCGGCCGCCCGAGGGGCCGGGTCTGGGCTATGACCTCGACTGGGACGAAATCGAGGCGTGCACAGTCGCGGAAGTATAAGCCGAACGGTCACGAAAACCGATGGGTTTTAGAATGAAAACAAGAGAATTAGATCGATTTGGCGGTTGGGTGGGCAAAAAGTTTGAGGCAACAGGCTTTTTCCGCGTTGAAAAGGACGAGAGATGGTGGCTCGTAACACCAGAGGGAAATGCGTTTCTGAGCTTTGGGATAAACCATCTGCATCCTGAATTTTGGCGGCAAGACTACAACCGCGAAGCGTGGAAGAAGCGGTTGGGTTTGGACGATCTGAACACCCCCAATTCACACCAGCCCTCAAGGCCTGGTTCCTGCAGACGTGTCGTCAGTATGGCTTCAATACGGCGGGGGTTCACACAGAGCTGCCGGTCATCAATAACCCTCAGCCATCGATTCCTTATATGCAGGAAATTCTTTTTGTCGATATCCCGCATTGGAAGCAGGAAGTGCCTGATGCCAATTTTCTGGATGTATTTTCAGACGAATTCGCCGCGCACTGTGACCGAATGGCGAAGGAAATTGCAGCCCCTGCAAAGGATGACCTTTTCCTGCTCGGTTACGCTCTGACAGACTGTCCGCTGTTTACGGAGGAGGATTGCCGAGAACGACCCGATGAGTTCTTTCGCAACGCCTTTGCGCGTCCGGCTTTGTCGGCTGGCATTATTGCGGTCTAATCGATGCCTCCAATCTGATTGCACGAAAACGGGATCGCCAGCATTCTGGCTTGCTTGATGAATACGGGGAGCCGTACCCTCAGCTCAAAACAGTACTCGAGGCCTGCACAGACGAGATGTACGAGATCGCTACACGCAGGCTCTGAGCGGAAGCCCTTCGTGAAATAGGGAGATCAAGACTTTTGGAGAACAGGAAAAATACAATACAATGAATGGGGCCTTTCTAATATCAACTGCTGATACTGGAATAACCGGCAGAAGGAAGTGGCTCGAATCACCCACAAAGCTGAGGAAGAGGGCCGAGCAATGGGTGGTAACCGCCACGCAGCCCGAGGGGACAACCGCATGCTTTATTAATGTGAAGTCGGGTGATTTGACGCTCACCTCCGACTATACAGAAATAGAATAAAAACGCTGAAATTGCTGAAAAAAAATGACATGGACTAGGCGGGGTTCTTAGAGCGGTGGCCGAGTTGGCGAATGTCGGAAGTTGAGCCAGCAGCGGCGACTTGCAAGCGATGCCGAGATCCGAGCGACTTGGTTCGATTCGTTCAAACGGTTTCTCTTCCCAATTGCCGAGGATGAGACGATGCCACTGGAGATACTGATTGGAATAGGGTTTGCCGCTTTGGTGGTACTTGCGTTGGCTTTGCGGAAGCTGGTCGAGTGGATCAGCTTTCCGTATCAGTTCTGCGAAGCAAAAGTTCGTCCTTTTCGCAAGGTCGATATAGAGACGCAGGAAGTAATTCTGAGGTATTTCCGCGACCACGAACGACGGGAGGCCCCCCGGAAGGAGCTGTTTGTTTGCTTGAACTGCAAAACTGTTCACGATGACTTCTCCGGCGAGAAGCAATCGTGGGATAGCGACAGATTTGGTGGCGTTACCTTCTGTAAAGTGTGCCACGCGGCCATGTACGGCTGTAATCCCAAAAACGATGACATCAAATGTCCACGATGTGAGACGCCATATGCTTGGCAAGTGCACGAGCCATCCGGATTTAGATTCCTCATGCCCCAAAAGGCACAGCGGTTCTCAGGTCCAGCAGGGGCTACATTGACGCGTAGCGTAGCGTCAGCGCAGCCCCACATCTTCTAACAATTAATTATAGAAAGAGAGGATTCCAAGAGTGATAAAGCGTAGTTTTAGCCTTTTGGCTTTGTTGTGCTGCCTGTTGTGGAGCGTCCACCCATGCGATGCCCAGTCCGCAGAAAGACAGGTTCCACAGACTCTGGTGCGTACCATTGAGATGCAGTATCTGCTGTATTTGCCACCTGCCTATGATAGCAGCGAAGAGAAATGGCCGTTGCTGTTGTTCTTGCACGGAGCGGGCGAGCGTGGAGACGACCTTGAGTTAGTGAAAGTCCACGGTCCACCGAAAATGATAGCACAGGGGAAGGACTTTCCTTTCGTGGTCGTCTCGCCGCAGTGTCCAAAGGACGAGTGGTGGTCCATAGACGCGCTGCATGACCTCCTAAACGAGATCGTTGAGACCCATCGCATCGATACGGCTAGGATCTATGTGACCGGCCTGAGTATGGGGGGATATGCGACGTGGGGACTAGCCTGTACCTATCCCGAGCGGTTCGCGGCCGTCGTTCCCATCTGTGGTGGTGGGGATGCAGAAAAAGCGCCCTTAATGAAGGAGATCCCAACTTGGGTTTTCCACGGCGCAAAAGACGAGGCCGTGCCGTTGCAAAAATCACAGGAAATGGTTGATGCGCTCAAGGCGGCCGGAAGCGATGTCCGCTTTACCGTGTACCCTGAAGGAGGCCACGTAGAGGCTTGGCAAAATGCATACGGCGATCCTGCCCTGTGGGAGTGGTTGACAAAGCAGCGACAGGCCGAGTAAAAACACTGAAACCCCGATTAGCGATGCTGCCGCAATCCCCGCAAAACACTCACCCTGTCACCTCACAGACTCAGGTGCAACTGAAGGATATAAAGAAAAAATTCCCATTCCGAGTCCTTACGTCTCAGGATTGGGAACACTGGACTACTAAAGGTTACATCATTATCAGACAAGCCGTGCCAACAGCGAATGTGGAACGCCTTGTCGAGCTCTTGTGGGAATTTGATGAGAAAGACCCGAATAATCCCGCGACTTGGTACGCTCCGCAACGGCGAGAACATAAAATGAAGGAACTCAACAATACTGGTATGCTGGAGATATACAATCACCAGTATCTCTGGGATAACCGACAGGAACCACGGGTGTACGATGCTTTTGTCGATATCTGGGACCGGGAGGATCTCTGGGTCGCCATTGACCGCGCCAATCTCAAGCCTCCAGAGCAGGTCCGCGGCAACTCAGACGGCTTCATTCATTGGGACGTGGATACGTCGGTACGACCTCTACCGATCGGTGTGCAAGGCGTTTTAAGCCTACAGCAGCAGGATGGGGATGTCGGGGGATTCCAGTGTGTTCCATTCCTGTTTGAAAAGTTCGAGGAATGGGTCAAGACCCAGCCTGTGAACCGCGATCCCATGCATCCCGATATAACCGGATTATCCGTCGTGAATATCGAGATGGAATCAGGCGATTTGCTCATTTTTAATAGCCTGCTCGCCCACGGCGTGCGCCCTAATCGCTCGAAGGACCGAATCCGCATGGCCCAGTATATTTCGATGCATCCGGCCGAAGAGGATAATGAAGTAGAGCGGCAGGAGCGCATCCGTCTCTGGCGTGAACAGGACCATCCTCAGCGCGATGCTTTTCCCGGTGACCCCCGTGAATGGGAGAGGAAGCATGCTGAGACCGCAACGCTCACCGAGCTTGGTGAGAAACTGCTCGGTTTGAAAAGTTGGCACTGAATCAGGGCAATATGGCTTCTATTTTTACTTGGCCCTCGTCCCAAATCACCGTGCCCGCGCCCATTTCTGCCAGCTCGACTACATCGCCGGGTACCTCCAATCTCAACGAGGTCATCTCGATTCCGCTGTAGGCGGCAACGTACCTCTTGCCCCCTGGGCAGGCGCAGAGCCATATCGGGCCTTTGTCGCAGGTGAGCGTGGCACCGCCGACGGAGACCTGTCCGGAAGTGCTCTGGCGGGCGTAGAGCGACTCGTGCATGGGCCAGTCTAGGGGGCCGTCCTGGGTCCAACGCCGCTTTAGCGACCACTCGTACAGATCGACTTCAATGCCTAATATGCGATCGTCGCGCGCGTACTCCACGCGGAGCGGGCGCTCGCTACCCGCGGTATAGGTGGCGGGCGGGGCTGCCTCGTCAACGAGCGCGCCGGACGCTACCTCGGCGGCAAAATTGGCACCGCTGGCGTAGGAAGTGCGCTCGGCCAGTTCGGCGTAGAAACCGCAGCGAGGCTGGCCCTGGTAAAAGGAGCCGGGTTTGGCCATTTCCCAGAACGTCTTGGCCGGTCCCGTATAGTTGTACATCTCCAGGGCCAGATGACCGTCCAGTTCGACTAAGCGGATGGGGGCACCGCCGCCCAGATCGGTCAGTTCGAGCGGCTGGACAGCCGTCCACAGGGTGCCGCTGCCGACGACGACGACATCGCTCCGGGGCACTGCCGCCGGCAGAGAATCTACTTTGTGCTGGCCGATCCAGATCTCATCGACTTGCTCAATCTCGGTCCACACGAGCACGGCTTTGGCGCTGGTGCGCCGCGTCCAAGCGTCCAAGCCGCGCGGGGCGTAGAGGCCGATGGCGCGACCTCGCTCATGCACGCCGTAGAAGTGGCCCTCTTCGGGGACGACTTGGCCGGGCTCGCGCGATGGCGTCGTCTGGAAGCTGAGCCACTGGTCGTCGAGTATATAACGCGAAAAGAGCACGCCGCAGCGCGCACTATCCGAGAGCCGGTACTGCGCGTGAAACACGCCGGACTGTAGGGCGATAAAGATGACTTCCTGGGTCTTCAGTTCGCAGGAGGCCACGCCTAGCGAGAACGAGGGGCTGTGATAGGTGCTCAGCGCCACAGGCTCTTCGCCGTGGGCTGTTTCGTCTATTTGCTGCGGCACGTTGGGGCGCTGCAGCAGGTCGCCGATCCAGGCGGGTACCTGCCCGCCATCCAACCACGCGCGCACGTCATCGGCGCTAAAGGCGCTGGCGTTAAAGACGGCATGGCCATAGGCGCGGCTGAAAGGACCGGCCCAGCAGCCGATGCCGGGGTGTACATGTAATGCCGCGGAAAGGCCGAGGCGAGCGAGCATGGTGCGGGCGCGGATGCGGGTGTGTTCGTCTTCTGTCAGTTCGGCCAAGCGGCCCAGCACGCGCACGGCGACCGAGGCGTAGTTGGGGCTATTGTACTCGGCCGGCAGACCGTAGGTATCTACGTGCGCCATCCAGCGCACCAGTTTTTCCCGACCGCGCTGGCCGATGGTATCATCGCCCAACAACTGGCCGCCGAGGCAGGAGTTGGTGATGTCCTTGAGGACGATGTTGGTATAGGCCAAGGCCACGTCAATGCGCACGATTTCCTCCAAGCCCAGCGCGACGGCGCGGCGCATAGCCGCGGCCAAGTCCGGGGGCAGGGCGTCTGATGCTTTGCACAGCACGGGAATGCAGTAAAAGAGCACGAACTGCACGGCATTGAGATCTTCAACGACTTCGTCTTCCAACTCCCAGCGAAAATTGCCTCGGTGCGGGTCTGTATCCCGCACTTCCTGGCAGGCGAGCACGGCGCGAAAGATGGCGGCGGCTTCGGCGATATCTGCGGGTGCGCCGCTGGCTATCAGCTCGGAGGCCAGTTGCGCCGAGGGTATGGTGGCGTGAAAGATGCGCCCGCGCACCTGATGGGTTATCATGTGTGCTCGGGCGTCGTAATCTTTGGGTAGGGCCGGCGGTGATGGCAAGTTGGATTCCTCGGTGAAGTTGTGAGAATAGAAAGGAAGATGAAGTGAGTGGCAAAAAATATAATCTGCTGATCGGGGGACAAATGTGTTCCCCTGCATCTGGACAGTACTATCCCCTCTACAGCCCCGTAGATGGCACATTAGTCGCCGAGGTCGCCGATGCCAGTCAG
The DNA here is from genome assembly GCA_022820485.1 of Candidatus Latescibacterota bacterium. Taxonomy (GTDB): domain Bacteria; phylum Latescibacterota; class UBA2968; order UBA8231; family UBA8231. Next base: position 8,999 of record JAJEFJ010000041.1, read on the forward strand.
GCTGACGTGGATCGGGCCGCGGCTACTGCGCACGAAGCATTTTATGCAGAGTGGAAGTTCTGCGGCATTGAGCACAAGCGCGCTTTGTTCGCCAAGCTGAAAGAGGTGCTCTATGCCATGGCCGACGAACTGGCAGCCGCCAAGGTCCAGCCCCAGGGAGGGCCGGGCATCCCGCCGCTAGTAGAGCGCGTCATCGATTACTACGTGAGTAAACTAGACGACGGGGCGGGCACACTTATTGAGCACGGCGACCAAGGCACTAATTACGTATATAGGGAACCGCTGGGCGTCGTTGCGATCTTTGCCCCCTTCAACGGGCCGATGCTGGCCTCTCTCTTATCGGCCGTGCCGGCCTTGGTAGCCGGCAATACGGTCGTGCTTAAAGCGCCCGACCAAGAAGCACCACAGGCGCTCAAGACCATGCAGGCATTCCACGAAGCCGGTTTCCCCGCCGGAGTGGTCAACGCGCTCAGCGGCAAGGGGCCCGAGGTCGGTCAGGCACTCGTCGCGCACCGAGGTACGCGTCTGATCAGTTTTACCGGCAGCACGGCGACGGGCAAAAAGATCATGGCCGCGGCCGCCGAAGATCTCAAGCGAGTGCAGCTAAATCTGGGCAACAAAACGGCGCAGATCGTCTTACCCGACGCCGATCTAGAAGCGGCGGCGACGGCGACCGTGGGATCGGCTTTCCCCGGGCAGGCGTGCTCGGCCATAAGTCGGGTTTTGCTGCACGAATCGCTACGCGACGAATTTATCGCTCTACTAAAAGAAAAGGCGCAGGCCGCAGGGCCCAGCATGTTGATCGACCGGGCGGCGGTAGAGCGCGTGGAGCGCTATGTCGAGATGGGCAAAGCACAGGGGTCTCTGCTGTTTGGTGGCGCACAGCCGCTGGGAGACGAGTACGCGAAGGGTTGCTATTTTGAGCCCACAGCTTTTGCCTTTGCCGATCAGTCCTGTCCGGTTTGCCGCGACGAAATTTTCGGGCCGGTTGTATCCGTGCTGACGTTTGCTAGCGACGACGAGGCGCTGGCGTTGGCCAACGATACGGACTACGGGCTGCTCGTTTCACTCTGGACCCGAGAGGCTGCGCGACAACGGTACTTTGTGCGGCGATTGGAAGTGGGGATTGTGGCCATTAATAGCGCCAGTATGCTGAGCCATCGCACTCCCTGGGGTGGTTTTAAGCAGAGCGGCATTGGTCGGCGCTACGGCGAGATGGGCCTGGAGCCTTTTTTTGAATACAAAACAGTGTGGATCTCTTGAAGGGGAATTGATTTGGCGGAACGACCGAATTTTGTCTGGATAAATACACACGATGTGAGTGCGAGGAACTTAGGGTGTTATGGCGATGATTACGCCACAACCCCTCATCTCGATAAGCTAGCTGAAGAAGGTGTTCGCTATGCGAATGCTTTTGCCTGTGGGCCTATTTGTTCACCCGCGCGCACAAGTATTTTTACCGGAATGCATCAAACGACGGTGGGTACGCATCATCATCGAAGTTTTGCCAGACGCCCTGACTTTGTGCAAATGTTGCCGCATTACCTGATGGCAGCAGGGTATAATTGCTCGGCGATCAATACTGATTTGAACACCGACATCGATCCCGACGAATGGGCCGCGTATCAGAGCAATGAGGCGCTTTTAGCACAAGCGGATGAGAAGCCTTTTTTTGCCGTTTATAGTTTTGGTGAATCCCACGCCAGTGTATTTAAGCTAACACCAGCGCAAGCGCGAAAACAGCGATCGAGCTTGCTAACGGATGAAGAATTGCACGATCCTGCCAAAGCGCCACTTCCCGTTTTTATACCTGACACACCGCTTGCTAGAGAACGCACCGCTCTTTTTTACGATGGCATGATGCAGGTTGATCGGCACGTAGGTGAAGTGATAGAAAATTTGGTATCCGCGAGTGTGCTGGACAATACGATTGTCTTCTTCTGGTCTGATCACGGCACAGGTTTTCCGAGGGGCAAGACGCACGTTTATGACGATGGTTTGCGGGTGCCGTTGATTATTCGCTTTCCCGACAAATATCAACATCTAGCACCAGGCCCGCCGGGAACGGTGGTAGATAATCTGGTGATGACGATGGATATGGGCGCATCTGTTTTGAGCATGATGGATGTGCAGATTCCTAACCATTTTCAAGGACGAGCCTTTCTGGGTAAGCAAAAAGAACCGCATCGCGATTACGTCTGTGGGGCACGGGATCGCCTAGACAATTGCAATGAGGTGATTCGCACGATTCGGAACGAGAGATACCGCTACATTCGCAACTTTTTGCCTCATCGTCCCTATGCTTCGTTTTGGCCAGATGGCGGTTTCTTTGCGACGCCACCTGAAAAGGGAACACCTGAGCATGACTTCTGGGATACGTCCTGTTTGCCCGGCGAGCAGAAGGTGCACGATCCCGATGGTGTGTTTTTGCTGCCGATTCCCGAGGCATATTCTGCATATTTGATCTGGCAGGCAAACAAGCCATTTGAAGAACTGTATGATGTTGAGAACGACCCGGAAGAGATTGCCAATCTAGCTGATGATCCTGAATACAGCGATCTCAAAGATCAGATGCGAGCGCAGTTGTTTGCATGGATGATTGAGACGCGCGATCTGGGGTTGATTGATGAAACTGAGATGATCGTGCGAGCGACTGAGTATGATGGTGTGAATTATGAAGTGGGCGCACATTGCGAACACTATGCGCATATTCTGGAAACAGCCGATTTTCCTCGCTTAGGTGAAGCGGGCAGAGCTAAGTTAATTGACCGACTTGATGATACCGATAGTGCTGTGCGTTATTGGGCGATTACCGGGTTGATGTCATATGAGCTGAAGGATACACTGCTGCAAAGGATCGGCCCATTTGTTCGGGACGAATCGATCAGTGTGAGTCTGGCGGCGGCGGACTTGCTTTGCCAAAACAACCGTCCAGCAGGCGCGATGCCGGCATTGGAACGTGCGTTGCAAAGTGATCTGCTTTGGGCGCGGTTTCGCGCAGGTGCAAATTTGTCTTTTTATCGCCGAGAGATTCTGGCGCAGATGAAGGCGTTGATTCCCACTTTGCAAGCGGCACTGGATAATCCGGTTTGTTACGGCCCTTTTGAACCCGATTGGGATGCGTTGATTCCGCCTGTTCAGACCATGTATCGCGCGCAAAAAGATACGATCGTGGGCGAGTGGATTTTGCAGCGCGTAATAAAGCGTATTGAACTGGCGTAATTAGAGGAGTCTTGCGAATGGTAGATCTAGAAGTTCGGCGCTTGGGACGCACAGAGATGAAACCGAAGGCGTTGGGATTGGGCGGCGGATATCTGGGCCTTCCCGAACTTATGTCAGAGGAGGAAGCCACGGCGACGATTCGGGCGGCCATTGAGCGGGGCATCAATTTTATCGATACGGCTCCGCCATACGGCGGTGGCGAGAGCGAGCGCTGCATCGGTTTGGCCTTGGCGGGTGGATGGCGCGAGAAAGTGTATCTCCAAACCAAGGTGGGGTCTCATCCGCGCTTTTTTCACGATTTTTCAAAAGAAGCGACATTGTGGAGTTTAGAAAACAGCTTCAAACAGCTTCAGACGGACTATGTGGATTCCGTGTTGATTCACGGCCCGCGCTACGACATGGAACCCCTGTTGGCACCAGGGGCCTGTTTGGATGTGTTACTCGATTGGAAAGCACAGGGACGCATCGGTCACCTTGGCATTGCTGTGCGACAGCATGAATTTCATCAGCAGGCGATTGAAATAGGTGCCATAGACATTGTGTTGTCGTTTTTGGATTACAGCTTGCTGAACCAGTCTCTCGCCAAAACGACCATTCCTCTGGCGCTGGAACGCGATGTAGGAATCGTTATGGGCAGAGTGTTGGTCGGCTCACTGCTGGCCGGTCCAGAACCCCAGCGCGTGCCAGAAGAGCTGTCCCTAGATCAAGACGGGAATCTCATACCGGCGGCCATCGGTGGGCCGGACGACCCCGCGGTGGTGCCGCGCGCACACCAGATGTGGCAATGGTGCCAAGAACGAGGATTGAACATCCGAGATCTGGCCATGCAGTTTGCGCTCCATGCTCCGGTTGCAGGCAATGGCATAATCCTCGTCGGCCCCTCCAATCGCCGGGAATTAGCCGAGATATATGCCAGCGCCACGACCGAGGTGCCCGAAGCGGTGTGGCAGGACTTTGAGGCTGCGTTTGGGATAAGGGTCTAACGACTTTAATTCCACGCCGTGCGCAGCAAGCGGACCCAGTTGCCGTGCATGATGTCGGCAACGTCGGTCTGCGAGTAACCTCGGCGTTCGAGGATAGTGGGAATCTTTCGCAGGTCGGCGATGGTGTCGAGATCGGCGGGGCACTGCTCCTTGCCGTAGCCGCCGTCCAAGTCAGTGCCCAAAGCGACATGGTGGGAGTTGCCAGTCAACTGGCAGACATGATCGATGTGATCCACCACCGTCTCCAGCGTGATGCCCGTGTTGTCCATGGCGGCCCGGTCCCACAAGGGGGAGATCATCCAGATGTCCATGGCTGTGCCTATGACGCCGCCGCGCTGGGCCAGCGCTTTGATCTGTTGATCGTCGAGCTGGCGGTCGTGGTCGCATAGGGCCCGGCAGCAGTTGTGCGTGGCCAGCACGGGACCGGTGAAAATCTCTATGGCCTCCCAGAATGCCTGCTCGGCTAGGTGGCTCACATCGAGGATTATACCGGCCGCTTCCAAGGCTTCGAGCATGGGGCGGCCCCTATCCGTCAGGCCGCCGGGAGCCTGGGTCCCGTGCGAGTAGGAGCTGACTCCGTAGTGACACAGACTCACGACCCGCAGGCCCTCATCCCACCACTCGGCCACCTGTTCGGGGGCCACAATGCCGTCCGCTCCTTCCATGCTGAGGACAAACCCCAGCGGGGTCGTCTGCGGGTCGTCGTCCCACTCGGCCAAATGGGCGTCGAGTTCGGCCGGATCGCGTATCTGGCGCAAGACGCCCTTGGCCTCCATCAGGCGGTAGTAGGCTAACTGACCATTGCACTTGGCGTAGGCGATGTCCTGGGTGCGCACCCCGGGAAAGCGCTTGCCTTGCGAAGCGATCCGGCAATTCACCGTGACAAAAAAGAGGCCGATCCCGCCGCGCCGCAGTTCGGCGAAATTCACCACATTCAGGCCGCGGCCCTTCTGCCCCATTCCGGCTTCGGCCTCGCGTATTTTGGCGATGGGCTGGAGCAAGTCCCGGTCCCATTCGAGCGCGTTGTAGGCGATATCCAAGTGGGAATCGACGATTAGCATAGAGGCTCTCCCATCAATGTATCCTCGCGAATTTAATCCTCGCCAGTGCGGGGAGCGTCCCCGTCTTCTGGCTCTGGCGAGAAGATAAATCAGGACGGCGACTGCGAACAAGTAGGGAGGGGACAAGACGGCCCACCGCTTGACCAGCTCCCCTCAAAGGCCCTTTATAATTTCTATCCATCTCGTTGCCCAGACACCACCGGAGTAGCTTGCATGACCACCGAAGGCCTGAAGCAACGCCTGTTCGCCGAGATCGACCGCAGACTGCCGGAGTTCCAGGGCTTGCTGCGGGACGTCGTCGCCATCCCCACCGACAACCCGCCCGGCGACACCAGCGCCTGTGTCTCCTATCTGGCCCACTACCTGAAGTCGAAGGGGCTGCCGGCCGACGTGTACGAGCCGCAGCCGACGGTGCAGAGCTTGGTCTCCTATATGGAGGGCCGTCAGGACGGCCGCAACCTCGTTCTCAACGGCCACCTAGACCAGTTCCCGGCCGGCGACCCGGAAACCTGGTCCTTTGATCCCTACTCCGGTGAGTGCCGGGACGGCCGCATCCTCGGCCGCGGCGTCGGTGACATGAAGGCCGGATCGGTGGCCTCCCTGCTGTCGTTGGTGCTGCTCCACGAGCTCGACGTCCCGATCCGGGGGCAGTTGACGCTGACCCTGGTGGGCGACGAGGAGACTGGCGGGGCCTGGGGCTCAGAGTGGCTGCTGGAGCACGTGCCGATGACGCGCGGCGACGCCTGCCTGAACAGCGAGCCCACCGGGATGGACCAAGTGCTGATCGGGCACAAGGGCAAGTACACGCTGCGCATCGGGACCCGGCACGGCGGCGGCCTGGCGGCGGTGCCGGTCGAGGACGACGCCATAGCCCGGGCCATGACCGTGACGGAGGCACTGATGAGGCTGAAGGGCTGGCGTCTCGAGACGCCGCCCGACGTGGCCGACGCCGTCGCCCGGGGCCGGGAACGGGCCGTGCGCGGCGGTGAACTGGCGGGCAAGGGCTGGGTGGCGGACTCGACCACGGTCAACGTGGGCGTGATTCAGGGCGGCGTACAGAGCAACACGATCCCCACGGCCTGCCGCATGGAGATCGACCTGCGCACGCCGGTCGGCGTGTCCACGCAGGACCTGCAGGGGAAGGTGGAGGAGGTGTTGGCCGGCACGGGCCTCGACCGCGGGGAGATCGACGTGGAGTGGGTGGTGTGTCTGGAGTCGGCCTATTCGGCCCCCGACGAGGAGATCGTGCAGGCCGTGGCCGCCAACGCGCGACGGATCACCGGGCGTGAGATTGAGGCCAACGTCAGCTACGGCTCCACGGATACCCGCTTCTGGTGGCACCGGGGCATCCCTGCGGCGATCTACGGCACAGACCTGGAGAACATCGCCGTTCCCGACGAGCAGATCCGCGAGTCGGAGTTCGGGCAGGTGCTAAAGGTCCACGCCGCCACCTGCGTCGACTACCTGTGTTGATGCGTAAACTCATTAAACCACCAAAACTTATTTCTGGCGACACAGTCGGTATCGTATCGCCTGCGTCTGCGTTTTTTCCGATTAACGAGTCTGCTTTTCAGCGCAGCATCGCGTATTTAGAAAAGACCGGATTGCACATTCAGATTGCACCCCATACACGTGATCAGCGGAAGCACTTGAATCCACCAGCACAACACCGTGCCGACGATTTAAATCAGATGTTCGCTGATCCAAATATTAAAGCCATTTTCTCTCTATCTGGCGGCAGTGGGGCCAATGCGATATTACCGCTGCTGGACTGGCATCAGGTTCAGGTGTCCCCGAAAATTGTGATGGGATATAGTGCGGTTACTGCTCTTTTGAACGGTCTATATGCAAAGGTGGGTTTAGTTACATTTCACGGTCCGATGACCCTCAACGGTTTCAGCGAATATCCGCAACCTTTTGCCTATACATGCCATCATGTTGAACGGATATTGTTCAATGCAGAACCAGTGGGTAAACTCGAGCCATCGGCACAATGGACGGATGCCTATCCAAGCGAAGATCAACCACGAACGATGAAAACAAATTCAGGTTGGCATTGGTTGAGGGATGGAAACGCGAGCGGTCCGTTGGTTGGCGGAAATTTAAGGACGCTGTTGACTTTAGCAGGGACTCCGTATTGGCCAGTGTCGCAAGGCGCAATCTTGTGTCTTGAGGAGGTCAACTTTGGCGATAGTCAACTACTACGCAACGTTGACGAGTCGCTCAACCAATGTCAACAAATAGGAGTGTTTGACCAGATTGCGGGCTTAATTGTCAGTAAGATTAATGAACTCACTGAGGAGGAGAAGAAACTTTTTGAATTCTTAATTCTTGAATACACAACGGATCGGCAATTTCCGATCTTGTCAGGTGTTGATTTCGGTCATACCGCGCCTCAATTAACGCTCCCTATCGGTATTCAAGCCTCTCTTGATTCAGAACGGGACTTATTTAGTTTGGATGAAGGTGCTGTTGTGTCCAATTAATTTGCTGCGTTGCGCTTCGCTCCGGAAAGCTGTTCTCCGTGCGAGGTACCGGCAAACAGCGCTCCCCGGTCGGCTTGTGCGCCTTCGGCGGCGAGAGTATGTTGCCCCCCTTGTGGAGCTCGACCAGCCACCGAATCAGGATCACCGCCGTGGACACTTTCCTAGTGGCAGGCAACTGCTGTTTCGTGAAGATCAGCACCAGCGAGGGGATCACGGGCTGAGCGAGAGCTCGATCAGCGACAACAAATTGCGCCCCGCACGGATCCGGTACTTCACCCGTACCTGGTACTCACTCTCCTGATCTCTGAGAGATGATCCCCTTCTGCATCAACCATTGGTCAACCATCCTATAGATATCCTCTATTTCTTCGTCAGAATGTCCATGTGCACGCATCCATTCTTCAAAGGGACGTTCACCTGCTACTATGCGGCTAAGAATATCTTGGAAGTCCTGTTCTGGCAGGCCGTAGATCTCGAACTGCTCCTGCCTTGTAGTAGGGACAATACCATCGGCCATCAAGTCCAGAAGCGTACCCCGGTTCTCTCGCACCAACTGCTCAATGCAGTCGTTGACTGCCGATTTTCGGGATGAGGGAAAACGACGAATTTCCATCTGCTTGTTGAGATGTGTCCGAACTCGGGCGACTCCACCCGCAGTAAGCCAACTCTTCAGGTCGTCCACAGAACTACCGACGGGTCTGAAGCGATCATTCTTCAAGACCTCGAGTGCATACCGGAAACTATCCCGAAAAAATTTCTCCCAGCCTTCATGTTCCAGATTCTCGATCAGAGCCATATACCTCTCCTGTGCTATTAGCTCAGCACTTCCTCCCGGCTAGGCGCGCAGCTTCTCGTGCTCCTGACGGCGCGCCCGGCCGACGGCCTCGTTCATCAGACGCAGGACCTTGGAATTTGTCGAAGAGGAGATACTCCTCCGTTACGAGCACCCGCTGAGATTACGCTAGGTCGAAGCGATCGAGATTCATCACCTTGTCCCACGCGGCCACGAAGTCGCGCACGAACGCCTCCTGCGCATCGTCGCATCCATAAACTTCCGCGTAGGCCCGGAGCTCGGAGTTTGAACCGAAGACGAGGTCCACCCGGGTGCCGGTCCACTTGCGCTCACCGGTCTGGCTGTCGCGTCCCTCGAACACGTCCTGCGCTGCGGAGGTCGCGCTCCACTCGGTGCTCATGTCGAGCAGATTCACGAAGAAGTCATTGCTCAACGTCCCCGGCCGCTCGGTGAACACTCCGTGCTCGGACTGCCCGGTGTTCGCATTCAAGACGCGCATGCCGCCAACGAGCGCCGTCATCTCAGGAGCGGTGAGCGTCAGCAGGCATGCCCGCTCCACCAGCAGGTCTTCCGGCTTACCTTCTTGTCCTGCTTGGAGGTAGTTGCGGAACCCGTCTGCGGTGGGTTCGAGCACGGCAAACGACTCCTCGTCGGTCCACTCCTGCGTCGCGTCCGTGCGCCCCGGTGCAAAGGGGACCTGCACATCGTGACCAGCGTTCGCCGCAGCTTGCTCAACACCGGCGCACCCGGCCAAGACGATCAGGTCGGCGAGGGAGACCTTCTTGCCACCGTCCTGCGAGTTGTTGAAATCCGCCTGGATCTGCTCCAGCGTCTGCAGCACCTCGTCGAGCGCGGCCGGGTCGTTCACTTCCCAGTCCTTTTGCGGGGCGAGGCGGATGCGCGCTCCGTTCGCGCCGCCGCGCTTGTCGGTGCCGCGGAACGATGCCGCCGATGCCCAGGCGGTCGAGACTAGCTGGGAAACGGACAGGCCGGATGCGAGGACCTTGGCCTTGAGGTCGGCAACATCCTGCTCTCCGACCAACTCGTGATCCACGGCGGGGACGGGATCTTGCCACAACTGCGGCTCTGTGGGAACCAAGGGCCCGACGTACCGACTAAGAGGCCCCATGTCGCGGTGGAGCAGCTTGAACCACGCCTTGGCAAAGGCGTCTTCGAGGTCTGCGGGGTTTTCGAGGAAGCGCTTGGAAATCGGCGCGTAGTCCGGGTCCTCCTTCAGTGAAAGGTCCGTGGTAAGCATCATGGGGGCGTGCTTCTTTGAAGGACAGTGCGCGTCCGGCACAGTGGCTACTTCAGCGGCGTTCTTGGGGGCATATTGCGATTTGCCAGCAGGGCTCTTCGTCGGCTCCCATTCGTGGCCGTGCAGGTTCTCCATGAAGTTGTTGTCCCACTTCACTGGGTTATTGGTCCAGGCCCCTTCTAGGCCGCTGGTGATCGTGTCACCGGCCTTGCCGCTGCCGTGGCGGTTCTGCCAACCGAAGCCTTGCTCCTCCATGCTGGCCCCCTCTGGTTCGGGACCGACATTATCCTCAGCGGCCGCGCCATGTGCTTTGCCGAACGTGTGGCCACCGGCAATAAGCGCAACCGTTTCCTCGTCGTTCATCGCCATGCGTTTGAACGTCTGGCGAATGTACTTTGCTGCGGCGCACGGATCCGGGTTGCCGTTCGGCCCCTCCGGGTTTACGTAAATGAGGCCCATGTGGTCGGCTCCGAGCGGTCCCTGAAGCTCGCCGTCGCCATCGTGGCGCTCATCGTCGAGCCACGTCGTCTCGTCGCCCCAGTCCGTCTCGTCCGCCTCCCAGACATCCGGGCGTCCAAAGGCAAAACCAAAGGTCTTGAACCCCATTGACTCCAGCGCGCAGTTGCCGGCGAAGATGAGCAGGTCGGCCCACGAGAGCTGCCGGCCGTACTTCTGCTTGATCGGCCAGAGCAAGCGGCGCGCCTTGTCCAAGCTCGCGTTGTCGGGCCAGCTATTGAGGGGCGCAAAGCGCTGGTGGCCGGAGCCGCCACCGCCGCGGCCGTCGCTGATGCGGTACGTGCCGGCGGCGTGCCACGTCATGCGGATGAACAGCGGCCCATAATGGCCGTAGTCGGCTGGCCACCAGTCTTGCGAGGTCGTCATCACCTCTTCGACGTCCTTTTTCAGCGCATCGACGTCAAGGGTCTTAACCGCCTCGGCGTAGTCGAAATCCTTGTCCATCGGATCGGACAGGGGAGAATTCTGGCGGAGAGCCTTCAGGCTCAGTTGATCTGGCCACCAGTCTTGATTGGAAGTCATTTTGTCCTCCTGTGAAATGTTCTGAGTGTGGCGCAACCTGTATAGAAGCGTTGCAAGTCTGCGGATCAAGAGGAATAATAAAATGCGTTCTCACGCCCTCAGGCAAGGGCATCTGGCTCGGATAATGGCGTCCACCCGTCCGCACTCGCCCGAACGATTCTGGGCGACGACGAGCACTGCTGGTCCCTTGCGTCCATTTTTAGCGAACTGCATATTACCGATGTTAGTGTCTTATTTTTCATATAGATAGGTTAATCTATATATGTATAGAATACGCCGCGAAATCAGGGTCCTATTCCCAATCCGATTCTCTTCCATGACGCGATTCGTTGCGACAGCCGCCCTCATGGCTGCCACCCTTGCGGGCTCCCAAGAACCGGTCGGCATGATCGAATGGCCGTATGTTGGCTCCGAGCAGGCGCACACCAAGTACTCGGCGGCTGAGGAAATCACGCCCGCGAATGTCGGCGAACTGGAGATCGTCTGGCAATGGGAGCCGAACGAGACGCCCCTCGCCGAATATGGCACCCAACCGGGCGCATTCCAAGCAACGCCCATCATGATCGGCAACGTCCTCTACCTCTCCACAATGTACATGCGCGTGGTGGCTCTCGACGCCGAGACCGGCACGGAACTGTGGAACTTCGATCCCAAGGCTTACGAAGGGGGGCCCAAAGGGGTGCCGCCGACTGGCTTCAAGCACCGGGGAATCGCCTACTGGAGTGATGGGAGCGACACCCGCGTTTTCCTCAACAGCCGAGACCGGCTGTACGCAATCGACGCCGAGACCGGCGAACTGGACACGGGCTTCGGCGAGCGCGGGAGCGTTGTGCTGACCGAGGGCCATGGTCGCCCGGTGACCCGCTACGAGTTCGATCAGACCTCGCCGCCGGTGGTGTTCGACGATCTGGTGATCGTAGGCAGCCGCATTCCCGACCGGGTGCAGCGCAAGTTCGATCCGCCCGGGACGGTGCAGGCGTTCGACGTGCGCACGGGCGAGCGCCGCTGGGTGTTCTTCACTATCCCACAATCGAACGACGACTTCGGCGCGGACACTTGGGAGGACGAGTCGTGGCGCTACACCGGCCACGCCAATGCGTGGGGGCTGATGTCGCTCGACGCCGAGCGGGGGCTGCTGTACGTGCCAACGAGTACGCCGAGCAGTGACTACTATGGCGGCCGCCGGGTGGGGGCCAACCTGTTCGCCGAATCGCTGGTGTGCCTCGATGCCCGCACCGGCGAGCGTCGCTGGCACTTCCAGACGGTTCATCACGGCGTGTGGGACTACGATCTGGCCGCAGCGCCCAATTTGGTGAAGATCGCGGTGGACGGGCGCGAGCTCGACGCAGTGGCGCAAGTCTCGAAGCAGGGTTTCACGTACGTGTTCGATCGGGCGACAGGCGAGCCGGTGTGGCCGATTGAGGAGCGTGCAGTGGACACCACGACGGACGTGCCGGGCGAGGTGCTGTATCCGACGCAGCCGTTCCCGACCAAGCCGCCGCCGTTCAGCAGGCAGGGGGTGTCGCTCGAGGACGCCAACGACCTGACGTCGGAGATCCACGCGCTTGCGGTGGAGGAGATGCGAAGGTTTCGCCTCGGACCGCTTTTCACGCCGCCAAGCCTTCAGGGAACGCTCCAGCTCCCAGGCGCTCGCGGTGGAGCGAGCTGGGGTGGGGCGGCATTCGACCCCGAAACCGGGCTTTTTTACGTGCGGGCATCTGAAGAGATCGAAACGAACCAAGTGTGCCGGAACGCGGGTGACGATCCGGAAATCGACGTCGAGTACAGCAACAACTGCCCCTATGGCGCGTCGCTCATCATGTTTCGGGAGGCGGGCGGATCCAGGGCCGGACAGACTCCACCGAGCAAGCTCGGTCCGATTCCGCTCACCAAGCCGCCGTATGCGCACCTAGTGGCAATCGACCTCAACGCGGGCGAGATTGCGTGGAAGATACCGTTCGGTGAGGGCAGCCCCGAGGTGCGCGAGCACCCGCTGCTGCGCGGCGTCGAGCTGCCAGATCGGCTGGGCACACGCGGCAACTCCGGCCCGCTGGTGACGAAGGGTGGGTTGGTGTTCCTCGGCGGAGGCGCTCCGTACCTCTACGCGTTCGACAAGGCGACGGGCACCGAGGTCTGGCGTGGCGCGACGCCGTTTCCAACGCACGCGAACCCAATGACCTACCGCGCACAGTCAGGGCAGCAGTTCGTCGTCATCGCGACGGGCAGCGGGCCGGACGCCGCGCTCGTCGCCTTCGCACGACCGAGCAGGAGCCATCGCTGAGAGTTCAAAAATAAGGAGAGGTTTTTATGCTGACTGACGAACAGATACGGCAGTTTCGCGAAGAGGGCTATCTCGTTTTTGAGAGCCTGATTCAAGGCGAGCGATTGGCCTATTACAAGCAGGTGTTTGATGAACTGGTCGCAGAGGGGAGCAAATTGACCGAGGAGGTGCCGCACTGGACGCTCGAGTTGGACGAGCGCGGTGAACCCCAAGCGGGTTTGTTGCACAAAGTGCAGGGGGTTTGCGTGGTCGATGCCCGCGTGTTGGAACTGGCGCGTGAGCCAGCGATTTTAGACCGCGTGGCCGTATTGATTGGTGAAAATATCGATGTGTTTGGCACCAAATTTTTTCCCAAGTTGCCCAATGGCGGCACGTCAACGGGCTGGCATCAGGACAACTTTTATTTTGGCACCGATACGGAGCGCATTATCAGTTGCGGGATTTATCTGGAAGATTCAGATGTGGAGAATGGGTGTTTGCGGGTGGTGCCCGGCAGCCACCGGATGGGCGAGATTGTCGAGCACCGCAGAGATCCAAGCAGGCATGGCAGTTGGACAGAGGTCGATGAATCGCAGGCGGTGGATGTGGTCATTCCCGCTGGTACGGTTGTGCTGTTTTCCGCCAATCTCCTACACGGTGCTTATGACAATCACAGTAATCGCACGCGCTATAGCACGGCATGGCATTATATGCCCGAAGAACTCAATCCAGAAAAATTTCCAAAGGGAATATACGAAGATCGACATGTGGCATGTAAGCATTGAGAAGCGGGGGCTGGGGGCTGGTCGGGCGAGGAGATTTCCGAACTCAGCTCCACCGAAACCCTTGTTACCCACCCGGATACCTGCGACGCCATCGCCTTTCTAGTTGTAAGCGCTCTTACTTGAACAAGCCGGGATTCAGGTTCCAAGCCTTTAGAGCGGCTAGGTGTCTGTTTCATAAAATTACTTGTTTCCCATAAAGCGAAACATTACAGCGAAACATTACATTTAATGAAACAACCTTAGCAGCCTAGGAGATTCATGCCTCTTCCAGACAAACAGCCACCGACCGCAACACAGGTCGCGCGCCACGTCGAGCGCGCTCTGGCGGAACGAATTCCGCCCGGCTGGTCACTTTACGCCCGGACCGAAGCGCCGCCCGGTCGCTACCAAGTGGACCTGCTGGCTGAGATTGCGTCACCCTCGGGCGAGACCGCGGTCCTTGCCGTCGAGATCAAGCGAACTCTGGAGCCACGTGGTGTCCTCCAAGCGGTCGAGCAGATCTCTGCGGTCACGAACCGCACGTTGCCTCGGGCGGTACCTATAGTAGCGGCCTCCTACCTCTCCCCGCGCGCCCGTGCCATCCTTCGTGACCGCGGCGTCGGCTACATCGACACTACGGGCAATGTTCGCATCGAAGCTTCGACGCCGGGACTGTTCATTTCTGCCGACGGGGTCGATCGCGATCCTTGGCCGAGGGATCACAAGCTCCAATCGTTGCGGGGCCGGGGTGCTGCACGTGCCGTGAGGGCCATCGTGGATACAATTCCCCCGTACGGTGTTCGAGAGCTGGCGCAGTTGACCAGCGTGTCGGCTCCGACCTTGTCGCGCGTGTTGGACTTGCTTGAACGGGAGGCCATCGTGACCCGTGTGCGCGGAGCTGTATCGGCCGTCGATTGGCAGGGCGCGATTCGGCGGTGGACTGAGGATTACGACCAAACGGAGTCAAACACGTCCACGGTGGTTCTCGAACCACGCGGGCTGACGGCTCTTGAGAAAAAGCTCCGCACCACGAAGCTCAGGTACGTTGCCACTGGGGCGTTCGCGGCCCAGCGATTCGATCCAATCGCGCCCGCAAGACAGGCGGCCATCTACGTCACCGACGCGATCGAGTTCATCGACCATCTGGATCTCCGCGAGACCGAAGCCGGTGCCAATGTGGTGATTCTAGAGCCTTTCGACCCCGTCGCTTTCGATCGGGCGGTCGAACGCGACGGCCTTCGTTGCGTCGCTCCCAGCCAGCTCGCCGCAGACCTTCTGACCGGACCGGGCCGGGAACCGTCGCAGGGTGAGCACTTACTGAAGTGGATGGAGAACAACGAACATGTCTGGCGCTCCTGACCTTCTGTACGTGCGCGCCCGCGCTGCGCTGCTCGACGTCGCCGAGGCGCTGGACGAACAGCTCGACGCTGTAGTGCTCGTTGGCGCTCAGGCTGTCTATCATTGATGTCTTCGATCAGTCGGAAGAATGTCTTCGGCTTGTAGCTCATATTGAGTTCCCCTATCGCCAACTCCTACTTGACTACCCCTTGACGACTCCGGTTGCAAGTTGTAATTTAATTATTGCAATTTATTCGATAGTGCGGTAGCCAGTCAACCATGCAAACCCAAGTCGGGGACAAGGTACGCTTAAAGATCCCTCCTCACGAGAATGAACGGGGAGTCGTCGTCCGAGTTACGAAACGGACGATTCTTACTGAGGTTGCCGGCAACACGTTTGAAACCACGCCAGACGATTTTACCAATCTGAGCCTCGCCGCTCGAAAGGCGTGGGAGAGTATGCCTGATCGCAGGGTCGGGCGACCAAAGGGGTCTTACCACTGCGATCGAGTGTCGGTCACGTTGCGGATCGACCGCGAGCTATGGGATGATTTCCGACGATTGGAAGCGGTCGGCGTGATTCAAGATAGGACCGCCACAATCAATGCTCTGATCCGGGAGAAGACTGAGGAGTTGAAAACGAACGGGAATGGCGAAGAGGATAAATAAATCTCAACGCGAAGAGGTTCTGGACCTCCTGTCGCAGGGCCATGACCGAGAGACGATCGCGGCGCGAGTCGGCGTTACACCGGCTCAGGTGTCCGCGATCAACGCTCACGTCTCGATGGGTACGTATGAGCTATCCTTGCGTGACAGCAGCAAAGAACCGATCCAGCAGAGCCGTGAACGAGTCGACGCGGTCCTCAAGGAAGCTCGCAACTTGGACGGGGTGGACGCCACATTCGATCCCGTGCTGATCGGGACTGACGCGGAAAGTGAAGAGCCGGTGTACTGGAATCCTGATCCAGCAAGTGGGTCAGCGAATCCCCACGTGCTCGTTCTCGGTGAAAGCGGCTTTGGCAAGACCTACGCGGTCTCCTGCCTGCTGACCGAGTTGGCACAACGCAGGATTCCATCGATCGTTTTCGATTACTCTCAGGGATTCTCACTCGACAATTCACCACAAGAGTTCCTGCAGTTTGGCGAGCCGGAGGAGCTGGACGCAGGACGCAACGGCGTCAACATCAACCCACTTCAAGGATACCCGTTTGACTTATATGGGCCGGTGAGCGTCGCCCAACGAGTCGCAGACACGTTCAAGCGGGTCTATTCAGGTATTGGCATCCAACAGCACGCGATGCTTCGGCAAGCGGTCCTTGATGTGCTGCCGGAGTCTGATGCCGAGGGACGACAAGAAGCTCCGCCGTTCCTCAACCTTCAGCATCAGCTTGAAAGTTATGCCGACGATCCGGGGCATCCGAATCGGCGACTCGCTGCGAATATTGCGTCACACATATCGACCGTGTTTGTGTTCAATACATTCCGTTCAAACGGACAGGACATGCAGTGGGGCGATATGCTGCGTTCAGACGGAAGAGTATTTGTGGTGAAGCTGAAAGGGCTAGAGTACTCGCTTGAGAAAGCCGTGACTGAGTTCCTGTTGTGGAACTTCATCGGGTATGTCGAATCGCTCGGTCCGGGACCGCTTCGGTGCTTTGTAGTGATGGATGAAGCCCATAAGTTGTCTTTCGACAATGGGTCACCGGCCGAGAAGCTGCTTCGTGAAGGCCGAAAGTTTGGGGTCGGCGTGGTTCTTGCGTCGCAACAGCTTGACGACTTCAGTTCTGTTGCGTTCTCAAACACGGCGACGAAGCTCGTGTTTCAGGTCGGCGATGACAACAGCAGCGTCTCTCGGCAACTACACCGCAAGATTCGCAATGCTCACTCGTTCAGCGACATCTACGAGGTCGTGACGAAATTACCTCGTGGCTGGGCTTATGTTGTCACGGAGAATATCGGCCGCGTCACCCGCGTCGAGAGTTTTGAGGAAAGGGCGAAGCGATGGAAACAGTAGCCTCTGATCAAACGCGGAAAATCGTCCGTGAGAACCTCAATCGGATTCGCTTGATCACGGTCGCTGGTCCGCTGCTCTGCAACGAGTCGCAGGCTTCCCGTGTCCTGCGTGTACTTCAGACTCGCAAACAATGGGGTATTGGTCCGCCTCTGGTGATGCTCGCCGTCCACGATGATGACGAAGCTGATGCTGCGGGACGGTTCCAAGCTGGCCCGGCTTCACACCTCGCACGCTTTACCGTCAAACGACAAGACGGACACAATCAAACGGTTGGAAATGCGGTTGAGTTGTTCAGAAACGAGTTCATTGCGGACGCGGACCCATTCACCGCGAAGAGGCAGAGCCTGTATCTCACAAATCGCGGTGGCACGGGAAAGGCGAACTTCGTCAGCCCGTTTCTTGGCGGGCAAGGAACGACGTGTGGCGAATGGACTCGTCCGATGGTGTGGAACAAAGACGGGACGATCACGAAAGGATTCATGAAGGCATCGGTCGCCGTCGGCTTTTGTCCGGTGGAGTGCCCGTATTGCTACCTCAATATGCCATACACAGACGGCATGGACGTGGCTCTGAATTGGGAAGACCTAGCTGCTGAGCTACGGAAGAAGTGGTTTCAGTACGAGTATCCAATCAACTTCGGCGAGACGAGTGGTCTCGTTGAATACGACGAATGGTTTTCTGACGAGGATGGCAACGGGTCGATGATTCAGTTCGTCATCGATGCCTGCAACGAAGCCGAAGTCACTCCGTTCTTCCTCACCAAGATTCGATACCCGCAATACCTAAGATTCAAAGGCAAGGTTCAAGTGGGCATTTCGCTCATGCCAGAGTCAGTTCGCCGATGGGTGGCTCCCAATGGATCGCCCGCCGAAGAGTTGCTCGAAAGTCTCGCATGGGCAGTGGAAGCCGGAGCTATCGATCCAGTCATTCGCATGACAGCCGTTTGGCAGCAGATTGAAGAGTATCCTGATTTTCTCCGCTTGTGCCGCGACCGACTCGGAACAACCGGTTGGCGATTGACGCTCGACATCCTCCGATTCACACCAACAACGGCATCCATCATCGCGACGCGATACCCGGAGGCGGCTGAGGCCTTCGCACGCGAAATTGCACCTGACGAAACGACGTCGCTGCGAGACCTCGCTCGCCAAGCTAAGAGAAGCAAGAAACACGTAAAAAAGATCCGTCCCCCGGCTGATCGTCAAGCTGAGATTTTCATGTGGTTTCGCGAGCAGCTAAACGAATTGGGCTGTTCAGACGTTATGTTGACGCCATGCAAAGGTGACCCGAACGAACTTACGCCGCTGGCAAGACTCAAGGTGATTAACGCGATGCCATGTGCCTGCTATGGCGTCAACAAACCCCACTACAGCAAGCAAACATAAAGGTTACACCAATGGCTAAGAAGGCGAAGAAACACAGAACTCCAAAAGCGGATTGGTCGACTATGACCCATCAGAAACACGTTGAAGCTTTGTCGCGACACACAGTCGAGCAACTCGCGAACGACTACTACATTGACGGGTTTTCTGACACTGACTTCAGCCGCCACTTAGCCGCTCAAGTGGAGTTGTGGGATGTCCACAATGTCAAGGAGTTTCAATCAGTAGGTGGGCCACCAACGAAGGATGTTGTCCTTGGTGCTTGGCGTGATCTTGACCGTTCTGAAGCCTTACTTGAGCTGATCGACAACAGCATTGATGCTTGGCTTAGCCGCATGGAGAATTATCCAAGAAAGACCGCCCCAGAGCTCGACATCTACATTGATGTCGACAGCGATTCAGGAAGGCTGGTCTACGAAGATAATGCTGGCGGAGTTTCTGTTGAGAAACTGACAAATCTTGTCATCCCCGGCCACAGCGACACCACGGAACTGACGCGGACAATCGGGAGCTACAAGACTGGTGGAAAGAAAGCCATTTTTAAACTCGCGAATCAAGCCCAAATCACGACTCGGTACTGGAACCCTGCGGGTTCGACGGACGATGCCGTTGCGGTGCATTTGGACGAGACATGGATCAACGACGCTAAACAGTACAAATTCTCGTATGCCAAGTTGAAGGATGGGTCCGTCGTCGAACAAGGTCAGACACGCTACATGCTTGATCTTCGTGCTGAGCCGGTAGGTGCACCTTGGTACAACAGCCCAGACGACATTGATCAGATCACTAAAGACATTCGCCGGACATACACGCTTCTCATGGCGAGGAATCCTAAGATTCACATCTATTTCAACGACAGGACAACACCTCTTCATCTCGATAACACCCTTTACATTTTTAGTGGACATCATGACTCAAAAGTCGATATCCGTCCGCAGCGGGTTACATTTGATGTCCCTTTGGATTTCCAAGGCACAGCGTATTCGGTATCGGTTGAAATTGTGCTCGGGTGTCGCACTACAACAGGTGTTCGCGAAGGTCCATCTTGGGGAATCGACTTGTATGGAAACGACAGGCTCTTTGTAGCCTACGACCAAGAGACTTTCGAGCATTGGCTACCGAAAGGAAATGCTCGGCAGATGATACGGGGATATGTAAATATCTGCGGCCCCAATGTCTTCATTCCGTGGGACACACACAAAAGGCATTTGAATGCAGAACGAGACATCATGAGAGTCTTGACAAAGCACAAATTGATTCGGGAATTGTTTGAGAACTGGGATCGAGCGTATAAGGACATATCGTCTGCCGGCAAGGGCGAGGTAACGCGATTGATCAGAACGCCGCTTGAGAAACAGTTTGATGGCCGGAAGAAAGACCTGTACGTTCCACATGAAGATAAGGTCAAATTGACACCGAAGACGAGAGGAAAAGTCACACTTCCAGAGCACGTCTTCAAACCCAAGGTGAGAATTCCAAAGAAAAAGAAGAACGATATGATTAAGGTTAATTTTACCTTGTCGCTCGAAGACGCTCGCCGTGTCACCGCCTATTTCGGTCTCGAAGGCGAACCCGCATCCCGTGATCTCAGTACCGCCATCAAGGAGGATGTGTTAAAGCGTGCAGGTCGCCGGACCTGAAAAGAAGATCAAATAAGAGATCGTGATAGCGGTGAGGCAAAAGAATGGCGAAAAGAACTGACTACGGTCCGAACAAATATGCTGCATACCACCTGATTTTTTCAAGATGGCTACGGCACTACGCAGCCCCGGAGAATTACTGCTACGTAACGCTTGGTGGTACAGAGTTGCGAGACGTTGAGTCAGTATCCTTCATTGACCATAGGCTTGCTGTGGATGCGAGATCGTACGAAGAGAATAAGGAGCGACACGGTATTGCGGAGCGAACTGCTGAGGAACTCGCCCAGCGAGACGTGGCCGTCAAGCCACTCCATGGCAACATCTTTGAATATGACCGCCGCCAGAACCTGCCTCACATCTTCTTCGTAGACTTCGAAGGCGTATGTGCTTGGGCATACTACTACAAGCGATTTGGGAAGATGTTTCAAGACGGTGTGATTCGAGAAGGCGACGCTCTCTTCATTACGAGCTATCTTGGCCGAAATCCGGGATGGAACCGCGTCTTTGACACCTTTGATGGACAATTCCGAATTCTAAGAATTGCTGACCGTGAGGAGAAAAAGGAGTGGTATCGCCGTGCTCACCCATCGTTCACGATTTACAAAGGTCTGGAATATGCCAGCTGCGTCAGCGAACTATCAGTGAAAGCATTCGGTTGTGTAGAGTACCGTGATACGTCACCAATGGCGGTTTACGGGTACGCGGTTGCGGAGGGTAGTACGGTCTTTCGCCAGTTCATCCGAGATGAAAGCTGCTACTACTTTAGTATCAAGGAAGGTTTTTTGCGCTCCGGGTGACGCCTCGGTCATTTGCGGTCGGAGAGGCATCCCGCATCTGAAGAAAAACATCGCGAAAGGCCCGAGCAACACGCCCACTTCCACCAAGATTGAAACTGGCGTTGCGAACTCTCGCATTTAATCGCCACACGACTCAACGAATTCGGTTGTTCTGATGTGATGCTGACGCCCTGCAAAGGCGATCCAGCGGAATTGACGCCACTTGCACGCCTTAAAGTCATTAACGCCATGCCCTGTGCCTGTTACGGCGTTTCGACGCCGCGTTACAATAGGAGAGAGTTTCCAAATGCCTTGGACACAACTAGATGACGAATTCACCATCGACGACATTGGTGCTCGTTTGCTCGAGAATCTCGCACGCGGCATGTACACACATGAGGGCGTGCTCCGGGAGTACGTACAGAACGCATGTGACTCCTATCAGGAGTTAGACACGCTTCCAGAGAACCCAACGATCAACGTTCGCATTTTAGACAAATCTACGATATCTATCCAGGACAACGGAATCGGGATGGATGAAGCGGCAATAAAGGCGTGTAAGAAAATCGCCGTATCTCCTCAGAAGCTGTCTGAAAACCCTTAATGTAGCCTCTATTTGAACGGGCGTACTCATCGAGCCATATTCAGGTTTCACGACAAACTCTGAACAGAAAGGCTTGTATGATGAGTACGCCGCGTATGCAATATGCCACCGATGTAAC
>JAJEFJ010000051.1 GCA_022820485.1 Candidatus Latescibacterota bacterium
GGCCGACCTGCTCCAGTTCAACCTGTCCCCAAAGATAGAATAAACCCTGACTTATTATCCCTACGGCCACTAGGCCCCAACTAGCCCCGTTGGGAATATGGCGGAAGTGAATATCGGTATAGGTCGTATAGCAACCGCAGAAGCCAAGAGCGCAAACCATGACGAGTTCCAACAAAAACACGCGACCCAAATCATTGAATAGTGCTTCCATTTCCGTTGCCCCTCTTGTCGTGTGCAGCCGCCCTTACCTTTATACATGCAATTATCGTGCCAACAGTAGCTTATTTCTGTAATTTCTTTATAAACAATAAATTACAATCATATCCTATCTTCTATTAAAATTGCCAAAATCACGCCATTTCGTGTTTTTTGCTTGCATACGGACTTTAATCGCCTTAAATTCATAAAAAACAACGATATGGATACAAATTACCATATATCGTGATAACACCATATATCGTGACTTAGGAAGGGTATCGTTTATGCGTGATAAAACGGCTGGAGTCTGGTCGCGCTTTGCGGTCGAAGATGGATTGCCCGACGCCCACATTGAGTGCCTCTATCAAGACCGCCACGACCGAATTTGGCTTGGTACGAGCGACCGAGGGGTCGCCTGCTTCGACCATAAGACGGTTGCGACCTTTACACACCAAGACGGCCTTTCCGGCAACCGAGTGCATGGCTTCGTCGAGGATGCGGCCGGTAGGATATGGTTGGGCACCAACCGCGGCCTTACTTGGTACGATGACGAGAGGTTTCACCCGTTGGCTTCCAGTTTGTCCCACAGTTTTCTTGGCGGTGGCTGTGCCGATGCCGAGGGTGGGGTTTGGTTTGGGCTGGAGCAGCACCCCCATGCGCCTCCTAGACTAGCGCATTGGGACGGGCAGCAGTTCAGGCTCATATCTCTGACCGATCGCGCCCCCATCCACGGCGAAAGCATCCACGCCTTAGCTATCGACACGCAGGGGATTATCTGGTGCGGTGGCCGCAGTCTGTACTCCTACGACCGCACAAGCGACATATCCCATAGACACGAAGGGGCCCCCAACGCAGAAGTGACGAGCTTGTTGCCTCGGTCAGACGGCACCCTGTGGCTGGTCACCCGTGTCGGCGTCTTTGTATTCGATGGCCAAGATTTCCGCCTGCTAGAACCCAGTCGTCAGCATCCCTTTCTCGCCATTGTGGAGGATCCGCGTTCAGAGACCATTTATCTAACCTCCTCCGAGGGCATATTGGCCTGTTGCGATGGCGAGCGCATGGATTTCGCATACCGCGGCGACCTCTCTTTCTCGCCGGGTTTGTGCGTGGACCACCTCGGGCGGCTGTGGGTGGGCACCCACGATAGGGGTCTATACTGCTACAACAGCCAACGTCTGCAAGTCTTCGGCCCGGACCAAGGGCTGCCGGCGACCCGTCTTACCTGCATCGCCCAGCGCGACACCGGCCCTTTGTGGACCAGTACCCAAGGGGACCTCGTCCGTTTCCCCCAGCAAAGCAGTGCCGAGACTATAGCCGTCCCCGAATGCGAAAAGATCGCGGCTCTATGCCTAGATCGCGACGCCCGCGTGTGGTTTGGGGGCACCGGCACGGGCCTATATCGTTATGATTACGACGGCCGACGACTGGAATTGATGCACCAACCGGAGCATTCGGCTATGGGCATTTCGGCTATTGCCATAGATGAATACGACCGGGTTTGGTTTGCCTACCAGCGCGGGGCCGGGCTCGGCTATGTCGAGGACGGGCAGGTTCACTGGTTCGAGCTGGCGACTCCCACCCAGATTGACGTGCTCGCTTGGAGCCGCCAAGGGCATCTATGGTTGGGGTCCAACTCGGCGGACGAAAAACACGGGCTGTACCGCTTTGACGGCACCACATGTACAAAAGTAGATGCCGGGCCTACCTGCTTGATCTTTGCCCTGTGTGAGGGAGCCGACGGGCGGCTGTGGATCGGGACCAACCAAGGATTGTGGTGTCTAAACGAGGAGCGAATCCAGCACTTCACCCGGTCCGACGGGCTGCCGTGCGATACCATCACCAGCATCATCCAAGCCCGCGACCGGCGGCTGTGGATGGGCACTGAAGGCCACGGGCTGTGTGGCTATGACTACCAAGTCTTCCAAAAAGTCGAGGTGCCTGAACTCTCCTTGTGCAACACTGTCCACGATCTCGTCGAAGGCCGAGATGGGGCGCTCTATCTGGCGACCAAAGGGAACTTAGTGCGATACACACCCCAACGCATCCCCCCGCAGGTGGCCATCGTCACCCTAGAGGCCGATGCCTCCTACGAGGTCGGAGCCGACCAAGCGCTCCGCTTGTCCAGCACGGCCGATAGCGTCCGCATCCGCTTTGAGGGTACCAGTCCACTTGATTCCCCCTCCCACCTGATCTACCGCTATCGCCTCGACGGCCTAGAGTCGAAATGGCGTCAGACGGCCGAGACTCAAGTGGAATACCCGCCGCTTCAGCCGGGGGCTTATGCGTTCTGCCTCCAAGCCGTAGATCGGGATCTGACCTATTCTGAGCAAGTTAGGGTCCAGTTTGAGATCACCGCAGACGCCCGCATGGACGTACTGCAACGCTGGTTTATAGGACAGAGCCCGGTGATACGCCAAGTGGAGGCCGATTTCCTCAAAGCGGCCGAGACGGACCTGACGGTGCTCTTACTCGGCGCAACCGGCACCGGCAAAAGCCTCGCCGCCCAAGCGATTCACGAATTGAGCGCACGCCGAGAGGCCCCTTTTGTTGCCGTCAACTGCGGCCTACTGGGGCGCGAACTAATCAACAATGAGTTGTTCGGCCACGAAAAAGGAGCCTTTACCGGAGCGGATAGCCGCTACCGAGGAAAATTTGAACAGGCCAATCAAGGGACCTTATTCCTCGATGAAATTGGCGATCTCACCCTCGACGTGCAGGCGAACTTGCTGGAAGTACTACAGGAGCAGCAGATCTACCGAGTCGGCGGCAACCAAGTCATCCCCGTTGATGTTCGCATCATCGCCGCAACCCACGACAAGCTAGAGCAGGCAGTCGCTAGGGAAACCTTTCGCGCCGATCTGTTTTACCGGCTCGAAGGGTTGCCGATCCGTATTCCTACCCTACAAGAACGGCCGGAAGATATTCCGCTGCTTGCCGACTATTTTGCCACCCGGTTTGCGTCCCAACTCAAGCAGCCGGTCGCGCCCATCCGCCCCGCGGCGATGGAAGCCCTACAAGCCTACGACTGGCCGGGCAATGTGCGTCAGTTGGAACACGCGGTTGAGCGGGCGGTCTTAGCGGCGCGGGGCGGCCCGCTTGCGCCGGATCACTTCAGCCAAAGCATGGCCAGCCCCTACCTGCGCCAAGGGGCCATTGTGCCGCTTGAAGATCACCTGCGTCAATACCTAACCCGCGTCCTGGACCACACCAATGGGGTCATTTACGGCCAACGAGGAGCCGCCCGCTTGCTCGACGTCCATCCCAACACGCTGCGCAGCCGCTTGCGGAAATTAGGCATTCCATTCCGCAAAAAGGAGCGAAAAGGCGGTCCATAGCTCATCCAAACGCATCGAAACGCACACTGTCGAACCGGCTCACGCCGCTGTCGGCCAAACTATTCACCTTTATCAGCGTCTTCGCCGGGCTGGGCAAGGACCTGTAAGCTAACCTCGGCGAGCGCTTCAGTATTTATTTCGACATCTTCGCTGTATTGTTCTCGGAGCCGCGCGATGAAGGCATCCATGGCCTTAGTTGCCGCCTGCTGCCTCAGCAGGGTTTTGATGCTGTTATAGACCAAGGATAGATCCGCAACTTTGCCATCAGTGCGGGTAAACATCTCGACGTTGGCATCGTAGTACGCACGAATATCCTCTTCGGTGATGGGCTGCTGGCGCACCACTTCTCTGCCCTCGGTGCGATAGAGCCACTCGACGATGAGCGCCTCGCGCTTTTGCTCCACCGGCTCGCGCACCTCGGGGTCGCGGTCGTATTGCAGCTTGCGGCCCTCCGCCATCATAATCTGCACTCCCGCCAAGTTCTCGGCCGCCTTGTAGCGGGCGGCACTGTCGAGCCGGCTGTGGTTCGCTGCTAGGTTGGCCCAGTACGCGGCCGTGGTCAGTTGACCGCCACGCCAGCTAAAGAGCACTTGCTCTTCGCCATCGGGCGCGGTCAAGGCTTTTAAACCTTCGTCGTGGGCCTCTAGCTCGTATTCGCGGCGCAGGCGGTGGACGTATTGTTCCATATCGTCGGCCCGCTTTTGCACGCGCGCTTTTTCTTGCAGCCACGTGCGCTGGGCCGCAAAATCCACGTGCCGCCTTTTGTCGAGCCGGAAGACGTGATAGCCTATTTGGGTCTGCACCGGATGCGGATAGAGTTGGCCCTCGTCCATGGTCCGCAGTGGTTCCATCAACTCGGGCAGCATATGGCCCATCTTGAACCACCCCAACTGGCCAGCCGGGCCAAAGCGCCGCTGGATGGTCTCCGTTGAATAGATGGGCACCAGCGACTCAAACGGAGTGCCTTCTTGCAGCGCCGTTAGTACTTCCAGCGCCCCTTCTTCGGTGGCGCAGACAATCTGCTGGCTCAAGACCTCGACATCGTATTCGCGCTCTTTGGCAAAAGCCCGCAACTCCTCTTCGGTTGACGTGTAATCGCCGTGCAGGGCCTCTTCCTCGTACAGTTTGTTCATCACGGCCCTTTGCTCGGTGCGCTCGACTTCGCGGGCAATGCTCGACTCGCGGTCGAGGCCGCGGCGCAGCCCTTCGCGCACCAACAGTTCGCGGGCGATCACGCCGTTGAGCAGCGCCAGCTTGGCGTCCGCATTCATCTCCTCAAAGTGCTTGTAGCCCGTTTGCATCAGCTTTTGCGCTCGCTCCTTAAAGTCTTCCTTTGATAAGGTGGTTTCGCCGATGCGAGCGACGTAAGTAGGCTCAGGTTCTATCCCACAAGCCACGAGCGCGATCAGGACGATTGCTCTCAACTTCATACGACAAATTTCTCCGTTATTATTCATTGATGTTACGCAGCTATGGTTATCTGCGGTTTCCTACCGCCCTGCCCGGTGTCATTCTCGCGCAAGCGGGAATCCAGTCTTGTACGCGATGCGGATTTGGCGCGACACCCTGTAGGGGGCGGTTTGAAACCGCCCCCTACGTGCGCCGGCATGACAAACACTGCGTAACGTCAGTTATTCAATAGTTTCCTCAATGACAATGTGTTGACTAGCCGCCACGTTTAAGAGGGTCTGTACCGCGCCGCTGGGCCAAAAAACTTGCAGTGAATCTACTTGGGCATGGCGACCCAAGCCCAGCGTTAGGCGCACGTCGCTGCTGCCCATGTATCCGTAGCTGCGGCGAATTTCGCGCTTTTGCACGAGGTCACCCGCCACAGCCCGAATTTTGGCACCGAGCCCATCGCGGTTGCTCCGAGTGCCTACAGCTTTGACCGTCAGGTAATTATGACCGCTGTGGTCGTTGCGCAACAGCGTGCAGTGCGGTGCGTCCGAATCCGACACGAAGATATCGACATCGCCGTCGTTGTCGTAATCGCCCAAAGCAGCACCGTGGCTGACGCGCTCGACGAGCATCCCCGGACCGCTAGCATTGCTCACGTCGGCAAAGGTCCCATCGCCCCGATTGCGGAATAACTGGTTTTGCTGCGGATAGGTCGTGTCTGGGTCGAACTCACACACGTTTTCGTCGAGATGGCCGTTGGTGACGAAAACGTCGAGGAAACCGTCGTTATCGCTGTCGAAAAAGACCGCGGCCATGCCCAAGTAGGGCACGCTCGGCGCGCCGAGATGGGCGGCAAACGTCAGGTCGCTGAAAAAGCCGCCGTCGTCGTTGTGGTAAAGCGTGTTGGGCAGCCATTGGAAGGTGGCCAAGATAATGTCGAGCCGGCCGTCGTTGTCGTAGTCGCCGAAGTCCGCACCCATCGCGGACTCAGCGTATCCCTCCTCATTGTACGCTACCCCGGCGATGATGCCGTGCTCCGCAAAGGTGCCGTCGCCGTTGTTGAGGAAGAGAAAATTGGGCTGCCGGTCATTGGCAATGAATAGGTCCGGGTCGCCATCGTCGTCGCAGTCGCCAAACACCGCGGCCAGTTGTCGGCCTTCGTTGCTGAACAAGCCCGCCGCGCGCGTCGCATTGGCAAACGCGAAGTCGCCGTCATTGCGATAGAGCACTCCAGATTGGCCGGGGTACGCGAGGGGGCCGCAAATGGAACGCACCGCGCCTGTAAAGCACTCCTTGTTCGCGTCCAAGTCGAACTCCATGTAATTGGCCACGTAGAGATCCAAGTCGCCATCGCGGTCGTAGTCGGCAAAGGCCGCATGAGATCCCCAACCCGGGTCGCCGAGACCGGTCCGGTCCGTCATATCGACAAAGGCGCGGCCACGACCCTCGTTGTGGTAGAAAACATTGGGGCCGTAGTTGGTCACGTACAGATCTGGGCTACCGTCGTTATCCACGTCGCCGACCGCAGCTCCCATACCGTACCCTGCATCGCCAGTCTGCGTCGCCTCCGTAACATCCGCGAAGGTGCCGTCGCCCTCGTTGCGGTAGTGGGCATTGGTGCCGGGCGGGCCGTCATAGCCCGGCAGGGCCGTGCCATTGACGATGTACAGGTCGAGGAAGCCGTCACCATCGGCGTCGAAGAACGCCGCACCCGAGCCGATGGCTTCGGGCATGTACTTCCGGCCGCTCGCACCGTTTACATAGCGGAAGTCAATGCCCGCGGCGCGGGTCACCTCGACGAAGTGGGGGGCGGATTGGGCACCGACACTAACTGCCACCAATGCGAGGAGTAGCAAGACCACGGCTAATCCTGCGTTTGGCTTGCAGCGCCGAACTTGCGGGCCATGGCCGCGCCGCGCTGTAAGCGGGCATTGTCCGGCTCAAAGTGCAAACCCCGCTCATAGCTTGCCAGCGCTTGGGCAAATGCTTCTTGCATCATCAGCGCATTGCCGAGCGCGAGATGCGCTAGCACATACGTGGAGTCAGCGCGCAGAGCCTGACGGAACAGGGACATAGCCTCGGCCACTTGGCGGCGGCGCAAATACAGGTTGCCCAAGTTGTGGTACGAGGGCGCGAAATTGGGGTTGCGGTCCAGGGCCTGTAAATAGTACAGACGCGCTTCTTCGTACTGTCCGCGCTGGCCGTATAGTGCACCTATCTTGTGGTACAGCTCGGCCTTGTCGGGCGTCCGAGCCAAAGTAGTGCGCAGGCCGACGAGGAGCTTTTCCTGCTTTTCCAGTTCGTTGTACAGGGCCAATTGGCGGCGGCCTTCTTCCTGCTGGCCACTGCGCAACAGGGCATTGCCGAGGTTGAAGCGGGCCCGCGCAAAGAGCGAATCAAGCGCCACGGCGCGCTGCAATTCAACGATGGCCGCGGCGTATTCGCGGCGCTTGTACAAGGCCGTGCCGAGGCCGTGGTGGTACTTGGCCACGGTCGAATCGGCGGCTAGGGCGCGGGCATACGCCGCTTCGGCCGCGGCGTAGTCGTTGAGCTTGAGATGGGCCTCGCCAAGGTTGTACCATGCCTCGCTGTAGTCGTCTTGCAGGGCGACGGCGCGGCCATACGCGGCAACGGCCTGCTCGTACTGGGCTTGGCGAAAGTACAGCAGTCCGAGCGCCATCTGCGCCCAAGCGTAATCCGGGGTCGCACGCGTGACTTCCTCTAACAGGGCGAGAGCCTCGGCATGGCGATTGAGGCGAGTCAGCACGATGGCCTGTTCGGTTTGCGCCTTGGCGTAATCAGGTTGCAGCACGATGGCCTGTTCGTAGGCTCCTAGGGCCTCGGTCAGCTTGTTGTCGCGTGCATAGGCGTCAGCTAGGTTGCGGTGGGCTACCGCAGAGTTCGGGTTGCGTTCTACAGCTCGCTTCGCGGCTTCTATGGCAGCCGCATAGGGGCCTTGATGCAGGCGACTTGCGGGTGCTGTAGCGGTTAGGCGCGGTTGGCGGTCGTTGGGAGGTTCCTGACAGGCGACGAGTGCTAGGATCAACAGGTAGCAGAGTAAGGGCATATTGAGGGTGGAGGAGTATTCGATTTCAGGTCTCAACTGCGTTTAAGTATGCCTCTTCGTCGTATTCGTGTCCACTACGGACCCAATCTGCCGACGCTGTGTGGACGATTTCAAATGAATTGAATGTACATCAGAAACCATCATGGCTATCCTCATCGTCCATCCTGCGCTATTTCACGGAAAAAGGCATTTAGCAAGGGAGCCGACAAGCAGCCAAGGCGCGTAAACAACCCATCGGTGTGTGCTTGCCGACACAAGGTGCGCCGCCCACAAGCCTCTCTATCAGACCAGCGACACTGGCATAGATATTGCCTTACACGGGATGAGGGCCGCCCGCTTTTTTCGTCTTTTTGGGACGTTACGCGGTCGGCTCCCATGCAGCCGACCATCCCCGCAACCGTGCAACGATCTATTCCACCGTCATCTATCTGCGCCCCGATCGGAGGGATTATGGCTGCGTGTTGGTGCAATACAAGGTGATTCGGCTTTCCTTTTGCTGTGTGGGTATAGCCCTCGGCGGCCTCCCTGCCCGTTGACAAGCCACCCTTAGTCTGCACATTACCTACGTAAGCACCATAGGGCGCGTCATAGCCCACCCCAAGGCAGTTGCCGATGGCTGACGTTGATACCATTTCCAAATATCTGATTCAACGCTATCCCGACGATTTCGTCCGCTTTAGCCTCAGCCGCGACGACATCAAAGTCTTGGCCGTGCTGGATACCGAGCAACCCACCGTTAAGGCCCGTCGCACCGATAGCCTGCTGCGCGTCCGAATCGGCGATACGAAGTGCCTAGTCCATACCGAGTTTCAAACCGCCGATCGCACCAACCCGCCTATGCCGCGACGGATGGCCGGCTACATTGGGCGACTGGTCGAGCAGTACGGTCTGCCGGTGTATGCCATCGTGATCTACCTGCGGCCGGACGCCGGCCGGCGCGATCCAGGGCACTATTTCCAAGAGTCGCCCGGCCACCGTATCTTGATCGAGTACCAAGTGATCCGGCTGAGCGAACAGGCTGGCCAATCTATCTTGGCGTCAGGGGCTGTGGGGCTGTTGCCATTTGCGCCGTTGATGCAGCCGGCGGGACAAGTGTCGGCGGCTTGGCTTGAGACGTGTGTGCGTGCGGTCCAAGCGCAGCCGCTGGACCTGTCCGTCAAGGCCGATTGCTTGGCCGGGATGTCGTTGCTGAGTGGGTTGGTGTACGCGCCGGAGACTGTTTCCACCATTTTCTTCAAGGAGGGCCTGATGGATCTTATCCGCGAATCCCCTGTTGCCCAATATCTGACTCAACAAGCCCGTGAGGAAGGCATTGAGCAAGGCCGACAAGAAGGCCGACAAGAAGGCCGCGAGCATGGGAGCCGAGAACGCGCCATGGAAGCACTGCTCGACGTGCTGGAAATTCGCTTTGCGGTGGACACGACCGACCCATTAGCCGCCCGCATTGCAACCATCGACGATGTGCAGCGCCTCAAGCAGTTGCATCGAGCGGCCATACAGGTGCCTAGCCTCAAAGCCTTTAGGCACCTGTTAGACGCCGACGAGTAGGGCACTGCGTAACGTCAGTATATAGCAGTCCTAAATGATTTGAAAGCATGCGTTCATCAGTTTACCTATGCGTCATTCCCGCGCAAGCGGGAATCCAGTCTTGAATGATTTAGGGT
>JAJEFJ010000100.1 GCA_022820485.1 Candidatus Latescibacterota bacterium
ATGCGGTCATTGACCGACCTGGAGCCCCGGGCAACCTGTCGGGACGCCCCGGCAACCTCTACACGCGGGTGGATTTGAGTTGGACGGCGGCGGAAGCCCACGGCGCACCGATTACGGACTATCAATATCGCTACCGGCGCAATGGCACGAGTAGTTGGTCGGGTTGGACGAGCGTGGGCGTCGTAACCAGCCACACGGTGTCCGGTTTGCAAAGCGGGGCGGCGTATGCGTTCCAAGTGCGGGCGGTCAATAAAGTGGGGGCCGGCCCGAGCGCGGATACTACGGGCACGGTGCGGGCACAGGCCGAAGAAGCCCAAGACGGACAAGCGTCCGACGAAGAAGAGCCAGAGGAAGAAGCTCCCGACGAGGAAGCACCTAGCGAGGACGCCCAAGCCGAGGACGAGGACGCTCAAGACGAAGAAGAACCGGCGGCCAAGCGCATCGGCGAGGCCGTCCCATCCGACGTGGCGCTGGCCGTTCTCGCTGCACCCAACCCGTTCAATCCAACCACCAGCCTACAACTCCACCTGCCGACCAGCGGCCCCGTCTGGCTGACTCTTTACAACATAACCGGGCAAGTCGTATATACGCTCTTGGAAGGGCGTAGGCTTGAAGCGGGCTACCACACCTTCCATTGGGGCGGACGCGACCAACAGGGATACCTCGTCACTTCGGGCGTATATGTCTATCAAGTGCGAACCAACAACCAAAGACAAACCGGAAAAATGGCCCTGATTCGATAAGGCGTTACCAAATGGAGACCAATAAACCAACTGTGATGAAATTCTGGCAGCGGGGCGACCCTTTTATCTGGCTTACGGGCGGGGTGTTGGCTCTGTGCTTGGTACTGATGAGCTTCGCGGTCATTCCTTTTGGGGTTCTCGTCGCACTCTACCTGCGCGAGTGCGCCCGACAGGGCTTAAAAGTTGTTGAGTCAAAACGGAATTATCAGTACCATAAGGCAATTGTACGGCGATTTCAGCACCCGGTGGCTTGGCAAAAGAAGCTTATATCGCTGAAATTAGCCCTTTTCGGTAGCTCATTCCAAATGACCCAACAGCTTCTTATGAAGCGCTTGCTTCTCATAAGTGCAATAGTGCTTTTGCACAGCGGCGACTTGCAGGGGCGTCAAGTATTGCTCGTCGGCCAAGACGGCCAGATTAGCTGGGAGGGAGAAGTGGAGGCTGGGGGCGCGGTGCAAACCATTGAGCCGGAGTACCGCTCCACGTTGGATCCCAACATCACCGAAATCGGCGTCGCACCGGTCAATCTCGTCGATTTTGCCAGCGCGGATTTTCCCAGCAGCATTCTGCCCCGCCGCGTGCAAGAAGGCCAAAACCTCGCCGCTGAAATCGCCGAGCGCGGCGGCAGCATCCGCGCTCCGACCGTTTTCGATCTCGCCGAGTCCCAGCTGCAAAACATCCTCGAGCAGATCGTGTCGCCCGACCCCAGTGGCGGGGCCTTCGAGCGCAAGGGACGGGACGTATTGGGCACCTTGCTCGTGCTCGATTTGGGCGCGCGCTTTGGCGTCAACCAGATTCGCTTCTTTCCGCGCAACACGGTCTTTCCGTCACCATCGACACCCTTTCAGGAGGATTTTCTCAAAAACTTCGAGGTGCAAGTCAACGACGGCCAAGTGTTGACCGAGGCTGGTAATCCCATCTGGGAGACCTTTACGATGCGTACCAACAACACCGATCCGGTCGCCACCATCGAGATCGACCCGCCGCGCTTTTTGCGCTTCATTCGCCTGCGCGCCACCTCATCCATTCCCTTTGAGGTGGAGAAATTCCAAGTCTTCGGCGAGGGCTTCTTCCCCACCGTGCAATACATTTCGCCGCTCATCGACATGGGCACCCCGGCCAATTGGGGGCGCTTGCGCTGGTTGGAGGAGACGGTCGGGCAGGCGAGCGCTGTGCAGATGAACATCCGCACCCGCAGCGGCAGAGACACATCGCCCTTCGCCTATACGCGCAAGCGCGTGGGGCGGCAAGACGCCGAGGAGATTGCCTTCTCAGTCGATGAACCCGATCAGCCGCTTTTGCGCGACGAGTATCTCGACCTACCGGCCAAGGGAGGCCCCGCCGATGTGTGGGAACGCGGTCCCGTGCGCGCCGACTTGGCCAATTGGAGTCCATGGACCTCGCCCTACGATCCGGTCGCCGGCACTAGCAGCGAGGGCGCATTGGTCCTCTCGCCTGGGCCGCGCCGCTATTTCCAGTTCCGGGTTGACTTTCAGTCCGACGACCTAGAATCGGCCAAAATCCTGCGGCAGTTTTCTTTTGACTTCACAACGCCGGCGTTGGCCGATGTTCTCGTCGGCGAGATCTTTCCACGCGAGGTGCCCGCAGCCGCAGATATTCCCTTCGTCTATGCCGTGCGCGCCGAGATGGAGAGTGCGGATTTGCAGGGCTTCGACAGCTTTGAACTAGTCACCGGCAGCCGGATAGATCGCATTGAGCGCATTGAAATCATCGACGCGCAGGGCGAGTTGCTCCTAGAACACGACTTTGCGATACAAGACGCTGTCGCCGACGAGGGCGACGTGGCCATCACCGCGCTCTCGGAGCGCAACTTTGCGGTACGCTTTCCGCGAGTAGCCGCGCACAACACCGTGTTAAAGATCCACTTCGTCAGCCGCATCCTCTCATATAGCACGGCCTTTGAGGGCCGGGGATTGCTGCTGGAAGAAGACGCTTTCCAGAGCGTCCAAGCTGGCGACGCGGCCGCACTAGACGAAGGCGACATCTCGTTCAAATCGGACACTACCGTCTTGAGCCCGGCCGTCAACAGCGGCAGCCTAGTGGGCAGCTTTGATCTCGCCGCGTCCGTTATCACGCCCAATGGCGATGGAATCAACGATGTCTTGGATATGGAGTGCGAGGTCCTCGCAGTCGATGGCGGGCAGATTGTGGTCAATATATACGACTTAGGGGGCCGCCGGGTGCGCCGCCTTTTCAACATCGAAGGGCAGAGCGGCGTTTACAGTTCGGAAGACCTGCCCCAACTTCGGTGGGACGGGACCGACGATCAGGGTGATAACGTGGCCCCAGGCCTCTATCTAATCCAACTCAACATCGAAGGCGATGCGCGCGCTAGTGCCAGCACGCGCACCGTCGGCGTAGCGTACTAGGATTTATGGGATTTGTGTGATGTATGTGATTCCACCCCACTACCCAACCGCGTGGGAGGGTTAAAAAAGGAATGAGAGTCATGCTAGGGCGAAATTTATTGTGGAGTTTAAGTATTGCGGCTTGGTGTACCAGCGCGGCTTGGGGCCGGGCCGAGTTTCACATCGGCGGGCCGACGGGTACTTCTTGGCAGGGGCTGATCACCGACGAGCAGACCGAATACGCCATCGTCGATGCCCAAGGCGCGGCCTTGGGCACGCTGCCCATTGCCATCGGCGTAGAGGAAGCGGGCGTCGATACCATGATCGCCTACGACGACAACGCCATTCAGCCAATATGGGTCGATCCGTCGGTCAACCTCGCGCTAGACGTGAACTTGACCCCGCGCGGCGGCAACCTCTACACCAGCGTCTCCACCGGCTATACCCGCGAGGCCGCCAAAGAAGTGCAGGTGATGATCGACGGCGACCCGGAAACGGCGACCTTGCGCCAAGTCGATATCTCGCCGCGTTTGGCCGGTCTCAATATCGGCTACGTGAAAAACACGGTCGTCAACCTAGGGGCCGAGATGCCGGTCAACCGCATCCGCTTCTATCCGCGCCCGGGCTTTGAGGAAAACTACTTGGCTTGGTACGAAATCGGCGTCGCCGACAACACTGCGCCTTTTATGGCCTCGCCCCAAGAGCGTGCACCGGGCAAGCGCTGGTACCATGACATCAGCCGCTCGCTCACTTCGACCAACGACTCGGAATTCGACATCCTAGAGCGCAACGTTGAAAACCTCGACCAAGTCGTGGATTTGCGCTTTCCCACCCGCGACTTGCGCTGGGTTGCCATTCGCCCGATCAACCCTGAGCGCACCTGGGAGATCGCCGAAATGGAGGTGTACGGCGAAGGCTTTGTCACCAAGACCTCCTATCGCACGGGCGTGCTGGACTTTGGCCGCCCGGTGGCTTGGAGCAAAATCCGCTGGCGGGGCGAGGTGCCCGAGGGTACTCGCCTCGTGTTGCGCACGCGCACCGGCTCCACGCCACAGCCCAATCTATTTTGGAAAATCGGCAGCACCGGCAGCTTTGAACGAGTGTCCAAAGACGAGTACACCACGACCTACCAAGTGGGCCGGTTCAGCCATATCCAAGCGACGTACGATGTAGAAAACTGGAGCTTCTGGTCAACGCCCTACGACTTTGCGGCCGGGCTACGCAACCCAGAGGCAACGGGCTGGGAGGACGGAACGCCCCTGCTCTCGCCCGGACCCAGCCAGTACTTGCAGCTAGAAGTGGTCATGTTTTCCGACGGAGATAAAGCGCCGCGCATCGACGAGCTGTCCTTGCTGTTTGCCGAAGACCCCGCGGCCCAAAGCGTGATCGCCGAGATTTGGCCGGTTGAGACCGAGAACTTTGAGCCGCAGACCTTCACCTATGTGGTGCGGCCCGTGCTCGAAGACGGCGACCGGGGCTTCGACCGGCTGGAAATTTTTACCCAAGTCCCGGCCGAAGCCGTGCATTCGGTCGCCATCGATGGCCGGGAAATTATCGACGACTTCCCGCCAAAGATAGAGGAAGACCGGATCGTCATTAGCTTTGAGCCGTTTGTTGCGCCGCGCGACAACGAGCGCCGCATCGAGGTTGTCTTCGATGCCAAAGTGCTGCGCTTTGGCGCGGAATTCACTGGTTGGGTGTACGACAGTGTCGAGCCCGAACTCAAGCAACAAGTCCGGCCCGGCAACTCAACTTTCCGCTTTGCCGGCGACGCCCTATCAGTGCGCACGCCCGTCGGCGGCGAACTGGTGCGAAAAGTCACCGCGCATCCCGCGACGCTGACGCCCAATGGCGACGGGATCAATGATCAGACCATGATCTCGTACGATCTGCGCAACATCGGCGTACCGCGCCAGATCGCGCTGCGGATTTTCGACCTGTCCGGCCGGCTGGTGCGCGAGGTGATCTCCACGCCAGCCGTCAGCGGCAGTTTTGCGGCGGTTTGGGATGGCCGTCGCACCGGGGGTGACTTAGTCGCCCCAGGCGTGTACCTCTACCAAGTCGATCTAACCACCGACAAGGGCCTCTCAGCAGCCGCAGGCACCATAGCTGTGGCCTACTAAGCGAGCAATGGCAGAAACTGCGAAACACATCTGTAAGGTCGCCCTATTTTTGTGGGCTATTAGCGGCGGCTCGGCCGCAGCCCAAATCGGGCTGCAATCGCTGGCCTCCCCAGGCGCGGAAGCCCTCGACCCGGCGGTGCGCCGCTGGTACGTGCCCCAAGAGTTGGTCGCCGAACACCACTGGCGACAGTGGAGCGCCACCAACTACGCGCGGGAGCCCTATCAGCGGTATGTCAGTTCCAACATTGAGGGAGATTACTTCTACGACGCCTTTGGCAACTTCCTCAATCAGGGCTGGCTGATATACAACGTATCCCAGTCCAACCCCGAAGAATTCGGCACCGTACTGTTTGAAGCCCAGCGCTTCCGCAACTGGTTTTCCGAGGTCGCCGTGGCCTCTGAGCAAAAGGGGCAATACTCATACGCGCTGACCATCAGCAGCGACCTCCGCACCACCCTGACGCCCATGGTGCTGTCTAAGCCGCGCCTCGACGGCATACAGTTCGACTTTGCCATGGACAAATACCGGGGCACGTTCCTCTACGCGCAGGCCAGTGCCCCACGCGGCGTCACCAATCAAGAGCTGCGCCGCACTAATTCCACCACCTTGATCGGCGGGCGCTTTGAGGTGCAAATCGGCGATTTCGTCGAACTCGGCGTCCATACGGCCAACGCGCACCAAGCCAATTCGCTCTCGGAAGAAGCCTTGTTGAGCAATTGGGTGACCGGATCGCTGACTCAGGGGCAAAACCGGACCATGTCCGCTATTGAAATCGTCCTGCGCGACGACTCACCCGACGACGGCGTGGGGGGGGCCGCGTATTTTCCGGCTGGCTCGGACATCTTCATCACCTATCGGGATGGCCGCGTGGATTCGGGCCGCGAGATCCGCTTTGAACCCATAGTGGAAGGCGGCGCGCCCCGCCCGGGCTATATCGAGGCCAACGGCAACGACGAAATCCGCCTGCTCTACGACTTCGACAGCGCCAGCTTCATCAACCGAGCCGCGGCCGACAAAACCGAGATCGTCAAAGTGGAATTCCGGCTGGTGGTAGCCAACGACTATCAGGTCTGGATGACCTCGAACCGGCAGACCAGCACCGACGGGCCGGTGTTGCTGATGGTGACCCAAGCACCGGGCAACATCAAGGACTTATCTAACTTGCGCGTCATCAGCTTTGAGGCCGGGCTGCCGACGGCAACCCACATTCTCGGCGGTACGGTGACGGCCACCGACGTGATGGGCTTCGACCTGTACGGCGAGTACGATCTCAATTGGAACTACCGCAAATACCCCAACACCCTCGTCGAAGAACACCGGACTTCGGCCGGCATTGTCGGCGAGCGTAGCGCACCGGCCTATATGCTCAATCTGTCGCGCCACTGGTTACGCTTCTTCATCTACGGCGAAGCCTATCATATGCACCCGCGCTACAACACCCAAACTTTCGTCACCCGCGACGACGGCAGCATCGACTACCAAAACGACCGCAGCCTCATGGATCTGGTGGAAGACAACGACGACCAAGACCGGGTGCCAGACAGCTTCCGCGCCGACTGGGCCTTCCCCGACCGCCAAGTCTTTCCGGGCTGGGACCAAAACAACGACTTCGTGCCCGACATCAACCAAAACGACAGCCGAGTGCGCACCAACTCGATCCCGGACTACGAAGAGCCTTTCCTGCGCTTTGCGGTCGATCGGCCCGAATTTCTCTTCGGCGTTGACATGAACAACAACTTCTGGACCGATCAATACGAAAACGACCAGGAGCCGGATTACCCCTACAAGCGCGACCACCAAGGCTACAACGCGTACGTCGGCACCTATTTGGCACCGCAGCTAAAGATCATCGCCGGCCTCCTGCGCGAGGACCGCATCTCTTCCAACCAGAAAAACCACAGCGCGTACGCCCTCCTGCGATTCGACCGGAGCTGGGCGCGCTACGGCGATGTGCGCTTCTTCGGCATGACCAAGCGCGTGGAGGACGACATCGCCGACCCACTCTTGCAGTGGGCACCCGACAACACCCTGCGTCTCGGCACGCTGACCGAGATCAACGATCCGCTGCTGGCCCGCGACACTTGGATCAATCAGCTCTTCCTCGGCCACAATGTGCGCGCCTTTTCGCTGAATCTACAAAACAAGGTCAACTGGGTGGTCTTTCACCAACTCATGGACGCCGAGCAGCGGCAGCGCTGGGGCTTGGCCGAGACGGATTTCTTCTTCGGGATGATCAACAAGGCCCACTACCGCCATGCGTTTGGCCCCCTCTATCTAGAGCCGCGCTGGAAGAGCGAGTTTATCAAGCAGAGCCGCGATTTGTTCACGGACGAGCGCCGGACGACCCTAGCCGAACTCTTCTCGTTTTTGGTGGGCACCGATGTCCTAGAGATCACCAAGCTACAAGCGGGTCTAGAGTATCTGATCTTCGACGATTTCAACACAGACGCCAACGATTTTACGGCACTGACTTGGGGCGTTCAGTTCAAAAACGAATCGGCCTATCAAGGCTACAAGCTCCAGACCGTGCTCGGGCTGGTGCTAGAGCGCAAGAATTTCAAGGACGCCCCATCGCGCACCGAGACCCAATCCTTCATCGCCATTTACGCGGGGATTTAAGCCTTGACATACGCTTTTGCGGGCTTGTACATTGAGCAGTTCACGTTGCGGAACCGAGAAGACAGACGAGTTACCGCACCTTTTCTCTTTTTTAACCCTATCTCATGGAGGTAGCTTTACCATGAAAAAGTTCCTCACCACTGCCCTTGCCTCGTTGGGCCTTGTGGTTGCCGCCCAAGCCCACGACCCGCCTGGCGGTTTGTTGGTCGCCGTGAATTTCCCCGATGCCAACGTGCCCGTCATTGACGGCAACGCCGGCGAGTGGGCTCCCGTGCCCCTCGACCAGTACGGGATTTTCAGCGAGACCTTGTATTCGATCCACGGCTTTGCCGGCGAGAACGTCGAGCAAGGCGGGCTGGACGCCAGTTCGATGCAGATCCGTCACATCGTCGGCTGGAACGACGCGACCAACAACGTGTACATCACCAGCCGCGTCTTCGACGACATTCATATCACTCAGCGTCAAGACCCGGGCAAATTCTTCTGGGATGACAGCGTCGAGTACGAGCTCAACGCGGCACACCAAGCCCGCGACGACCTGAATCCCGGCGACGATGCGACCAGCTTCAGCTACAAGTTCGCCTTCCCGGTCTATCAGGAGACCTTTGAGTGGTATCGGCCGATTGTCAACCTGCCGTGGATGACCAGCGGCTCGCAGTGGGTCGAGATCGCCCATAGCTTCACGGGCGAAGAGTTCGGTGAGAGCACGTACGACTACGAGCTCCGCATCCTGCCGATCGAGCGGATGCCGCGCTCGGATGAAGCCACTGAGGACCAGGTTGACATCCACGACCTGACCGAGGGCAGCGTCATTCACATCACCCTCACGGTCAACGACGTCGATGGCGGCGATGGCGATGGCGACAACCGCATCGGCATGTGGAGCACCAATCCCACTTCGTGCTGCCACGCTGCCCAAGACTTGCTCTTGACCCCGATGGATCCCAATATCGACTGGGGCGCGGCGACATCCGTTGACGCCAGTAGCTGGGGCCGGATCAAGTCCCAGTTCTAGGCAATTTCATCTCAATCGCAGTACCATTCCGGGCAGGTCTCGCCTCAGTGCGGGGCCTGCCCGATTACCGCCCCTTTTTCTTTTTTACCCTATCTCTTGGAGGTAGCTTCACCATGAAAAAGTTCCTCACCACCGCCCTTGCCTCGTTGGGCCTTGTGGTTGCCGCTCAAGCCCACGAGCCGCCGGGCGAGTTGTTGGTCGCCGTGAATTTCCCCGATGCCAACGTGCCTGTCATTGACGGCAACCCCAGCGAGTGGGCTCCCGTGCCTTTGGATCAATACGGGATTTTTAGCGAATCCCTGTTCTCGCTTGAAGGTTTCGCCGGCGATAACGTTGCTCGCGGTGCCCTCGACGCTAGTTCGCTGCAGGTCCGCCACATCGTCGGCTGGAACGACGGGACCAATAACGTCTATGCCACCACCCGCATCTTCGACGACAGACACGTCACCCAACGTCAGGACCCGGGCAGATTCTACTGGGATGACAGCGTCGAATACGAGGTCAACGCCCAGCATCAGGCCAGCGAGGACCAAAACCAAGGCGACGACGCCACCAACTTTAGCTATAAGTTCGCCTTCCCGGTCTATCAGGAGACCTTTGAGTGGTATCGCCCCAATCGCAACCTGCCCTGGCTGACCAGCGGTTCTCAGTGGATTGAGATCGCCCACACCTTCTCGGGCGACGAGTTCGGCGAGAGCACGTACGACTACGAGATCCGCATCCTGCCGATCGAGCGGATGCCGAAATCGGAGGAGGCTACTGAAGATCAAGTCGAAATTCACGACTTGACCGAGGGCAGCGTCATTCACTTCACCCTGACGATCAACGAAGTCGATGGCGGCGAAGGCGAGGGCGACAACCGCATCGGCCAGTGGAGCACCCAATCGATTGGGTGCTGCCGCGCGCTCAACGATCTGTTGCTAACCCCGGCCGATCCCAACATCGACTGGGGCGCGGCGACATCCGTTGACGCCAGTAGCTGGGGCCGGATCAAAGCCCAGTTCTAAAATTCTCTTTTTTTAGTTGTCGCAATTCGGGCAGGCTTCGCTACGTGCGGGGCCTGCCCAAATGCTACTTAGGAGATTGTATGCTCAGCCAAAAACAGGTCGATTTCTACCGCGAACACGGCTATCTCGTCGTCGAGGATGTGTTGAGTCCAGACGAATTAGAGGAGGCACACGCCATTGTAGATGACTTCGTCGAGCAGTCGCGGCGCGTCTCCGAGCAG
The DNA here is from genome assembly GCA_022820485.1 of Candidatus Latescibacterota bacterium. Classification (GTDB taxonomy): domain Bacteria; phylum Latescibacterota; class UBA2968; order UBA8231; family UBA8231. The sequence continues at coordinate 10,099 of JAJEFJ010000100.1, forward strand.
AGCGGACACTTCGACCTAGAGCCGGGTCACACTCCCGAAAACCCCAAGGTGCGCCGCTTGAGCGCGCCGGCGAGTTATCACCCCTTCTTCGGCGGCTTGATGCGCGACAGCCGCATCCTAGACCTGTTGACGCCCCTGATTGGCCCAGCCATCCGCGCCCAAGGCGACAAGCTCAACATGAAACCAGCCGACGGCGGCAGCCCAGTCGAGTGGCACCAAGACTTTGCCCACTATCCGCACACCAACGACGATTTGTGCGCCTTGGGTATTGCCCTAGACGACGCCACAGAAGAAAACGGCTGCATGATGGTGGTGCCTGGCTCGCACCTAGGACCGATCCTCGACCACCACCAAGACGGCTACTTCATCGGCGCCATCAGCCCAGAGCGCGACGAGATCGACCTCTCGTCGGCTGTACCCCTAGCGATGAAAGCCGGTTCGCTTTCCATCCACCACAGCCGCACTTTGCACGGCTCGGCGCTCAACCGCTCGGGTATGTCCCGGCGACTCTTGCTGTATCAGTACGCGGCCGTCGATGCTTGGCCACTCGGCGGAGTGGGCAATTGGGATTCTTTTAACGCCAACATTCTGCGCGGCACCCCCACCTACGATTTTCGCCTCGTGTCGATGACGGCTCGCACTCGCATGCCAGCCGGGGCGCGCAGTGGCGGCGGCATCTACGAGTTGCAAAAGCCGCTGCAAGAAAAAGTATTCGCCGCCGGCTAGACCGCTACCTTGCCGCCGTTTGTTCGCTTGGGGATCGTCGCGGCACTAGCTGCCGGAGCACTCTGGGGCGTCCTCTCCATCCACTGGTACCCAGCCGAAGAAGTGCTGACCATGTGGGTATATGGCTCGCCGCAAGAGGCCGAGCTGTACCGCCATGTCGCCGCCGAGTATCGCCAGCAGCACCCAGAAGTTCGCTTGCGCTTAGAGGTAGTGCCCGGTCGCAGCGTCGTGCAAAAGCTGCTGACGGGCATGGATGCCGGGCACGCCCCCGACATTTGCGTTCTGCACTGGCGGCAGATGCCCCAAGTAGCTAGCACTGGGCAGCTCCTACCACTCGACGACTTGGTGCGGCGCGACCAGCTCGACACCGGCGATTACTATCCGGTGGGCCTGCAAGCTTACACCTACCACGGCACCCTCTACGGCATTCCGGTCAAAGGCAGCACCATCACCTGCTTTTACAACAAGAACCTCTTCAACCGCTACGGCATCAACTATCCCACCGACGACTGGACGCTCGACGATCTCCTAGTCAAGGCCAAGGCCCTGACCATCGACGAAGACCAAGACGGCCTACCGGACATCTACGGCTGCACCCCGTACGACATCGCCAGCTATGTGTGGAGCATGGGCGGAGACTTCCTCCGATTGGAAAACGGGCGCTACGTCTCCAATCTCGACGACCCGCGCGTGGCCCAAGCGGTGCAGTTCTACGTCGATCTCTATTTCAAGCACAAGGTCAGTCCGCCCCGACCCGGCGTGCGCAGCGACAACGCCATGAGCACCTTCACCTTTGAGGCCGGCCGCATCGCCATCGGCATCATGGGGCCGTGGATGCTGCCGACCTTTCAGCTCTTGGACCGCTTTGAATGGGACACGGCGCTCTTTCCCCAGGGACCGGCTGGCCGACAGACGCGCTACGCCAGCGTCGGTTTTACGATCTGGAAGGGCACGCGCGAGCCAGAAGTCGCCTGGGATGTGCTCAAGCACATGATCTCGGCCGAGGCGACGACCAAGATGGCCAAGTTGGGCAGCGACCTGCCGCCGCAGCGCTCGGTGGCCCGCAACACCTACCCGCGGGCGACGACGCCCTACGAGGAGGAGGTCTTCGTGCGCTCGATGGACTTCAATGTCCGGCTCTTCCCCCAAGAACTGTGGTGGGAGGATCTCTACCGCCGGATGCTCGACGAACTCGACGCCGCGCTCACCGGCCGCGAGAGCGTGGCCGAAGCCCTCGCCGAAGCCCACCAAGTAACCAACGCCTATCTACAGCGCATGTACGCCGAAGAAATTACTCGATGAAAAGCCAAAACAAAGCCGCGTTCTTCTTTTTACTGCCCAATTTCGTCGGCTTTCTCATCTTTGCACTTGGCCCGGTCGTAGTGGCGGCGGGCATGGGCTTCTACCGCTATCAACTCGCCTCGAGCGCACCCGTCTTCATCGGGCTGGATAACTTTGCGGATCTAGTGCTGTTCACAAAGGTCGATGGCGAGTGGGTGGCGCGCGACCCATACTTCTGGAAGTACCTCGGCAACACGCTCTTTTTAATGCTCAACATCCCGCTCGCCATGGTCGGCTCCCTGCTCTTGGCCGTGCTGTTAAACAAAGAACTGCCCGGCCGCATCTTCTTCCGCACCCTGTTCTTCATTCCCCACCTGTGTACGGGCATCGCCATCTACATGGTCTGGAAAATGCTCCTGACCTACGAGCCAAACGTCGGCATCATAAACGGACTTTTGTGGCAAATTTTTGGAGTGTTGGGTATCGCGCCCGAGCGAGCCGCTGCGCTCCTGCCGGGGTGGCTAATCGACGCGTCTTGGGCCAAACCCGCGCTGATCATCATGTTCATCTGGGCCAGCGTCGGCGGCTACAACATGGTGCTCTACTTGGCCGGCCTGCAAAACATCCCGCTCGAACTCTACGAGGCCGCTGAAATGGACGGCGCTGGTTGGTGGTCGCAGCTCGTCCACATCACCGTGCCCCAGCTAGCGCCCACGACGTTTTTCATCCTCGTCACCAGTATAATCGGCGGCCTGCAAGGCGGCTTTGAGGCCGCTTATGTAATGACTGGGGGCGGCCCCGAGGGCTCGACGACCACCATGAGCTACTACATCTACACCCAGGCGTACGAGCAGCTAGAAGTAGGGTACGCCGCGGCGATTTCAATGGTGCTCTTCGCGCTGATTTTCGCGGCAACCTTGCTCAACTGGCGCTACGGCGGCAAGCGGCTGGAGGCCGTCTAATGGTGCGCTGGCGTCAATACCAATCAACGGTCTTGATCTATGCGATCTTGCTCCTCGTGCTCAGCGGCATGGTGGTGCCACTGGTGTGGACCCTGCTCACCTCCTTCAAGTACAACGTCGATGTGACGCTCGGGTGGATTCCGCCGCGCTGGACAACGGACAACTACACCGGCGTGTTTCGCGCCTTCTCCTTCCTCCGCTACTACGCCAACTCGCTGTTCATCGCCACCGCCGTCACTGTGGTCCAAGTCGCCACCAGCGCACTGGCGGCGTACGCCTTTGCCCGCTTGCAATTCCGGGGCCGCGACGTGCTCTTCCTCGGTTACTTATCGACGATGATGATTCCGGCCGACGTGTTGATGATCCCACAATTCGTGTTGATGAAGAAAATCCCCGAATGGCTGAACGCGGTGTCATCAACGGATTTCTTCAGCGGTTTTCTCTACCTAGAGAGTCACTACATCGGCCATCCAGTGGGGCTGGACAGTTTCTTCGCCCTCATCGCGCCAGGGTGTTTCAGTGCCTATGGGACGTTCATGCTGCGGCAGTTTTTGCTGGGCATTTCGTGCGAGATCGAGGAGGCGGCACTCATCGACGGGTGCTCGGCGTGGGGCGTGTTTTGGCACGTGGTGGTGCCGCTGGCCAAACCGGCGTTGGGGGCCTTGGCGATTTTTACCTTCCTCGGGCGCTGGCGGGCCTTTCTCTGGCCGCTGATTATGACGGATTCGGATTCCATGATGGTACTGCCGGTGGGACTGGCCAAGCTGTCGGATCTCTATGTCAACGACTACGGGCTGATTTGCGCGGGATCGGTGTTGATGCTCGTGCCGATGATCGCGGTTTTCGTCTTCTTTCAGCGGTGGTTTATCAGCGGGATTCAGCTAGGTGCGGTGAAGGGGTAACCGCAGCGGCAGCCGCACAGCAGCTAGATTGTTCCGTTTGATATTAATCACGTGTCACGTTACTATTTACATTCGCGTGAACGACCAGTTTCGGGTGTGCTTTCGCTGGTCGGCTGCTGGCGCGGAAGATGTCGAGATCGTCGATTACCATTAGGAGCGAAAAGAGTATGTCCAAGCTCAAACCTGTGACGCCCGGAGAATTGCTGCGAGAGGAATTTTTGGTCCCCATGGGACTCTCGCAGTATCGCCTTGCCAAAGAAATCGGTGTTCCCGCCCAGCGAATCAGTGAGATTGTAGCTGGCAAGCGGACCATTACAGCGGATACGGATCTGCGCTTGTGTCGTTTTTTCGACCTCTCCAAGGGCTACTGGCTGAGAGCACAAATCGCTTATGACACCGAAGTGGCAGAAGAAACTCTCGCCGCCGATCTGGCGAAGATCAAGCCGTGGAAGAGCCTGCAATCGGCCGCTGGCTAACCTGCCTAAAATAGCCGTCCTGAACTGGCTAGAACCCCTTGTCCGTCAAGGGATGGTGCCGCTCTATGAACAAGCATGACTATCGGGTTACACTGCGGCAAATGGCTCGCTCTGGCACAGGTCCGCCAGAGCGCAAATCGGACAATTAAAAGCGAGGAGCAAAAACAAATGACTCAGCTTCTGCAAAAGGCTTTCGAAAGTGCCGCCAAACTGCCGCAAGAGGAACAGGACAAATTTGCGCGTTTCCTCCTAGCCGAACTTGAGTCGGAGCGGCGATGGGCCGAGCTATTTAGCCGTTCCGAATCAGAGGATTTACTGGAGCGGCTAGCCGATAAGGCCCTGACAGCGCATCGAGCAGGACGAACATAGAATCTTTGCGACGCATTCCCCCGAACCGCCTCACCGGCGACGAGCCGCTGCATTCAGGCGGTGATCCCATCCGGTCCGAATAAACCGTTCTGAATTTCTGGCAATGGTCAGCCTCGAATTTAATCGACAATACGCAGCGAGGCACTCTCGCGGAATATATCGTTGCGCTCGCCGTCGGGGCGGCGGACGACACGCGAAGACCGGGATGGACTTCCTACGACGTTAAAACCCCCGATGGCATCAAAGTTGAAGTAAAGTCATCGGCATACATTCAGAATTGGGCACAAAATAAGGAATCAACGCCGCGATTCAGCATTAGGCAGGCTTTCGCATGGGATCCTGACACCGATACCTACTCAGATGAGAAAATTCGGGACTCGGACATCTACGTTTTCTGTCTGCATAAGCACCGCGACAAGGAGACCTTAAACCTCCTCGACGTGTCCCAATGGGACTTCTACATTCTTCCAACCGCCGCGTTGGAGCGCGAGGCGAAAGAGCAAAAAACCATCGGGCTTGCATCTCTGTACCGACTCGGCGCACGTAAGGTGTCATTTGGGCAAATTCACGACACTATCCGAGATGTACTGACAACCTCTAAAACGCTGTGAGCGCAAGGACTCTCAAGTCAGTCCTACAAATCCCCAGTACTTGCCACTCCCAAAGAACCTTCTATAATTTCCATTATGGCCTCAGCTAAACGTTTACCCATCAAAATTGATCGAAAAAAAATCGCCGTCTTTTGCCGTACGCACGGGATAGGCCGGCTGAGTCTATTTGGTTCGGTTCTGCGGGACGATTTTGATCCGGTTCGCAGCGACGTGGATGTGCTAGTGGAGTTTCTACCTGGCCGTACCCCGGGTTGGGAATTTTTTATATGGCATGAGGAGTTAGAGGCCATCTTGGGACACAAGGTTGATCTATTTTCAGGGCTGAATCGGTGGCTAGAACCCCTTGTCCGTCAGGAGATGCTGCCGCTCTATGAGCAAGCATGACTATCGGGTTACGCTGCGGCAAATAGAGGAATATGTTGGTCGGGCACAGGAGATTTGTGCAGGCAAGGCTCTGGATGAATTGGTGGGCGATTGGCAAGCGACTCTGGCCCTAGAACGGGCGTTGGAAATTATCGGCGAAGCCGTAAAACGCCTGCCCAACGATCTGCGCAATCGCTATACACAAGTGGAGTGGCGGGCCATCGCCGGGATGCGGGATCGGCTCATCCACGGCTATGACTCTATTAAGCACGAAATCCTCTGGAATGCCGTGCACGAGCAGTTACCTACTCTACAGGCAACGATACAACAGATGCTCGACGATTTGGTGGACAGCGACACGCACTGATATACGTATTCCAGCAGAAACTCATTGCCGAGCGCGAGCCATCAACTTGTCGAAAAAACTTCAGCTTACAACCGTTCAAAGTCAATCCACCCATCGCTGCGTCGCCAAGTATTCGTCGAGATTCTTCTGCGCTTCCAAGTACTTCAACTCCAATTTTCTAGTCGTATCACTAGGCGCATTCGAGAGCTTCATGTTTTCAACTTGCAATCTCAAGATATCCGCTCGACTAACCAACCCGTAGCCAGCTATCCTCTGTAGGAAATTTGGGAAACCTATGTTTTGCGTATCCCATTCTAGGCAACGATACTCGGCGAGTTTCTCTGAAGGGACTGCGAAAACCACTGTTGTGTCTTGCGGTAGGGTGCTCGTATAAATGAAGCCCTGATAGCGCACCTTTTCTACGTTGCAGTGTTCGGCCAGCAAACGGGTAACTTTCTGCAACTCCCCGAGGAGGCTTCTGGTATGCTCAACAGACTCGGCGAATTTTTCGTAGCTCAACTGCTCAGCCCTTACGCGATGACGCTCGATATTTCCAGTCTGAGCTTGCGTATGGAGTGCCCAATAAAAGGACAGAAATAAGACAAAAGCGACGAGTTTCATGGATGTGCTCCTCTCCCACAGTTTTCGTCGGGAACGGGCAGGACATCTCGTGTAACCTCCCGAACTTTACCGGGAAACGTTCGTCCCCTTATCCACATAATTGGCTGGCCTTTGCCAGCTTTTTCTCGATCAAACCATTCTGCTTGTGCACTTAAGTAATGCGACACATAGCTGCGTCTAAATCGCTGGCTGTGGTTATTGGTGCTTTTGTGCAACAAGTGAGAGTGGAACCAGATGACCGCACCGGGAGGAACTTCCACCGCAACGCCGTCCTCGTCGCGGGCATTGCGGGCCAGTTTGAATTCTGTCTGCTGCGATCCCTCAATGTCGTCGTGCTCGGCAATGGCCTGTTTGTGGCTACCGGGAATCACATATAGGCACCCGTTTTCGCGGTCTGCGGGGTCAATTGCCGTCCAGGTGCCGACGGTCGTTGCGGTCTTGAACCGTTTGCCAAAGTAAAACTTGTCTTGGTGCCACGGGAATCCCAACCCGATTTCGGGAGCTTTCCAAATGAAGAGATTGTTGATGCCCAGAAGGTCTGAGCCAAGAATATCGAGGAGCGGATCGGTCAGGCGCGGATCCCGCACGCGGGCGAGGAACTCCGGGATGTAACAACTGGGGTGATGGATCTTGTGCATACCATAGATCCCAGATCGCGCGTCTTTGCCGTCGCGGACTAGGGCATTGCGGTCGATGTGGGCCATAGGCATTCTTCGCTTCCCCGCGACAATGTCTTCGGCCACTTGCCGCAGATGGTCGTTTTCTTCGTCTGCAAAGACGTTTTCACGCACAAAATATCCATCGCGCTCCCAACGCTGGATTTCGTCGGCGGTCATTCGGAAGGCATGCATTTGGATGAGTCTCCTAATCGTCCTGCTTTGACACGGTTTATGGATATATATAGTCTAAGTAGGGCCTTAGCGGCCCACCAAACAACGCATGAGCCTCAATCCCTTCAAACCGTTCGCCTCGTACCTCAGTCCCTATCGCTGGGCCTTGGCCATCGGTCTAACCTTTTTGCTGGGCGAACAGCTCGTCTCCGTCTCCATCCCCCTCGTCCTCGAACGCGCCATTGACCAATCCCGGGCCAGCTTAGATCAAGCCGCACCGGACCTGACTTTCCTAACGCGCTACGCTGCCCTCATCGTCGGCTTAGGTCTGGCGCAGTGGTGCATGGCCTTTGGGATGCGCTGGCACTTGGCCGCCACCTCGTACCGCGTCGAGCGCGACATCCGCCAGCGCTATTTCGCCCATATACTCACTTTGCCTATCGGCTATTTCCAACAGGCCCGCACCGGCGATTTAATGGCACGAGCGACCAACGATGTCGAAGCCGTTCAGCGCTACCTCAGCCACGGCTTCCGCATGTTCCTGAGCGCCATCCTCGGCTTCAGCTTCAGCATGGTAGCCATGTGTCTGTACGACTGGGAACTGACCCTGTACGCGCTGTTGCCCATGCCCATTATGACCGTGATCCTGCGCTTCGTGGGCAGCAGAGTGCGCCGACGCTATCGCATGGTGCAAGAGCAATTTGCCGCCATTAGCACCTGTTTACAGGAAAACCTCTCGGGCATGCGCGTAGTCAAGGCATTTGCCCGCCGTCGCGGCGAGATCGACCACTTCACCCAACTCAACGACGAGTACGTCGAGCGCAACCGCCGCCTGATCTACCTCTACAGTACGTTCTTCCCCTTCACCTTCCTCATCAGCGGCCTGTCGATGGTGCTCATTCTGTGGCTGGGCGGCATTCGCGTCGTCGATGGGGCGCTCACCTTGGGGGCCTTCGTCGCCTTCAACGCCTACTTGATCCGCATGAGCCGCCCGATGATGATGATGGGCCGCATCGTCGATGAATACCAGCGCGCCATGGCTTCCATGCTGCGCATTGAGTCCGTGCTCAAGGAACAGCCCCAGCCCGATCATCACCGGGAAGACGGCTTAGCGATCAAAGGCGAAATCGAATTCCGCCGAGCCTCCTTTGCGTACAATGGCCAAGCCGTGCTGCGCGATATAGATGTTCACATTCCGGCCGGCAGCACCCTGGCCATCGTCGGCCGAGTCGGGTCGGGCAAGAGCACGCTGGCTCGGCTCATCCCCCGCCTCATCCAAGCTGGTGAGGGCCAGATCCTCATCGACGGCAAGCCCATTGAACAAATGCCCCTACGCGCCTTTCGCGACGCCATCGGCTACGTGCCGCAGGACACCTTCCTGTTCTCCGAAAGCATCCGCGACAACATCGCCCTCGACTTAGCCGCCCCAGACGCCGTCGAACGCGCCATTGAGGTGGCCCAACTAGCCGCGGACCTCAAGACCTTTCCTCAAGGGATGGACACCATCGTCGGCGAGCGCGGCGTCACCCTGTCGGGCGGGCAGAAGCAGCGCACAGCCCTAGCCCGTTCGGTTGTGCGGCAACCGAAAATCCTCATCCTCGACGACGCCTTGGCTAGCGTCGATACCCGCACCGAAGAGCAAATCCTCACGCGCCTGCGCGACATCATGGCCGAGCGCACCACCATCCTCATCGCCCATCGCATCTCCACCGTCATGGCCGCAGATCACATCATCGTGCTCGACGAAGGGCGCATTGTCGAAGAGGGCACCCACGGCGAATTACTCGCACTCGATGGCCTGTACGCTGAGATGTACCGCCGCCAACACCTCACCGAGGAATTGAGCGACCTCTAATGCCGCCGAACATTCGCGACGAGCAGGAAATCGACAAAAAATCCATCGACCTCCGCCTAATGGCTAGGCTGTTGGGTTTCTTGCGACCCTACTGGCCTTGGGCGGTCTCGACACTATTGCTCATCCTCGCGGCCTCGCTGGCCCGCCAGGCCGGTCCCGTGCTGACCAAAATAGCCGTTGACGAACACATCGTACCCGGCGATCTAGACGGCCTAGGCTCCCTCGTCCTGCTCTTCGCCGCGCTGTTAGTCGCCCAATTCGCCATCGGCTACGCCCAGAGCTGGATCACCAGCATGGTCGGCCAGTGGACTATGCGCGACGTGCGCTTGAACATTTTTACCTGCCTACAACGCCTACCACTCAAATTCTTCGATCGCACGCCCATCGGTCGGCTGATGGCGCGCAATACCAGCGATGTCGATGCGCTCAACGAATTCTTCACCTACGGTGCCGTCTCCCTAGTGACCGAAGCCGTCACCATCGCCTCCATCCTGTTTTACATCTTCTTCTATCTCGATGTCGAACTCGGTCTGCTCACCTGCGCCTTTTTGCCCGTGGCCTTTGCCGCCACTCTGTGGCTGCAAAACCGCACCTTCCAGGCCTTTCGCCAAGCCCGCACCCGCTTTGCCCGCTTCAGCGCCGATTTGCAAGAAACCTTGTCGGGTATAGAGGTAGTAAAACTGTTCAACTGCGAGCCGCGCAGCGCCCGCCGCTTTAACCAAGGCACCGACGAATACCTCGACGCCCGCTTAGTGCGCACCCTGTACCACTCGGCTTACTTCCCCTTTATGGAATTGTGCGGTGCCGCCCTGATGGCGCTGGTGCTGTGGTACGGCGTCGGCCAAGTGCTGCGCGAGGAAATCGCTTGGGGCGTTTTGGTAGCCATGCTGCAATACGTGCCCCGCTTCTTCATGCCCATCCGCAATCTCGCCGAGGAATACGCCACTGTGCAGGTGGCCATGGCTTCCTCCGAGCGCATCTTTGAATTGATTGACGCCGAGCCAGAGCCAATCGGCGGCTCCGTGCGCCAAGAGCGCATCGCCGGTGCCATTGAATTCCGCCACGTGTGGTTTGCCTATGAAGATGAAGAGTGGGTCCTGCGCGACGTCTCTTTTTGCGCCGCGCCGGGCCAGAGCTTGGCGCTAGTCGGGGCCACCGGCTCGGGCAAGACTACCATCATCAGCTTGCTGTGCCGCTTTTACGAGATTCAACGCGGGCAAATTTTGGTCGATGGCATCGACATCCGCGAGTGGAATGTGGAAGCACTGCGGCGGCGCTTCGGTCTGGTGCAGCAGGATGTCTTTCTCTTTGCCGGCGACATTGCCAGCAACATCCGCCTCGGTGCTCCCGAACTGTCGGACGAGGCCGTTGCCCAAACGGCCCGCTACGTCAACGCCGACCGCTTTATCGACCGCCTGCCCGACACTTACCGCCACGACGTGCAAGAGCGCGGCGCAGCCCTGTCTGCGGGTCAGCGCCAACTTTTATCCCTCGCCCGCGCCCTAGCAGCCGACCCAGACATTCTAGTGCTAGACGAAGCCACCGCCCACATCGACACTGAGACCGAAGGCTGGATCCAAGACGCGGTAGAAAAACTCATGCGCGACCGCACTTCCATCGTCATTGCCCACCGCCTCTCCACCATCCGCAGCGCCGACAAAATCCTCGTGCTGCACCGAGGCCAATTGCGCGAGGAGGGCCGCCACGAAGAACTCCTAGCCCAAGACGGCATCTACGCCCGCCTACACCAATTGCAATACAACGAGGCGCTCGCCTAGACTATCCTACCAACGAGGAAAAACCTATGGCCACCTACTATCCTTCCATCACCGACGACCAAGCCGCGCTGATCCGCAACGCGCCGTTGTTCTTCGTCGCCTCCGCCGATCCCGCACTCGCGCCCGGTCCCGAAGGCATTGGCCCAATCAACCTCTCGCCCAAGGGCGGCGTACCCCTACATGTGATTGACCCCAACCGCGTGGCCTTCCTCGACTACTTGGGCAGCGGCAACGAGACAGCACGTCATGCGACAGTCGGCGGCCCGATCACCGTCATGGTCTGTTCTTTTGCAGGAGCAGACGCCGGCATCATCCGCCTCTACGGCAAAGCTACGGCCACCCCACTCGAAGAATCGCCCCACGCCGCCTTGCTCCTGCAAACGGAGTCCGAACATCTGCGCACCAAACGCCAAGTAATCGAAGTGGAAGTCGAACTAACCGGCACTAGCTGCGGCTACGGCGTCCCGGTAATGGAATTAGTGCGCGAGCGCCGCGTCGAAGACCGGGGCCGCCGCTACAAGGACCGAAAAAAATAAACCGGTCGATTTCCACGGATCTTCAACGCGTTCCAGCCTGCTCCAACCCCAGTAATGACAGGCACTTCTCTATCAGCTCATCCACGCTGGCCGCATTTACGTCCACACTCATCAGCTCATGCTGCCTGATCGCATCCATCATCTGCGCGTTGTAGAGCAGGCTGCGTTTCAGAAACTTATCCACCATCACTCTTTCGCGCTGTGACTTCGTTCTATGCTGACTTGCCGCGTGAATCCTCTGCTCAAACACGGCGTCACTCGCTGTGAGCCAAATAGCAGCGAGGTTGGCAATCTCTAGCGTCGCCACAAACTCTGGCCACAGAGCAGATCCTTCCACTATTATCCGCTCCTTGGAAGTATCGGTCGCGATCTCCGTGACGATCGCCTCAACTTGCGGCCACACATTGACCTTGTAGTGACGGAGCACGTCCTCAATCAATTCGCGCACCGACAGCGAGAGATAGTGCTCGGCCACGTGGTCGGGCACTGGTTCCGGCCATGGACGACCGGGGTGGCGGGCAAGTTTGTCCGTGGAGATTTGGGTCCACCCCAGCTTTGCTGCCAGCGAATCGGCCAGGGTCGATTTTCCGACGTGGGATGAGCCGCCGATCAGGATCACTCGCAAGTCAGCGGGTACTTTGTGCATTCGCGTTGTTCAGTCCAGTACCATGCCGCCGCTGACGTTTATCGTCTGGCCGGTGACGTTGCGCGCCTCATCGGAAGCGAGGAAGGCGACCATGTTGCCGATGTCCTCAGGCGTCTGTTCCCGCTGCATCGGCGTCGAGTTGGCGATGAACAGGTCGAACACCTCGCGGGCGCTTTTGCCGGCATAGGTGGGATCTACCTCGGCGATCTTCGGTGCCAGCGTGTGCCAGAAGTTGGTCCACACGAATCCGGGGCATACGGCGTTTACGGTGATGTTGTGCGGCCCCAGGTCCTTGGCGGTCAGCCGCGTCAGGCTGAGCATTGCGTTCTTGGCAGCCGCGTAGGTTGGCAGGAAGGTCGGGTCGCGTTTGGCGGCCGCGGAAGAGATGTTGATGATCTTGCCGTAGCGGCGTTCGATCATGTGCGGGGCGATTGCCTTGCAGAGGAAGAAGGGGCCCTTGACGTGTATGTCGTAGTTGCTGTCCCACTCCTCTCCGGTGAAGTTGGTGAACGGGGCACCGACGATGGTGCCGAAGTGGCCGGCGTTATTGACGAGGATATCGATGGCGTCGAAGCGCTCGATCGCCTGCGCGACGAGATCCTGGCAGGCGGATTCATCCGTTATGTCAGCGGTGATGGCGACCGCAATGGCCCCTTCGTGTGCGAGCTGGTCGGCGGTGGCCTGCGCCCTGTCGCCGTCGATGTCGGTCGCCACAATGGCCGCTCCTTCGCGCGTCAGGCATTTCGCTATGCCGAGGCCCATGCCGCCCCCGGCTCCGGTGACGATGGCTGTCCTGTCTTTGAGTCGCATGCTGATCTCCTCTGGGTTTTTCGGAACGTATAAACGTATAGGAAAATAAAGTGGCTTTTTGATGTCCCTACTGAGGGCGGCGGTCAGACGTCCAGAACGCGATCCTGACCGGCCGAGGCCTCGTCGAGACGGGCCCGGTCCTCCGGCGTAATCGACCAGCCCACCGAGCCGACGTTCTCCTCCATGTGAGCCACCGTATCGCCGCCGGTGATGGCCGCCGTCACCTCGGGGTGGGAAAGCACCCAGTTGATCGCTGTCTGCGCCACGGTGCGACCGTGGGCATCGGCGATCTGCCGCAGGATCTCCAGCGTCCGGCGTCCCGCCTCGTTGAGATCCTGTTCTAGGTCACCGACGCGCCCGGTGGCGTAAAGGGTGCCGTCCGGCGGCGGCTCGCCGGGGGTATATGCGCCAGAGAGCAGGCCCACGCCCAAGGGGCTGTAGGTCATAACCCCGAAGCCTTGGTCGCGCTGCGCCGACCACATCTCGCGCTCTAGTTCCCGGTTGAGGAGGTTGTAGGGATTCTGGATGCAGATCAGGGGATCGAGCCCGAGGCGGTCCTGCGTCCACAGCGCCTTGAGCACCTGCCAAGCCTGGAAGTTGGAGATCCCCACGTAGCGCGTCTTGCCGGCGCGCACCACGTCGTCTAGGGCGCGCAGCGTCTCCTCAAGGGGAGTCTCGTCGTCGTACACGTGCAGGATGTAAACGTCGATGTGATCCGTCTCAAGGCGGGCCAAGGTGCGGTCGATCTCCCGAATGATGTGATAGCGCGACAGACCGGCGTCGTTGGGCCCGTCGCCGACGCGGCTGGCCACCTTTGAGGTGACCACGAGGTCGTCGCGGTGCCGCATGAGGACGCGCGCCAGGACCTGCTCCGACGTGCCTCGGGTCTCATACACATCCCCAAAGCCGTAGATGTTCGCGCAGTCGATGAAGTTGATCCCCAACTCGACGGCCCGCTCGATGGCGCGCTCGGCCTCGTTGGCGTCTTCCTGGCCGCGCAGGCCCAAGCCGTAGGCCAGACGCGACACCTTCAGGCCAGAACGGCCAAACTTGACGTATTCCATGCTTTCCTCCTATAACTGTCCCCGAAGCCGGGTCTTCTGGCGCATTCGCCTATTTCCATTTGGAACGAGGGATCGAGCCTTCGCTCCAGCCGGGCGGAAATTTCTCAAGAAATGGAGCCGCCGGCAAAAGGATCGTCAACCTTCTTGGGAAGCCGCAACCTCTGACGGATCTCCGCCACAATGGGGGCCGCACTGTAGAACCGTCCACGCCGTTCGCCCTCGGGAACTAGAAGTCCTGTATCCACGAGCACCTTCAGATCACGGCTAGCGAGATTCTTAGACACATCTGCGCTTACCCGGTAGGACGAGTTTCGCACCCTAGTGCCAAAGGCGGCCTGAATGAGGGCCAAGGCCATGCGGTCGGGTAATCCGTTGGCAGTTACCAAATCCGAGAGTTCTACATAAAGCCTTTCCAACTCTCGCATCCGATGAAGCAGTGTTTGCGCTTGCACATAGTGACCAGTCAAGCAGAAGCGAATCCACGGCTTAGCGTCGCGCGCTGGTTGCCATGCACCCCCTCCGACCTCTGCCAATACGTCGTAATATTTTTGTTGATTGTGGCCGATGTACTCTTCAATTGAAGAGAATGTTGGCGCGATGATCCCGTCACTGGCCAATACCGCAGTGTGGATACATCTGGCAGTCCGCCCGTTACCATCCGTAAATGGATGCAGCATCGCCAAGTTCAGGTGTGTCATGGCAGCGCGCAGGAAGACCGAATCGACCTGCTCGTTGTTTACGTAGTCTAGCAACTCGTGGATGAGGGACTCCAATTGGTCGCGATCCACTCCCTCGTGGACCAATTCACCGGTCCTGCTGTTTCGCACACCGACCCATCCGGGGCGATACTGACCCGGATTTGCTTGCAAATCTGACTGGCAGATCATGAAATGGACGGCCAAGAGCACGTCCTCGGTGATCATGAAGGACGGGCTCTGACGGCGCTGGAGGATGTAGTCCATTGCTTCGCGGTAGCCGACGACAGCCTGCCATGTGTCGCGGTCCGTGTTGGCGGGATCTTCGCGGTCAATCGCGGCGATGGCGTCATCATCGGACACATTGATGCCCTCTATGCTATTGGATCCGGCAAGGGCGCGGGCCCGGGTCATACGGGCTAACAAGCCCGTCCAGCGACGCGGCTCCGTAGCGACGTAGCGACGCAGATCGACTCGTAGGCGAGCCGTAGCTTCTTCTACCCGCTTCTCTTTATCGTCTAGAGTAGGATACGTGAACAACATGGTCATAACCAGTTTGCAATCGACTTTATATCATTAATAAAATGACTATCAGTCAGTTGTCAACTACATATGTTGCATGAAGTCGATCAGGACGACAGGACTCCCAGTACGGTCTGGTTGCGGCGGGTTTCATATTTTACGAGAGTGGGCATTAAACTCAAAAACAGAAGCGGTAGCACAATGCTAAAACAGCGAATAGCGATTGTGGGAGCCGGGAACATGGCCCGGGCGCGGGGCAGGGCGTTGCTGGACACCGGCCGGGCGGAAATCTGCGGCGTCGCCGCCCGGCGCGCACAGCGCGCTGAAAGCTGCGCGGCTGAGTTGGGGTGCGACGTTTTCTGCGATGACTTTCGCCGCTTGGAGGAGGCCAAACCGGACGCGATTCTAATCGAGGTTCCACATCGCGTTCAGGATGAGGTCTCCATTTGGGCACTGGATGCCGGTTACGACCTCCTCGTGGGCGGCTGTCTAGCTTCAAGTATCGAAAATGGATGCCAGATCGCAGCAATGGCGGCCCGGAACAGGCGGATTGTGGAGGCCGGATTTCAGCGCCGTTACGACCCTGCCTGGGAGGAGATCCAGCGCCTAGTGGCAGAAAGGG
>JAJEFJ010000063.1 GCA_022820485.1 Candidatus Latescibacterota bacterium
CCCTTGCATGAGGGCTTTCTTTAGCATAGGAATAAGCATGGTGCGGCTCCTGTATTTAGGATTTAGATGCAATCTTCGGCGATTACAAATAAAACCTAAAGCAGGGCCGTACCACAACTTAGATTACTGTCGTGTACTTAGCGCCGGGACATAAAATTACACCCTGAATAATGCCAGTCTCAGCATCGGTCAAGGCCATCAAGTAGCGAACATCTAATGTCGTCAAGTCAGGACAGGACGGTACGAACTCTTCAAATTGGGGACTAAATCTTCCCAAGTCCACGGTTGGCGAATCCTGAACCTTGACCTCCAAGGCTTGATTGGAAATATCAGGAAAAGTTCCTTCTAAAAGTTCAGCATCACTGATTTTGTACCCTAAAAGAAGAGCGACTAAACGCTCCAGTGCTTGGCCTCTATTTTTTGTGGCCATTTGATCCAGTGGTTCGCCAATTAGTCCATCCACTAGCATTTCTCGCAGCAATTCTAAAGAAAACAGTTGATTCAAAAGAGGTTTATCACTCATTGAAGAGGTAGGAATAGTGTATTCTTTTTTCACATGTAAGGAAAGAGCTGATGTATCTGAAAAGAAAATGCCCGGCGGATTTTGATCTAGAGCCTTATCTCGGACTCTTGGCGGAATTATGATCTGATGTTTAATCGTCGGCTTGCCAAAGCGTCCAAATCTATTCTCGATATAATCCGGGCTTAGGACGAGTATAGATCCTATTGTATGAGTTTGTGGATCAACACGCAGAAAGACAAACCGAACATCCCTTGCAGATAAAATATCACCGGACTTGTATTCGACTTGGACAGAGTTAGCTGCTGGATTTCGGTTCCAAACTTGGAGATTGTACGTATCTCCTGTAGTTACGATATAGGTATCCACATATTCTAAAAGTATCCTTGGCACTCCTTTCCCTTTGGGTGGTATAATAGAATAAGATGACCGGGGACATGGCTCAGGTAACGGAAATTTTGCAAGTGTTTGTGCAACAAGCTTTCTCACATTCGATCCATCTGTCCTAGTCTTTCCCGTCAACTCGAATGGCATACCTATAAGACTGCACAAACGCGAAGCGATCTCATCTGGAGGGGTAAGATGCACTTTGTGGATTGGCGGGAATCCAAATATAGAATTCATTTTTTTAGACATTTTAAGCCTTTCTCGTCAGGGACCAACGAACTCGACGCATTCAATACCCCTTGCGCTTGTCTATCACGCTTACCAACGCCTCCCCCGCCAAGTAGCGCCGCAAATTATCGCAAAACAACGCCACGCACCGGCTGTCGCGGTTGGGCGATCCCCCAGCCGTATGCGGCGTAATCAACACATTGTCCATCCGCCACAGCGGGTGATCCTCGGGCAGAGGCTCCTGCGGCACCACGTCCAATCCCGCCCCGCCGATCTGCCCTTCGGCAAGCGCCGCCAGCAAAGCCTGCTCATCGACGATCCGTCCCCGCGTGACATTGATCAACAGCGTGTGGCTCCGCATCCGCGCAAACGCCTCTCGGTCGAACAACCCCTCAGTCTCCGCAGTCAGCGGCGCACAAATCGCCACCACGTCGGCTTGTTCCAACAGCGCGTGGAACTGATCCATCCCCCAGCAGGCTTTCACTGCTTCCGGCACTTCGACCTGTTCTGGATCCACCGCGATAATCCGCATCCCAAACGCGCTCGCCCGCTGCGCCAACTCCCTCCCCGTCCCCCCCAATCCCACAATACCCATCGTCTGATCAATTAGCTCCCACGACGTAGCGCGAATTGGCCAGCGCCGCTCCCAGTCCGGGTAGCGCACCGCCGTGTGGATCCCCCGCGTCAGCCCGAGCAACAACGCCATCGCATGTTCGGCCAAATGCACTCCCACCCACCCCTTGGCGCTGCACAACACCACATCGCTCTCAACCAGTTCAGGATGCAGCACTCCGTCCACCCCCGCCCCCCAACTCTGCATCCACTTGAGCTTTTGCCGCCGCGCGAACATCTCCTCGCTAATATGCCCGCAGACGACCTCGATCTCCGGCATAACTTCCAAGGCCGCCGCATCCGAGTCCACGCACACCACTTCCACTTCCTCGGCCACCTGCCGAATCTCCTCGATCAACTCCTCAGCTAAATCCATCTGCATCAAGACTTTCATATTCCTCTCCTTCCCTTGCAATTGTCCGTCCTCGGCGATAGGCCCTATTATTTGATTTTCCCAATTCCACCAACCACGAAAGCAGATCATGCAAAACCACATCGTCAAGACCCACCCAGACGGTACGGTCCTCCCGCGCGAAGAGCAATTGGCTTGGAAGCTGGCCCAACTCGCCGCCCACAACCAAGCGGCCGACGCAGATGTCGTCGAGATGATCGGCAATCGCGTCATCGACAACGCCGCAGTCGCCCTAGCCGCAATCAACCGCCCGCCGGTGCGCAACGCCCGCCTCCTCGCCCTCGGCTACCCCCATCCCCACAACAACGGTGCTCGCCTCTTTGGCGTGGCCAACGACCGCAGCTTCCACTGCGAATGGGCGGCCCTCGCCAACGGCGTAGCCGTGCGCGAACTCGACATGCACGACACTTACCTCGCGGCCGACTACTCGCATCCCGGCGACAACATCCCCGGCTTGCTCGCCGCCGCCCAGCAAACGGGGGCCGACGGCCGCGCACTGACCTTGGGCATACTCACGGCCTACGAGGTCCAGATGGCGCTGGTAACGGGCATTTGCCTGCACGAGCACAAGATCGACCACGTCGCCCACCTCGCCCCGGCCGTGGCCGCCGGACTCGGGACCATGCTCCAGATGCCAGCCGAGCAAATCTACCAAGCCATCAACCAGAGCCTACACCTAGCCTGCGCCACCCGCCAGTCGCGCAAAGGGGACATCACCTCATGGAAGGCCTACGCCCCAGCCCAAGCCAACAAAATCGCCATCGAGGCCGTGGGCCGGGTGCGCCTCGGCGAGCGGGCACCGTCGCCCATCTACGAGGGCCGCGACGCCGTCATCGCTTGGATGCTGTCCGGGCCAGACGCCGAATACCGCGTCCCCCTACCCGATCCCGGCGAAAACATGCGTACCATCCTCCGGTCCTACACCAAGGAACACTCCGCCGAATACCAAGCCCAAGCCCTGATCGACCTCGGCTTCCGGCTCCACGCCCATCACATAGACTTAAACCAAGTGGAAGACGTCGTAATCCGCACCAGCCACCACACGCACTACGTAATCGGCACCGGGGCCAACGACCCGCAGAAAATGGATCCAGACGCCTCGCGCGAGACCCTCGACCACAGCGCCATGTACATCCTCGCCGTCGCCTGGGAGGACGGTGCTTGGCACCACGTGCATTCCTATACCTCGGAGCGCGCCCACCGTCCTTCGACGGTCGCGCTGTGGCACAAGATCCGCACCGAAGAAGTCGCCGAGTGGACCCAAGCCTATCACCACCCAGACCCCGACCACAAAAAGTTCGGTGCCCAAGTTGTCGTCTGCCTCGACAACGGCACTCAAGTCGCCGAACACCTCGACAACCCCAACGCCCACTACCTCGGCGACCACCCCTTTGCCCGGCCAGACTACATCGACAAGCTAGCCGTATTGATCGAGGGACTCGTAGCACCAGCCGAGAACGAGCGCTTCCTAGGGCTAGTGGACCGATTGCCAGATCTAACGCCCGAGGAAGTGAACCAGCTCAATCTCGTCGCAGCCGAGGGTATGTTGGAAGACGCCAGCAGCTCCCGCGTAGGCATTTTGTAGCCCATCAATCCTGGAGCAAGTCTTCGCCTTCCGTGCGCGCCACCAGCCCCGTAACCACCAGATCGCTGGTCACATTGACGGCCGTGCGGCACATATCGAGCAGGCGATCAACGGCCAAGACGATAGCAATAGCTTCCACCGGCAGGCCGACCGCCGGCAGGATCAATGCGATGGCGACCAAGCTGGCCGCGGGAATACCCGCCACACCAATCGACGTGAGCAAGGCGAGTAATACGACGATCATCTGCTCCGCAATGCCAAAATCTATGCCAGACGCGAACGCGTACACTTGGGCGATGAACACCACCACCACGCACTCGTACAGTGCCGTGCCGTCCATGTTCACCGTCGCCCCCAACGGCAGAACAAAGCTAGTCACGCGGTTGGAGATACCAGCCTGTTCGGCGCTGTTAATAGTCACCGGCAAGGTCGCCGAAGACGACGCAGTCGAAAACGCAGTTAATTGCGCCGGCGCGATCTTGGCGTAGTACTCGTATGGACTGATCCCAGCGACCAAGCGCAACAACAGCGGCAACCAAACGGCAAAATGCACTGCCAGCGCCAGCAATACGGTCAAGAAGAACAAACCCAACGCTTCGAGCGCGGCAAAGCCAGAGATGAGCAACGTCTTGCCCACCAGCGCAAACGCGCCAATGGGAGCAAACCGCATGATCCACATCGTGATCAGGATCATGAGGTCGTGCAGGCCGACCCAAAACCGCTGTAAAGTGTCGCCCGCCGGCCCGTTCAGCCGCGACATGAAATATCCGAACACGACTCCGACGAATACCAGCGCCAGCAGTTGAACCTCTAGCGCCGCCGCAAAGATGTTGGACGGTATCGCGCGTTTGAGGACCTCGACCAGATCGCGCATGCCGCGCCCCTCTACCTTGTCCATGACTTGCGACGAATCTGGCAGCGCGGCACCCAGCGCCCGCGCCGACTCCGTCTCGCCGGGCGCTATGAGATTCACGAAAGCGAGACCAGTGAAAGCCGACAGGAGTCCCGTCGCCACGTAAAAGGCCACCGTCTTCCCGCCGATGCGTCCAAAGGCGTTCTGGCTCGCCATGTTGCGGACGCCAACAATGATCGAAGACAGGATCAGCGGCACCACGATCATCTTTAGCGCATTGAGGAACAAGCTGCCGAAGAAATCGAGAATTTCTATGAGCGATGCACCCAACAGCGTCGCATGCTCGTCGCCCAGCCACCCGACTAATGCGGCGAGGATGAGAGCAATGGCAATCTGCCAGTGCAACGGAATGCCAATAAACCTCGAAAGTGCGCTATGCTGGCTCATCATTCATTTCTCCTTTCTCCTTTGTTAATGAGTTGATTTTTATAACATATTTGTTAATTTATGATATGGCTTGGGAAATCGTTTATTACAACGAAAACGTCCAACGTATCCTAAGTACTTGGCCCGTCGGCATCCGAGCCGTTTATGCCCGGATCACAGAGCGAATCTCGGTTTTTGGGCCAAATTTGGGAATGCCTTTTACACGAGCATTGGGGAATGGTTTATTCGAAATTAGAGCAAAAGGCAAAGAAGGAATAGGACGTGCGTTTTTCTGTACGGTTGTTGGTCAAAAGGTGGTTGTGCTTCATGCCTATATCAAAAAGTCTGAGAAAACGCCTCTAAAAGAATTGGAGCTTGCACGCAAACGTCAGGAGGAGTTTAAACATGAAAACGCATAAGGAATTGCTTGACGAATGGATGAAAGAACCCGAATTCGTCGCTGAATACGATGCACTTGCAGATGAATTCGCCCTCTTCGACGAAATGCTCAAAGCCAGAAAGAATGCGGGTTTAACTCAGGCTGATGTTGCCGAAAAAATGGGCACCCAAACGCCAGCAGTCGCACGTCTTGAAGCATCAGGACGACATAAAAAGCACTCCCCTTCTCTTGCTACTCTGCAAAAATACGCAGAAGCTGTTGGCTGCCGCTTGGACATCCGCCTGATCCCTCGTTAAACAAGGCTCACTCCCTGCCAAGGACGCCACCATGATCTACGACGGACACGCCTATTGCTTCCCGCCGCCGGGCCGCAACGGGGGCTTCGCCAATCCCGCCGAGTTCTGGCGGCACTTGCAGCTATTCATGGCCCAAGCCCGGCAGCAGCCCTGTTGGCGACGCGCCGACCGCGTCCCGGCTGACTCTACGGGTCTCTACGACCCCGATCGCCCCTGGCGCTTCGATGGCCTGCGCGACGCCGCCTTCCGCACCGGGGAGCACGGCCTCGCCGAGTGGACGGTGGACGGCGAGGACTACGTGAAGCAGGCCCTGCCGCCGTGGACAGTGGACTTCGCCTTTCCCGCCGACAGTCTAGTCGCGGAGATGAACTACGCCGGCATCGATCGGGCGCTCCTGCATCGCACTCCGTACATGGGTCTAGGTGACGACTACATCGCCGACTGCTGCCGACGCCACCCGGGGCGGATCCAAGGCCTAGCCCACGTACCTGAATGGTGGTTCCCCAGCCGGACGGACGACGCCGTCGCCAAGCTACAACGGGCGATCCGCGACCACGGCCTGTCGGGCCTGCAGTTCATGCCCTTCCACCGGCCCCTCTACGACCTCTCGCCCGAGTGGACCGGGCCCGACTTCGACCCCTTGTGGGCAACCGTAGCCGAGCTGGGCATCCCCGTGTTCTTCACCCTCGGCGCAGCCAACTCGCCCGCCGCCTACCTCGACGAGTTGCATGCTCTACGCGCCTGGATGGACCGCTTCCCCGACGTCGACGTAGTCATGACCCATGGCTTCTCTTGGCGGATGTTTGCCGACGAAGACCGGCTCCACGTGCCCGACGAGGTGTACGAAGCAGCGCCCATCGGCCACCCGCGCTTCCACATCCAAATCCTCTTCGCCGTGTTCCTGCAGTCGCGCTGGGACTACCCCATGCCACAGATGCGACCCGTCCTAGAGAAAATGGTCGAACGCATCGGTGCCGACCGCATCTTGTGGGGGACGGACATCCCCATCGTCCTGCTGCACTGGACCTACCGCCAGAGTCTCGACTACATACGGCGCTACTGCCCGTTCATAGGCGAATCCGAAATGGCGGCGATCCTCGGCGGCAACATGGAACGGCTCTTGGGGACGGGGCGGTAGCCTACCCCAGCACGACTATCTTACTTTAGTCGCTGACGAGATGTTAAATAAGCCTCGCGGAGGAGACTATGTGCATGTTATTTGACAAATAACATATATTCTGTGCATGTTGTTTACTACAATAAACATCACAGAAAGAGGTTTAACTTGGCCACTTGGTCCCCGCGCTTCTCCGACTTTGAGCACATCTTTACCGAACAAAACCCGTGGCATAGCCAAGGAGCCGTACCGCCATCGCTGGCCCCTCCAGTGGAACGACCGCTAGCTCAGTTGCTGTGGCAGCGGCTCCTGCGCGACGAGCCGCCTCGCTACCAACTCGTGCTCGGACCGCGCCGGGTGGGCAAGACTACCGTGCTTTATCAGACCGTCCGCCACCTTCTAAAGCACGTCGAGCCGCAGCAAGTCTGGTGGTTGCGCATGGATCACCCTCTCCTCCTGCAGATGCCGCTCGGCACCCTCGTGCGTGCGGTATTGGACGCGAGTGCTGCCACCACCGACCGCCCTACTTACCTGATGCTCGACGAACTCGTGTACGCGGCCGACTGGGATCTATGGTTAAAGACCTTCTACGATGAACGGTGGCCGGTGCGGATTGCAGCAACGTCGAGTGCTACCGCCGCCCTGCGAGAACGCCGGGTCGAGAGCGGAGTAGGGCGTTGGGAGGAACAGTACCTGATGCCCTACTTGTTCGACGAATTCCTTCACCTGATAGAGCAGCAATACGAGATCGCCGTCGCGCACACACTCGGCCAAACCCTGCGCACCTTGCCCTCCGGTCGGCCTGCTAATGCAGCACTTAGCCGGTGGCGTCGCGCCTTCCTTTTCATCGGCGGCTTCCCCGAACTGCTCGTCCGCCAGTACCGCGACGAACGCGACGAACAGCCAGACGAATCGAATCTGCTACTAGCGTCGCAACAAGTTCTCCGCAGTGACGCCGTAGAGCGAGCCATCTACAAGGACATCCCCCAGTCATTTGGGGTAAATAACCCAATGATGCTAGAGCGCATTCTGTACGTGCTAGCTGGTCAGATCGCCGGTCTCCTGTCGCCGTCGAACATCGGAGCTGATCTCGGCCTGTCTCAGCCGACTTTCGACCGCTATATCTCATATCTAAAGCGGGCCTTTCTCGTCTTCACCCTGTCGAACTACTCTGGGCACGAGGTTAGTGTCCAACGTCGGGGCCGCAAGCTGTACTTCGTCGATGGAGCGGTTCGCAACGCCGCCCTGCAACGCGGCCTCGCCCCGCTCGACGATCCTGGGGAGATGGGCACTCTCATCGAAAACCTCGCAGCGGCGTCGCTCCACACCTTGAGCGTTCACGCTGGCCTTCGGCTCCACCACTGGCGCGACGGCACCCGTGAGGTGGACCTAATTTTGGAGGATCCGCACCAACCGCTGGCCTTTGAGATCGGCACTTCGATCCATCATTCTCGTTCGGGTCTCCTCGCCTTGATAGAACGGTACAAGCACTTCCGCGGCCACAGCTATCTCGTCTCACCACAAGCTATGGTCCGCCAGCCCGATGACACCGGAATGGGGACCCTCCCTCTCGACACCTTCCTACTCGCCGTCGGCGCTCAAGCTCATCAAGCCCTCGCCAACCGACTGCGGGGCTGAGCAGCCAGAGCAATGTCTTCAATATGCCTCCGTCGGCGTTGGCTGGCCTGACCTCCGGCAGGCTTCGACAAGCTCAGCCTGCGGCCCCTGAGCCTGTCGAAGGGGCCACAAGCCGCAGACGCTACATAAAGCTGCGTAACAGCAGTTATTTCAACAGCGTCAGTGTCCGACTCTCTTGATAATTGCCCGCGGTAAGCTGGTATATATAGGTGCCGCTGGCCACGGCTCGGCCACGGTCATCGCGCCCGTCCCACTGCACCTCGTAGCGTCCCGCGGCCAATCGATCCTGCACTAAATCGCGGATCTTCTGTCCGGCGACATTGTAAACGGTCAGTTCCACCAACCCTTCACTGCCCACCTCGTAGGCGATGGTCGTGTTAGCGTTGAAGGGATTGGGATAGTTCTGTGCCAGCGCGTACCCGTCGGGCAGACTACCGCCATCTTCCACCACGGTCGTGACCGAACTACCGGGCAGGGTAATCTCCCACAAGCCGCGACCGCCACTCCACTCAATCACGTAGATCTTGTTGCCGATGATCTCGGCGTCAATAGGGCCGCTGAAACCGTCGACGATCCGGGTCATGCGCGCTTGATAATTATCTCCCACCTTTTCCAAGTCCATGTGGATGAGATCCTCGTCCGGGTCGTCGAAGGGGTTGATCAGGTTGCAGCAATCCCCGCCGATGCGCAACACAAAGCCGTCGCCGCGAAACTCGGGTGCCAGGGCCTCTTCTACGTCAAAGACCAGTCCCAACGGCGAACTATGCGGCGTAAGCGTATAGGCTGCTCCTCCCTCGTCGCTGGCGTCGCGCACCTCGCCCGTGCTCGGGTCGCGGTAGCGGTCGGCGTCGGGCCCTAGATTGAGGACCGGATCGGCAAAACGGTCCACGGGCGGGGGTGGATAGGTCGGATCGTTGTAAAATAGGCCGCGGTCCCTAGCGTCCGAGCGGGTCATCAGGAGCAAGTCCGCAGCCGGGTCGTAGTCGGGGAAGCGCTGGGCTGTGTCCATGGCCCCCATGCGCCAAGGGAAGCCATAGTGCAGCCCCTGCCGCACCCAGCAGATCTCGTCGGCCATATCGCTGTCTGGGCCATTGTCTGCGGCGAACAGATCGCCGTTGGCGGCAAAGGCCATGTCAAAGGCATTGCGAAATCCATCGGCGTACAAGTAGCCCGAAGCCTGCAGCGCCTCCTCAGCGGCCGGAATCAAAAGCTCCTCGCCATCCGCCGGCACCCGCAAAATGGCCGACGACAGGGGCAACTCGCGCGCCCCGGCAAAAGCCCCTTCCTCGGACAACTCGCCGTGGTCGGTACGGGATCCCGAATTGATGTACACAAAGCGATCGTCCGGGCTGAGGACAATGGCCGGATGGGGATGGTTCTTGGTGCCGGGGGGAATGCGCTCAGTGCGGGCCACCGTAGCCCACCCAATGGTGTCTCCGTCGCGCACCCCACGCACTACATTTATGACCTTGTTGCCGCTGTTGCCGCCAATATAGAACGTGCCGTCCGCCGCAATATCAAAGCCTTGGGTATCGTTGAGCTTGTGGTCCGCGGAAGTAGCAATCCGCTCTTCGCCTACAGCATTGGCCGCCTCCACGTCGAGCACCACGTACAGGGCCCCTTCGGCGTCGAAATAGATAGCTCGTGGGAACGCGATGCCATAGTCGGCTAGATTGGCTACTTCTTTGTTCGGTGGGGTGATGATGCGGTTGTTGCGCGTATCGAGGACGTGGATTTGATCTTCGATCGGGTCGGTCGCCCGGGTTGCAGCAGCCGCGGTCGCGGCGCGGATTTCGTCGATGGGCACTCCTGCGGGCACCCCTTCCTCGGGACGGAACTGGGTCCAAGTCCATGCTCCCTCGGCGTCGCGCACCCCTCGGGCGATGGTCTCGCCGACGCGCTCGTCCTCGCCCTTGATCTGAATGCGGTAAATAGTACCCGTAGCCGTGAGGGTGTACAGGGTGTTGTCACGCGGGTCTTTGGCAATGCGCATGGTCCGCCGACTCACGTCGAGCACGTGGCGGACTTGAACATCGTCGCGCAGGGGTCGAGGATCTGCACCGACAGTGCTCAGGGTCCAGCCGATTAGGATTATTCCGATAATTTTTCGCAATGTAAACGCTCCTCGCAGATGAAGTTAATTCTAGCGCACCAGTATCAACTGCCGGGCTGCCGAGTAGGCCCCCATTCGCAAGCGATAGAGGTACGCGCCGCTGGCGGCCAAGCCGCCGTCTTCTGTCCTACCATCCCAGCGCACAGTATAAGACCCCGGTGCCTGCTCGGCCTGTACTAAGGTGCGCACTTTCTGGCCCACCGCATCGTATAGGGCCAATTCCACTGGGCCGATTTCCCCAACCTGATAGACGATGGTGGTATAGGCATTGAAGGGATTGGGGAAGTTCTGCGCTAAGCCAGCCTCTTCTGGTACAGTCGCCAGTCCTTGTACGGCAGTAGGCTGATCCATACTGGCGATCCAGCGGCGGATGATATCGCTGCCTTCCCAATCAACCAAGGTGGAGGCCACCGGCGGCATGCGATTGGAGGAAAAGGTGAGCAGGCGCAAGTACAGGGTGGAGTTATCGGGGTCGCCTGGGTCGATGATAAACCCTTCTTCAGTACCCAGAGCACCCAAGGAAGGCACCCAGTTTAGGGTATTGGTCTCCTCTAAGGGGGTGTCGTACCGCAGGTCGATGGTCGAGCGGCTGACCACATTGGGGCGATGGCAGTGAGCGCAATTGGCCGCCAGATAGGCGCGGCTGCGGTCGGCCAGCGGCAGGCTTTCATCGGTGGGGTCGGCCCACTGGGGGAAGCCGTCGTAATTCTCGCCGATATCCTCAGTGAACAAACCAATGTGGTTTAGGGTGCGCAATTGGTTATCTACAATGCCGCCGTAGTCGTACGAGCGATTCATCTGGGCTGTGTTGAGCCCCAAGACATAGCCAGCCGGTCCGGTGTGGCACAAGGCGCAATCTTCGGGTCCGGGATAGAAATGCACGTATGCGCGGAAGCCGTCCTCGGCTTCTGGGTCGGCGATGAGATAGGACTGGGTCGCCGCCTCTTCGAGCAATACCGCGTCCTTGCCCTCCAGATCCCACATGTAGCTAAAGCCGTCCCATGCATCAGCTTGGCCGCGCTTGACCAAAAAGCGCGTCTCGACAATATGCCGACTGGCCAAATCACCCTTTTCCAACTCTATGAAGAAATTCTTCACCACCACCGCGTTGGGGGGAAATTTCCAGATGCCAGCAGCGGAAAACTCAATCTGGCTTTGCCCGGGCAGCGCGATAAGGCGGGTCTTGGCCGTCCCGTCGGACCACAATACCGAATTGACCTCGTAGGGAATGAGTCCCGCAGCCGGGATCTGGGCCACTACATTGCTAAACAAGCCCGACTCGGAGACGGTCTGAGGCACTCGTCCCTCGGGGGCGATGAGCAAAGAAGTGTTCGTCACCCTCTCTTGCAGGCCATACGAGGCTTGGGCTAGGACGGCCGGAGG
>JAJEFJ010000016.1 GCA_022820485.1 Candidatus Latescibacterota bacterium
AGGTCGCGGTGGTCGCGGTGATGCGCAAGCTGCTCCTGCTGCTCAACGCCATTGCCCATCGACGAACCCCTTGGGTGCAACACCAAGCCAAAGCAGGCTAAAAAAGGCTTGACACACAACACAGATACTCCCGCAAAAGCGGAAATCCAGTCTTGAATGATTTAGGGTTGCTATATAACTGATGTTACGCAGTGGCTCGCTATCTTGTGGTTTATTGAAGCCTGTTGACCCAAGATATTGGGGCGAAATTGAGGATTTTCTGGAAAACTGCGTAACATCAGTATATAATAATGGGGGTACATCGCGCCCCATTAACCAAGATCGCCTAGGCACAGGCGATTCGCACCTAAAAGCAAACCTAAAGGAGGTGCTTTTATGCGGCTCATCAGTACGTTTTGCCTCATGCTGGCCCTTGTGCTGGCCGGCACTGCCCATGCCCACATCGGCGAAAAGGTCTTTCCGATCTTCGAGATTCCGGACGCCGATCTGGTGGATCTCGACCTCTTCGATGGGGACATCTCCGACTGGGAGGACGTGGTCGGCGATGCTTCGCTCACGCCTGAGGATTTTTTCGCCGATCCAACCGTCGGCGATGGTGCTCAGTACGATCCGGCCGATATGGACTATCGGGTTTGGCTGGGCTGGAACAACACCAACAATCGGCTCTACCTCGCAGCCGAGCGCACCGACAATGTGTACATCAATGAGTACGCCGGCGGCGCGCCCGCCTCGGTGTGGCAGCACGACTCGGTCGAGTTCATGGTGGATGGCGACCACTCCGGTGGCCAGTACAATTTCGGCAACAGCGAAACCATGACCGACGAGGAGAAGGCGCTCAACCAGAACCGCCAGGCCCAGAAGTGGAACGCGATTTTCGATGCGCCCGACGGGCGATTTTTGGGCTATCCCGGCCGGGCCGATTGGCTCAACTCGCCGCCCTTGAGCGATGGCGGCGGCGCGTCGGTCGGCGAAGGGCCAACCACGTCGGTCCTCGAAATCTACGTCACGCCCTATGATGATATCATCTTCAGCGATCAGGCTGCCAGCGTGGCCACGGATCTAGAGGCCGGTAACATCATCGGCTTCCAGATCGCCATGCCCGACTTCGACGAAGCCCCCCAGCAGTACCGGGGCTATCACACCCTCTCCGGCCAAGCGGCGACCTTCCGCTTTGCCGAGCGCTTTGTCGATGCCCGGCTAGTCGGTGCCGGAGACGCCACCGCGGTGGCCGATCTATCTTGGGCGCGGATCAAGGCGAGTTTTAGCGAGTAGGCTTTCTACTTTTACCCCTGCGAGGGAGGTCGCACTTCTCTCGCAGGGGTAATTTTGTCTTAGAAGCCGTCTTGTGCCCAAGTACGAGCGAGCGGTTTCTAAGGGCTGGTATTATCGATTCTTTTGAAAATAGCAACACCTAACAGAGTCATCGGCTGGCTGGCCGTTGTGCTGGGGATGCTTTGCGGTCCAGTGTCAGCGCAAGCGGCGACTCGCGTTGAAGTGCCCATTTTTGAGGGCGGCGCGGGACTGGACTTTTTCTTTTTTGCCGCCCGCGAGTACGAAAAAGTCCGTCCCGATGTGCAGGTCGATCTCTACGGCGACCCGCGCATTGCCGACAAGGTGCGGGTGCGGATTCTCGAAGGGACGTTTCCGGAAGTCAGCAATGCAGGTCTCAATTATTGGGCGCTGATCCGCAACGGCGAGATCCTGCCCCTCGACGACTATCTGGACGGGCCGAGTTGGGACGGGGACCAGACCTGGCGCGAGTCCTTCCTGCCCGGCAGTCTCGACCGCTATGAGCACGAGGGCAAGATCTACGGCCTTCCCTTCCTCTACTCGGTTTACGCCGTTTGGTACAACAAGAATATGTTCGCAGAGCACGGCTGGGTACCGCCGCGCACTTGGGATGAGTTTTTCGCGCTCTGCGAGCAAATCCGCGCCGCTGGGGTCTGGCCGCTGGCCTTTCAGGGGCGCTATCCAGGCTATATCGGCGGCGTGACCGACAACGCCTATTATCACCTCGCTGGCCGCGAGCGGTTCTATGAGCAGAAGGATCTAGTGCCGGGCAGTTTTGCCAATCCCGAATTTGTGACGGCGCTCGGGCTTATTCAGCGCACGGCGCAGGAGTACTTCCAGCCCGGTGCTCTCGGCATGAGCCACACCGAGGCGCAGCTCGAGTTTTTCTTGGGGCATACGGCGATGGTTTTTTGCGGGTCTTGGCTCAAGAGCGAGATGATGGGCAAAATCCCCGATGGCTTCCGCTTGGGAGCGTTTAATTTGCCCGTAGTCGAGGGCGGGGTTGGCGAACCCGGTGCCATCTATACTGGTGCCGGGTATTACTTTGTCTTCAAAAATAGCGCCCACCCCGAATTGGGCGTGGATTTTTTGCGCTTTATGACCTCGCAGGAGATGGCGGGCACCTTTGCCGAGATGCGCGATGTTTTGGTGGCTGTTGATGGGGCGATGGAGGGGCGGACTAGCGAGGATTTGCAGGACTTGGTGGCGCTGGCACAGCAGGCGACAACGAGCTATGGCACTGCTCCGGGTGAGGGTTTCCCAGAGATGGACCAGTTCCTCAACGATGTGCGCTTCAAGATCGTCAATGGGCAGATGACGCCCGAGCAAGGGGCCAAAGAGCTGGAGTCAGCGGCTGAAGCGGTGCGCAACCGCAGCCAGCAACCCGACCAAATTACCATTCGCCACCTGTGGAAACCCGCGCTGCTGTTGGGCCTGTTGGCGCTGGCGATGGGCTATTGGCTGTACACGACGGCGCGGCAGTGGCGTGAGAGACAGGCTGGCCAAGCTCCTCGACCTACTAGCACTGTGCGTCTGCCTTGGACGGGGGTAGTGTTCTTCGTCGGTCCGGCTGCGGCGTTTTACACGCTCTTCGTGGTGGTGCCCAGCATCAAGTCCTTCGTCTGGAGCGCGATGCGCTGGGATGGGCTGACGGAGATGGTCTTCGTCGGGCTGTTGCACTTCCAGCGGCTGCTGTTTGAGAGCGATGAGTTCTGGATCGCGTTGTCGAACAATCTCTTCATCATGTTCGTCATCCCGCTCTGCGTGTTGCCGCTGGCGCTTTTTCTGGCAGTGTGCATCAGCCGCGAGGTCATTGGGGCTAAGCTCTTCCGCATCGTGTTCTTCTTCCCCAATATTCTCGGCGGGGTCGCGGCGACGCTGTTGTGGATGCACTTGTATAATCCACAGGGTGGGCCGATCAACACGGTGTTGGTGGCCTTGGGATTGGAGGGGTTTGAGGGGTTTGCCTGGCTGGCGCAGGACAACCTTTACTGGGCGCTGATACCCATGTCGATCTGGGGTGCGGCTGGGTTCAACATGGTGCTGTTTTTGGCGGCGATGGAGAGCATTCCGCAGAGCATGTACGAGGCGGCCGACATCGACGGGGCTTCGGCTTGGCGGCAGTTTTGGTCGATTACCGTGCCGCTGATTTGGGAGGTGTTGTCGATAGCGATTGTGTTTATGATCATCGGCGGGATGAAGGCGTTTGAGGTGATTTGGCTGTTGACCAATCAGCGGCCGACGACCGACAACCACGTGATTGGCACGCGGATGGTGCAGGCGATGTTTACTGAGTTCAAGGTAGGGGAGGCGACTGCGATTGCCGTGCTACTTTTCTTGATCGTCTTCTTTGGCACTACCGCGACCTTGCGCGCAATGAAGCGCGAAGCTGTGGAGTTTTGAGTATGGCGGAACAAGATAAATTTTCCATTGCCAAACCTTTCGTCTATTTGGCACTATGCGGCTATCTGATGGTTGTGGTCTATCCGATGCTGTGGCTGTTGTACACTTCGCTGAAGACCGACCGCGAGATTTTCCTCAATCCCTTCAGCTTGCCCGAGTTCGACGCCTTGCAATGGATCAACTTTACCAACGCTTGGACTAAGGGGCACTTTGGCGACTACTTCTTCAACAGCGTCTTTTTGACTATCTCGACGGTGGCGGTTTCCATGTTGTTGGCGGCGATGGCGGCCTACGCGCTGGCTCGCTTTCGCTTCTTTGGCGTGCGGCCGATGTTTTTCTACTTCTTGGCCGGGCTGATGATTCCGTTGCAACTGTCTATTGTGCCGCTCTTTTTTCAGATGAAGGACTTTGGACTGCTCAATTCGCGGCTGGGTATTCTGATAGTTTATGTGGCCTTTGGGATGCCGTTTGCCATCTTTATCCTCACCGGGTTTTTCAAGTCTTTGCCCTCTGGGTTGCACGAGTCGGCGTTGATCGATGGGGCGGGGGAGTTTCGGGCGTTTTGGTCGATTATGTTGCCGTTGGCGCGGCCGGGGCTTATTACGGTGGGTATCTTCGCCTTTTTGGGGACTTGGAACGAGTTTTTTATGGCCTTCATGTTCCTATCCGGGGAGGGATCACAGGCGTTGCGCACGCTGCCGTTGGGGCTGGCCAACATTACCATTGTCAGTCAATATCGCAGCGATTGGGGGATGGCTTTTGCCGGGTTGGTGTTGATTATGGCACCGACGATGTTGGTATATGCTTTTCTGCAGCAGTACTTGACGAAGGGGATTACTGTTGGGGCGCTTAAGGGGTAGAAAGGGGGCCGGGACGATTGGTAAGCAAAAGTGAGGAAGTAATATGCCAAAATTGAAGAATATCACGATCAGGGGATTTCGGTCTATCAAAGAAATGACGCTGGAACTCAGGCCGCTCAATGTTTTGATCGGTGCCAATGGGGCTGGTAAGAGCAATCTCATTGCCTTCTTCAAGTTAGTAAATGAATTAATGGGCGGACGACTTCAGCAACATATTGGGGCGAGTGGGCGGGCCACAGCCAATTTGCACTTTGGCCCGAGGATAACCCCTCAATTGGAAGCGGAGATGGAGTTCGAGGTAGAGCATGGAATAGACACCTATAGCATGCGACTGTTCCACGCTGCCGGTGATTCGCTGATTTTTGCCGAAGAGACGCTGTCGTTTCATCAAACAGACTTTCCGAGCCCAAAGGTCGTATCGCTGGGAAGGGGCCATCAGGAAACGCGGATTGGAGACGAGGCAGAAAAGGATGACCCGGTGGCAAAAATGCTCCGGTATCTACTGAATCACTGTCGCGTCTATCACTTCCACGATACATCGCCGACTTCGAGAGTCCGGCAGTATTGTTACGTCGGCGACAACCGCTGGCTTATGCCCGATGCAGCGAATCTGGCGGCTTTACTATATGCTCTCAAGTCCTCCAAAGAAATGGCTTATCGCCGGATTGTGGGGAGCATTCGGCAGGTGGCACCGTTCTTTGAAGATTTTGATCTGGAGCCGACCGATTCTAAAGATATCATTCTCAACTGGCGACATCGCAAGTCCGATCTCGTGTTTGGTCCTCACCAACTCTCAGACGGTACGCTGCGGGCTATCTGCCTGATTTCGCTGTTGTTACAGCCCAAAGAAGACCTCCCGATACTCATAGTGGTGGACGAACCGGAAATCGGCTTGCACCCTTACGCGCTCAACGTGATTGCCTCGCTACTTCGCGCTGCAAGCCACCATACTCAGGTTCTCGTCAGCACCCAATCCAGCGCATTTCTCGACAGCTTCGAGCCTGAGGATATCGTAGTTGTCGAGCGGAATGGTGAAGCCACGGAGTTCTCCAGACCAGATGCCGAAGAGCTTGAAGCATGGCTGGAGGAGTACTCGCTTGGAGAAATATGGGAGAAGAACGTCATCGGCGGAGGGCCGCACTGATGGTGCGACTCCATCTCTTCGCCGAAGGTGACACAGAGCAGACATTTGCCGATACGGTCTTGAAGCCGCATCTAGCGAACCTTGGCGTCTATATGCAGAAACCGACCTTGATTGCTCACGCCCGAAAGAAGGGAATAGTCCATCGAGGAGGAGGTAGAAACTTCAGGGCGATGCAGAATGACATTGATCGCCGTCGCAAACAGGAATCGGGGAATGACGTGTTTTTTACCACGATGATTGACCTTTATGCCTTGCCGACGAAATTTCCCGGCGTTGAAGAAGCTGAGAAATTGCGTCTCGACCCGTATAAGCGGGTGGAGGCTCTTGAAAGATCGTGGTTCGCTGAGACCGACGATCATCGCTTTATCCCGTTCATTCAGTTGCATGAATTTGAAGCCTATTTGTTTTCTGATGTATCTCAGTTCGCTTTCTTCTTTGACAATGCAGATTCCCCAATCTCCGCTTTGCAGAGCATTGTCGATGATGTCCAGTCCCCAGAACGGATTGACGACGGACAACATACGGCTCCATCGAAGCGGATCATCGCCGAATTTCCCGAATACTCAAAAACAACAGTAGGATCACAGATGGCCGAACGGATTGGCTTGGAGAACATCCGCTCCAAATGTCCTCACTTTAAGGCGTGGGTTGAACGACTTGAGAAGCTCGGAGCCACCGGGAAGCCGTGATGCATAACGACCAAAACGACGACGCGACTGACAGCAGCGGTTGAGAATTACCTCGCCGATCTGCAACGAGTCCGTGCGTCGGGCGGCGCAACGGGTGAGCGGTCGAGCTATGGGCCGCTGGCTAACATCACGCTTGTCAGTCAGTATCGCAGCGATTGGGGCATGGCCTTTGCAAGGTTGGTGCGGATCATGGCTCCGACGATGCTGGTGTATGCGTTTCTGCAGCAATACTTGACGAAGGGGGTTACTGTTGGGGTACTTAAGGGGTAGGGATGGCGAGGAGAAAGAAGAGATACTTGAGAAAGACCCCCGCCTGGGGGGATTCAAATCAAATCGTACCACTCACTGAAGGTAGAACATGACCAAAAAAGACGCTTTACATACAACTATCTCAGCCCTTATCAGTCGAAAAGCCGAAGGTACGTATTGGGATTTTAAACTTGAGCACCACAAATGTAAATCTGATCTTATTCACGATATCTTGTGCCTAGCCAATGCCAAACATACTGGTGATCGATTTTTGATATTTGGAGTTGATGATGAGTTTTCCTTGCACTCAATAGACAAGGATGCCGGGCGAAGAACCCAAGCAGATTTAGTAGGTTTATTTCGTGATAATGCCAATAAATTTTTTCAATCTAGGTTCCCGGAGTGCTATATGGAAGAAATCAAACTTGATGAGAAATTACTCGATGTTCTGGTAATCGAAGATACTCCACATAAGCCTTACTATCTCGTCGAAAAATATAAAAAAGTTTACGCTCACCATATTTATACTCGCGTCTGTGACACGAATACTCCGGTAAATGACGCTGCACAACCCCATGAAATTGAAAGAATGTGGCGTGAACGCTTCGGCTTGGATAAGTCGCCTCTTGAAAGGGCCAGGCAGTATTTGAGCGAGTCTGATTTGTGGTCCCGTCTATTAGAAGATGATAGAAGTGACGCGAATTTCTATTACACAGTTTTTCCTGAGTTCATATTAAGAATCACTGACCCAGTGGCAGATCATGTGGCTCGCCATGAGGAATGGACACGCGGAGAGGTTCGTACTGACAATAATGATGCAGGATATTATGAACTCTATTATCACCAGACACTATTGGCTCGCATTCGTTACGTCAATTTTGATAATAACAGAAAATCAATGATGGCACCGGACCGTAGATATCGCGGAGCTGGATGTTTTTATTTCTACGAGGTTGACAGTATCAAGTATGCTGTTCAAAAATTTTACTCCACCGTCGTTTGCAAAAAGGACTATTCCGTGACACTTTCCATAAAGGGCCAGGGAGAAGTCATGAATGAAGCACGCTCGCAATGGGGAGACTATATGAAGATCCCAGTACTTCGCCCAGGAGAATTGGAAGATTTCCTTGGTTCAGATGGCAAGTACGAGTCCTCAGAGACAAGTGGAGACAAAGCTGAGCAGTACCAACATTTCCTTCGCAACCAACTCGACTTCGAGATTTGGCGCAATAAACTAGGCTAACGAGATTCATATTTGTGCAACTCTTCTTCTAGGTCGGCGATCTGGCTGCTCAGGGCTTCGCGCTATGTCTCGACAATAAGCGGATGTACTTCGTCGGCTTCGCCGAGGCCCCGCAAGGCCTGTGAGAGCCGGTTCGCCTGCGCTTTGGTGAGCCGGCTCTGCCTTTCGTTCTTAATCATTGGAAGTCTACCAAGTCTATGGCGGTAATTCCTTTAAGGTTGTTCCTGAATCCACTTCCTAGGCATATAGATATTCTTTGAACGCCCTTTTTACATGTTGCTTAAAAAGGTGTATCATCTTGATAGTTTAAATCAAGTCCTTTCTCATATCTATCCTGAATTATTTTTCTTTGATTCAAATATTCTTTTCTGATAGCCGTTGCAATTCCATGACAGAGGCCACAAAGAGCGATTAGTTCATCTGCTGTTGTATCCTCTTCTGCTTTATAGCTCCCGCTCCTATATCCTCTCCAATGATGTGCTTCCTCTGCCTTTCTAATACCACAGAATTGACACCACCCGCTTGAACGATCAAAAGCAAGAGATCGAGCTCTTAGATAAACAGGATTCTCATAATCAAATTTTTTCTTATTCATCCTTCTTCTCCTTTTTAGTTAGAGAGGGTAAGATTGGTCGGAGTAAGCCTTTCATTGTGGGGTTTTCTATGCGATTGTCTGGCTAGCTCTCTCCTTAATCAAACCTAAAACAACGCTTGTTTGAATCACATAATCGTGATTTGTTGTAGCCATGACATCCCTTCTACTTAATAGATAGCGATTTTTTCAAGAAACGAAAATCAATTCCATTTTCTATATAAGCCGAACTAGGGTCTAGCTCCAGATGATTCAAAAGTTCTCCTTGTCTTAGAGCTTTTCCTACCTGAGTTGAATCCATTTCTAATCCTCTCTCTTTTAACCAGAAAGTAAAAGCCTCAACATAACCCTTTGTTTTAGGTTTTTTATTCTGAACGTCTCTTGTAATTTTTATAGCCTCCTGTTTAGAAAATCCACTAAGATCAAGCCTAAGAGCTATATTCAATCCATTCACAGCCAGCTTTACTTTTTCAAAATCAAATCCTGCTACTCTAAGCAAAAGATCGAACTCTTCATCTGACTTCGCATTGTCAACTATATCTGAAATTTTCATATAAACTTCATGTGGCGGAAGAGACGAATCCTTGCTAAGGTCTTCAAACGTTTTTTGCATGATATAGAGATATCCGCTCCTAGAAATAGATTTATGAGAAGCAGATTGTTCCGTAGGACAAAACAGAAGGATAAGTAGAGTAGCAAGAATTGAACGCAACATGATAGTCTCCTTTGACGTGGCAGGCAACAAAGAAGGCTCGGACAGCCCGCAGGGTGACACAGAATCCAAGTGAACAAGATGCCTCTGCGGAGCCGGGCCTGTTCACGTTCTCACAGAGTTATGAAGAAGTCTGGCTATTCGCCATAGCGAAGGAGCTACCCATAACCGTATGGAAGGGAGCTACCTTTTACGGGTCAGGCCCTTGTATTTACTAGAGGCCGCGACGGACGCGGGAACTCTGTGAGAAACGTGCACAGTCAGAAGTATAAGGACGACCTCAAGAGAATTCAAGGGCGTCTCGAAAGGGTATTTGTCGCAGATTGAGAAAGGACAGAAGCCTGGGACGCTCGGCCTATTCCGCCGACTCGCGGACGTGCTCAATGTGGCACTGGACGAGTTGGTCGGCCCGTCTTTTAGCCCCGAAACGACCCCTTGACCCGTCGCGTCAGAATTGGACTTGAGTGGAGGAAGCTGTGCTGCGCAGATGAAAGGTTGATGAGGAATTTGACTCTGTCACACATCGGCGATTAGTTTATGTGTAACTATATGTGTCGGAGGTAACACAGTGGCGACAAACTTGGCGATAGACCCAGAGCTGCTCGATAGGGCGCTGGAAGTCGGCGGCGAGAAGACGAAGAAGGCGACCGTCAACCGCGCCTTGCAGGAGTTTATTGCGCGCCGAGAGCAGGAACGGCTCTTAGAGCTTTTTGGCAAATTCGACTGGGACGACAGCTTTGACTACAAACGCGAACGGAGCCGTGGGTGACGTTGTTTGTCGATACGAGCGTCTGGTCGCTGGCTTTGCGACGGGATAAGGCACCCGAAGGACCCGAGGTTCAACGCCTGCGAGAGGCGCTCGGTGGTGGCGAAGCAATTTACACGACCGGAATCGTCTTGCAGGAGTTGTTACAGGGGTTTCGGGGACCGAAAGCCAAAACGCAGATCGTCGAACGGTTCGGGGCACTCGCCATGATTGTGCCCGTGCGCGACGACTACATTGATGCAGCCGAGTTGTGCAACAAGTGTCGCCGCCACGGCATTCAGGTTGGAACCATTGACGCACTACTTGCCCAGCTATGTATTCGCCACAAACTGATTATGTTGGCGACCGACCTCGATTTCAGCCACATGACAAAGTGGACGCCGCTTCAGCTCTGGTGCCCCCCATGATCTTGGACACTCTCCTGCACGTCGTGCAAAAGACGAGTTGGGCATCCCGTCTTTTGGTCCCGAGACTAACCATTAACCCTACACGGCTTGCCCCGTAGTAGAATTGACGCGGCGGAAAATATGGATGAGTCGGTTGCGCGTCTGTTGCGTCAGCGGCGGGCGGGCGAAAGATGCGAGGTTGGCGTCGAGGTGGGCGGCGTTGCCCGTGCCGGAGAGGACGACGTGGACGCCCGGCTCGTCGCGGCAGAAGCGGTAGGCGGCGTCGGGTAGGGATGGGGCTTCGGCCAACAGGAAGTCGGGGAAGGCGTCGAGGCTTCGACGACTCGACTGAGCTCGCCGAAGTCCTGAGCTCAGCCGAAGGTCGGCGGGGTCGATTTGTCCCTTTTCGACGAGGGCGTCGGTGAATGCGCGCAGGTTGTCGGGGTGGCTAAGTGCCTTGCGGACGGCGAACATGATTTGGATGCCGACGTTTTGCGCGATGGCCTGGGCGAAGACGTTGGCGCGGGCGGTCTGGTTGAGCAGATTGAAGCCGACCATTAGGACATCCCAGAGGTCGTCGGCCAGAGCCTGCTGGAGCATGGTGTGTTCGAAGTCCTCGTTGAACATTTCGCTGAGGCCGACAAAGCGTATTTTGCCCTGTTGCTGCGCCTTTTGCAGTGCAGGATAGATGTCGTTGACGAGATAGGCGTAGTCTTGCGGCACGACGCCGTGGAGATTGTAGAGGTCGATGTAGTCGGTACGTAAGTGTTTTAGGCTTTGGTCGAGGCTTGTCTGCAAGGCGTTGGGGGTGACCTGTTCATGGCGAGTGGATTTTTTGGTGGAGAGGACGACGGAGGTGCGGTCGCGGCCCTGTAGGGCTTGGCCGATGATGGCTTCAGTGCCGTAGCCTTCGGCCGTGTCGATGAAGTTGACGCCGTGGTCTAAGGTGCGGCGAACGAGGTCGGCGGATTGAGCGTCGGTTAGGCCGGCGTTGCGCCCGATTCGGCTGTGGCCGCCAGCGCCTAGCCCCATGCGCGAGACGGTTAGGTTGGTACGGCCTAAGATGGTAGTTTGCATGAAAGCTCCGAGGTGTAGTTTAGGGGATCGGCGCTTAATATAGGAGTGGGATCAGGCCTTGACCATGACGGGAAATATCGGGAGAATCGAAGAGGTTTATGAAACTGTCGCCACGGGAAATTGAACAGCAGTGCCTCGCCGCCGACACTTTGGCCGAGGCGGTGCGCCAAGTGCGGGAAGCGGGTTTTGTCATTGTGGAGGAGACCATGGACCGGGCGTGGTGCGATGTGATGCGGGAGGCTTGGGACGGTCATTTGGAAGGCCGGACGCTGGGCGATTTGTTGCGTCCGCCCTTTATTGATCCGCTGGCGATTGAAAACCCTTGGGCCGTGCAGATTATGGACGTCATGCTCGGCGAGGATTTTTGGGCTAAGTTGCCCTATCACTGCAATTCCACGGAGCCCAACTGGCCGGAGACTCAAGTTGTCCACCGCGACCAACTGCACCTCTTTCCCGATTTGCCCATTGCCATGCCGCCGCATATGATGGTCGTGAACATTCCGTTGGTGGACTTTACGGAGGAAAACGGCAGCACGGAGGTGTGGCCGGGCACGCATCTGATTACGGATCACGAGGCGGTCATTGACCCAGCGGATGTGGGGCGAGCGGGCGGTTTGGAAGAGCGTGCATCGACCCTGCCGTCGCTGCGCACCAATATGCCGGCCGGTTCCACTGTGGTGCGCGACATGCGCGTCTGGCATCGGGCCACGCCCAACCGCACCAACCGCCGCCGCACTATGATGTCGCTGGTGTACCACCGCTATTTCCCGACCTTGGGCTATCAATACAAGGCGGCTGATCCGCTGCCAGCGGAGATTATGGACCAGCTATCGGCGCGAGCGCAGCGGATTTTTCGCTTCAATAAGCAAGAAGCGCACGGGCAAAACTAAGAAGGTGTTCAGGTGAAATACATCGCATTAGCCCTAGTGTTACTCAGCGGCAGCGTCGCTGCTGAGGAAGCGGACGACTCGACGACTCGACTGAGCGGTTCGGCTGAGCTCACCGTCGAAGCCTCGCCGAAGTCTGAGCTCGCCGAAGTCTCCAGTCGCGTCATTCTCTTTTTTGGCGATAGCCTGACCGCTGGCTATGGCCTCGACCGCGAACAGGCCTTCCCGGCTTTGGTGCAGGCGCGGATTGATTCGCTCGGCTGGAACTTTGAGGTCTTCAATGCCGGGCTTGGCGGCGAAACCTCGGCCGGCGGACTGCGCCGCATTGACTGGCTTCTGCGCCGTCCCATTGACGTTTTCGTCCTCGAATTGGGGGCCAACGATGGTTTGCGCGGCATAGATCCGAAGGACACCCACGCCAACTTGCAACAAATCGTCGAGCGGGTGAAAGCGAAAAACCCCGGAGTGGCCCTAGTCATCGCTGGGATGCAGATGCCGCCCAATATGGGCGCGGAATACACAGAGGCGTTTGCGGCAATCTTCCCGGCGTTGGCAGAGAAAAACGACGCGGCCTTGATCCCCTTCTTGTTAGAAGGCGTGGGCGACCAACCCGCGCTGAACCTGCCCGACGGCAACCACCCCAATGTCGAAGGCCATCAGATCGTCGCCGAGACCGTGTGGATGACGCTGGGGCCGGTGCTGGAGGAGTTGCGCCGCTAATCGAGCGAGCGCAGGACTTCGAGCGGTGGGCTGGTGTGGACGCTGCGGCTGGAGATCATACCGACGGCGACGGTTAGCAGACTGACCGCGGCAAAGGCGAGGATCACGGGCAGGTAGTCGGGCGCGAAGCCGATCTCGAAGAGATAGCGGTTCAAGGCCCAGACGCCCCCTAGCGACAGAATCACGCCCGTGGCTGCTGCAAAGGCTCCCAAAAACAGGTATTCGAGCGCCATGATTGCTAC
Organism: Candidatus Latescibacterota bacterium; assembly: GCA_022820485.1. GTDB lineage: Bacteria > Latescibacterota > UBA2968 > UBA8231 > UBA8231. The sequence continues at coordinate 13,261 of JAJEFJ010000016.1, forward strand.
CACTTGGCGGCGACTGGCTCCCAAGGTCTTGAGCAAGACGCTTTCCTCGATGCGTTGGTAGCGGCTGCTGGCAATCACGCCGACGAGCACGATCAGGCCAACGGAGACGCTGAAAAAGGCCATAAAGCGCACCACTAGGGCAACCTTGTCGAGGATGGTATCGACGGTGCTGAGAATGCTGCCGAGATCGATGACCGAGACATTGGGGAATCGGTGTACGGTGGACCGCTGCAAGGCGGCCATTTGCTCAGTTGTGGTGGCGCGGGAGACGAGGACGTGGGATTGCGGTGCGGCTTCGAGGATGCCGGGCGGGAAGACCGCCAAAAAGTTGGGCATGATGCGCTGCCAGTTGACTTGGCGCAGACTGCCGACGACTACTTCGATCGGCACCCCTTGGACATCAAAGGTCAGCGAGTCGCCAACGCCAACGCCCAAGGAGGAGGCGACGCCTGTTTCCAAGGAGACGTAGAGGGTGTCGCTTGCGGGTTGGCTGCGCCAGGTGCCGGCGACGATTTCTTCGGTCTCGGTGAGGAAGTCGCGGTAGGTTGCGCGGTACTCGTGCCGCAAGGCCCAATTGCCGCGTCGGCGGCGGTTAGCGGTGGTGTCGCGGAGTATGGCGCGGGCGGGTTGGCCTTTGACGCTATGGACGTGCATGGTGACGATGGGCACTTGTTGCAACAGCGGCAGATCCATCCCGGCGACGAGGGTGCTTAGCTCTTGGCGCTGGTCGGTTTGGATGTCGAAGAGCACGACATTGGGGTTTTGGTCGGAGCCGACGCTTTTGATATGGGACAGCAGGTTGGTCTGGGTCAGAAAGAGGGTGCTGAGCAGGAAAGTCCCCAGCCCGAGGCCCAACATCAGTAGCGTAGTCTGGTTGTTGGGCCGGTAGAGATTGGCTAGCCCCTGACGCCAGATATAGCTCCAAGAGGAGGGGAAGAAGCGCCGAGTGCCGTAGATAATTGCGCGGGCTGTAAGCGTTAGGAGCGCAAAGGCGGCTCCAACCCCGCCGACAAAGCCGATGGCCAGCGGCCAGCGGTCGGTGAGCCGGTAGGCGAAGAGCGCGACCGTCAGGATGATCCCCAAGTACAGAGCCCAGCGCAGCCACCCGCTGTCGGTAGGTTGGTCGTCTTCAAATGAGGCACGTAGAGTCAAAAGCGGCGAGGTCTTGCGAATGGCCAGTAGCGGCCGGGCGGCAAATAGCAGCGAAAGGCCGAGACCGAGACCGAGGCCCTCCAAGACGGCGAGGAAATCAAAGCTCGGCTCGACTTGGAGAGGGAGCACGTCGGCGAGGACGGTAGGGAGCAAGTAAAGGACTCCGACGCCGAGCAGGGCACCGATGAGTGAGCCGATCAAGCCCATGCCCCCTGCTTGGATTAGATAGATCAGGACGGTCTGACGGGCTGTGGCACCGAGACTGCGCAGCACGGCGACCGTGGATAATTTTTGCCGCGTGTAAGTGTGGATGGCGCTGGCCACGCCTACGCCGCCGAGCAGCAGGGCGATAAAGCTGCCGAGGTTTAAGAAGCGATAGAGGTTGTTGAGAGTGCGGCCGAGGCGCGCTTTGCGTCGCTCGATGGTTTCGAGCCGGAGGCGGTCACCTCGGGTGTGCGGGCGGATGGACTTGGCTATCGCTTGGACATCCCGCTCGGGGAAGTGGAAGAAGGCGGTGTAGGTGACGCGGCTACCTCGTTGGATCAGGTGAGTATCGTCGAGGTAGGACATCGGGATATAGACGCGCGGCTGGATGTCGCTAAAGAGGGCGTTCTCGCCGGGGATACGCAGGAGCCGCCCGCCGATAAGGAAGACCGTATCGCCGATTTTGATCGAGTCGCCGACTGCCGCGCCAAACTGCAACATGAGCGCCTCGTCAACGAGGGCATGAGGCTGGGTGCGGAAGCTCTGTGCGGCCTCAGCCGGTGCTGTTTTTAGTTCGCCGTAAAAGGGGAAAGGGCCGGTGAGGGCGCGGATCTGGGCGAGGCGGGTGCTCTGGGTCTTGGGCAGGTAAATCATGGAATTGAAGGCAACTTGGCGCGCCTGAACGCCGCCGAGCGAGTCGATGAGCGCCTCGGTGGCGGGCGTGAAAGGCTGGCGGCTCGTCAGCGCCATGTCGGCACCTAAGAGCGCGGCGGCTTGTTGGTCCATGGCCTCTTGCAGGGTGGAGCTAAGGCTACTCAAGCCGACGAGCGCACCGATGCCGATGGAGATCGAAGAGGTGAAAAGCAGTAGTTTGCGGCGGTGGCTGCGGCTGTCGCGCCAGGCCATTTTGCCGAGCCAGCGCATCATGGGACTAGCTGATCGTCGGCGACCCGGCCGCCCTGGAGGCGAATGATTCGCTGGGTGAGGCGAGCCAGCGTCAGATCGTGGGTGACCAAAATTAGGGTGGCCCCGGATTCTTCGTTGAGGCTGAAGAGCAAGTCCCGCACTTTGCTGCTGGTGCCGTCGTCGAGGTTGCCGGTAGGCTCGTCGGCAAAGAGGAGCGCCGGGCGGTTGATAAAGGCCCGCGCGAGCGCGACCCGCTGCTGCTCGCCCCCTGAAAGCTGCGCTGGGTAGTGGTGCAGCCGGTCGCCCAATCCGACCCTGTTGAGGAGATCAGCGGCGCGCTCGCGGACGTTTGGCTCGCGGCGCAATTCGAGCGGTACCATGGCGTTTTCGAGGGCGCTGAGGGTGGGGATGAGTTGGAAGGTTTGGAAGACGAAGCCGACCTTTTCGCTGCGGAGATGCGCGCGCTGGTCTTCGTCGAGACCATCTAAATCCACGCCGTCGAGCGCGACCGATCCCGAGCTAGCGCGATCTAGCCCCGCGCACAGTCCGAGTAGCGTGGTTTTGCCGCTGCCCGAGGGGCCGACGACTGCGCAGGTTGATCCGGTCGCGAGTGTAAAGCTCACATCGTCGAGGACGGTTAGGGCGTTTGGTCCCGTGCCGTAGGTTTTGGTCAGGTGTTGTACGTTCAGGGCTACTGGGTCGCCCATGATGTCTCCTCTGCGGGCTGGCGGTTCAGGATGCGTAGTAGGCGGTCGGGATAGTCGGTGATTAGGCCATCGACGCCTAGGTCTAAGTAGTGCTGCATGGCGTCGGGATCGTTGATGGTCCAGATGTGGACTTGGATGTTGTGGGTGTGGGCGCGGGCGATGAAGCGCTGGTCTATCAGGTCGATTTTGCCCAAGCGGGCCGGGAACTGAAAGGCTTGGCTGACAGGGTGGTACGCCGCGTCGAGTCGCAGCCAGTGGAGGAAGACAAAGGACATTCCCGCTGATGAAGAAGCTGAAGTTGCTACTTCGGGGCAAGTCTGGCGCAAGGTCTCTAAAGGGCGGCTGTGGAAGGAGGCGGCGATGACGCGGTCGTTTAGCTCGAAGCGCCGGATCGTTCCGCAGAAATCGCGCACTAGCGCATCGGAGTCGTTTTTGATTTCGATGAGAAAGTGCATGTTGGGAAAAGCTGTAAATACCTCGTCTAAGGTGGGGATTGCGACCCCTTGGCCGCGATAGGGAAAGGTTTGGCCGTCTAAGCTAAAGTGGTAGCCGGCGTCTAGTTGCTTCAATTGGGCGAGCGTCAAGCTATCGGCTGCACCTTGGCCGTTGGTCGTGCGGTCAACGCGTCGGTCGTGCAGGACGACGAGCGCGCTGTCGCTACTTTGGCGCAAGTCCATTTCTAGCACATCGACTCCCAACGCGGCTGAGTGGGTGAAGGCCGTCAGGGTGTTTTCTGGTGCTAGTCCTTTGCCGCCCCGGTGAGCAATGACCAGAACGTCCCCCGATGTAAAGTAGGGATGCGGCTCTACGGGGTGCGATGTTAGGGCGAAGGCACCGTACAACACTAGTGCTAAAAGCAGCAAGGCGAGCAAGGCCCGCTTGAGGTATAGACGCATGGATTATGCAGGAGTTCTTTCGAGGAAGTTGCACAAGAAGATACCTAGCGGCTGGTTTCGGGCAAGTTTTGGACTGTTCAGTTGTTCTTTATGTTCCCGTTGCCTAGACAATGGAAAGGAGCCGGTGATGATCGTCGATACGCACGCACATATTTACCACGGAGACGAGACGCGATACCCCATGATAGAAGACCCCTTCCGCCCGCAGCCGGGTGTGGGGACTATCGAACACTTGCGGCGCGAAGCCGAGGCCAATGGCGTCGGGCGCGTGGTGCTGATCCAGACCGGATCGGCCTATCGCTGGGACAATCGGTTGTTGGCCGATATGGCTCGGGCCAATGCCGACTGGACGGTCGGAGTCTGCACGTTAGACCCGGCTGGGGACGATAGCCCGGACGAGTTGGAGCGGCTGGTGACTGGATACAACGTCAAGGGACTCCGACTCGAAGCAGCACCTGCGGGGTACGACCAGCCTATGGCGGAGCGGCTCTGGCGTCGGGCCGGCGAAGTCGGCGCGGTAATTTGCGCCCATTTGCGCGAGGAACAACTCGGCGAGTTAGCGGCTTTGCTAGCGCGATTTCCCCACGTCCCGGTAGTGTTGGACCACTGCGCCTATCCGGTAGGGGCTAACGGGATCGAGGATGCAGCGGTGCGCCAAGTGGCGGATTTGGCGCGCTTTGACCAACTCCACGCCAAACTCACCTTTGCGGTGACTAGCTCGGATCAGGAGTACCCCTTCGCCGATACGCATCCGCAACTGCGCCATTTGCTCGCCGTCTTTGGCCCCGAGCGCTGTATCTGGGGATCGGATTTCCCGTGTGAGCACTGGTTGGAAAACACGACCTATGCCCAGCATTTGGCGGTGTTTACCGAGGAATTGGGATTGAGCGCGGCGGAGCAGGAGCAGGTGTTAGGGGCGACGGCTATACGGCTGTTTTTTTCGTAACTAACGGCCCCTAGGTATGGGATGCTTCGCTTCGCTCAGCACGACAGACACGTAACGTCAGGGACTAAGAAAGCCGCCGCCAGAGCGAGGGGCGCGCCGCTTTGTAATACTGGTCTAACCGCTGGACTAGATCGGCGGGCAAGGGCGTCAGGGGAGGAAGTGCCGGGCGCACTTGGGCTTCGGCCTCGGTGAGGTCTGCGGCCTTAAGCTGCAAGCCGGCGGGCAAGTGCCGCGAGAAGGCTACTTGTTGGTTGAGCCGCTCGACGCAAGCATTGGCTTGGCGCAGAGAGTCTAAGTACTCGGCGATGGCGACTTCAATGCGGCGGTTGTAGGCGGCGACGAGTTCGGCTAGGCGTCTGGCACCGTCGAGCAAGGCGCGACGAGCGGGCAAGGGCGCATTCTTTGGTTCGGAGAAATAGTCGGGCCAAGTCGGTAGGCCGAGGACGGCCAATGCGGTTGGGCGGTCGGGGAAGAAGCGGCACAGGGCCGGGGCTTGGGCGCAAATTTTGGTCTTTAGAGCCGACAGGTGTTCCTTTTGCGTCGCTAGCGTTTGGCTGGCTTGGGTGCGGAGCTGTTCAGCGTCGCGGCGGTCCTGTAGGGTTTGGGGCAAAACCGCGTTGTCCTTGAGCAGCTTGCTGGCGATGCGGTGTTCGGGGCCGCTGGCAAAGTACGCGCTCAGATCGAGGGGTTGCCCTTTACCGGGCAGTGTGGCAAAATCCTCGTCGGCGATGGCTTGGGCCAACAGTTCGTCAACACTGCGCCATTCGGGGCGGCCGTCGGGTTGGCGTCGGGGTGACATGGAAAGCTCCTTTACTTTTGTTCGCAGACGAGATCGAAGACGACGACCGCTGCATGGGCGCAAGCGGCCGTCACCGCGTTCCAGTCGTGCCACTGTGCGGCGAGGTTCTTGTATTCAGAAAGTTCAGTGCCTTCTAAGTCGTAGGGCAAGGGGCTAGCAAGTTGCGCCTGTAATTGTTGCAATGCGGACTCCCCATTGTCTTGGCGATACAACCTGTCGAAGGGTCGCAGGGCTTCTGCTGTGGCTTGGTCGCCCATGCGATGGGCGAGCGCGGCGAAGTCGAGATAGTCGCGCGTTGCGTTGCGTTTGAGGATCAGGACGCCCTTGATGCGGAGGATCTCCGCTGGGGTTGGAATGGTCAACGTCGCGTCCCGATGTTGGAGCGTCGTCGTTTCCAATGGCTCGCTGCGGATCAGTTGACGCACCCCGGTTTCGATTCCGTCGAGGCTCCCGAGAATTTGCACCGGGCGCGTCACGCGGGCCGTTTGCCATCCAGCCGCGGATTCTAATTGGGCGAGAATGTGGTCGAACTGGCGGCGCAGGTCGGGCAGCACGTGATCCGCGTCTTGGGAAAGGCGATGCTCGGCATGGATGGCCGCTGCGGTCCCACCTACCAACACGGCTTCGGGCAGAAGTTGCTGGAGGCGGCACGCCGAGGACAGGACGCGGTCCCAATCAGGAAGGGCTGCGGTGTTTTCTGACATAGTGCAACCAAAAGCGATGGCGCTGAGCGCGGGGGTCGGCGGCGCGATGGGCGCAGACGCGCTCGATTTTGTCGAGCAGGGCGTGATCTTCAAGAGCTGCCCGGCGCAACTCGGCCCAGTCGTGCCAGCGACCGCGACGGATCACGTCGTCTATGGCGGCGAGCGTAAAGCGCTGGTGGTTCAGGTGGCGGTGCTGCACGGCTTGCTCTTCTTTTTGTCCGATGGCGCGGCCTAGTAAAAATAAACAGTGGCCCGAGATGAGTAAATCTCTTCAAAGGAGTTGTATTATGACGACACAGTGGATTATAGCTCGATTTACTCCTTTGAGTCGCCGATCTGATGAAGTCTAATATGAGTGCGGTGGCAGTCATTGGTTCGGCGACGATTGACCGCGTGGTCCAGGGCGGCGTGGTCGCGTACAAGCGCGGCGGCGTGGTTGCGTATGCTGGGCTGACCTTTGCCGAGTTGGGCGTGGAGACGCGGGTGTTGACTAATGTCGCTGCGGCTGACCGGGCGATGCTGGCGGTTTTGCTGCAACGGGGTATTGCCGTCCATGTGGGTGAGAGCGCGGCGACGACCTGTTTTGTCAACTACGTGGATGGCGATGCGCGGCGTCAGGAGTTGCTCGCTTGCGCCGCGCCGATTGCCGCAGCGCAACTCGGGCCGGTACTCGCTGGTGTGGAGCACGTGCATTTGGGGCCGCTCCATCCGCGTGATCTGGTCGAAGATGTGCTGACGGCGATGGACGGCGTGGTGAGCTTGGACATCCAAGGCTATGTGCGGCGAATTGAGGGGACGCAGGTGTACCAGGGGGTTGCTGGCAGTCTGTATGCCGCTCTACAACGTGCGGACTACGTCAAAACTTCCAACGATGAATTAGAACTCGTGCTCGCCGATTGCGGCCTGACGCTGGACCAGTTGATGCGCGATTGCTCGGTAGCAGAGTGGGTCGTCACCGAAGGCTCGCACGGCGGCTGGGTGGCAAGTGGGAAGGGTGAGCAAACGAAGTTTGCGTCGGCTCCGGTGGCGATGGTGGCTGATCCAACGGGAGCTGGGGACGTGTTTTTCGCTGCGTATTTGGCGCATCGGCTGCACCGGGGGGCGGGGATTGCTACGGCCGCTCAGCGCGCTGCGACATTGGCTGCGCGACAAGTGGGGGGTGGGTTTATTGACGAGGCGACGCTGCGTTTGGAGGGTTGAAGATTTCGTTCAGCACTCGGCACCGCGCACCTCGCCGCCAAAGTGCTCCATACGCTCGTCGGTGTCGATTTGGCCAGCGCTGGCGGGTCGGTAGTGCAGTTGCAGGGCGCGGCGCATTTTTTGCGAGGGGTTGGTCGGGCTGCCGTGGTGGGTCATGCCGTGCCAGAGCAGACAGCCGCCAGGGGCGAGGGGCACGACGACGTCGCGCTCGGTCTGGACGTCGGTGTCGCAGATTTGCCAATCGCGGCGCTTGAAGTGATTGACCGGACCTTCGCGGTGCGTGCCGGGCAGGATGTGCAGGCAGCCGTTATTTGCGTCGGCGTGGTCGAGGGCGACCCAGACGCCGATGATGGTGGTGCCCAGGGGATAGTTGAAGTACGCGCAGTCTTGGTGCCAAGGCTTTTCGCGGCCCATAGGCGGCTTGAGCAGGGCCATCTCTTGGAATAGAACGGGCGCGTCGTCCATCAGGCGGGCGAGGACGTCCAAAAGATCAGGGTCGGTGGCCAAGGGTTGGAAGCGCTCGTCCCAATCGACGAACTTCATCAGCTTGCGCACCGCGCTGCGCCGAGCTGCACCTATCAGCTTCTGACCCTGTGCGGCGACTTCCAGTTGGACGCCGCGAAATTCGGGCTGCTTGCCGTCAATCAGGTCGTACACGGCGTCGGCAGCGTCGGCGACTTGGGCAGGCGAAAACGCCTCTGCTATTACGAGGTAGCCCTGCTGGTGAAAGAAGCCTAGCTGCTCGGGGCCAATGTCGGCGAAGCGGGCGACCTGCTGGGCCTCGGCGTCGTAGCGGTAGAGGTCTGGGGCGTAGTCAGCGCGGACGCCGTCGTCGATGATGGGTTGGGCGCTAGTCATGTCTGCTCAGCCTCGTCTTCTTGGTCTGCTGATTGGTCTCGGATCAAGATTGCCATGGGAATTAGCACGCAGTAGCCGACCACTAAGAGTACCGGCGCTAGGGTGAGGGAGAGGAAACCCTCGGCCGGTGGGATGCGCAAAAACACATAGCCGAGTACGATCACGGCTAGGCCGACTATGGCCAAAGACCAATTTTTGCGCGTAAAAGGCAGATCGCCGCGTTGAGCCATGGCGCAGCCTCCGCTTACCGCGCCTGCTTTTCGCGGATGCGGGCGGCGCGACCTTTGCGACCGCGCAAGTAAAACAGGCGAGCGCGGCGCACCCGGCCTTCGCGCAGGCGCTCGATCTTGGAGATACGCGGCGAGTGCATGGGAAAGATGCGCTCGATGGCAATGCCCTGAGAGATCTTGCGCACGGTAAAGGTCTCTTGGATGCCGCTGCCTCTGCGCTGGATGACGGTTCCTTCAAAGACCTGGGTGCGCTCCTTGTCGCCCTCGATGACCCGCACGTGAATGCGCACGGTGTCGCCAGCGCCGAATTCGGGAAGATCGGTTTTGAGTTGGTCCGAGGTTAGTTCGCGCAGGATACTTGCGTCCATTGTATCACCTTGTTAGTTACGGGGCTTCTTCCAGCCCTTGCTCCCGCCAAGTGGCGATGAGCTGTTGTTCTTCTTCGTCGAGTTCGATCTGTTGCAGCAAGTCGGGCCGACGCGCAAACGTGCGCCGCAAGGCTTGGCGTCGCCGCCAGTGCTCTATGCGCTCGTGATCGCCCGAAAGCAGCGCATCGGGGACGCGCTGGCCGCGGAATTCAACCGGCCGGGTGTACCAAGGGCAATCGAGCACGGCCTCTTGGAACGAGTCGTCCAAGGCCGAGGAAAAGTTGCCCAAAACATTGGGTATGAGCCGAGCCACCGCGTCGATGAGGACGAGGGCGGCTGGCTCGCCGCCGGTGAGCACGTAATCGCCGATTGAAATTTCACGGTCGATAAGCTCGGTGCGGATGCGCTCATCTACGCCTTTGTAATGTCCGCACAACAGCACCAACCGCTCCTCGAGCGCCAACTCGACGGCGAGCGCTTGGTTGAGCGGCTGGCCGTCGGCTGTCAGGTAAATGCAGCGGCTGGCTGCTAGGCCCCGCTCCTGCCAAAGCTGATACACGGGCTCGGGCTTGAGGACCATGCCGCCGCCGCCGCCGTACGGCGCATCGTCCACAGTGCGGTGTTTGTCGGTCGCACAATCGCGCGGATCGTGGGTCTCGACGGTCAACAGGCCCTGGGCGATGGCGCGGGCCATCATGCTAGTCGCCAACGGCGAGGCGAAAAAATCCGGGAAGAGCGTTACAATGTCTATTTTCATGGCTCAAACAACTCTTCAACACCCTGCACGACGACCCGACCCGGCGCGATTTCCACGACAAAGTCGCCGACGGCCGGCACGAGGGCTTCGCCTTTGGCACCGCGGACCACGTAGGCGTCTGTAGTCGGCATGGATAAGACCTCGACGATGTGGCCCAATGGCTCGCCTGCTGAATTGACGACCGCACAATCCACTAGGTCGTCGATGTAGTGCGTGCCCTCCGGCAGGGGATCCCGCTGCTCTAGGGCGATAGTGACATAGCCCCCGACCAAGATTGAACGCGCCTGTTCAGGCGAGTCGATGCCGGCGAATTTGAGCAACAAGCTCTTGGCATGTACGCGCCAGCCCTCGAGTTCAAGGGGGAGGTCAGACCGGCCCGCGCATTGGAGGACGACGTCCCGCAGGTCGCTGAAGCGCTCGATGCGGTGCGTCAGGGCTTGGGCCCGAACTTCGCCGCGCACTCCCCACGGGCGGGAGATATAGGCTACGGCGACGCGCCCGGCCATGAGGTCCCTCTATTTTTCCTCTTGCTCGGCTGGTTCAGCCGATTCAGCGGCTTCTTGTTCGGCTGATTCAGCGGCTTCTTGTTCAGTCGGTTCGGCTGATTCAGCGGCTACTTGCTCGACCGGTTCAGCCGGTTGGACTGGCTCAGCCGCCGCTTTCTTGCGCCGGCGCTTGGGCTTGTCGCTGGTGAGGGCGTCGTCGCGCACCCGACCCTCCGCTCCCTTCCAGCGGGCCAATATACCTTGGCTGTGGAAGAGGTCGGCGACGGTCTCGCTCATCTGCGCACCTTTGTTGAGCCACTCTATGGCCCGCTCTTCGTCGATTTTGACGCTGGCGTGCATGGGATCGTAGAAGCCCACCTCTGCGAGGGAGCGGCCGTTGCGGGCGACGCTGACGTGGGCGGCGACGATCCGGTAGTAAGGCTGTTTGCGTTTGCCTATTCTCTTAAGGCGAAGTTTGACCAATGCTATTCTCCTTGGCGAAGGATGCCTAGCCCACGAGGGGCATTCTCATTTTCAAGCGGCCGCCTTTGGCGCGGCCCATCTGCCTGATCATTTTCTGCATCATGTGAAATTGTTTGACTAGTTGGTTTACCTCTTGGATTGTCGTGCCGCTGCCGCGGGCGATGCGCTTGCGGCGGCTGCCGTTGAGGATTTTGGGTTGGACGCGCTCTTGGCGGGTCATGGAGTTGATGATGGCCTCGACTTGGGTGAATGCGCTATCGTCGAGCTGCATGTTCTTAGCAGCTTTACCACCTCCGGGAATCATGCCCATGAGCTGGTCGAGCGGCCCCATGCGGCGCACGGCTTGCAACTGCGAGAGAAAATCCTCAAAAGTGAAAGAGGCCCGGCGAAACTTTTCTTCTAGCTCTTTGGCCTGGTCGCGCTCCATGGCTTGCTCGGCCTTTTCCACCAGCGAGACAATGTCGCCCATGCCGAGGATGCGCGAGGCCATGCGGTCGGGGTGAAAAGACTCTAGATCTTCGATTTTCTCGCCGGTGCCGACGAATTTGATCGGCTGGCCGGTGACGGCGCGAACCGACAGTGCGGCTCCGCCGCGGGCGTCGCTGTCGAGCTTGGTCAGAGCGCAGCCGGTAAACGCGAGGCGCTGGTTAAAGCGGGCGGCGGTTTCCACGGCGTCTTGGCCCAGCATGCTGTCGGCGACAAAGAGGATCTCGTGCGGCTCGACGGCCTGCTGGATGCGATCTAGTTCGTCCATCATCTCTTCGTCGATACTCAGGCGGCCCGCCGTGTCGATGAGCGCGATGCTGCGGTGAGTCTGGCGGGCTTGGTCGATGCCGCGACGGCAGATGGCGACTGGATCGACACCTGCAGGTTGGCTGAAGACGGGTACGTCGATAGAGGCTCCCAGCGATTGGAGCTGGTCCACGGCGGCCGGGCGATACACGTCGGCGGCGATCAACAGCGGTGGTCGGCCTTTGTCCTTGAATTGATGGGCTAGCTTGGCAGCCATAGTCGTCTTGCCACAGCCTTGCAGGCCGACGAGCATGACGACGGTGGGAGGGTGTTCGGCGAGATTGAGCGGGCTGTTGTTGCCTCCCAACAGGACGACGAGCTCGCTGTGGACGATTTTTACTAGCTGCTGGCCCGGGGTCAGGCTCTTGAGGACGTTTTGGCCGAGAGCCTGCTCTTTGACCCGCTGAATAAAGTCCTTGGCGACCTTGAAGTTGACGTCGGCTTCGAGCAGAGAACGGCGAATCTGGCGCAGCGTATCGTCGATGTTGCGCTCAGTGATGCGTCCCTGCCCGCGGAGCGAGCGGAAGAGGTCGTCAAAGCGTTCGCTAAGTCGGTCAAACATGGGCCGATGCGTCGAGTGGTAGAATGCGGCAAAGAAGCTAAAATATAAATTTAATATATAGATATAGCAACAGAGGCAGGTCAGCCGCGCAGGTTGGCGATAACGCGGGCTGGGTCCGGGGAGTTGAAGACGGCTGAGCCAGCCACTAGGCACTGGGCACCGGCACGGCGGCAGTCGGCTGCGTTGCCGGGCTGGACCCCGCCGTCGATGCCGACGGGTATGTCTAGCCCGCGGCGCTCGATTTCAGCGCACAGGTCGCGAATTTTGTCGAGGGCGGCGGGCTGGAAGGCTTGGCCGCCAAATCCCGGCTCCACGGACATGACCAAGGCCGAATCGAGCTCGTCGAGATAGGGGTAGAGGGCAGAGACGGGCGTGTTTGGATTGACCGCGAGGCCGCACTGGAGACCGTGCTGGCGAATGGCGTCGAGTACGGCCTGGGTGGATTCGAGTTCTACGTGGACGACGAGCGAGTCGGCCCCCGCCTCTTTGAAGGGGCCGATAAAGGGCAAGGGGTTTTGCAGCATCAGGTGCGTGTCGAGTTCGAGGCGGGTGGTTTGGCGCACGGCCGCGACGACTGGCAGGCCAAAGCTGATGTTGGGGACGAAGTGCCCGTCCATTACGTCGAGATGGAGAAAATCAGCCCCGCCGCGCTCGACGCGGCCGATGTCCTCGGCTAGGCGGGCAAAATCGGCGGCCAAGAGGGAAGGGCCAATGCGCGTGGTGTTCATGGTTCCTCCCAGTTGTCGAAGGCGTCTGGCTCCGGGGGTGGTGCCGCGGCACTGACGACGAGGTCGATGCGGCTGTGGCGCGCGATGCGCTGCCCGCTCGGCGGCGATTGCGTCAGGACTGTGCCGACGCGTTTTTGCTCGTCGATGCGCTTGGCAATATGGCCAATGCGCATTTCGTACTTGCGCAAGGTATCCTCCACAACTCCGATAGACAGGCCGATTAGATTTGGGACGCGCTTGAGGGCTGCGAGTGAGCCGTTGCTGACCCAGAGGTCAACCGAACTGCCCAAGGCGAGTTGAGCGCCGGGAGGGGGTGACTGCTCGACGATAGCGCCCTCGGGGAGGGCATCTGAGGAGCGGTAGAGAATTTGGCCGACTTTGAGCTGGTTTCCCTCTAGCTGCAAACGCGCCTCGCGCAGACTGACGCGGCGCACGTCGGGGGCTTCGTAATAGCGCGGCCCCTTGCTCACGGTCAAGACGACGCGCCGACCTTCTTTGACCAATTGCCCAACACTGGGGTCTTGATCGACAACCGCGTCGGCGGGAACGGTTTCGTGGTGTAGCGAATCGCCGATGGTCACCTTTAGTCCTGCGTCATTGAGGCGGGCGGATGCCTCGGGCGCAGAAAGGCCCTTGAGATCGGGGACTTGGACGCTGGGCGTGTCGACTAGGTACGGCATGACGATCTCGTCGAGCAGGACGATGGCGATGATGCCGGCGAGGAATGCGCCCGCGGCGAGCAGGACCAAGTGGCGGATGATGTTTCTCACGATGCAGCCTTGCGGATGCGCGCGGCAAAACTGCCGTCGCCGTCGTGTTGGCCCGGTATGGTCAGGACGTAGCGGCCGGCCCAGGGCTGGGTGGGAAAGTGAGCATCGGCGCGCTCTAGCTGCGCGGTCGGGGTTTGCTTTAGGAAGCGCTCGACAATGGCCTCGTTTTCCTCCGTTTCCAAACTACAGGTGCTATACACTAAGACGCCGCCGGGACGCAGGTGCTCGTAAGCGCGTTGGATGAGTGCCTGTTGCCGTGCGGTCAATGCTGCCAATTCAGTGGGCTGGCGACGCCAGCGAGCGTCTGGTCGCCGTCCCAATACGCCAGTGGCGCTACAGGGCACATCGACGAGGACGCGGTCGAAGGCAGCGCACCCAGGCGTTGTGCCGTCGCGGGCCACGGGGCGGATGGCGCGCAGGCGCAGGCGTCGGGCGTTTTCGCGCACCCGCTTCAAGCGCGGCAGCGAAATGTCGGCCGCTACCACCCAGCCGCGGTCGGCCATGGCGATGGCCGCTTGCACGGCTTTGCCGCCGGGTGCGCTGCACAAGTCGAGCAGGCGTTCGCCCGGCTGGGGATCGAGCAGGGCCACGGCCAAGCTGGCGTTGGGGTCTTGGACTTGAAACTGTCCCTGCTGGTATGCGCGTGAGGCAAAGAGAGCCGCGCCGTTTGCCGCTCGATAAAAGCCCGGCCTCGCCTCGACTGGAACTAGGTCGAGTTCGGCGACAGTTTCGCGGCTGGCGCGCAGCGGATTGAGGTAGATGTTGAGCGGGGCGGGCTGGTTGTTGGCCGCGAGCAAATGTTCGGCGATTTTGAGGCCCCAGCGGCTGACCCAGCGCTCGACCAGCCATTCGGGGTGGGAGTGGTACACTGCTAGGTAATGCGTCGGGGTCTGCTGCTGATCGGGGTAGCGGACCTGTGTGCGCTGCCGCAGTAAGCTGCGGAGTACGGCATTAACCAGCGAAGCGATGCCTTGGTGCGTCAAGTGCTTGGCTAGCTCGACTGAGGTATGGACGGCTGCGGACTGGGGTACGCGGTCGAGCCAGAAGAGCTGGTAGGTGCCGAGGCGCAGGATGTGGCGAGCCATAGGCGAGAGTTGGGCGACTGGACGCGTACAACAGGTGGCGATGATCCAATCGAGCCGCTTCTGCCACCGCACCACACCGAGGACTAGCTGGCGGGCAAAGCGCGCGTCGCGATTGGTCGGCAAGCGCGCGTCGAGAGCTTGCAGCAGTTCGTCGAAGGGGCGGACTTGCTGCTCTAGGTCGCGGAGGAGGTGTGCCGCCGCAAGGCGGGCTGAGTCGGGAGGGCGCACGGCTCAGCGCAAGAGGAGCATGGCGCGGTGTAGCTCGGCCGAAGCCGTCCGCAGGCGGTAGATGTAGAGGCCGCTGGCCGCGGGCGTGCCGATTGCCGACTGGCTATCCCAGTGGATCACGTGTTGCCCTGGGGGGGTGCTCGCCGCAAAGGGCGTGGCCACTTTTTGCCCCATTAGGTTGAAGATGTCGATTTGGGCAAACTGAGCTCCTCCCTCGGGGATGGCGAAGGGGATAGTGGTGCCGGCGTTAAAGGGATTGGGGTAGTTCTGCGCGAGGATGGGGTCGCGCGGCAGCGCGAAGCCGGACGGCTCTGAGATGGACGTGGCAACGTCCCCCCATACTACTTGGCTTTCAGCGCACGAGCCGTCGGCGCAGGTATTGAAAACGAGCGTGGTCGCCTGTTCGGCGTCGAGGAGCAGATAGGTTTGGCCGCGCTCGTCGCTAGTGGTGGTTATTTGCTGAGTTGCGCTGGCCGGGATGGGGATGGCCTCGTCGTTGACGAGCGCGTAGGCTGGCGCTGCTCCGGGATTGGTAATGTCCCACGTAAAAGACGCGCCAGTGCGGAAGTGTCCAGCTTGCAAAAGGCGCGCCGACACGAGGATTTCGCCGGCGCTGCTGTCGGCTACGCTGCCGGTGCCGACGGCAGAAAAGGAGGGGTTTTGCCCGACCGAGCGAAAGAAGATGCCATTCGGCAAAGCCTGACCGTCGTCATCGCAGTAATTGCGCAAGAACGCGACTTGCGGGCGGATGTCGTCGCGCTCGTCAAAGGAAGGCCCGAGCGACACCAAATCGAGGTAGATGTCTATGGGTGTGGTGGGGCTGATGGAGTCGGCCAAGGTGAAAGCCATGCTGACGAGATGGCCCTCGCCCTCTATCCCGGCACCGCCGAGGGTCGCGATGCCCCATTGGGCGGTTTGGCCTTTTATCTGCGGTGCCCCTGGGGAGACAAAGGAATTGGCCTTCGCTGTCTCGCCTATCGCACCTGAGACCTCGGCGATGGCGTTGGCCGGCTCCCAGCTAAACTCGAATTTGACTTGGCGCACACTGCTCATGTTGCGCGCCGAGACGCTGAATTCCACGGTGCTATTGGCGGCAAACCCGCAAAAGGGGCCTTCTTCGCCGACGAAAATTTCGGCATCTACATTGGGGCCAGCGGCCGCGAGGCGGGGCAACGCGGCGATGCTGAGAAGGGCTATATAGCAGAAAAACATGTACTTTCCCCGAGTGATTAGGTTGCAAAAAGCACAGCAAATAAATGTACGCAACGCTAACGTCTAGGCAAGCGCGTTAGCCCCACCTTGACCGGGTTTTGCTGGGTATGATATTATTGTCTGAGTCGCGTCCTACCAATTCCCTATATGTGACACAATCTAAAGTAATTATGCGCCGTTATCCGGTCTGGAATGTCGTCCGCGACGATCCGTACGATAGCTTGGTTGATGCCCTGCTCGCCGGCCGCGGCCTGACCCGCGCCGAATTGCAAGTCGGTCCTGAAGCCCTACATCCGCCCGAGCAAATGCAGGACATGGCTACCGCGGTTGCGCGCCTAGAGCGCGCCGTGCGTGCCCGCGAGAAGATCGTCGTGTACGGCGATTACGATGTCGATGGGGTTTGCAGCACTGCCGTGCTGATGGATTTTCTTGAACGGGTGGGGGCCGCCTGCGACTGCCTCTTGCCCGATCGCCACAAGGACGGATACGGCCTTAAGCCGCCTGGGGTTGAGGCCGCCATAGCAAAGGGTGCGTGCGTCATCGTCACGGTCGATAATGGCATTTCGGCCTACGAAGCGCTAGAACTGGCCGCGGCGCACGGCGTGGAGGTCGTCGTCGTGGATCACCACCAACAGCTCGCCGAACTGCCGCACGCCCTCGCCATCGTCAACCCCAATCGCCGCGATTGCGCGTATCCGTTCAAGGACTTGGCTGGCGTCGGTGTCACCTTCAAGCTGGTGCAGGCCCTCAGCGCCGCCTTTCTCGCCGGTGAGGAGCGCCGCCGCTATCTCAACGAACTGCTCGACCTCGTGGCCTTGGGAACGGTGGCCGATCTCGTGCCCGTGCTGGGGGAAAATCGCCTGTTTATCCAGCGCGGCCTGCAGATCCTCCAGCGCACTAAACGCCTCGGACTGCGCGCACTCAAGAGGGTGGCCAGCTACCGAGACCAGCCCCTCGATGCCGCCAGTTTGGGTTTTCGCTTGGGGCCGCGAATCAATGTTGCTGGTCGTTTGAAGACGCCCAATATAGCGCTGCGGCTTTTGCGCTCGACAAGCGAGGGAGAGGCCGCGCAGTTGGCCGACGAACTCAACCGGCTCAATTCTCAGCGGCAGGCGTGGCAGCGCGAGGGGATACAGGAGGTCGAGGAACAGGTCGGCCCGGAGGAGGACGTGGAGGACCACATCATTGTGGTGTTAGGGGAGTGGAATTTGGGGATCATCGGCCTGTTGGCCAGCAAATTGTGCGAAAAATACGCCCGCCCCGCGGTCGTGTGTTCCCAGGGCGGCGAGCACGGCCTCTGCGTCGGTTCGGCGCGCAGCATCCCCGGCTACGACATCAGCGAAGGAATCCACGCCTGCGAAGAGCACTTGCAGACGCACGGCGGCCATCCGGCAGCCGCGGGTTTTTCGCTCGAAGCCGATGCCTTTGAGCGCTTTCGTCTCGCGCTGATCGATCACGCCAACGCCCGCATTAGCCCCGAGGCCCTGCAACCTGCGTTGGACATTGATCTGATGCTCAAACCGGCCGATTTGACGCTGGACACGGTGGAGCAACTCGCCGCGCTAGAGCCTTTTGGCAATGGACACCGGCGGCCGGTTTT
Source organism: Candidatus Latescibacterota bacterium (assembly GCA_022820485.1). Taxonomy (GTDB): domain Bacteria; phylum Latescibacterota; class UBA2968; order UBA8231; family UBA8231. Next base: position 30,933 of record JAJEFJ010000016.1, read on the forward strand.
TGCCCTAGCGGACTGTCGAGTCGTTTGGGCGCGGCAAATCGGTTCCGGTCGCCACTTCAAGGCCGAATTGGAGGTGGGCGGTCGTCGGTGTGCCGCGCTGTGGTGGAACCAAAAAGACCTCGCGGACCAAGTGCGGCCGGGCGACCGGCTGAGTGCGGCTTTCGAGTTGGAAGCAGACACCTATACTGGCAATGGTGCCGTGCAGATGGTGCTCAAGGATTTGTACTTGCGGGAGCCGGTAGCGTAGAGACTTTCTGCGGAATTGGAGAATGCGAACGTGATGAGTTCCCAATACACCAAGGATTTGTGCATCCGGGACAGCGACGCCAAAATCGTCCTATTGGTCGTCGATGGCTTGGGTGGGTTGCCCCATCCCGCCACGGGCAAGTCCGAGTTGGAGACGGCCCAGTTGCCCAACTTAGATGCGCTGGCTAAGGGAGGTACCTGCGGCCTGATTTCGCCTTTAGGGAGCGGCTTTACCCCAGGCAGCGGCCCGGCCCACTTAGCTCTTTTTGGCTACGATCCTTGGCAGAACCAAATTGGTCGCGGTGCCCTTTCGGCCCTCGGCTTGGGGCTGGACTTCGCCCGGGGCGACGTGGCGGCGCGCCTCAATTTTTGCACCGTGGATGATGCGGGCCGGGTGTGCGACCGTCGCGCCGGTCGCATCCCCACGGAGAAAGGCCGCCAGCTTTGCGAAGTGTTAAAAGCGGTCGCCGTGCCCGAAGTGGAGGTGCAAGTCGCCGCTGAGATGGAGTATCGCGCTGGCGTGGTGTTGCGCGGCGCGGGTTTGGGCGACCAAGTTTCGGATTCGGATCCACAGGTGACGGGCGTGCCGCCTAAGCCCCTGTCGGCCCTCGCACCGGATTCCGAGCGCACCGTTGAAGTGGCCAATGCCTTTTTAGAGCAAGCCGTCGCTTTGCTCGCCGACGAGCATCCGGCCAACATGGTGTTGCTGCGGGGATTTGGTCGCTACCCAGAGTTGGTGTCGATGGACGAGGCGTATGGGCTGAAGGCGCTGGGCATTGCCGGGTATCCCATGTACCGCGGGGTGGCCGGGGCCGTGGGCATGGATGTCGAAGTGGTCGGCTGGGACCTCGAATCCGAATTCGCCTTGCTCGAAAGCCGCTACGCGGACTACGACTTTTTCTACGTCCACGTAAAGAAGACGGACAGCGCGGGCGAGGACGGCGATTTTGACTTAAAGGTTCGGCTGCTAGAGGAGTTGGATACCTACATTCCGAGGTTGATCGCACTGCAGCCCGAGGTGCTCATCGTCACCGGCGACCACTCGACCCCGTCGATTATGCGCAGCCACAGTTGGCACCCCGTGCCCACGGTTATAGCCAGCCAGTGGGCGTTGGCCGATGCGACAGATGAATTTTCCGAGCGCGGTTGCAGCGCTGGCAGCCTCGGAATTGCGCCGTCGACCAGTTTGATGGCCCACGCGCTGGCCCACGCGCGCCGGCTCGACAAATTCGGCGCTTGAGATGATCACTCCCCTGCGCATTGCCCACCGCGGTGCATCCGGTTCGGGGCTGGCAAGCGCAGCCGCTGGGGCCGCCGCCGTCAATTGCGCAAGCTCAAGGCGGCCAAGAGGCGTCGCTAAGAAGCCGGGGAGGAAGTATAGGTGATCTACACCTTGTTGGCCGTATTGCTGCTGGTTGTTGTGGTGCTGAAGTTCTGGTCGCCCTTTGGCCAGCGGTGCCCCCAGTGCCAAACCCGCCGGGAGGATGCGGAATATCCCTTGTGTCCAAATTGCGGGTGGATTTACGAAGTGCCTGGGGAAGAAGACGAGGATTTTGCGCCGGACGACGAAGAAAACGCGAAATTCTGAGGGGCGCGAAGCCGAGCTACTGCGCCCTGTTTGCGCTTGACAATACCTTGTACTTCCCTTTAGATTGTCTCTGATTATATAGGGAAACACAGAACGTTCAAACTCAGGAAGGTGAACCATGAAAATGCGGGCAATATCGCTGTTTTTCGCCGTTGCGGTTTTGGCGGGCTGTGACGACCCTCCCACAGCCGATCTAGACGCGGCCAAGCAAGCCCTCGACACAGCCCGGGACGCCGACGCCGAGCGCTTTGCCGCCAGCGAATACTCGGCCGCGCAGCGCGCGTACAGCGAAGCTGAAACAACGACCAAAACCGAAGACGAGCGCTTTTTCCTCTTCAAGGACTTTGAGCAGGCGCGGGCGCAAATCGCCGATGCCAAGAGCAAGGCCACGCAGGCCGAGTCGGCTGCGCACGCCGAAAAGAAACGCCAGCGGGAGTCGGCCGAAGCTGCTATTGCTGCGGCCCACGACGCGATCACCGCCGCATATACCAGCCTAGAGGAAGCGCCGTCGGGCAAGGGCACGGAAGCTGATATTGAGGAATTGCGCGTCGAGCTGAGCACGGCCGACGCCGATCTAGACGCGGCCGAAGCCGCGGTGGACAGCGAGCATTTCTCCGATGCCGAGTCCCTCGCCGAAAGCGCGGATCTGAAGGCTACCGAGGTCGCCGACGGCGTGATAGTGGCCGTGGATAGATACCACGCGCTGGTCGAGGAGATGCGTCCTTGGTACGAGCGCTTCTGAGCGTGCCCCCATTGCAAACCCTAATCAAAGGCGGCCGGGAATTGCTCCCGGTCGCTTTATTTTTTTTCGCACTACTGTGGGGGCCGCCCGCCGTGCGTGCGTCCGCGCTCTGGTTAGAGCATCAGCAACTGGTACAAGCTGTTGAGCGCCACGACCTAGATACACCCTACATCGTCATTAATACCCAAGACAATCTAATCCTGCTCCGCGAGGGGGAGCAGGTGTTGCGCCAAGCCGCTTGTGCAACGGGCAGCGGGCGCAAACTCGAAGGGGCCAAAAGGTGGCATAGCTGGACGTTCGACACCCCCAAAGGCCGCTTCGCCATCCGCCGCAAAGTAGCCGATCCCCTGTGGATTCGGCCGACTTGGTACTTTATCGAAAACGACGAGGAAATTCCCATTTTCGCCGAGGACCCGAGGCGATTCCAACGCGGGGTCTTGGGCGAGTACGCCTTGTACTTTCTCAAAGATTTTATGATTCACGGCACGCTCTTTGAAATCAACTTGGGCAAGAGCATTACGCACGGCTGCGTCCGGGTGGGCAGCGAGGACTTGGAGTACCTGTACGAAGCCGTCGAAATCGGCTGCCCGGTTTTTATCTACTGATGAAACGCCTAGCGTTGTTATGGGCCTTGGCGTGTGGCGCGAGCGCAGCGTCGGCTGAGGACTTGGCCTATGTCAACGCCGCGCTGCGGGCTTGGTTGCAGGCCATAGAAGCGGACGCGCCGTACTTGCTGGCGGATCGGGGTGCGGGCGAGTTGCGGCTGATGCACGGGAAGGCGCTCTTGCGGCGCGTGCCGCTCGCGGCCGACTCCCTCGGGACGCAGCCGTCGGTGCAATCCTCGCTCGAGGCCCGGTTGCGGCGCTATCGACCCAGCAGTCCTTGGCAGAGCTTAGTGCCTAGCCCTTTCGACTGGGAGCAGAACTTGGTTGCTGATGCCCCGGCTACCAGTGCCTTGTATTTCGCGAACGGATTGCTGATCTACGCCAGTCCGGCGTGGCACCGCCCAGATGCTATGGACCTGCAAATTGGAGTTGCTGATTTGCGCGCGTTGTACAATGCCTGCGGCCCGGGCACAACGCTCGTCGTCCTGCCCGCCAACTGGAGAGAGGGGCCACAGTAGTGTTGCACTTTGGCGCGGCTGCGGCCGACATCACGCCGCCGGTTGGCATCGCAATGGGCGGGTACTGGGGGCGGCGGTCCGGGGCCATGCACATCTGCGACCGCCTCATGGCCAAGGCCCTTGTCTGCGGCCAAGGTGCGGCGCGGATCGCTCTTGTCGCCGTCGATTTGGTGGGGTTAGATGCGGATGTTGTGCGGGGGATTCGGGAGAAGATAGGGCGCGCCACTGGCATCGAAGGTGCGGCCATTATGGTCTGTGCCTCCCACACCCACGCCGGCCCGCTGACTTTCCCCTTCCGGGGAATGGGGCGCATCGACAGCCGCTACTTGGAGCAGGTGTCGGACGCCGTGGTGGAGGTGGTGGTAGCTGCGGTAGCCGACAGCCGACCGGGCCGTTTGTACTATGCGCGTCCTCAAGTGCAGATCGGCATCAATCGCCGCGAGCCGCACCCGCAGGGTACGCGGATCGGGCAAAATCCCGCCGGTCCGGTCGTGCCCTACGCGCATGTGCTGCGCTTTGTCGCTGCCGATGGCCGAGGGGCTACGCTCTTCAATCACGCCTGTCATCCGGTGGTCTTGGGCCACGACAACCTCCAGATCAGCGGCGACTATGCCGGTGCGGCGGTGCGCCACATCGAGGAGCAGACCGACGATGAGGCTCTCTTTGTCAACGGTGCCTGCGGCGATGTCAATCCGCGGGTCGCCAACGGCTCGGTTGCCGATGTCGAGGAGTTGGGGCAAGCGTTGGGGCAGGCCGTGCTGGAAGGACGGGATGCGGCAGTGCCTTTGGACACTTCAGCGATAAGCTGGGCGCACGAGCGATTGGATTTGCCGCTACAGCCCCCGCCGTCGCGCTGGCGCGCGGAGGTCGAAAAGCTCAAAGGGCACCTGCTAGCGCGTTTGGCGTGGGGTAGCGAGATGTCCAAAGCGCAGCTCGAATGGGCTATGGCTATGTGCAAATGGGTGCAGGCTGGCGCGGGTCGCGCTCGGGTCCAGCCTTTTGAGATACAGGCGTTGGCGTTAGGCGAGTTGGTGCTTTTGGGGCTGGAAGGGGAGATATTCGCCCGCTATCAGCTCGACTTGGAGGCCACGCATGGGCCAGCCGTCTTGTGCGGCTTTGCCAATGGCTGCATTGGCTACGTGCCCACGGCCGACGAGTACACGTGCGGCGGTTACGAGATCGACTTGGCCTACAAGGTCTATCCGAGCGTGCAGATGATCGCGTCGGCGAGCGAGGCGCTGATACGACAGCGGGCAGCGGCGTTGATGGCGAAGGTGCGCTAGCTTACAACAGGAGAAGTTATGCGCGAGCTAGAAGTGCTCTACGATCAAGTTCCGGCGACGCGATGTGCTGGTACGGGCGATTGCTGTGCGCTCACGGAAGAGGAGTTCGACAACTATTACGCCACCATGTTCCCACTCTACCGGGCTGAATACGTCCACATCGTCGCCTATGTCGAGCAGCACTTTTCCCCGCAGCGTCGCCAGGAGTTGCTGAACTTTACCGAGGAGCGGCCCCGGCGCTGTCCCTTTCTCGACGCGGACCATAGCTGTACCATCTATCCGGTGCGCCCGCTGATTTGCCGTACGTACGGGGCGATGAATCCAGTCTCGATCGCCCGCCAAGCTGTTGCGCAGCAGGGCGATTTGCCGTCGGCGCAAATCCGCGCCTTTGTGCGGCGTGAGGCTGGTATGGTGTGTCCTCGGGTGGCGGTGCTGGAGCCGGAAAAGGTCGTGTGGCACGCCCGTATGCTCATGGAGGGGACGTACGATTATGAGTTGGCGCGGCTCAGTGCCGAGGTGGAACTGGCGGGCGGAGAGCGCAAACGGTTCTTTCAACGGCTCACCGGTCAGCAAGAGTGGCCGCTGCGCTGGTCTTGGGGAGGCTTTAATACGCTGCGATTTTCTACGCTGACGTGGCTGCGCCGGCACTTTGCTGCGTATTGGAAAAAGGCCGAGTTAATCGATCAAAAGTGACGCGAAAGGAGATTGCATCATGCAACAATACCGAGTTGCTATTTTGGGCTGCCGTGGCCGAGGTACGGCCGCAGGCCGCGCGTACCATCAGCATCCCCGCACCGAGGTTGTAGCTCTGTGTGACCTCGTGCCCGAGCGGCTGGCAACCCTCGGCAACGAACTGGGGGTTGCGGCTCGTTACGACGATCTCGACCAGATGATCGAGGCCGAGTCTCCAGACATTGTCGCCATCCCCACGGGCACTGAGTTCCACTATCCGCTGGCTATGCGAGTGCTGGAGCACGGAGTAAACATCGACATTGAAAAGCCGATTTGCACGACCTTGATCGAGGCCGACGCGGTGTTGGCCAAAGCCGCGGAGAAAGGGGTACAAGTGGCCGTGCATCACCAGGGGCGCAGCGGCGGCGCGCTGCAAGCGGTTAAAGCGGCGATTGCCGAGGGCCGGATCGGCGATTTGCGCTATGTGCAGGGCAGCGGCAAGGGCTACTACGGCGGCTACGGCCTGATGAATATCGCCACGCACTCGCTCAACGCCATGCTCGGCGTGGTCGGGCCAGCGCAGAGCGTCCAAGCCGTGGCCTTGACCGATGGCCGACCGATCACTCCCGAGGATGTGGTGCCGTCGCCGAGCGGCATGGGCTACATCGCCGGTGAGCACGTCACTGCGGCCCTTGCCTTTGAATGCGGGATTTCGGGTACCCTCTTGCAGCACCGCTTTCCCAAGGTGGATTCAACGGCCTATATGATCGAGATCTACGGCACCGAGGGGCGGCTTTATTGGAAAAGTGGTGCTCCGTGGTTTTTGTCCACGCCGCACTTTGCTCCTGGCCAATCTGAGTGGCAGCCGCTCGCCCCCATAGTGCCGGAGCACTACGATCCGGCGGGCCCGGCTGCGGTGGAGGACTACCAGTTCGCCGACGAGTACGTGCAGGCGCTTGACGAGGGCCGTGCGCACGAGTGCTCGGGCGAGGCCGGCCGCCACGTGCTGGAGATATTGATGGGGATTTTCGAGTCGGGGGCACGTGGGAAGCGCGTGGATTTGCCGCAAGCAGAACGCGAGCACCCGCTTTTGCGCTGGCGCGAGGAACACGGCATGGGTCTGCCTAGCCCCATGCCGCGCCCGTATGCGGAGTGGCTCGCCGCCGAAGACTGCCGCTTGGGCCGGGGTGCGAGTTAGCCCGCCAATTTTCCCAACAAGCCCCAACCACTGACGGCGGACGAGGCGATTAGTACCACGGTCGAGAGTATTGCGCCGATGAGGACCCAGGCACGGGTGCGGTAGGAGGCGGGCAGCTTGAAGTTAAGATAGATAGCCGCCACCATCATGATGGCAATGGCCAGATTGGCGATGAGGAAGCCGGCGATCTGGGTCAGGATGTCGAAGGGGATGTTGTTCCAGACGATGAGCATGGTGGTGGCGAAGATGTAGAGGCAGATGACGCGCTTGATCGACTGGTACTCCCAAGTGCGGTCGGGCCAGCGGGCGGCGAGAAATTCTTGGGCCACGCGGGCGTAGATTTCGGGCAGGGCTTGCAGGGTGCCCCACAGGGCGGCGAGGATGCAGACGTAGTAAATCCACACTAAGCTCGGATGAATCTGCCGCCAGACGTGGGCTTGGTGCGTCAGCAAGTTCCAGCCCTCAAAGCGGGTTTCGAGCGGGAAGAGCACGGCCGCCCCGGAAATCATAAAGGCCCCGGTGACGATGAAGAGGACCAGCGCCCCCAGCGCCACGTCCCAGCGCAGCGGTGCCACGCGTTGCCGTAGGCGATGGATTTGCTGGGGATCGTCGGGTAGGTAGTCGATGCTCTCGCTGCGTCCGGCGCGGTCGCGGATGGCCTCGATGTCTTGGTGGCCCGTCAGCCCCCACTTGTGCAGGCCGACCCAGTTGGCATAGGCGATGTAGCTAATGACTGAGCCGCCGACGTAGCCAAAGGTGGTGCCCAACGTCAGCAGCGGATGCGCGACGGTGTCCGCGGGTGCCCACTCCGGGAAGGACGGCAGGTCGCCAAAGCGGAAGGTCCCCACAAGCGCCGCGATAAAGTCTGGACGTACGATGAGGGTCCCGGCGATGGTGCCCGTGACGAGGATCCCGCAGATGAGGAGCTGTTGCTTTTCGAGGCGTTCAAAGGACAGGCGGATGCCAAAGAACAGCGCCAAGGCAATGAAGGCCGAAGTTATGGCGTTTTCCCAGAAGACTTCTTCCTCGCCAGCGGGCAGCATGTCGCGCAGCAGGAAGTGAAAGAGGTCGCCGCAGGGCTTGGAGACGGGTACCCAGGCTAGGGGCGCGCCGATCATCTCAAAGAGCAAGATGGTCAACAGCAGCCATCCGCGCGGCCCGGGCAGGCGCACGAGGCGGTGGCCGATCAACTCGCCGCTGACGGCTGTGTAGCGGCCGATCAGATAGGTGAAGAAGACGCCCTTGACCAAGCAACTGAGTAAGACCATCCACAACAAGCCGTAACCAGCCCAAGCGCCGGCCCGCACCACGACGATGGTCTCGCCAGCGCCGATGGCGACCGAGGCGACGATGGCCGCCGGGCCGAAGACGGCGAGCATACCGAAGAGTTTCTTCAGCGACCAAGGCTGGGCAAAGACGCCTTTGGGCGGCGGAATATCTACTTTGTTCATGCGAGGAGATGCGCTTTACAGAGGGGAAAAAAGCTCTGGGCGACGATGCTGAGGCGTAAATTCATGGTGGGGCAAGATACAGCGGGCGGATAGGCGGCGCAATAGGCCGCAGGGCGTCGCGTGCGTCAATCCAAACCGGTTCCGTCACTCGGCCAGAACGTGGAGCGTATTGCGATAGCGGTCGATGATGTCTTCGGCCTTTGCCAGCTTCTTGGCAAAGGCGGGATCGTAAGGCGTCATCTGGTAGCTGCCGGCCGGCCCTTCGATCAGGAATAGCGGATCCCCGTCTTTGGTGCGCAGCCGGTTGACGACCTCCTTGGGCAGGACGACGCCGAGCGAGTTGCCGAATTTGCGGACTTTGAGTTCGACCATGCAATGCCTCCTGTTGTTATCACAATTGTAATAACATCTGGCCGAGACGCAAGGCGAATGCCTAGTAGCAATGAATTTGCAGCGGCTACAGCCAGGGTGCCCGCAGCCGTTCCACTATGGCGGACCGCCGAAGTCAGGTACGGGAAGAAGAGCATCTTCCTGTAGCGCCGACTCGTGGGCGACGAGGCCGGGGAGCATGTACACCTTGCTGATCGCTGGCGTAGTAGCCGGGACCTTTTCCGTCAGCAGGTAGAGCCCAGTTAGCCGCCTGTTTTTCCAACAACGGCTGGCGCACGAGGCGGCGTCCGGTCATCGCAGCAGGGTGAGCTTGCGGGTGAGAACGGCCTTGGGGGTTATCAGTCGATACAGATAGACGCCGCTGGCCAGCGGACGGCCCGTGCGGTCGCGGCCATCCCAGTGGAGGCGATAGTGGCCGGCCGACTGCGGCCCCTCGTTCAAGACCGCTACTCGCTGCCCGGTCAGCGCAAACACTTCTAGACGCGCCGAACCCGGTTCGTGCAGGAAATACGGAATGACGGTCTGGCTGTTGAACGGATTGGGCGCGTTCTGCTGCAATTGCGGCTCATCGGCCAGCGCCATCGGCTTGGCACTTGCTGAATCGACCTCAAAACGGACGATTTCGGTAAAGTCGGCTAGCAGCTTGTTTTGCGCCTTGTCCGATACCGTCATTTGAGCAAGTCCCCAGATACCGGGGACGCTGCCGACCGGCAAGGTAATGGTTTTTTTGTACGTTTCGTAAATAGTCGGATCCCGTGAGAAATAGATTTGGTAGGCGTCCGGATCTTGATGGACAAAATAATGCTCTACGCCTTGGGGATCGCGTAACAGCATGGCTGTGTCCTTATAGCCGCTGATATTATCCTTGATTCTAAAGGTAATATCGACCTGTGTTTCACCATTTGGTGCGGCTGGGTTGGTCGGCTCAGCCGCAATGGTGATCCGATTTACATCTAATTCGGGTGGAATGGTATCCGGGTTCGCAGTCTGCACTTCAATGGTGGCTGGCAACTCATCGATCACTCTGTCTGTGTCGTATGAGCCATGTCCCGGATGGGTGAAATATACACCGCTGTCATTTAACGCAATATCCTGCATCGCAATACGGTTGAGTTCGTATGTGCCGCTTGGAAAGTAATCCGGGATCACAAGTTCAACACGGGCTTCGCTAGTTGCTGGATTGTAAAAACCATAGTCTCCCGTAAGTATTCGAGAATAGGTTGCGAGGCTTGGATCATTCATCGACGCGTGAACGTAATTTACACCATTCTCTTCAAAAAGTTTCCACCGAGCGGTCACAATTTGATAGGGCCTTCCTCCTTCAGACCCTTCCGACAAAGAAAGCCGCATTGAGTTTTTGATATATACGGGTGGTTCATCATCGGCGAGCGGATTGTCAACATACAGTTTCCAACCAAAATCCGTTTGGGATTCGTGCCGCTCATTGCCTTGAGCATCCCGAAGCGTAATCTGGTCCGGGCCCCAATAGCCATGTGCCGCGTATTTGGAAAGGGTATGACGTCCGCGCAAAATATGCCCGGCATTAATACGCCTTCCATTGGCGTCAATTGGGTCAAGCCAGATGTCAAAATAAGAGCCTTTTTCACTAAAAATTCGGACCTGAGACGCTTGCGCCGTGTCGAGGTCGTTTTCTCGATGGAGTTCAATTTCTACTGTTATCCGCTTGTCCGCCTCGGGCTCGCCATCCACCTGGATGTCCACCCGGATAATGCGCCCCGGATACACCACATCGGGATACAGATTATACACCTCAAACGTCAAATCCGCGCGAATCTGCGAGATATAGCGCGTGCCGTGCATGATCCGGTTTTGGATAAACTCGTACTTGGCCGGCGAGCGAGAGCGCAGCTTGTCCGGGTTGACGATGTAAAACGCAATGCTCTCGGCCATATCCTCATTCGGGTTTATTCCATGAGC
>JAJEFJ010000093.1 GCA_022820485.1 Candidatus Latescibacterota bacterium
CAAAACAATGAACAGCAGCATGACCGTCCGGCTTTGGGAGACGGCGAAACAGGAGAAGTAAAACCGCTTACACCAGTCCCTCACTCCAACACCGACCCCTCCTCTTCCACCCGCCCGTACATACGCGCGAATTCCTCAGACCCATCGTCGTGCCACACCTCAAAAGACAATCCCCGAATAGTCCCCTCGGCAAAACCGGTCAACGCATCTATCGGCGGGATGCTAGCCGTATAGAGCACGTGCCCGTCCGGCAGGCGCAGCCTACCCAAGTGCCGAGGAATTTCCGCCGGCCCGCGCTGCGCCAAGCGCGCAATGACCGCTTCGTCCACCTCCACTCCGAGGCCCGGTCCCTCCGGCACGGGCGAACAGCCTTCGACGATCTCAATGCGCTGACGGGCCGCGTCCTCCTCGTACTGGTCATCGAGGTTGATCGAGTGCGCCGCCGTGGGCAGCACGGCTGACAAGTGCAGCGCCAACGCCTTGGCCAAGGTGCCCCCAGTTAGCTGCACCACCACCTGCATATTGGCCTTGCCATAGGCCAAACCGCGCACCAACGCGTCGCCAAATCCGCCGCAGTACTCGGCCACGATATACGCATCGGCCATCCCTTGCACGACCTCCTGCAACCCACCCAGCGGTGGCACGTGCATGACCAGCGGCACGCCGCATTGGGCGCGGAGCCGTCGCCAGCCTTCTACATCGCTCAGCACCAAGGGATCCTCGATATAGCCTACTACAGGCGACTTTTCAAGCTGTTTGACGATGGGCAACACCGTGGCCAAGGTGCGGTTGGAATTGAAGTCGTACTGCATCTTGAAGCCCGGTGGCGCTACATCCTCTACCGCGCGGTTTTGCTCGAACACATCGTGGTGCTGGCAAGTATGCATCTTGAACAGCCGGTAGCCTTGCTCGGCAGCGCGGACGATTTCGCGGCTCAGCTCTTCGGGATCGGCAGGCCGAGTCCACGCCGCCACGGGCACTCGGTCGCGCACCTTGGGACCCATCAGCTTGTAGGCCGGCACTTCGAGGTACTGGCCCATCACGTCGTACAAGGCCCCAGCCAAGCCGAGGTGGACATCGCTGCCCAAAAAGTCGAAGGGACTACGCCCGATGAGGCCCTCCACGCTCTGTGCGGACGGCGGCGTGCAGCGGTACTCGCCCCAGCCCACCAAGCCATTGTCGGTTTGCACCTTGAAGAAGGTGCGCTGGTCAATGGAGCGGAAGCGCACGGCGTGCTCGGCGTTGCGCGCGGCGAGCGGCACGTGCGCTGGAATGATGTCAACATCGGTAATTTTCACGGTAGTTCTCCTCGGCGCGTAAGTGAGGTTGCGTTGGCAGCAAAAAATTGACGATCCATCGCCGTCGGCCTTAACTTACCCCATCCCACCCTCATCGCCAAAGACAGTCATTTTACCTATACTTTCTGACAGATCGTGGGATAGAATGAGTACAGTACCGACAACTGTGAAAGTGGAGGTGCAGCTTGACGACATACGTACTTACTGCTGAGATCGAGCAAGATGAAGATGGTCGGTGGAGCGCTTGGATTGACGCGCTGCCGGGATGTGCCGCTTGGGGCCACACCCGCGAGGAAGCCCTACTGGCACTGCAGGACGCCGCCGATGCGTACATCGAAGATATGGAAGAAACGGACGGACAGGTTCTGGAACGTGTCATCGAAGTGGTAGATTCTCCTCTCGTCGTCGTCACGCGATGAATCTGCGTCCTGACCTGTTTCGGCAACTCAGGACTGTCACCGCGCGCAGCTTGGTACGAGCACTGGAAAAGGATGGCTTTACGTATAGGAGAAGGAAAGGATCCGGCAGAGTCTATCGTAGCGAAGATGGTCGCCGCGTTATACTTCACTACCATGCGTCGGGTGATACATTCCCAGTTGGCACTCTACGGAGCATGCTAAAAGGAACTCGATGGACCGAAGACGACCTCCGCCGTTTACGGCTTATTTGAATCGCCAAAGCCGATCCAACCCATGCCTTCTTACATATCTGCTTACGACACCGAAGCCGTGTACGCTTGGTGGGACGCGCCTGCCGGGCCGGGCTACCAAGGCCGGATCAGCTACAAGGGAGAGCGGCTGGCCGAGTGCATTGCCGGCGTCCGGGCCGTGGCCCAAGTGCATCTAGAGCGTCAAGCACCCGCCTCCTTTTTCATCGTCGCCGAACTGTTGCAATGCGCCGCGTCCGAATTCCGCGCCATCCTCGACGAGCCCCTTTTCGACATCCAATGCCACTCGTTCACCCACAAAGACCTAATCGGTTTAGCCGATGCCGATGACCACGACGCCTTACGACGCGAGTTAGTCGATTCCAAAAAACTGATCGAAGACACTTTTTCCCGCCCGGTGATCGGCTTGACCGCGCCCGGCGGCTACACCCGCGGCTTCATTGGCCAAGAGCGCATCCTGCACGTGATGTGGGAAGCCGGCTACCGCTACATGCGCACCGTCGGGGCCGGGCCGGACGGAACCATGCCCGCGCCACTCAACCGTCCCTTCTGGTACGCCCGCGAGGGCTTCCCCGGCCTCCTCGAAATGCCCTCACACGCCTGGCACGACAACATCCTCACCGGGCAGCCGAGCAAGGTACTGTGGCCACCAAAACTCCCTTGGCCCTATCCGGCTCACATGCCCGTGGACGCCCAAGGCGTGTACGACGCCTACGCTCCGGGCATCGACTACGTGCAGCAAGCAAACCTGCCCTATTACTTGCCCATCTTCCACCCTTGGTCCGTCTATCGCATCGACCGCCGCGCGCAACAACTCGACCTCCTCTTGCGCCACGCGCAAACGGAAAACCTCCCCCTCGTCTCCTGCACCCAACAGTACGAACACGCTCTAGCCCATAAATCCCAAATCCCCGACGCCTCACCAGACGATCTATAACCCCATGCCCACCCTCTCCCCCACCCACCTCGCCGCCATCGCCCGCCGCCGCCGTCTCATAGTCAATTTCGACGTGACCTTTGCGATCAATGTGCAGCATCGCCGCAACCCGGATCGGCCCGGCCTCGTGGAGCATCTGTTCGAGTTCGCCGACGCGCCCGGGTCGCAGATCGACAGCATTTGGTGGAACTGGGGCGAGGGGAATCAAGCGCCCTATCCGAGCGAACACTTGCCGCTGTACGACCACCCGCTCTATCAAAAGTGGACGGACGAAGGGACGGATATCGTCGGCCAAGTCCTCGCGGCCACCCAGCGCCGCAGCTTAGAATGCTTCTTCTCGCATCGCATGAACGGCTCGGACAACGACCTCGGCCCATTTGCGCGCATCCCCGCGAAAGTCGCCCATCCCGACTGGCTCTTTCGCACGCCTTGGTGTACGCACGCAGACAATGGCTATTGGAATTTCGCCCTGCCCCAAGTACACGACTACGTCCTGCGCAACTTGCGCGAGGTAATCGAGCGCTGGCCTTTTGATGGGATGGAATTGGACTTTGCCCGCGGAGTCGTCTTCCCCGCTGGCCAAGGTTGGTCCAACCGCGATCGGCTGACGGAATTCATCGTCCAGTTGCGAGAATTATCATTGGCCGTGGGCGAGCGGCGTGGGCGGCCCTTTCTCCTCGCCGCCCGCATACCCGAGACGCTCGTGGGCTGCCGCTTCGACGGGATCGATGTCGAGCGCTGGGTCGGCGAGCAATTGATCGACTTACTGGCTCTCGGCGTGCGCTCTTTTGAGGTGGATTTGGCAGATTTCCGGCGCGTGGTCGCGGGCACCCCGGTCAAGCTCTATCCGTCCATAGACGATCACCACGCTACCGACGGCTACCAAAACCCCGGCATCGAGGTGCTGCGCGGAGTAGCGGCCAATTGGTGGCATCAAGGCGCAGACGGCATCCACACCTTTAACTTCAACTACGCAACCGACGCCCCGTACGCCGGCCAAGATTGGGCTAGCCATCGCTGTGCCTACCAAGAGTTAGGCGCAGTGGCAACGCTCAGCGCCAAGGACAAGCGCTTCGTCGTCCAGCGTCGCGGGGGCGGGCACGGCCCTACCGTGATACCCAACCCCGAGGATTGGGCCACCCCGAGGTACACTTACGCCAACACCAACATGCTGGCCCAACTGCCCGCAGCCGTGCCCAACGATGGGCATACCGATCTCCTGCTGCAAATACACGTGGGACTCGACCTAACCGCCGAGCGAATCGCCGAGGCCGAACTGCGTCTCCTGCTGTCCGACCCGGGCGCAGCGGACTTGCCCGAGGCTCAACGCCTGCCATCAGTGCAAGTGGCGACCATCGGTCATCCCGACGGAGAACTCGTCAATATCCCAGCGGCGCAAGGGGTGGAACGAACCGTGCAGATACGGCTGAACAATGCGGTGCTGGAGCAGCCGACTGTGGACGATGGGTGGTTGGTCTGGCCGGTCGAGGGGACGCTCTTGGCGTCCGGTGCAAACTTGGTCGGCATCAGCGCACAGGGGCGGGCAGTAGACGCACCGCAACTCGTCGTCGAAAAGCTGGAACTAGCCGTGGTGTGCGAGGCTGTGGACTAGATCGTTTGCAAGGTCGTAGTAAAACTGGGGCTTCGGCGACAGAGGGTGCGCACGTTGTCGGCTAACTTCCAGCGAAACTTGCCCATGACAATGGCGATGCCTTTGTTAGCACGTCATGGATCGCATTCTACTGGTAGGCTGCGGCGGCTTCATCGGGGCCGTGCTGCGCTACTTGGTCTCCTTGGGAACCCAGCGCCTGTTGGGCACCCCACTCTACGCCACCCTCACAGTCAACGTAGTCGGCTGTCTAGTCATTGGCTTCTTGGGTGGCTTGGCCGAAGAGCGTCAATACCTCAGCCCCCAACTCCGCCTATTCCTCTTCGTCGGCATCCTCGGCGGCTTCACCACTTTTTCATCCGTGGCCTACGAAACCGCGCAAATACTCCGCGCAGGTCAGGTACCAGCCGCCTTAGTCCACATTGGCCTGCAACTGCTGCTGGGCATTCCCGCCGTATTCGTCGGGTATTGGGCGGCCCGCTAGCCGGCTAGCCCGCGCAAATACGCCAAACTCGCAGGCGCAGCTTCGCGCAAGCTAGCTTGGCGATAGACCTTGACCGAGGCAAAACCCGCGTAGCCAATGGCGTCCAAGGCCGCGAGAACAGCCTTGAAGTCGAGGTGGCCGCCGCCCAGCACGCCGCCGTTGCTCTCGCACAAGTGGACGTGCCGCAGCGTGCTGCCGCAGTCGAAAATGGGCTGGGTCAACGACTTTTCTTCAATGTTCATGTGGATCGTATCAACCATCGGCCTAAAAGCCGGCACGCCAATGCGCTCAATCAGGGCGCGCACCTCGCCGACGGAATTGTTAAACCCCACCTGCAAGTGATTGATCGGCTCGACTACCAAGTCCACACCCGCGTCTTGGGCAGCCAAACCCACTTCGTGCAGGCCATCCGCAATGCGCTCGTTAGCCACCTCGGCGTCGGGCTCGTCCGCGCGCAAACCCTGCAAAAGCCCGACCACGAGAATGGCGTTAAAACGCTGGGCAATCGGCAGGTACTCGCGCAGCCTAGCGACGGCACCAGCACGCCTTTGTGGATCAGCCACGCTCAAGCACAGCCCCTCGGCATAGGCCGCCCCGGTCAAAAGCGACGGCACCACCAAACCGCACGCCTCCACCGCGCGCTCAATCGCGTCCAATTGACCGAGCACCGCAGGCGTCAGATTCAACTCGACGCCCTCGTACCCGCAATCCCGAATGAAGTCCAATCCAGCGGCGAAATCGCCCCCGAGATCCGCAAAATCGATTACCATATAGCTGTAGCGCATCGCTGTCTCCAAGTGAGTAGAAAAGTGGCGGCCAACCGCCGCCGTGTCTAAGTTACTCCATTCCTTTCAGCATCAACAGCGGAGCACACGTGCGATACCGACGATTCGGCAAAACAAACTGGCAAGTCAGCGAAATCGCCATGGGCGGGTCTTGGTTCTACGGACGCCCGGAATACGGCCTCCTGCCGGTGGCGCACGGAGTCGCCATGGTCGAGTGCGCCCTCGACTTGGGCATCAACTACTTCGATACGGCCCCGCTCTACGGCCAAGGCCGCAGCGAAAAGGTCCTCGGCCACGCCCTCAAAGGCGTTGACGCGCCCTATTATCTGGCGACCAAGGTAGGCTATTATCCCGCGCCCTTCGACTACACCCGCGACACCGTGTGGCGGGGATTTGAGGCCAGCCTCCTGCGCTTGCAGCGCGACTCGGTTGATCTGTTGCAACTCCACGAGGCCGAGCAGGCGGGTTGGGAGGGGATATTCGGCCGGGAACGCGCCCTAGAGGCCATGCTCGAAATCCGCGACCAAGGACTCGCACAACACATCGGCCTCACGGGTTCGGATCTCGTGCTAATGCGCGATGTCCTCGCCGAGTGCGACGCCTTCGTCTCGGTGATCACCTTCCTCAAATACGACCTGCTGGTGCAGACGGCCAAGGAAATCCTCCTGCCCACCGCAGCCGGCCGCGACGTCGCCATCATCCTCGCCTCGCCGCTGCACGCCGGCCTGCTCGGGTCCAAGCGCGACGCCTGGAAGGAGGCTGGCCGCTTTGCCGAGCTATATCCCAAACTCGAAAAAGTCGAAGCGCTGCTCGCCGACGAACCCGGCGACATGCCCGACCACGGCCTGCGCTACTTGCTGTCAGACCCCCAAGTCTCCGTGCTGCTCACCGGCGCTGCAACGCTAGACGAACTCGAAGTCTCCACGGCCGTTTCCGACGGCCGCTACCTATCACCCGAACTCATCGCCCGCATCGAAGCACTCACCCCTTGAGAAGGAATAGCACATGAAACCTGTCCGCGTCGGCTGCATCGGCCTCGGCTGGATCACCCAAAGGGCGCACCTCCCAGCGTTAGCAGCCCTTGCCGAGGAAGGCCAAGTCGTCTTCCAAGCATTCTGCGACAAAAGCGAGGAAACCCTTCAGGAACAAGCGGCCGTCTATAAGCCTCATTCGACCTATACGGATCACCACCAGATGTTCGCAGAGCAGGAACTCGACGCGGTTTACTTGTCCATTCCGCCGACTGCACACACCGACGAAGTGCTCATTGCCGCGGACCAAGGCGTCGCCCTCTTCGTCGAAAAGCCGCAGACCCTCGACCTGGCGCAAGTCGTCGAATTCAACTCTGCCATCGACAAAGCCGGCATCGTATCCCAAGTCGGCTTCGTCTATCGCTACGAGCCTTCTTCCGCGCCGACCTTGGAGCTATTGCAGCAGCGCACGCCGCGCCACGCCCAAATCCAAAACTTCTACAGCGGCCAGCCCATCCGCTATTGGACCAGCCGCTACGAACTCTGCGGCGGCTCCTTTGTCGAAAACACCATCCACAGCGTCGATCTGTTGCGCTACTTGCTCGGCGACATTGAGGCGGTCTCGGCCTTTTACGTCGAATCCCTGCCCGACGAGCGCATCGAGCCGATGAACCTGCCCCACGTGTACAACGTCAACTACCGCTTTAAAGGACGCTTGACCGCCAACGCCAGCGTCTCGCGGGTAATGAGTAATGTCAATTACTCCAAGCGAGAAATCCTCGTCGTCAGCGACGACTCAATCATCGAATGGAATCCACAAAAAGTGACGGAAAACGGCGAGGTAGTGTGGGAAGCGAAAGAAGAGTCGCAATCGCGCGGGGCTTTCTTCTCTCAGGCCCGCGCCTTTATCGCCGCGGTCCAAGCCGGTGACCCTTCCATGCCGCGCAGCCCCTACGTCCCTTCTCTCAACAGCCTAGCCGCCGTTTTGGGGGCCAATGCCTCGGCCGAAAGCGGCGGCGAGTTGGTCCTCCTCAGCGACCTCACCCAAGGATAGATCACCATGCAACCCCAACTCACGCCCTTTCTCGACTGGTACGGCATCTGGCCCTCCCACCGCAAGCTCGAAGACGACGGCACCGTCTGGTCCCAGGATCCGCCCCAAGGCATTGAACTCGCGCCCGAACTGGCGCGCAAATCCGAGGTCTTCTTCCACAAGGAACGCCCTTGGGAACAAGGAGCCAATCTCCACATCAACGCCATGCTGCACGACGGAGGGCGCTACCGCCTCTGGTACGGCGTGCAACGCTTGGACGACATCACGCGCTCGTATGTCTGCTACGCCGAAAGCGACGACGGCTTTACCTGGCAGCGGCCGGAGTTGGGCTTGTGCGAGTACGAAGGCTCGACCCGCAACAACATCATCTGCGCGGGCCGCGACCATCCCCTCGGCTGGGTATTCATCGACCCCAGTGCCCCGGCGGCCGAGCGCTATAAAGCCGTCGGCCCAGGGGCGAACTACTTCCGCGACGGCAAGCCCGACCCGGAAATGGACTCCGCGCGCTTCAAGGCCCTGCTCGCAGCCCGCGATTTGGGTGATGTGTCGGCCGGGGAAAAGGCCCAGGGGATCGAGATTCGGCAGCAGCTCCACGGCGCAACCTCTGCCGACGGCATCCACTGGCAGAATCTCAGCACACCCGTCTTCGACGCTGGAGCAACCCAGCTAGACACCCACAACCTCTGCGCGTACGATCCCCACCAAGAGCAGTACGTGGCGTACCTGCGCGGCCATATCGACCGCCGCCGCTTGGTGCGCCGCGCCTCGGGCCCGCAGTTTACATCGCTAGCCGACCCGCACCCCTGCCTCCTGCCCGACCCCTTGGACGCGCTCGACGACGACATCTACAATCCCTGCTACACGCCGTATCCGGGTACGCAGCCGCGCTACCTGATGTTCCCGTCGATATACCATCGGATCGCCTCTACGGTCGATGTCCAGCTCGCGGTCAGCCGCGATAACCACCAATGGATCCGGCCCTTTCGCCAGCCCATCATCGACCGCGCCTATGAGGGGGGAACGTACGGCCAACTCTACGCCAGCCCGAATCTCATCGCCGCCAACGGCACTTGGCGGCTGCCTTTTAGGGGCTATCAACGCCGCCACGACTTTCTCCGCCGTGGCGCTACATCGTACCCCGAGGATGGAGAATTTCGCTGGGCCTGTTGGGAACCGGATCGGCTCGCGGGGATAGAGGCCAAAGGCGAGGGGAGGGTCACGCTCATCGAGCGGCCCTGCTCCGGCCGCGAACTGCTGCTCAACTTTCGCACGGCTCCGGACGGCTGGATCAAAGCCGAAATCGTCCAGACCATTCACACGCCACCCCAACCCGTAGAAGCCCACCCCGGCTTTTCGCTCGCCGAGGCCGAACCCCTCACGGGCGATTCCATCGCCGAGGCCGTGCGCTGGCGGGGCCAAACCGACTTATCGACCCTCGCAGGCGAAAACGTCGGTCTCCGCTTTCACCTGTACAAAGCCAAGCTGTTTTCGGTGTCTATTTGAGGCGGCCCGCGAAAACCTCGGCGAATCGCTCCTCAATGTAAAGCACAGCATCTGCGAGGAGATAAACGTGAAGAACATTACCGTATCTGTAGATGAAGAAACCCATCGGCTCGCCCGCCTTCGGGCGGCGGAGTTGGGCACATCGGTGTCGGCACTGGTCCGGGGCTACCTCAAAACCCTCGTCCGCAAGCGAGCTGACCAAACGGCGGCATCTCATCGGTTGGGTTTTATGGCCGGACAGATCAAAGTCCCCGACGACTTCGACAGCATGGGCGGGTCGGAGATAAAAAAAATGTTCGGGGGAAACGCATGACTTTATTGCTGATCGCGCAAGCACAAGTCGAAAACGTTACGCTGCTTACCACTGACGACAAGGTGGCCTGCTATCCCGGCCCCATCCAAGCGGTCTGATAGACCGGCGAAACTTTTGACTAACTTCAGACTGATGCTTACTAAAAGTAAGTCTGTCTGAAAGACAAGGATTATACCTAAAGTGGAATGAAGAAAGAGAGGTAAATAATGGCAAAAAATATTAAACAGAGAAAAACAAAAAAATCAAGAAAATCTGAGAAGAAGTGGGGATATAAAGACAAAAATACTATTCCTAAATTATGGACTATAAAACAACCTGATGATCTAAGATTTAGATGTGATGGACAAGTAGATTTATTTCATTTTACAAAAAAAGATAATCTAGTAGACATTCTCAAATATGGAATTATATTTGGAGATGTAATAATTAATCAATTAGAAGGTTTTAATGCGCCTAATCTGACTTCAGAAAGCCAATTTCATGACCCTGGACACCGCTCTAAACCTCTCCATAAAAGTGAGACGAATAATGATTATAATATCCGATTAGCTATTAGATGTGACACTGATGAAAAGATCATCAACTATGGATGGTTTGATAAAATATATTGCGGAAGTCTTCACAGAAATATGAATCGTAGACTTACAGGTATAAAATCGACTTATTTCGGAGATATTGACAAACAGTATATTTATAAGGGACACATCACTCCCGATATGATAGAAAGTATATATACTTGGAACGAAGAAATTCAAGATTGGGTTAGGATGACACAGCAAGATATAAATGATATATGTGAAAAATACAAAGATTTACCCTTCAAACCCAGAACCGGAATTCGACAATTGAGAATAACTGGGCTTGTATTCAACGATTATACAGGGATGGTAAAAACTTATTTTGCAGAAAATGATCATAAAGAAACTTATCAGCATTTATACAAATATAGTGATTATATTTGTGATAATTTGACTGGTACTTTATTAAGAAAATATAGAAAAAAAGTATTCTATTTTTCGCATAGAGAAATGATAGAGGAACTTATTTATTTCGTAATGAAAAGATATAATGTAATGGTCCAATCTGAATACAGAATAGACCTTGAAAAAGAGATGCTTGAACTACAGAAGAGAATAAATCTTTCTCATTAAGACAACCTAATTTGTCTATGGATCAACCTAGACGCAAAGAACTGTAATAGTCGATTACGATCAGGAGATATATCGAGATGGGTGATATAGAGTTACATACAGGCTCTCTTGATTTGTATATGATTGATTACCAAAAAGGACTGACTAGCCAATTAATAAATATAATCGATGAGAAATTATACGATCTAATAAGGAACAGTCATATAGATGATGAGATCATTTTTGGTAGCATAGAGCATATTGTAGGACTTGGTTTTGTTGTGCTTCAACAATATATGACAGTCGTATGCGGGAATTTACAAAAAAATAAAAAAGATGTGTTGTCGAAGGGTCCAAAATACAAAGATGGTAAGACTTTCTCGGAAATAGTTAATGCTTCAGCCAATTACTGGAAGCATAGTAGCGAATGGCCATTAGATAAAAATTGTAGAGATAAAGACAAAAGGATTAAGGCTATTGAGGCTATTTTGCGTTCTTTTTCTGACAATGATGACTATCCATTGGTTAATATATTATCTGAGTTGTCGCATACTGAGAAAAGACAGTTTAATGCCGTTTTCAAGAAAATACTAGAATGGCGGAATGAACTTACGCAATAACCGTTTTAATAAGAAAAGCCCTTCTAGGAGAAGTCAACATGACCGCGACCGCACAAGAAGTCTTCACCGAAACCGTTCGCGCCTTACCACCTAGCGAGCAGTTTCGTCTCGCAGCACTCATTTTACAGGGTTGTCCGAAGTGGTTGTTGTGGAACGAAGTGATACTTGGAGCGAACAAGATCAAAGCGACTTAACCACCGCCTTACAGTATGCGGCGAAACTCTACCCAGAGGAAGCGGTAGCCGCTGCGGACGCTGGACGAGATTCGGGCGGATATTTTAGCGGTGGAGCGGGAGACGGAGGGGTTGCTGGCGGAGATTATTGAGGATGGAAGCGAATGACGGAACCACAATTCGACATCACGCCTTTTCTAGACCAAGACGAAGGTCAACACTTCGACCGCAAGTCGCTGTTTGAAGGAGCGAGTGGCACCAAACAACTGCGCGACCGCCGTGCTGTGCAATGGCAAGGCATGGTCGAGAGTTGGGAGAGCCGTCCATCGGACAGCAAGCTAGACGAGCTAGACGATCAATTGCTGGCCAAGGCACGGCAGGGGGCGGGTCTATCTGCGTTGAGCGATGAGGAGTACTTGCTGCGGCGCAAACTGGCCGATCGCCGGGGCCGAGAGATCGTCTTGCGGAAAGCTGCTGAGTTGCTGTTCGCCCGCTTAGGGCCAGACCATCCCAACGCTGGTGTGCGTCTGTTCCGCGTCATCGGCACCGAGCGCCGTACCGGACCCGAGCACAATGTCGAAGAGCGCCCGCGTATGGAGGGCAACCTGCCCGCCGTCATTGAGGAGGCAAGCGGCGTAATCAGCAGCCTACTGCGTCGTCCGTCGCGGCTCGTAGGAAACCAGTTTCGGGAGGTACCCGAATATCCGGATTTCGCGTGGCGTGAAGCGCTACTCAATGCCATAGCGCATCGCGACTACGGGGTTGAAGGAGCTGGCACAAAAGTCTGGTTGTTTGAAGACCGTATGGAAGTGGTCAGCCCCGGTGCTCTAGCTGGCAACTTGACCACAGACGAGTTGCTAACGCTCCGGCGGGTCCATCGCAGTCGCAATCCGCGCATCGTGCGGGTACTGGTGGACCTCGGCTTCGCACGCGACCAAGGTGAGGGTATTCCGCGTATGTTTACGGAGATGAAAGACGCTTTCTTACCCCAGCCGAGCATAGAGGCTACCAACCGCAGCGTTACAGTAGCACTTCGCAACACCCTTACACTGAATGTGGGGGAGTTAGGCGCGGATACAGAGGAGTTAGGCACGGATATAGAGGAGGAGCTTCCCCCTGCCATCAGGATAGCCATTGACCAACTTGGCCCGCGTCCTCGCCGTGAGCGCCTGCGTCCCCTCATCCACGCGATATGCGATCAGGGTAGATGGGTGACTTCGGCTGAATTGGCCGAACTCCTCAACTTCCGTCAACATAATCTAACGGCGGGTCATCTCGCCCCGATGGTGAAAAGTGGACAACTTGAGCGTCGTTTTCCGGGCCAGCCTAACCACCCTCGCCAAGCTTATCGGGCTGTCCCTCGATCGTAACGGGTTCAAACTACTCATCGCGCAAGCACGTTACGCTGCTTACCACGAACGACAAGGGGCCTGCTATCCCGACTCCATCCAAGCGGTCTGATGGGTCGGCCCAAGGAGAAATGGCCATGAACAAACGCTTACTCCCCATCGGCATTCAGACCTTCCGCGAGATTCGCGAGCGCGAGTGCTACTACGTTGACAAGACCGCCTACATTCGTCGGCTGCTCAACGAGGGCAAGCACTACTTCCTGTCGCGTCCCCGACGCTTCGGCAAGAGCCTGTTCTTGGACACGCTCAAGGAGGTGTTCGAGGGCAACGAGCCACTGTTTGCAGGGCTGCACATCCACGACCATTGGGATTGGTCGGTGCGTTATCCAGTGCTTCGGCTCAGCTTTGGCAGGGGCAACTTCAAGGAGCCCGGCTACGTCGAAGCTATGCTCATGGAGCAACTCGCCGCCGCCGAACGTCGGTCAGAGGTCGTCTCCGAGTTCGCCACGGCCCCTGGACGTTTTGCCGCTCTGCTGGAGGCTCTGCACGACCAAGCCGGGCAGCCGGTGGCGGTGCTGATCGACGAATACGACAAGCCGATTTTGGATGCCTTGGAAGTGCCGGAGGTCGCCCGCGCCAACCGCGACTTTTTGCGCGGCCTCTACGCAGTCATCAAGGACAGCGACGCGCATGTCCGCTTCACGTTCATTACCGGGGTAAGCAAGTTTTCCAAGGTCAGCCTGTTTTCTGGCCTCAACAATCTAAAGGACATCACCTTGGACCCGCGCTATTCGGCCCTCTGCGGATACACTGAGGCGGACTTGGATACCGTGTTCGCGCCGGAACTGCCGGGCTTGGATCGGGACCAGATCCGCGACTGGTACAACGGCTACCGTTGGCTCGGCGACGAGAGGGTGTACAACCCGTTCGACATCCTCCTGTTGTTCGACAGCCGCGAGTTCAAAGCCTATTGGTTTGAGACCGGTACGCCGACGTTCCTAGTCGAAACGCTGGGCAAACGCCACGTCAGTTCGTTGGAGTTAGGTGAAATGGTCGGCAGCGACGAGTTACTATCGACCTTCGATGTCGATCACATCGCCACCGAGGCGCTGCTGTTCCAGACCGGCTACCTGACGATAACCGACGCCGAGGAACTGGGCGGCAAGCGGCTCTATCAGTTGGGCTATCCCAACCGGGAGGTGCGACAAAGCCTCAACGAGAGCTTGCTGGGCTACTTGGTGCAGGACTCGACGCGGCAGATGGCCAACAGCATCCGGCTCTACCGGCTGCTCGAAGCCAACGACTTCGCCGGGCTAAAGACGCTGTTCCACGCCTTTTTCGCCAGCATTCCCTACGAGTGGTACACTAACAACGACATCGCCGGCTACGAGGGGTACTACGCCAGCGTGTTTTACTCTTATTTCGCCGCGCTGGGATTGGACATCACCGTGGAGGACAGCAGCAGCCACGGTCGCTTGGACATGGCAGTTTTGTTCAACGGCCATGTCTATCTGTTTGAGTTTAAAGTGGTCGAACTGGCGTCCGCCGGTGCGGCGATGGCGCAGTTGCAGGAGCGGCGCTATGCGGACAAGTATCGCAGCTTGGGGCAGCCGATTCACCTGATTGGCGTGGAGTTCAGCAAAGATCAGCGTAATGTCGCTGCGTTTGACGTGGAGCGAGGGTGAATTTGATTGGGCGTCTGATTGGGCGTCTGGACACTTTCAGTAGTCTGTGATCCGCGACCTAGCCCTACTCTACTAACCACTGACCACTGTATCTATTTGAGGCGGCCCGCGAAAACCTCGGCAAACCGATCCTCGGCAATGCCGCCCAAGCGCTGTGCCATGCGCTCGAATGCGTCGCGGCGATAGTCCCAGTTGCCCCACCGCGCCACCTGCTCCAACCAATCGCATAGGTGGATCGTCACTAAGTCGTTGAAGTCCTGCTCATTCATCTCGATGGAATCGCCAGTCAGGCGATCTTGGAGCACGTAGGGAGCACTGTGCTGCTCCACAGCGGCGTCAAACGTGTCGCGCACCATGGCGCAATTGACGTACGCCAAGTATTCAGCCCGCTTGCCGATGAGCGCCTGCACTTCAGCGCGGCGCTCGACGGGCAGGGTAAAATCTTGGAAAATCTCAGTGCCGTATATGGAGTGAAAGAGCGCGGCGTGGCACATCACATCGTCGCCGCCCCACTTCTTCATATCGCCGTGCACGCCGATACAGTGGGCCAAGTAGGTCTTGTTGGTATGCCCCACGTTGGCAGCGCCAATTTCCCTGAAAAATGCAGTCATTTCTTTAAAACTAGCAGTCATAGCGTCGTCCTATGCGTTTGAGGATTGAAGCGGCCGGTCGGCAATCGGCAGGTGGAGCAGCGCAGCCACCACGCCGAGGGCAATCCCCAACCACCAGACGGGATTGTACGAACCCGTCGCGTCGTAGAGCCAACCAGCCAGCCAGACTCCCAAGAAACTGCCGGCCTGATGACTGAAAAAGACAATCCCGTACAGCGTTGACAAGTAGCGCGCCCCGAATATCTGCGCCACGGTCCCACTGGTCAACGGCACGGTAGCCAGCCACAAGAAGCCAATCAGGCCACCGAAGAGCAAGGCGGAAAAGCTGGTCAGGGGGACGAAGAGAAACAAGCCGATGACCACGGCGCGGCTGAAGTAAAGCGCACTCAACAGATATTTCTTGCGATAGCGGTCGCCCAGCCAGCCGAACAACGACGAGCCGAAGATGTTGCACAGACCAATCAGCGACAAGGCCGTGGCTCCAATCATGCGCGACAGGCCACCGTCGGTGAGGAACGACGGTAGGTGCGTGGCGATAAAGGCGACGTGGAAGCCGCAGACGAAGAACCCCGCGTTGAGCAGCCAATAGCCCGAATGGCCCCGCGCCCTGAGCAGCGCTTGCAGCAGCGTACCCTCGCCGTGCGGCCGGGTCGCATGTGTGCTGGGACGACGCGGAAAGCCAAAGGCCAACAGCACAACCCAACCGATTAGGGCCGCGCTGACCGCAAAGGATGCTTGCCAACCCGCGTGGACAATCACCCACTGTATCCCAGGCACTAAGGCAAAAGTCCCAAACGACCCAGCCGCAGTGACGATGCCAAACGCCGTGCTGCGGTTTGCCGGATGGACGACGCGGGCGACGGCCCCCAGCACGACCACATACGTCGTGCTGCCGAGCCCCAACCCGATGATGAGTCCCAACGTCAGATGCAAACCGAGCGGGCCGCTACTAGCCGGCACCAGCAGACACCCAGCCGCGTAGAGCAGCGCTCCCCCCAGCACGACCCACCGCGCCCCATAGCGATCGGCGATCATCCCGAACAGGGGCAGGCCGAAGACCACGTTTTGCAGCGCTATGGCCAAGCTGAACACTTCGCGCCCCAGATCCAAGCTGTCGCTAATCGGCTGTAGAAAAAGGCCAAACGACTGGCGGATCCCCATGCTGGCGAGGACCGTCAACGCACTAAAGAGCACGATGATCGTCGTCTGGCGGTGGGGAGCGGACATAGGAGAATGCGAGCTGAGTGGATTGATGGGGTGGGTAGTATAGCTTCTTGTCGCGCTTGGATCAATCGCCTATTATCTCCCAACCTTACCCACCGCTTCATAACGGAGAGGCTGGCGAGACTGGACCCCGCGTCGTTAATTTAGCCTGAAAGTGGAATAGTGGATTTCGGAAAGCGAGTTTGAGCATGGTCACTCAACAAAAAATTGCTGAATTCAGCGGTGAAACGGTCCGCAACGTCGCCGGAACATTGATCTGGTTGGCGCGGCCTCCTGAACAATCGGAAGCGCTAAGCCGGAACTGGCTCGTACACCTACCCAGGAACCAGAACAGGGGCGAATTGCAAAGCGCAATAAAGGTATTGACCGAAAATTTTCGCAAACGCCACAATGCCGTAGCCGATGTCTGCACCGCCTTTCAGGAGCGACTCCAGAAAGCGGCTGAAAATTTTCCTCCAAGCCGTGAAATGGACCCTGACGACATCGCAGTGCCCGAGTTGGAGAAAAGCGAGAAATACTTCCGCAGGGAAAGAAAAGAACTGCGCGATGTCCGGGACGCCTTGCAGCGGACAGGGGGCGTAGAAATATATGGGGCTGAGGTCTTTGCAGCATTGGAACGCTTAGACAAGCTGTTTGAATATCTCGTTGCGTCGCTCCAAGAGCTTCGCTGGGCCATAATGATCCACGACGGGGCACTCGCTCCAAGCACGGGCGGGATATGCGCCAGCGGCGCAGAATTTATGGCGTCAATGGAAAATCCATAGGCCATGCCCCCACGACAGGTGCGAATTACCGGGTTTGAAACGCCGAGCCGCAAGTTCGCCAAAATGGTCAATCGTCTAGATCAACGGATGAAAGAGGAATTGGCACGAGTTATCGACGAACTATGCGCTGGCGAGTTGACTCCTGGGCGGAACCTAGAGCAACTGCGGGTCGGCAATCGTCTATACTCAGTGCGTTTGAGTCGCAACTTCCGCTTCGTCTTCATGGTACTGGAGAACGGCATGGGTCGAGCAATAGCTGTCGGACCTCACGACAGCGCTTACGAAGCAGCTAAACGAGCGCGACGGTGAAATTACCTACAAATCGAATTGCCACTCATCCTGGTGCGTTTCTTCTGGAGCAGATCGAAGAGATGGGGCTGACCGTCAACGGATTGGCGCGGGAATCAGCTCGCCCGCATTCGGGCGGCGGAGTTGGGAACATCCGTGTCGGCACTGGTTCGGGGCTACCTCAAAACCCTCGTACGCAAACGAGCCGCCCAAACCGCGGCTTCTCGTCGGTTGGGTTTTATGGCCGGACAGATCAAATTCTCCGACGACTTCGACAGCATGGGTGGGCCGAAAATAAAAAGAATGTTCGTGGGGAACGCATGACTTTATTGCTAGATACCTATCTATTGCTGTGGGCGGCAGGCAGCCCCGAACGGTTGTCATCAGAATCCCAAGACCTTCTCGGTGACCCCGCTACGGAACTGATGTTCAGCACCGCAAGCATTTGGGTAGGTTTATGATAGTCGTTTTGGTCTTGGCATCCCCACCTTCATATGGTAGTTTTTACTAGGGAGATTTGTCTAAGAGAGGATCAGTGTCTTCCACGATTGTACTAAAAATCAAAAGAGCTTCAGATAAAACCTTTATCAGTTCCAGCAAATTAGTACGACTTTCGCTTTTATCTAAATCCTCCGCTTGCTCTAAATTATATAGTAGTGCCGTAACCTTGCCCAACAAAACGTAGGAGTCAAGAAGCAATACTTTTCCCTCTTTCGCGTCAACAAGTCCGGGATCACTTAATAATTCCTGCTTAGCAAGTTTATACATAGCTACATACGTCGCCATCCGCTTAGCTAAATCGCGTCCAGTAGTTATAAGCTGCTCTTTATCAGATTCAAGTCGAGCTATATCAGTGGTAGAATCTACAACGGTAGAATCTACCACTGCTGCAATCGGCCCACTCATTAGCTGCTGAGGAATAAGGCTAATTACGGTTACAGCGATTATCGCCGCCCTTATTGTTGCTGGCATGATATGCCCTTTACTATGAAATTTTTGTTCAGTGCTCGCTTGTGCATATTATTTCCTCGGAGAAGAGACATAATAGAAGGTGCGTAAGGCGTCGAAGTGATCCGGCGAGGCATCCAACTAGTTCTTAGGCTGGAATTTCAATCGACTGCTGTTCTCGTCGATTATAAATCGACGACTGTTACGCTAGCTACCGATGCGTTTCTCGGTCGATATTTAAGTCTACACGGGACTCATTTCCCTGCCGGGGCCACGTCCAGCTTATCGCATAACGGCGAACTGGATAGCAATGTTCCCATGTTCTCCTCAGTCCGCTTCGTCCCCGTGGGATGGCTGGTAGAGTATAGCTGTTTGTTGAGGCCGGAGCAATAGGCTAATATATAGGCATGGTCGAATTGAGGGTAGTCTGTCATGGAGGACCTTTTGGACGATGATAATCTGCTAGCAATCTGCTAGGCTTGTGCAGCGAGAGGCTGAATAAATGTCATTGCTCATGTGGTAGATCGGTCTTATATCCTATATTTTTCTATTCAGAAGGTTGTCGTCAATCCTGCGACCTTGAATCTGGCCTGACTTCGATTAACTTCAGGCTGATGATCGCTAAAAACGAATCCGTCTGGAAGACAAGAGTTCTACACAAGACGGCTTATGCTGAGGATCAATTTGGACGACAGGAACTGTAATCGTCGATTACGATCAGGAGATATATCTTAGATGGGCGAGATAGAATTACATACAGGTTCTCTTACAGATTATATTATTGATTACCAAAAAGGGCTGACTATTCGATTAATAAATATGATCGATGAGAGAATTGATGAGTTATACGATCTAATAAAAGAGAATAGTCATATAGACGATGAGAGCATTTGTGAGAGCATAGAGCACATTGTAGGACTTGGTTTTGTTGTGCTTCAACAATATATGACAGTTGTGTACGGAAATTTACAAAAAAAGAAAAAAGATATGTTGTCGAAGGGGCCAGAATATAAAAAAAGTGGTAATGGTAATACTTTCTCGGAAATAGTTAATGCTTCAGCCAATTACTGGAAGCATATAGCGAATGGCCATTAGATAAAGATTGTAGTCATAAAGAAAAGATCGAGGCTATTTTTAAGACGATTTCTAATGAGCATCCTGTCTCTGTCTGTGATCCCTATCCATTGAGTAGTATATTATTTGAATTATCGCACACTGATAATGGACGATTTAGTGCCGTATTCAAAAAAATACTAGAATGGCGGAATGAACTAAGCGGAATGAACTAAACCGATAGTCTAACTACGCAATAATCGATTCGATGGGAATGAAGTCCTTGTGAGCTACCGACTGTTCTTGGACGCCGATTCGACCTCGGCTAGCTCCCATAATTAGGAGGACTGAAACAGATGATCGAATAATCACTAAAAACGCCTTCTAGGAGAAGTCAACATGACCGCGACTGCACAAGAAGTTTTCACCGAAACCGTTCGCGCCTTACCACCGAGCGAGAAGTTTCGTCTCGCAGCACTCATTTTACAGGAGCTGGCACAGTCCGAAGTGGTTGTTGTGGAACGAAGTGATACTTGGAGCGAACAAGATCAAAGCGACTTGACCTCTGCCACCTTACAGTATGCGGCAAAACTCTACCCGGAGGAAGAGGAGCTTGTTTAATTGAGGTGACCCGCTATCTTATCCACGCAAAACCTCAAAGGAGTAAACCTCAATGACCGCACAAGGACGACCCGTCGTCTTCGTCTCGCTCACCGGCGACGAAGCCATCAAGCTCTACGACCTCGACCCCCAATCCGGCGCGCTGGAATTGCGCGCCACCAGTCCGGCGCACGGCCCGTCGGGCGCGCTCGTTCTGCACCCGTCGCGCCCCGTACTCTACGACGGCCATGTCGGGGACTCAACCCTCGCCAGCTTCCACCTCGACACCGCATCGGGCGAGTTGACCCTGATCAACAAGGTGGACACCAGCCTCGACACCCCCGCTCACCTCATTACCGACCCCGCCGGTCGCTTTCTCCTCACCGCTTATTACACCGGTGGCGGCGTCACAGTACACCGCTTAGACGACGACGGAGCCATCGGCGACCTCGTCCAGCGCATCGACACGGGTCCCAAGGCACACGCCGTCCTGCTGACCGAGGACGAGCGCTCTGTCTTTGTGCCCCATGTCTATCCGAACAACAAGACCAGCCAGTTCCGCTTTGACGCCAGCACCGGCCAACTCTCGCCCAACGACCCGCCCGTGCTGACTCCACCGGAAGGCGAGCCTGGCCCCCGGCACATCTGCTTCCGCCCGCTCGGCGACGTCGCGTACATCGTCAACGAGCAGGGCAACACAGTCACCGCCCACCGCTTCGACCCCGAGCGCGGCACCCTCTCCATTTTCCAAGACATTTCGACCCTGCCCGCGGACTATACCGAAGGCGGACACACCGCCCACGTCGAAGTCCATCCCAACGGCCAGTGGTGCTACGCATCCAATCGCGGCCACGACAGCATCGTCGGCTACAACATCGACGCCGACGGCACCCTCAGCCCGTTTGGGCACTACCCAATACCGGCCAGCCCGCGCTCGTTCAACATCGACCCGACCGGCACGTACCTGTACGGCGCAGGAGAAGCCGCCGATCGCATGACTTGTTACCAAATCGATGCAACCAGTGGCGCACTACAGCCCATCGCCGATTACGAAGTGGGCAGTCAGCCGTTTTGGGTCATGGTGACGACCCTTTAGAGGCCGTGAATATCACCCCACATCGGCGCTCATCGGCGTTCATTGGCGGATCGTCTTAGGCCAACCCAAGCGCTTCGTCAATGTCCTGCTGATAGGCCCGCACGGCTCCGCCCATAATCTCCTCCATGGACAGCGAACGCCCGGCGTGCGCCGACTCATAGGCCCCCATAATCGCCGCGACGGCCTGCATCCCGCCAAAACCATCCACTTCGGGTTGGCCGCCGGTGAGGATGGCTTGGGCAAAGTCGTGGTACTCAATGGCCAAGTGCCGGGAGTCGATTTCGTAGAAAGATGTTGCGGAAGGATCGTATTCTACGCCGTCGGCACCAAAGAGGCGCTCAGTGATCTCGTCGAGGTGAAAATCCGGCAGGAGCGAGAGGATTTCGCGGCCTTTTAGCTCCTTGCCTTCCAAGCGCAGCACAGCGGGCCGACCATTGCGGTCGCCGGGAGCATAGAGCGCGCCCCAGCGGCCGTGGACGCTGCGCTCCCATCCCCGACCACCGCGGCCCGCCACCAACACGAGTTGCGCTAGTGCACCAGACCGCATCCTGTACAGCGCGACGACTGAATCCTCCCCTGTAGCCTCTACACTCTCGGGATAGGTCTTGGCCCGCTCGCGGTAGGATTCGAGGGGGTGATCGTCGTAGCCGTCTGGCCGGCGCCGCACCGGCTCGACGATGAAGCCGCCACCAAATACGTGCGCGTAGTCCCCCATGTAGTATTGGATGATGTCGCCGTAGTGGACGCCCATGTCCAAACCAATGGCCCCTTTCTCCTTGAGATGGCGCCAAGGCGTAATGGTTATCCTGTCGCTACCGCCAGCCGACGCCTGGATCATCAAAAAGGGATCCCCGATCAGGCCAGACTCGACGATGGCCCGCGCCAAGCGGTTGGGCGGGTCGCGGCGGTAGTTTTCGGCCGTGGCCAGCACGGCATTGCCGGTGCGGGCCGCGTCGATCATGGCTTGGCAGGCGCGCATGGTAATGCCGAGGGGCTTTTCCACCAGCGCGTGCTTACCGGCCAACAGGGCCGGCACGGCCACTTGGTGATGCACGGAAACGTCGGTAACCACATCGACGGCCAGAATATCATCGCGCTTGAGCATCGAGTCCATATCCGTAAAAATCAGCGGCTCGCGCCCGAACAGCCGCTGCACTTCGCGGGCGGCAAACTCGGCGTTCGCTCGGTTCACGTCGCAGACGGCCATCAATTCGACATTGCCGATGCCGCTATCTTCTAACACCTTATAGGCCAAGATGTGGCGATGGCCCATGCCGCCGCAGCCGACGACGCAAAGCGGTACTTTTTCCATAATAGGGTCTCCTGTTGTGTATGCGGAAACTCGTGCGCGGCTACGGGCATTGTCAAGGGGAAGGCAAAACGCGAGAGGAACACTTTGCTAAAACGTTCTCCACCGATCATAAAGGGATGCACGCCCAAGGCGCTGCTCGTCGGGCTGCTCGGTGCCGTTTGCATGGGCCTCGGCTCGACCTACAACGATATGATCATCAAAGGCTCCGGGCTAGCCGTGTGGAACCTGACCCCTGGGGCGACTTTTCTCTTTTTCGTGCTAGTCCTCCTCTTAAACCCGCTCTTGCGATTGCTGCATCCGCGCCTGCCCTTGCAACGCGGCGAATTGGCCGTAGCCTTCTTCCTGATCCTGCTGGCCAACACCTTGTCGGGCCGCGGCCTGCCCGCCCAACTCCTGCCGGTAATCACCGGGGCCTATTACTACGCCACGCCGGAAAACGGTTGGGCCGCGATCGTCCAGCCCTACATGCCCGATTGGCCGGTGCCCCAAAGCCGCGACGCCATCTGGGGCTTTTACGAAGGCGACCCGACCGGGGCCGTGCCGTGGGCAATCTGGGCGGCTCCGCTGTTGTACTGGGCCGTGTTCGGCCTAGCCCTCTTTCTGGCGATGGTGTGCCTAATGGTAATCGTGCGCCGACAATGGGTAGAGCACGAGCGCCTAGCCTATCCCATGGTCCAGCTCCCCCTAGCCATGATCGCCGACGACGGACGCGGTCGGACCATCAAACCCCTGTTCCGCAGCGGGTTGATGTGGACGGGATTTGCCGTCCCCTTTGTGCTTGCCTCGATCAACGCCTTGCACAACTACTTCGTGATCATTCCCACCGTCAGCACCTCGCTCGGCGGCTTGTCGATGTTCCGCGGCGCAGTGTCGCTGGGCTTGAATCTAAATCTGTCGATGGTCGGCTTCTCCTATTTCATCCCGCAGAACATCGCCTTGGGCTTGGTCTTTTTTTACATCGTCAATGTGGTGCAGCGCGGGCTGTTGGGGATGCTGGCTTGGGGGGGCAAGGACGAGACCATGGGCGCGTACAGCCAGTACACCGACCCAATCATCATCCACCAAGCCATGGGCGGCATGATCGTCTTGGTCGTGGGGTCGTTGTGGGTGGGCCGACGCCACCTTGGGAACGTGCTGCGCAAGGCGTTGGGCCGCGCGCCAGAGGTAGAAGACGCCGATGAAATTACCTCCTATGGCGTGGCCGTGTGGGGAGCCGTGGCCAGCTTCCTAGTGATGGGTGTCTGGCTGTGGCAATCCGGCATTCCACTGCCCTTTGTTCCCCTGCTGCTGTTCGGCGCATTTGTCGGGTTTATGACCATTGCCCGCGTCGTCGCGCAAGGTGGGGTCGCGTCGATGTTTCCGCCGACCAACGGACCGGACTTTGTCGTCGCCAATGTCGGAGGCACCGTGTTGGGCACTAAGGGCATGGCCGGCATGGCCCTGAGCTATGCCTGGAGCGTGGACACCTTGATCTTGCTGATGAGCGCCTGCGCCAACGGCCTGAAGCTCGTCACCGAAATCAGCCTACCCCAGCGCCGTCGCCTATTCGGAGCCACCGTTGCGGTGATCGTCCTGACGCTGACCTGCGTCGTCTCCTTAACCCTCTATCTAGGCTATCAGTACGGGGCCATTAATTTGTCGCGATTTTACTTTGATAACGTCGCGCAATATCCCTATCGGTTCATGGAGAAGAGCATCCTCAATCCATTCGAGCCGCGGCCGAGTACGTGGATACACATCAGCGTTGGCGCGGCCATTATGGGTGGGCTGATGGCCGCCCAGCACCGGTTCCTGTGGTGGCCTTTCCACTCGCTCGGCTTCCCGATTAGCTGCGTCTTCGGCTCGATGTGGTTCAGCGTGTTTGTCGCTTGGCTCATCAAGAGTACGGTGCTCAAATACGGCGGGCTGACGCTGTTGAACCGCCTCAAGCCCTTCTTTCTGGGGTTGGTCTTGGGCGAGGCCGTAGCGGCCGGGACTTGGATACTCATCGACTATGTAATCGGCATGCAAAATAATTATCTGGGCGGGATTGTGTTCCAGTGATAGCAGTGGTTAGTAGCCAGCCATACGAGGTCGTCCTGAAAACACGACCTTTACTGAACGGTCCACGGGACAGTACCCGGCGTTTGCAGGCTCAAAACTACCGGCTGAGTATCAATGGCTTTCAACTTCTTACGCAGCTTTGAGAGCACATCGGCGGGATTGATAGCATGTGGCCGAAGCGGCGAAGTCGCAACCGACTGCTGTTCGAGGTGCAATGCGACACGCCACCGTCGCTTTGCCAGCGCACGTTCTGCCAGCCTGCGCTCGCCAGAGTCGCCGGCGTTAGCACTTGCGGCCGCCAAACCCGCTAGCGTGTCGCGGACTTTGCTCGCCAATTCATCGCCGAGATCACTCGGTTTCGTCCTCGGGTGCTGCCGATAGTCCTTTATTTCGATCAGCCAAGAGACACCTTTTTGGAGGCAGAGGATATCGATTGCCTTCGACCCCCCGGCGGTGGACTGGAACCGTTTGCGATAAAACTTCCAAGCATCGTACTGGGTAGCTTGGCAGTGAGCCGGAAATGAGAATTTGAGACCGCCTTCCTCAATCACGGTCATGGCATGAACACCTTGAGAAAACGATCCGATTGCTCCAGTTCCTCATCGAGCAACAACAGCGGCTCGATGCCATCAATCTCGCTGGACTGGGAAATTTCTGCGCCACCATCGTCCACTCGGCGCAGCGCGAAGTAGCGCTGCTCAACGCGCTCGAACTCTTCATGCTTGGCGAGGATTTCGAACTCTCTGAGGAGGAAGAGGCTGTGCGTTGCGACAAACACCTGTACCCCCGCATCACAGATACGGAGAATCGCCTTCGCGACTTCGCGAATCAGCTTCGGATTGAGGTTGGACTCGGGCTCGTCCCAGAACAGGGCACCTTGGTCGAGTAGGGCCCCGGTGGTTATCAGCCGCGCCAGCATGGCGAGCTTGCGCCAACCCTCGGCTACCAAGGGCATCTCCATAGTGCCAACACCAAGGCCGGACTGCTTCAGGTAAAAACGGCCATTGCGTTCCAAGGCGACCTGCCCGATCTGTTCTTCCAAGGCCCCCAGCATACTTGTGAAAACCTTACTGCGAGGACCCCGCACCGTCGGCGAGCCGAGTAACAAACAGGTGTCCCGCCACGTTTCCTCGAATTCAACGTTGTGTGTCTCGTATAACGAGATAAATCCCGGGTAAATCGTCAGCAACTCGCGGGGGGGCAGGAATACCGGCATGGAGTCCACCCACTTGGAGGGGAGAGGAGCCATGACGACCTCGGACTTGCTTTGCGAAGCGAAATTGAACCCAATGGAAGTCTCGCGCCGTCGGAAGTTCACTTTCACTTCACAGCGGTTACGACCCTGCTGCCGACGTACGAGACGCCCTAGACGGCTCTCCTCCGGGCGAAACACGTTAACGATCTTTTCGGCCACTCGAGTTTGTAGCAAGGTCTTGGTAGGTTGCCGGTCATCCCCATGCCTCCTGCGTTCCTCGGCACTTACCGCCATAACGGCATAAGGCAGCTTGAGCAAGTGCGTCTTACCCGTCCCGTTCTCACCTACGATGACGTTGAGCCCCTCGGCGAAACACAATCGGGCTTCCGAGAAGGCCGTAAAATTCCTGACTTCAAGCGACTTGATCACGGAATTTATCCTGAGAATTGAGCATGTTAGACGTATAAATAAAAAAGACATCTTTTAGGGACCTCTGTCAACGCACTGAACCTAGGCAAAGGATCGTGTTCCAGTGAGGTGCGCTTGAACGGCGCTGTTGAAACGGCTATCTTATCCACCCCAACAAAGGCCCAACCCCATGATGACACCCGACCAACGCTACTTCTTCGATTTAAGAGGCTACCTCCACTTGCGCGACGTTCTCAGCCCGGAGGAGCTCGCACCCGCACAAGCGGCAGCCGACCGCTACATCAACATGCCGCCCGAAGAGTGGCCGCCCGAATTCGGCGCGGACCTCGAGCGCCGCGACCTCACCGGCTATCAGCACGGCTTTGCCTTTGACAAAAGCCTCGAAGTGCTCACCCGGCATCCTACGACTTGGCCGATCCTCATGGAACTCACCGACCGCCGGCCGCGCTTCAACGGCGGCACCCTCGGCTACAACCGCCACGGCCACGGCTTCCACTACCTGCATGCCGGATGGCGTCCCTCCAAACAGCCCGATGTGCGGCGCTTTTACATCCAAGACGGCCAAGTCCGCTGCACGGACTTTATTTTCTTTTTTTACTTGAGCGATGTCTTCCCCGGCGACGGCGGCCTCATCGTCTTGCCCGGCTCGCACAAGGCCCACTTCGACCGGCCCCGAGCGATGTTTTATCTAGGCTCCGAAGACGACGAGAACAGGGACTACGTCGCCGATACCGTGCCCCCGGGCGTCCACAATGTCTGCGCCCGCGCCGGCGACGTATTCATCATGCCCGAACACCTCATGCACGGCGCGCTCACTTGGAAGCCCCGCGACCGCGACCGCCGCTTCCTCATTCTGCGCTACAACGTCCAACACATGCTCACCGGCCAGCGCCGCCCCTTTCCCGAGGCCATTCGCCAGCGGCTCGACCCCGAGACCATTGACCTGCTCGAATTGGCTCCGTACTACGAATACAAAGACATCGTCAAGCAGCGCGAAAACATCGACTAGCCCGAGAGTCAGATTCTATGGGGTCAAAACAAAACATTGAGAACCTGAGCTTCCGCGCCCGCGTCCCGGTCTTCGACGCCAACATCGGCGTCGGCCACTGCCACGACCGACCCTCGCCGTTTGCCGACGTGGCCGGCCTGCGGGCGGAGATACAGCGCCACGGCGTGGAGCGCGGCTTGATCTACCACCTCCAAGGCGAAACCATCAGCGCGATTGAGGGCAACGAAGCCCTGCGCGCTTGGTGTGGCGACGGACTCGTCCCCCAATGGGTCGCCGGACCGAGCGCGGACTCTTTGACGCAACTGTGCGCGCTCCACGCCGCAGGCGAGGTCTCCAGCGTCCGCCTGCACAACACCGAGGCGAGCCGCGTCCCCTTTGCCGACTGGATCTACGGCGAGTTGCTCGCTTGGCTGGCAGCCGAGCGCATCCCCCTGTGGATTTCGCTGGCCGACACGCCGGTCGCCGAAGTCATGGAGACCTTGCGCCGCTTCCCAGATTTACACGTAGTGCTCCTCGGCGCGCACTACGTGCATTCCCTCGCCTTGCGTCCCTTGCTCAGGGCGCTGCCCCAAGCGTCGCTGGAATTGAGCCGCTTTGAAAATTTAGGCGGCATCGAGTCCCTGATCGGCGAATTTGGCATAGAGCGCTTCCTCTACGGCTCCTACTATCCGCGCTACGCCATGGGGCCGATGCTCTTTTACCTGCACCACTTGGCTATTGACGACGACGCGCTCGCGGCTTTGACCGCGGGCAATCTAGAGCGCATTCTCGGAGGGAGCACATGATCATCGACTTTCACGGCCACGTGGGCCGCTGGGACTCTCTCGACATGGTCGATGACCCGGCCGCGATGCTGCGCGCCATGGACGCGGGGGGGATCGACAAAAGCTGCGTCTTCAACATCTTCCATCCCGAAGGCAAACCCGGCAACGACCAGACCGCAGCTTTTGTCGCCCGCCACCCCGACCGCTTCATTGGCTTTGCCTATGTGTGCCCCACCTGCCCTGACACCGTGCGGCCCGAGTTGGAACGGGCCATAGACGAACTCGGGTTCCGGGCGATTAAAATCTACCCGCCCTATACGCCCTTTCCGCTCGACGACCCGGCTTGGGACCCAGTCTACGAGTTTGCCGCTGGGCGCGGCCTCGCAATCATTGCGCACACAGGCGGCGAGCCAACAGCCGCACCCGCCCAGTTTGGCCGCGCCGCCGCGCGCTTCCCCAACGCCCGCTTCGTCGCCGGCCACTCCGGCAACATTGAGCCGTATCGCAGCCAAGCCATTGACGCGGCCCAGCGCCTGCCCAACTACTTCCTCGAAACCTGCTCGACCTTCCGCACCCCAGGCGTCATTGAAGAGCTGGTGGCCAAGGCCGGGGCCGACCGCGTGCTCTTCGGCTCGGATACGCCCTTGATGGACCCCCGCCCCCAGCTCGGCAAGATCATCACCGCGGCCATTGACGACGACGCCAAGCGCCTCATCCTCGGCGAGAACGCCCGGAGCCTGCTCGGGCTATAAGACGCAAAAAGCCCGCCTGCCACAGAGGGCAAGCGGGCTTTCTTTGCAAAGGGTGTGAAACCAATATTATTGCTGGTACTGGTACTTAATCCGGCCCCAACTCTGCCCCTCGACCGCAGTCGGCTCGCCCCAATCAATGGTGTCGTCCATCGGAGAGATGAGCAGGTCCTGCGAAGAGTGACAACAGCTCGTCGGAGTAGTAGCCCACATGCCGACGCGGTTGTCGGCATCGCCGGCGCTGTCATCGACATCGCTGACGAAAATCGAAAAGCCGATCACCTCGCCCGCAGTCAGGTCGTGCTCAATCACCTGATCTTCCGTGATGTTCTCCTCGGTGGGCTTGGGATACGAATCAATGGCAATCGTGCGGAACTCGTAGATATACGTGCTCTCGCCGTACTCCTCGCCCTCAAAGCTATAGGTGCAGTAGTACCAACGGCTGCCGTTGGCCAACAGCGTCGGGTTCTCGACGTCGGCGCTACTGACCGCAGCCGTTTGCAGGGCCGGGCCGAAATTGCCGTTGAGCGGCGGGAACGCGAACGAGTACTTGTGGTGCGTCACCACGTCTTCGGGCTTGGGCAAGTAGTCGTGCCGCGGGTTGAACTCGATCTCAATGCTGTCGTCCCACCAATAGGAGCCTAAGTCTTGGCGGGTAATCGTGTGCTTGTTGTCGAAGATCCGCGTCGTCACGTACAGCTCGTTGCGCGAGTCGTTCCAGCCCAAAATGTGGCGAATCTGCATCGAAGCCGGATCCATGCCGCCGCGCGGCACGTCGTCGCCAGCGAAACCATGCACCGAAAAGAGCTTCGAGCTGGGAATGGCGTACACTTCGAGCGGCACGGCCGACCAATCGTCGTCGAATCCGTCGATGTTTGGCACATTCGCATCGGGGAACTGCACGGCGAGGAAGACCTCGCCCGGGGGCTCGTGTGCCCCGGCGGCTAGCGCAAAAGCCAATAGCGCGATTGCCGTCAGGCCACAGGTAAAAAGGCGCTTCATAGCTACCTCCTTGAGGGTAGGTGGACGATGAATAACTAAATCGCAAATGAACGACCAACTCGCAAATTTAGTCAAATGACTCGCTAAATACAACCCACTATTGCAAGCCAGCGTATAGCGTGACAAAGGTCTCGGTCGTCGTTTCGGCCTTGGCCTCCGCAAACGCCTTGCGCTCTACCACAAAGCCGGCCAACGCTTGAATCCGATAGCCCAAATAGGCCGACTCGGTCGCCAACTGCAAGGCCCAGCTCAGGGAGTCGAAATCCTCTGCATCGCGGTCGAAATCGTTGAACAGCGCGTACTCGACGCCAGCCTGGAGCCGCGTAGCCTGCAATAGCTGCGTTTCCAAAAGCAGCGAAAACAGCTCCATCAGCGTCGTGCGCTCCTCTTGGTCAAACAGCGACCGGCTCTGCTGAAGCCATTCGCTCTTCCAGCGCGGCGATAGAGCCAACCCGCGCCAAGTGCGACGATAACTGGCCTTGTTGATTAGGCCGAAGAAGAAGTCCGACTCATCGCGCTGCCGCTGCGCAAAGAACACCCCGTTCAGCTTGCTCATCACCAACAGCGCGTCGCTCGCCAAGCTGTGGCCGACGAATAGCTGGTGGACCCAAGCATCGCGCGCCAGCAGCGGATCGGCGATATGCACGAGCTTGCCGCCGCGCAGCGTGTTGTCTGGCTGCCACTGCAAAATTGGATCGGGAATGTCGTCTTGCACCAACTGGCTCATCTCAAACAGCCGCACCCGACCTACCCGCGGCCACACCCGTTCGTACCCTAGCTGCAAATACGTGCTGTGGTTTTTGCGGTCCGCGGAAATCTGCTCCTCGCGCAAGGCCCCTATCTTGAGCTGCCAGTGCCGGCTCAGGTCAATGCCCCCATAGACGTTGAAGCCTTGTTGATCGCGGTGGTAGGGGTAATCCGGCTCAGTGTCATTTTCGTACAGATCGACCCAGAAGTTGTGATTCATATCCACGCCGAAGAGAAACTCCGGCCGATCGACTAAGAAGCGGAGGAACGGCTCCTCGTAATCTGGAACGGAGTTGGCCTTGACGCGGTTGTCGTTTTGGTTGAAGTCGGGCACCAAATCGTTGTTGAGGTCCCAACCGGGAAAGACCAAGCGGTCGTCCACCAAAAAGTCCGCGCGGAACCCATCTGGGAAGCGGTCTTGATCGTCGTTGTCTTCCACCAAGTCAAAGCGGTTGCCCTGCCGGGCGTAATCGAGGCCCGAGCTCGTGGTGACAAAGGATTGGGTATTGTAGCGCGGATCAATCGAATACACTTCCCCAAACAGCGACAGCCGGCCCAAGTGCTTGCTCAGGTTCACCATCCACGCCGGTGCGCTGGGCCGGTCGCCAATCCCCGCCGAGGAAGTGTGCGTCTCCTCGGCGACGTTGGGATACTTGCGGAAGTTCCAGTTCAGGTCGTATTCGCCGTATAGATCGAAGCCAAGCACGTCTTCCACCTTGAGCGTGGCCCCAGCGATTGTCGTAGCCGTCGGTAGCCCGTAGTCAAAGCGAACCGTGCGCAGATTGGATATGTCCTGTACATTGCCCTCGGCCTGCGCCACTAGCAAGAAGACTGGGTCATCCACATCCGCGCCGAATACGTCGCCCAAGCTGATGGAGCGCTCGCCCGTCCAAGTAAACGAGCTCGATGGCCGGCCGACCGTTACAAAGCCGCCGCCCTCTCCCAACTGCTGGTCCGAACTCATCCAGATCTGGTAGTCGTTGGCCAGCACGAGGCGAAATTCCACCGCCACAATCTCGGACTTATCGGCCGAAGCGCGGTTGACAAACGACGCGCTGTCAAAATCGTAGAGCAAGCTAATCTGCCCGTCGCCGTCCGCGGAGAGAAATCCCTGCCGCTCTAAGCCGCCGCTGATCTCCGGGCCAAAGCGAATGTCGCGGCCCGACTCCACCGTACCGTCGCGGTAGGTAATAATCACATCCGAGGCATCTGGGAAGAACGCTGCGCCGCCGCTGCCGTCCTCCGGTGAATCGTCGCGCAAGGCGATCGCGATCTGGGAGATGGTCGCGTTCTGCTGCTTGTTCAGCCCGCCTTTGTACAGAGTCTCTATTAGTTGGTCCGACTCGCTGTTGGTCTGGTGGGCGTTGACCGCGTGCAGGCCCAACTCCACAAAATCCCCCAGCTGAGCCGTGAACCGCCCTCCCACGAGAGAAGTCGCGTCCGTAAAGCGGCTCTCCTCCACCTGCAAGCCGCGCGGGCCGGTGATCAGCGAGTGGAGAAAGGTCAACTGGTATTTATCGGTGGCGAGGTCGATCTGCATGCCGTTCAGGCGCGGCTTGGAAAACGACAGCGGCGTCAAGGTCGTTCGCAGGTTGTTGCTCGCCGTCAGCGCGTAGTGATATTGACCCTTGTGATCGCCGGCGATGACCAGTTCGTTGAACCACCGCGCAAACCGCTCGGTCTTGAACAAGGAGCTACCAGCTTCCTCGGGCCGCCTCTGCGCTGTATTGAAGATCAGCCAGCCTTGGGTCAGGTAATTCCCGTACAGATCGTAGAAGTAATCGCCCTCTAGGTCGATGTTCACATAGCGTTGATACGGCAGCCGCGCGCGGTTGGTGTACTCCCACTGCCGCCACGGGTATTCGGCGAACATCACCTGCGGCACGTACCAGCGCCGCATGGCCGGGTCCAGCGCGTCGAGGTACACCTCCGGGCTTTGCGTTACTTCCTGTTGCCATAAGCGGCTACCGTAGGCCCCGTCGGCGAAGACGAGGACGAGCATAGCGGTACAGAGAAAACTGGTTGCACTGCTCATTTTGGCTGACTCCGCCGCACTGCGACCTTAAAATTGGTACGAGTAATACAGGGCGATGCCGCGCTCTTGCGCATAGGCTGCAACATCGGGCGATGAAATCATGTGCGTGACCAAAACGGGAAATACGTCCTCAAATAACGGCTCGAGGCGAGTGAGCCGGCCTTGGATAAAATGGTCGATATTCTTGGCCGACAACTGGCTCTTGCTCTCGCCGATTACGACTACCTCGCGCCCATTCCTGCGCCCCCTGCCGAAGATGTTGACCTCGACCGGATAGCCGCGATCGGTTGTGAGGTACGTGCGAATGAGTCGATCTTCTACCTCGAGACCATGATCGGCTGCAAGGAGCGCTGGCAAAGCGCGGTAGGCCTCATTTTCGAGGATGTACCCTACGGTATGCGAGAGGCCGCCAAGCTGTTTGCGCGTTTCGTCGTGTGCTTCTGCCAGCCTTTTGAGTGCCTCTTCGGTCCCCGCCTGCGCCGCCGCCAAGCGGTCCAACGTCGCCTCCACCCGATCCATCCGCGTCTCCACCCCTTCTAACCGCTCCTCTGCACGAGCCTGTGCCGCTTCTAAGCGGTCAATCGCGGCTTCCACCCGATCCATCCGCGTCTCCACCCCTTCTAACCGCTCCTCTGCACGAGCCTGCGCGACCGCAAGCGCTTTGACCACATCTTTGAGGTCTTGCATGTCAACGGAGGTGGCCAAACCAACGTGAAATTCACTCAACACGCCGGTGAGAATATCGGCCTGCTCTTGGGTAAACGCCCCGCCTAATTTGCGTTTGACATCGTCAGTATTTAGCATGGCTTTTTCCTCGTGACATTGCGTGTTCGCTCTCGCTTATACTCACCGGGCCGCTAGTCAATGTCAAGCCTCCAGCTAGTACGCCACACCCACCACACCGTTGGCCACCTCGCGGCCCTTGTCGGTGTCCCAATCGAGCTGATAGAGGTACATGCCGGGCGGCACCAGCGCGCCCTCTTCGTCGCGCCCGTTCCAAGTTTGGGCAAAGCTGCCGCTGCCGGTGTTAGTCGCAATTTGGCGCACTAGGCGGCCAGACAGGTCGTATATCCGCAAGCGGATCTGCCGCAGGCTCTCCAAATCGCGCAATTCGTATGCGATTGCGACGTGGTCGTTGACGCCGTCGCCGTTGGGCGTAAAGGTCGCTGGCGTGGCTTGCACGCTGCTGATGAGGCCACCGCCCATGGGCGTGCGCACCGATACTACGTCGCCGCTAAAGCGGAACGTCGCGTTGCCCGGGGCGACTTGCTGCTTGAGTTCGGGTTCGGCGCTGTCGTACACCCAGCTTCTGAAGTCCGCGCCAAAG
Organism: Candidatus Latescibacterota bacterium; assembly: GCA_022820485.1. Taxonomy (GTDB): domain Bacteria; phylum Latescibacterota; class UBA2968; order UBA8231; family UBA8231. The sequence continues at coordinate 33,775 of JAJEFJ010000093.1, forward strand.
CGCAAGACCTTGGCGTCGAAAACCACCTCGATCCGCTTCTCGTTGTCGTGCGGCCCCACCAAGCGGTCGAACGAGACGATCAAGCGGTCGTCCTTGATCTCGGGCGGGAAGCGGTCGCTGATCTCCTCGCCGTCGATGAGCACCGAATGCACCCGCTCGACCGGGATCTGGGTAAAAATTTCCAGCCGGTCAAAGCCCAAGTCGCTCGCGCGCAAAACCGGGCGCACCACATAGGTGAAGGTTTCCGCCGCAAAGCTCTGCGTGGCGATCGGCCAGATCTCGCCAATCACCTCTTGGGCCACTGGATCTTCGGAAAACAGCAGCGACATGTTGTCGATGCGCGGAGCCGCGTCGCCGCTGGCGAACAGGATGGCCTCTAGCTGGAAGTAGCGCGCCGGACTCGGCGAGAGCACGGGCGTGCCGTCCTGCCACAAATCCGCTGGCAACTCGACCTGCCGCAGCCCAGCCGCGAACTCATAGGGCGCGGACCACGGGCTCCAATTTTCTAGGTCGTAGCCCAATTCCACGTCGTCCCACCGCCGGCGGCCGAGCTGGGTCAGGTAGTCGTCGAGGGTCGATGTTTCGAGAGTGCCGGTCGGGCCGATGACGCGGTAGATGTTAGGCTGCGGCGTGTTGCCCGTGCGGGTGCGGAGCAAAAGCTGGGTTCCCTCGGGCACCTCGCCTTGCCAGCGAATTTTGCTCCACGCGACCTCGCGGCCAAAATCCATGATCGGGGTGCGGTAAGTCGTCCGGGTCACAAAGCCCTCGCCATAGATTTCGAGCTCGGCGATTTCCCAGTCGCGCTCGGGGTCGAGCGGACGGATGGCAATCCACTTGAGGTCGCGGGTCGGAAAGCGCAAATCCACCACCACATCAAGGCTCTCGCGGTTGCGCGCCAAGATGTCAAAGGCCGGATCGTTGGGCGCGCCCAAGGCCGCGTCGATAACCATGTACCAACGCTTGCCGCGCTGGCTGCGGTCGAAGTTGCTGTCCCAAAACGGCCCGGTGTGATCGGCCACGCCGATTTCGTACCACGCCAAGTAATTGTCCTCAAACCCAGGCCGGGGGAAGAAGCGGATGCGGTTGATGGGCAACTCGGCCCCCAAGTGAATGACGTTGTTTTTGACCACGCCGGGATTGTTGCGGCCGGCCAAGCGCGGCGGCTCTGGCACTCGCACTAGCATGGCGGTCGTCGGATCGCCGTCGATGAGAAACTGCAAGGGCTGAGAGTCGGTTACCAAGTGCGTGCCGCCGTAAATGCTGGCCGTGTAAAAGTGCCCTTGGCGCTCCTTGAGCGACCGCGCCAGATTGTCGCCCGGGTCGATGTACACCGGGCGCAGGCCGCCGTCGGCAAAGTCGATTAAGGTATCGACGCCCGCGGTGTTGAAGCGACCACTGACCTCGTCGGCGACCGCGCCAATGGTCACCTCCTCGACGATGCCGCCGTCGGCGTCGAGCAGCACGTATGAAGCCGTCTGCTCGGCGACCAATGCCTGCCAAGAATTGCCGTCCGCGCCGCCGAGGCGGAACTCGCCGCGGCCCCACGCGCTGGTCGCTAAGACCACCACTAGCCAGCTCATCCGCTTTATCCGATTCAGCACGACGTCTCCTTTCATTCAGTACGCCACGCCCAAGGGCCGCATCGTCTGCCCACTGCGCGCATCCCCTTGCACCTCAATCCGCACCAAGTAGATGCCGGGAGCCACGCGCTGGCCCCGCTCGTCTGTGCCGTCCCAATGCACGGCGTCGTACACGCCGTTTTGCCCCTCGGCGTCAAAGAGGCGGCGCACTTGCCGACCCCCTAAATCCCACAGGTCGATCACAATCCGCGCTTTGCCGATGACCGCCAGCACCTCGAAGTTCACGTCGAGGACATCGTTCACGCCGTCCCCATTGGGCGTCAAGACTTCGCTGCCGAGGGCGAAATTGCCGATCAAGCTGCCCTCGTTCACCGCACGGCTCAGCACGGTCGTCCCCGATTCGGTCGCCATGTCGCCTTCCGCCAAGAGGGCCGCGTTGCCCGAGGTAATGCCCTGAAAGGCATCCTCTTCTAGCAACAGGGCGCGGCCACCAAAACGGGTGCTAAAGGCCAGCACCCGGCTGGCGAAGTGGATTTTCAGCACCGCGTCATGCTGGTTGATGGCTGGGAAACTCACGGCAAAGCGCTGGTCGTCAATCGCGGTGATGGCGACCTCGCCTTCGGTTGTAACTCCATCGGTGACCGCAAAGGCGTGATCGAGCACTTGCTGGCCGCTGGCGTCGATGATTTCAATCCGCTCGACGCGGCCCACGCGGCTCGGCGTGAACACCTCAAAGCTGTTGAAGCCCTGCACGTAATCGCTTTCCATCTCCGCCCGCACCGCGTACACAAAGGGCACATCCGCGGCAGCCGGGACCTCGCGGGGGAAAATCTCGCCGACGAGGGCGTCCGCCAGTGGCGGCGCGGAAAACTCGAGCGCGATCTGCTGGAGAATGTGGCTCGCCTCCAAGTGCTGGCTCTGGAATTCCACGCGAAACTGGAAATAGCGGCTGGGGCCGGGCGAGAGGATTTGCGTGCCCGCAGCCAGCTCTTCCAGCGCATAAGGCGAAGTCCACGGGCTCCAGTTTGCCAAGTCGTCGCGCACCGAGCCGCGCTCCCAATCGTCGCCCTGACGCCCGCGTTCGGGCAGCTTTAAGTACTCTTTGCGCAGCAGCGGCTCGTCCGGATTGTCCACGGACAGTGAAATCTCTGGGGCGTCTTGCAGGGCCACCTGCTTGCGGGTGTACGCCAAGGGACTGGGGTCGTGGCCGCTGCGGGTGCGCAACTGCATGTCGGCCAGGTCCGCAGCCCCTACTTGCTGCTGCAAGGTGCGGATGAGGCCCCAATTGGCCGGGCTGCCCATGTCGATGATTGGCGAGATGTAGCGCGCCGTCGGAAAGAACCCCTCGCCAAAGACTTGGAGCTTCTCGATCTCAAAGGGAATGGCCGACGTGGCCCGCAGGCGGATGAAGCGAATATAGCGCGGCGGATCGATGGGCACTTCGGTGATTCGGTCGCTGTTGTCGTTGTACACGGCATAGGTCTCCCAAATCGGGTTGCCCGAACTAGTCAGCACCAAGCCGTCGTTGATCTCCACTTCAAAGTTTTTCAAGAAGTCGTTTTGAAAGGGGGTGCCGGGCGAAGGGAAGATCGTGTTGCGCGGGAAAAAGCGCAGCCGGTTGACCCCAAAGCGCGCGCCCAAGTCGAGAATGAGCTGAGTCCCCAAGATGTCGTCTTCTTTGCGCTCAAATGCCTGCCCGGTTGGATCGGCCGCGAGCATGTCCTCAAAAATCACTTGGAGCTGCAAGGCGGTCAGGTCGAAGACCGTCGGTGCGCGCAGCGAGCCACCGCGATCCAGCACCTCTGCGGCCAAATTCTGCTCGGCACCCACTCGCCGCGGCAGAATGCTGCTTGGAAAATCCGCGCTTCTAAACTCGATCAAATCGGCCGGCGCATAGCCTAGCTCGGTGACATTGGGATCGAGGAAGGAGCGGTGCTCGGGCTGGATCGTCGCGATGTCCTCGGTCCCTTCGACCCGCCCGGTCCACGCGATTTGCCCGTCCTGTCCAATGAGCAGAACCTGTCGGGCCGCTAGCGGCTGCACCAAGCACGCAGTTAGAACCCCAATCAGCAACGCGGCTCTCATAGCGTGGACATCAAGCGTCGGCCGCCGATACGGTATACGTGTAACCTACCATAGAAATCCTCCTTTTGGCTTGTCCAGCCTCCACAAATCGGCGACGACATCGGGCCTTTCCGCAAGCGAGACTTCGAGACAGCACTTGACGCAAATGCCCTTTTCAACTTTATAGATTAGCTTCGCAGTACAGCACCAGACGGTTTCGATTGAACCTATTGGGCAGCAAGCAATAAACCTAATATCGGGCTGTGATTCAACCTATCTTTTGGCGTTGCATATTAAGGATTTTGGCTCGCGGAGAAGAGCTATGGCGACCGTTATTGCAGTCGAAGAACAACGAGCGCGGCATTTGATCGCTCAGGAGACTATTGATGCCATTGTCCAAGTTATTGCCGAGCGTCTTTCACCCAAGCTCATCATCCTGTTCGGCTCCTACGCCTCTGGCTGCCCCACGCCTGATAGCGACCTCGATCTATTAGTTGTCATGGATACCGATCTACTCCAGCACCAGCGTGCCACGCCGATCCGCCTGTTGTTCAAACCAGTGCCCTGTGCCTTGGACCTTTTGGTCTATACGCCCGCAGAAGTGGCTTATTGGAACGGCACTGTAAACCACATTATCACCGCAGTATTTCAACACGGCAAAATAGTATATGAACAGCCAGCACCTTGAACTGGCCCAGCACTGGCTGCGAAAGGCCGATAACGATCTGGTCACCGCTCGGCAAACGCTTTTACTGTCTGACGGACCGACTGACACGCCCTGCTTTCACGCCCAGCAGGCCATTGAAAAGGCTCTGAAAGCTCTTTTGACCGCCACCGAAACTCCTTTTCAGCGCATCCACGACCTGAGCCGCCTGCTGGACCAGGCCCTCCCTCTATTGCCCGCTTTGGAATCCTTCAGGGAAGGCTTAGCCACCATTTCCAATTATGCAGTTGACACGCGCTATCCCGAAGTTGCCTCCGATCCCACTCGCCAAGAAGCCGTTGAAGCCTTGGCCATCGCTGAAAAGGTGATGGCGATGATTCGCGCTGAGGTCGAACCTGACTAGACGCGGTAGAAGGCAAAACGCCTTCTTTTGGGAACCCCGCTGTCGGCTTCATGGTATTTCCCCCGACAATTGTTTCAGCAACACGTCCCTCTCGGTTTGGACGCGCGCGGCGACTTTGGCGCGCTGCTCTTGGCGCTGGTACTGGTCAAACGCTTCCCGTGCAGCCTGCTCATCGCCCAGCAGGCCGTGGAGCTTGCTCAGGAAGAAATGCACCCGGTAGTCGTCCGGGGTGGTCTCAGCCAACTTAGCGACGCAAGTGAGGGCTTCTTGGTAGCGTCCCTGCCAGAAAAGCAGCTTGCCCAGCCCCCACAAGTCGGCACTCGAACCGGGATTTTCCACCAGCGCGGCCTCGAGCTGTGCTTCCGCCTTTTGCATGGCTTCCTCCCCGACCAGTCCTTGATGCCGCCACCAGCCCTCTGACCTGACACTGCCCAGTTCGCCGTTGCGGCGGTCCAGCTCAATGAGGAGATCCGCCAACCCCAAGGCCGCTTGCCGCGCATAGGTCTTTTGCGCCAACAGCTCGACGTAGGCCGCAATCGCTGGTTCGGCCCGGCCTTCGGCTTCGTAAATGCGCGCTAGCTGGTACCGGGCCCGGCTGCTATCGGGACGCAGCACCAGCAAGTCGCCGTAGGACTGGGCCGCACTCTGCAAATCGCCGTTCAGGCTCTGCGCGTCGCCTAGACGACCGAGCAACGCCGCGGGATCGCCTCCTTGGTCGAGCAAGGTCCGATAGAGGCTGACGGCTGCGGCCGGTTGCCCGGCAGCCACATAGCGGGCCGCCAGCAACTCCTGCGCTCGGCTTTCTCCGGGCCAGCGCTCCAACAACTCGCGGTACGCGGCAATGGCCTTGCCGTGCTCGTCCTTTTCGCCGTAGAGCGCGCCGAGCGCGTAATAGGCGGCGGGAGAATCGACCCCTGCCGCAACCGCACTCCGGTACTCGCGCAGGGCGTTGGCCGTCATGCCCTGCTCTTGGTATGCGTGGCCCGCCCAGTAGTGCTGCTCCCCTTTTGATCTGCTATCACACGCATGGAGTCCAATAGTGAGCGCGATTAGGACCGCCCACGGGCGCTGGGCCAATATAGCAGCCCTAAATGACTTGAACGATTCGATACGCATATCGTCTTGTTTCTACTATTCTGCGTCCATCTGCGTCCATCTGCGGATCTAGTTCAGCCCCGCGTAAATCGTCACAAAGGATTCGTTGGTCGTCCGCGCCTCCTGCCCGGTGAACTGCTTGCGCTCTATTTTCGTGCCGACCAAGGCGCGGAGCTTGTAGCCGAGGTAGTTGGACTCATTGCTGAACTGGACGGCTACGGTCACCGAGTCGAAATCGTTGGCGTCGGCGTCCAAGTCGTTGAAGATCGCGTATTCCACGCCAGCTTGGAGCTTGGTCACCTGCAAGACCTGCGTCTCCACCAAACCCGAAAACAGCTCCATCAGACTGGTGTGGCTGTTGAGCGACAGCAGGCTGCGGCTCTGTTTGCGGAACTCGCTTTTCCAGCGCGGCTCCAACGACCACGCCCCAAGCTGGAGGCGGTAGCTCGCTTTGTTGATCAGGCCGAAGAAGAAGTCAGAAGGTGCCAAGCCGTATTGCTCCCGCTGGGCCTTTTCCATCTGCTGCTCGAAGTGGAGCCAGTGCATCTTGGTGGTCAAAAAGAGCGCCGCCACTTGCAGATTGTGGCCGACAAAGAGTTGATTGACCCAAGTGTCGCGCGCCAACAGCGGGTCCTCGACCTTGGTCAGTTCGCCGCCGCGCAGCGTATTGTCCGGTGCCCACTGCAACAGCGGGTTGGGAATGTCGTCTTTGACCAACTTGCTCATCTCAAACACCCGTAAGCGGCCCAGTCGCGGCGCATCGCGCTCGTAGGTGAACATCAGGTAGTTGCTCTCGTTTTTGCGCGCCGAGGAAATCAGCCCTTCGCGCAGCGCGCCCACCACCAAGCGCGCCCGCGGCGTGACATCGGCCCCGAGGTGGATGTTGAATCCCCGGTGATCCCGGCGATACGGATAATCCGGCTCCTCGTCGTTTTCGTATTGATCGACCCAAAAGTTGTTGTTCATATCAACGCCAAACAGAAACTCGGGCCGATCGACGTAAAACCGCAGAAAAGCCTCTTCGTAGTCCGGCTCGGTATTCGAGCGCACGAACGTGTCGTTTTGGTTGAAGTCGGGCACGAAGTCGTTGTTTTGATCCCAGCCCGGAAAAACCTGCTGATCGCCGCTGAGAAAGTCGAAGCGCACGTTGTCCGGGAATTTGTCTTGATCGTCGTTGTCATCGACCAAATCGACCAGGCCGCGCTCGTTGTCGTAGTCGAAATCCCCAGTGCCCGAGGTGATAAAGGTCTGAGTATTGTAGCGCGGGTCCATGCTGTAAAACTCGCCGAAGGCAAAGTAAGGAGCGGCCTTTTTAGACACGTTGACCATCCAAGCGGGTGCCGAGCGCCGGCCGCCGATCCCCGAGAACGCCTCGTGGGTTTCCGTGAGTACGTTGGGGTACTTCCGATAGCTCCAACTCAAATCGTACTCGCCGTACACGTCAAAGCCCCGCAGGTCCTGCAACTCGACGCTACCGCCAAAGATGTGGGTCGCCGTGGGCAGGCCGTACTCAAAGCGAATGGTCTGCAAATTGGTGATGTCCTGGACATTGCCCTCGGCCTGCGCGACGAGCAGCAAGACCTCCTGGCCGTCGAGGTTGATCTGGCGGTCCGAGGTCATCCAGACCTGGTAGTCGTTGCCCAGCGTCAGCAGGAATTCGACCTTGGCGATTTCGTCCTTGGCAAAACGGGCCCGATCGACAAAATCCGGGCTGTCGAAATCGTACACCAGCCGCATCTCCTCCGGCCCGTTGGCGGCGACAAAACCCTGCTGTAAGAAGCCGCCCTCGATGATCGGCTCAAAGCCAATGGCCTTGCCCGATTCCTCCGAGCCATCGCGATAGGTGATCTGCACATCCGACGCATCGGGGAAAAACGCCGCGCCGCCCACGCCGTCTTCGGGCGAGTCGTCGCGCAACACCAGCTTGACCAGCGAGATGGTTTTGTTCTGCCCGATGGTCAGCGAGCCAGCGAATGGGTTGCCAGCCTGCTTGTCGAGCAAGGTATGCGACTGGTGCGCGTTGGCCGTGTGCAGCGCAACTTCGGCAAAGTCGCCGATCTGGGCCCCCAACCGTCCACCCGCCAAGATGGTGTTGTTCGTCCGCAGCACCTCGCGGTCCCCAGTCGAGCCGCCGCCGGGGTTGCTCAGCCGCGAAAACAAAAAAGTCGCTTCGTAGCGGTCAGTAGCTAAGTCGAACTGCACGCCGTCCATGCGGGCCTTGGCAAACACCATCGGCGACAGCACCGAGCGCAGGCGGCTGCTCGCCGTCAAGGTGTAGAAGTACTGGCCCTTGTTGTCTTGCGCCACCACGACTTCGGAAAACCAGCTCTGGAAGCGGGAGGACTTAAACAGCACGTTGCCGAACTGCTGGGGCTTGCTCTGCGAGTTGTTGAAAATCAGCCAGCCGCGCGTGAGGAAATTGCCGTACAGATCGTAGAAGTAATCGCCTTCCAAAGTCGTTTCCACGTAGCGCTCATACGGGTTGCGCGCATAGTTGGTGTATTCCCACTGCCGCCAATGGTACTCGCTGTACAGCTCCTGCGGCACGTACCAGCGGCGCACGGCCGGGTCGAGCGCGTTCAGGGCCACTCCAGGGCCTTGCGGCGCGAGGCTGGTCTGGTCGCCGAGCTGCAAGCCCAAACGCGTCCCGTACTGGCCCTGCGCGGCAGCCGGCGCACCGACCGCGCTCCACAACACTAGGAGACCGCAATAAATACCGATCTTTGGTCTCAAGATAACCTCCCTTTGCAATACATTAATTGTTACCGATCAATCGTCCACATAGACCGGCGGGGGCAG
>JAJEFJ010000044.1 GCA_022820485.1 Candidatus Latescibacterota bacterium
TTGCATGAGGGCTTTCTTTAGCATATGAATAAGCATGGTGCGGCTCCTGTATTTAGGATTTAGATGCAATCTTCGGCGATTACAAATAAAACCTAAAGCAGGGCCGTACCACAACTTAGATTACTGTCGTGTACTTAGGTCGCTAATCCAAAATCCCCGAACCCTTTTTGGTTTAGTAGAAAAACCTAGCGCGTCCGATAGCGCCGCCAGCCGCTGCGCTCCACCCGCCAGCCCAGTGCGTCGAGATGGGTTGCGCGGATCTGTTCGATGTGGCGGGTATGGGCTGCGGCCTTTTCTTCGCTGAAGGCGTAGTGGCGCAGGCGCTCGGGCTCGAGTTCGACGCCCAGCCCCGGTCCCTTGGGCACGGCGAGGAATCCTTGATCATAGGCCATTTTACCGCCGCAGATCACGTCGTCGGCCCACTGGTTGTAATGCGCGTCGATCGCGTGCGCCGAGAAGGGCGGGAAGGCGCGGGCCCGTCCCCAGACGATGTGATAGGGCATTTCGTAGGGAAAGGTGAAGGCGGCGATGTGTAGGCGGATGGCCGTCGCCGGTCCCAGTTCATACGCGCTGTGCATGCCGATTCCCATGCCCAGAAAGCGCGCCGCGTCGTAGTAGCGCTTGAGTGCCAGCGGCCCTGCGTAGGCGTCGGGAGCGGAAATGTCGGCTGGCTGCCAGCGGCGTAGCGCGTCCAGATCCAACTCTGCGTCTAGGGCATCGTCACCGTAGCGGCCCTTGGGGCTGGGATGCGGGACTAGCGGCGGCAGCCAGGCGTGCGACGAGATCGGTATGGTGGTCAATAGCCGCAGGCGATGGCCGGCGCGGAAGATGTGAGCAAAACGCCCGCCCACTGGTTCCTCGATCCATTCCGGATGGTAGTCCTCGACCTCGCGCATAAAGCGCAGTGCCTGCGCCTCGCCCCAAGAAGCGTGTGGATCGACGCGAATGTCCACGTCCGCTCCTACGGCTGCGCGGATGTTGCGCACCAATTCCACGTAGTGCTGCGGCTCAAAATCGCACATTGAGAGCTTGATGTTTTGGAAGCCGTGGGTGCGGATAATCTCCTGTACGTAGGATGGATAACTCTCAAAGGTGACGGCGTTCTCGCCGTTGAGGTCGGGGAAGCTATACCAAGTGTAAGCCGACATGGGCACGCGCTCTGCCAAGGGGGTCTCCAGCGCGAAGAGTTCGTGCAAGTACTGGCCCAATGGTCGGTTGGCGATTTTGCCAATTAGGTCCCAGTAGGCTAGGCCCATATCGGCGCGGATGCTGGGGTCAAAAGGATTTTTGCCCACAACTTTGCTCTTTAGCTCTTCGGCGTCCGCGTTGGCTCCCTCGGCAATGCCGACCAAGCCTTTATCGGTTTCTAACTCGGCAAAGGTAAAATTCTCGGCCGAGCCATCCCAACGTTTGGTTCCAACCCAAGGCATTAGCACCCGGAAGACGCGCACGTCGCGGATGGTGTGCCCGGCTGCAAAGCCCTCGGCTTGGATGCGCTGCTCGACGGCTTTGGCTTGGGCGACGGTCTCGCGGTCGAATTCGGCTAACTCTGCTATGGGGTCCACGTTGGTTTCCTCCTGTTTAATGATCGTTCGAAAAGAAGGTGAACAACCCGAATCTACGCAGACGTACTTTTTCCCTGCAACCGATATAGGAGACGCTCTTGCTCTACGCGGATTCGACGGAGTATATTGACGCCCTGAACGTAAAGGAGAATCAACGGCATGATCGATTCCACCGACCTCTTTGAGAGCGGCACCCAAGGCTACCACACCTTTCGCATCCCAGCCCTGATTACCACGCTTACCGGTACTGTGCTCGCCTTTTGCGAGGGGCGCAAAAACGCGCGTGGCGACACCGGCGACATCGACATGCTGCTGCGGCGCAGCGACGACGGTGGGCAGACGTTTGCTCCCTTTGAGATCGTGTGGGACGACGGCCCGAATACCTGTGGCAACCCCTGTCCGGTGATCGATGCCCGCACGGGGGCGATTTCTCTGCTGATGACGCACAACCTCGGCCATGACCACGAGCCCGAGATCATCGACCAAACGAGCGAGGGCACTCGCACCGTGCGGCTGACGCGCAGTGAGGACGACGGATGCACTTGGTCGCCTCCGGTGGAGATCACTTCCGTAGCGAAGCAACCTAACTGGACTTGGTATGCCACCGGGCCAGGCGCTGGTATCCAGCTAGCCAGTGGCCGGCTCGTCATTCCCTGCGACCACATTGAAGCAGGAAGCAAGAAATACTATTCGCACGTCTTGCTCAGCGACGATGGCGGCCAAAGCTGGCGGCTCGGCGGCTCGACCCCGCAAGACCAAGTCAACGAGTGCGAAGTTGTCGAGTTGCAGGACGGCCGTTTGTTGCTCAATATGCGCAACTACGACCCCAGCATCCGCGCCCGCGCCTTTTCGTTTAGCGACGACGGGGGACAGAGCTGGTCGTCTATAGCGCGCGATCCCGTCCTCGTCGAGCCGATCTGCCAAGCCAGTATCCGCCGGGTCGGTGCTAGCGTGCTCTTTTCCAATCCCGCTAGCACCGAGGGCCGCCAGAACATGACCGTGCGGCTCAGCGACGACGAGGGCCAAACGTGGGCCTGCGCCCGCGTCTTACACCTTGGCCCGGCAGCGTATTCCTGTTTAACTGCTTTGCCCGACGGCCGCGCCGCTTGTTTCTATGAATGCGGTGCTGAGCATCCGTACGAGCGCCTGACCTTGGCCCGCTTCTCGCTGGACTGGGTGCGCGATACGCCCTGAGGAGATCCCGTGAAAATTACCGACGTCCGCACCCTCTGCCTTTCTCGCCCCCACGAACCCGAGCGTGAGTGGTTCACCGCCACCTTCCACGTGGAAAAAGCCGACTGTCCCATCGTCATCATCGACACGGACATTGGCTTGCAGGGCATTGCCGAGCCTTCCACCTATGGCGACCCACCGGTCATTCGCCAGCAGCTCGACGCGCTCAAGCCGAGTCTTATTGGCCGCGATCCGCTCGACCCGGATCTCGCGTCCAGACCCATCGGCGACCGCTCGATGTACATTGCCTACGCTGGTCTCGAACTGGCGTTGTGGGATCTACGCGCCAAGGCGCAAAATAAAACAGTCGCCGAACTCATCGTCCCCCTCATCACGCCCGACGCCCCCGAGCGCAAACCGCGCACCCGCCTGCGCATCTACGCTTCGGGCGGCGTCCAGTACGACTGGGACGATCGCCCAACATCTGTCGTTGATGAAGCACTCGCCTTAGCCGACCGGGGCTTTACTGCCTATAAGATGCGGCTGGGCACTGAGTGGTCGTGGTCGGGCGTCACGGTTGCGCAGATGATTGATCTGTTGCAGGAGGTGACCGACGCGGTGGGCGAGCGCATGGAACTGATGCTGGAGGGCAATTGTCGTCTCGACGAGGCGCAGGCCCGCGAGATTGGCCACTTTCTCGACGAGGCAGGCTGGACTTGGTTTGAGGAACCGCTGCCCAAAGATCAGATCGACGGCTACGCCCGCCTCAATGCTGAACTACAGTTGCCCATCACCGGCGGCGAATCCAACTCGACCTTCGCCGAGTTTGAGCCGTTCTTCGCGCAAAAAGCGTACGCCAAGGGCCAGTTCGACGTTGGCGTCTGTAGCCTCGGCGAGGCCATCCGCATCTACCACCGCGCCAAAGAGTATGGCGTCGAGCTTTTCACTCAGAATTGGCACAACGGCCTGTTGACCATATCTAACGCCCACTTCCTCGCCGCTCTTCCCGAAGAGCACGTGCTGGAAATGTTCATCGGCCAAGGGCCGTTGCAATGGGACATCCTCAAAGACCCGCCCGCAACCGAGGGCTACCTCGCGCTGCCCGACGCGCCCGGCTGGGGGGTGGAACTAGCCGACGATATTGAAACTCGCTTTCCCTACATCCCCGGGCCTTGGGGCCGTGCGGTGGAACGTTGAGAAGAGCATTCAAATCCACATCGGACGTTTTGCGACCAAGATTTGACAACTGCCCTCGGCTCCTTGTAGAATAGTCCGCCGTCATTCACCTTTGGAGCTAACATGATAAAAGATCCTCCGCTACTTACTGTTCGCCGCAACTTCCCGCGGCCTTCGGAAGCTGTCCTGCGCGCTCTGCGCAATGTTCCCACTGGCTTTATCGTTGATTGCATGAGTGGCCGCGGTGCGCTTGACTACCTCATCAAGCCGCTCGATTCTGACAACTGCAAGTTCGTCGCGCCCGTCGTCACCTGCCATCCGGGGCCGGGCGACAACCTCGCCGTCTTTGCCGCGCTCGAGATTGCGCAGCGGGGGGACGCGATCTTTATCGCCACGGATACGTTCACCAAGACTGCGGTTGCCGGCGACAACATGATGGCCATGGGCCGCAATCGCGGCCTCACCGGCTTTGTCACCGACGGTCTGATGCGCGACATAGATGGGATATTGCCCGTCGGTTTGCCCGCCTTTTGCCGGGGGATTACGCCCAACTCCTGTACCCGCAATGGCCCAGGTACGGCCGGGATGCCGGTGGTCATGGGCGGGATCTGCGTGGATGCTGGTGAGATCGCGGTTGCCGACCAAGACGGGGTGGTGGTCATTCCCCACGACCAGTTCGATCACGTCTGTGCGACCCTACCCCAAGTGCGCGAGGCCGAGGAAAACCTCTCTCGTCAGATCCGCTTAGGTTTGGACAATATGGAGGGGATACGCGAGTTGCTCGACTCGGACCGCACGGAGCACATCGACTAATTTTCGACGATTACCAAGCCTGGCTGGTTGAGTGCTACCTCGGGCAGCCGTTCGGCCTGCATCTCTTCTACGGTCCCGTCGGCTAGGCGATAAAGTCGCGCCGATCCCGCAATCTCCCAAGCGGATGGGACTGCCGCCCCCGCAACTGCTGGTAATAGCAGGGCCAACGTGCGGGTTGGGCCTCGGAGCAGTCGTGCTGTCGCGCCATCGCCCTCCACGCTAGTGGCCTCGGCAAACGGGACGCGGAAGCGCTGTAGCAGTGCATTGAGGCAGCGCAGGACGCCGAAGACGGGGCGGGGGTTGCACAGGGGGTCCAGAAGTCCCTGACCGATATCCATGGTGCGGTCCAGATCTATAAAAGGCTCGACAAAAAGCCGCGCCCTCGGCAGCAGCGCCGTTGCAAAAAGCGCCTCCGCGGCCTGGACTGCATCGTCTTGGTCGCTTTGCCCCGGCAACTCAAAGAGCAAATCCAGCCGACCCATCGTGGGCAGGGCGCTTACCTCGCGCCAAGCCAAGGCATCTTCCCAAGGGGCCGTTGCGTCCAGTCGGCACAGGGCCGCTTCTATCCACGTATCTGCGTTTTGCAATAGACGGTCGAGTTGGGGCACTTCGTTGGGCCGGTAGCCGATTCGGGTGCGGGGGTGCTGCTTGCCGGTTATCTGCTGGCCGGGGATTACCGGGGCCAAAGACAGCCGCAAATTGCGGTGGTAGCTCTTGAACAAATATAGACACGACGACGATGGCCAAGGCTCGCCCGGCGTCTGGATCTCCCAAGTATCTACTTGGTCGCGGTGACTTTCTAAAATGGACTCGTACGGGGTGGCCTCATCGTCGAGAATGGTCGCTTGCACTTGGACGCCTTGGCTGCGCAAAAAGCGCAGGCGGTCGCCGGACTGGTCCAAATCGGTCCAGGGACAGCGCAGGGCCTGTGCGCCCAGCTCCAGACAGGCCAGCAGGGGATAGTCGTTACGCACTGGCTGGCGCACTACTGATGGAAAGGTTATGGGGACTTCTGTTTCCCAGCCCAGTGGGTGGGTCGCGGTCAGTCCCAATGGGGCTCCGCCCAAGTCGGTGGTTGCTGGGGTGAGCAGCCGCCGTGGACCTGGTGCCCAATCCTCTGCCCTGGCGGTGCGGATTAGGTGGATGTCGAGTCGGTTGTGGCGCAGGCGACACAGGAAAAAACCCAACTTGGGTTGGTCGTTGCGGCCCTGCTCGGGCGGCGGTGCGCTGCTGAACAAATGACTAAAACCGGGCCGCGCAAAAGAAGTGGAGGGGACGGTGCGATAGTACAAGGCACCCGCTAGCTGGCAAAAGGAAAAGTGTACGTGGGATGCAAAGAGCCAAGCCACTTGGTGGGCGGCTAACAATTTTAGTAGCCAAGTGCGGGCTGGTTCGCCGATGTTGTCGTAGTGTCCTAGATGCGGCTCGGTGGGGTTGTGCAAATAAGGCGGCAGGTGCAAAAACACTGCGATGCGCATCCTCGCGTGTGCGGCCAAGTCGGCTTCCAACCAAGTCCTTTGCTCTTTTTCTGCTGGCAAGCCGGTGTTCAGAATCTGGCTGTTGAGTATCACTAGGTGCAGGTCGTGATAGTTAAAGCTGTACCAAGATGGGCCAAAGCGCCGGTGGTATGCGTCCAACCCCTCGGCTGTGACTGGATGGGTGGGCATGGTGGGGTCGGGTTTGTCGCCTAGGTCGTGATTACCGGCGACCCAGTGCGGTTGCACGCCGCAGGCGGCCATTTGCTCTAGGGCTTGATCCAAGGCTGGGACAAAGCCCGCGCTCTCGGGGTATTCTTGTACCACGTCGCCCATGTGTACGACGAAGTCTGGTTCTAAGGCGGCTACCAAGCGCAACGCCGCGCCTGCCCGTTGGCTCTGTTGGGCGCGGGAGGGGAATTCGTCCATGCCGACAGCCCCTGCTAGCGCATAGTGGGTATCGGAGATGAGGACGAACTCGCCTAGGGCCTCGGGCAACAGGGTGCGATCGAACAGGGTGGGCATCGCGTTATCCAACTGGGCGCAAATTGAGCAACACCAACAGCCAAGACCGCGCCCAGTACGAAGTGTTCATGTAGGGATTTTGCGCCGAAGGCCACCCCGTCCAGTACGTCTCGTTGACTGGGATTCGGTGGGGCCACTGCACAAGCGGAATTGCCGGTAGCTCGGCCAGCCAGATCGCTATTGCCTGTCGGTAAATTGCCATCATCTCGGGCGCATCGTTGGGCGTCTGCGCCATGCGATCGACTAGCGCGTCGAAGTCGGCGTTCTGCCAGCGCCAGTAGTGCTCGGCGGTCTCACCCGTCGGCCTGGCGAAACGGCTGTGGTAGTGGCTCAGCACTTGGTAGGGATCGCGCATTGAGCTTAGGTTGCCAAACATGAAAGCGCGCGCCTCGCCTTGGGCCATCCGCGAAATGTAGTCCGAAGTCATGCGGAACGAGGCGTCGAAACCCGCCGCTTGGAGTTGGGCAACCAAAACGGGTGTCAGGTCCTGGAAGTGTGCGAAGATATCGATGACGAGCGAAAACACCTCGCCGTCCTTCGTCCAGAAGCCATCCGGTCCTCGTGTCCAACCTTTGCTCGACATGATAGATGCCGTGCGCGAGGTGTCGTGGACGCCGATCTCGTATTGGTCAACTAGATCCGCTGCCGCGGCGAAATAGGGCTGCATTTGCGGCACGTCCGGCAGTGGCAACAGCGCGTAGTCGCCCGAGTTCTGCCAGCCGATTTCGACCAGTTGTTTGCGGTCGATGGCGAAGTTGATCGCCCTGCGGATTTCAGGATCGCCGAAAGGGGCCTCCATATTGTTGAACCCCAAGGTGATCGCCCACGGCGTCATGTAGCTGTAGGGTGGCTCGCGCCCCGTCCAGGTGCTCATTTTGTCGTGTTGTTCAAGCAAGGTGATGATATTGGATGGTCGGAGTTCCAAACACGTGTCGAGCTTGTTGGCCAGCAGGTTCTGCACCCGCTGATGCTCCTCCATGTAGGGCAGAAAGATCAAGCGCTCGACCTGCGGCAGCGCGTGGAAGCCGGTTTTGGCCGCCCACCAGTCCGGGCGCAGATCCCAGATCCGCTGCGCTGGCTCCGACAGTGCAATGCGATACGGCCCGGAGACCACCGGCCAACCGCTGGCCAGATCGTAATTGGCAAAGCGCAAGGGATCTTGTCCCTCCCAGATGTGTTTGGGGACGATCGGCACTCCGTTGCCGTGGTTGTGGGTGAAATAACTGAACAGAAAGCGCGGGTTGGGCGATTTGAGGACGATCTTCGCCGTCAGGCTGTCGAGCGCCACGGCCTCTTGGACCCAGGTCTCCATATCAGTCGAGAACACCAGATTCGGCGCGTGCTCTTTGAGCATATTGACCGTAAAGACAAAGTCGTATGCCGTCCACGGCCGCCCGTCGCTCCACTCCACTCCCGGGCGTATATCCACCACGACTTCGGTGTAATCCGCGTTGAATCGGTGCCCGGTGGCGATCCACGGCAGCGGCTCGGCGTCGATCTTGTAGCCGTTGAAGAAGTAGAGCGGTTCATAGAGGAACTGATAGCCGATTCGCGAGATGCCGCCCGGCACAAAGGGGTTGAAGGTGTTGTAGTCTTGGATCTGGCCGCCGCAGGTGTTGTTCTCGGCGCAATCGACGATCAGCGTGCGGTTGCGCGGCACTTGCTGCAAACCGTCTGGCGCTTGTTCGCTGGTACAGGCTACCAAGGCTATACCGTAGAGAAAGGCCAAGCGCCAAGCGCACGTCGCCCAAGTTGCCCTAGACTGGGTTCCCATATTCGCCGTACTTTCCTCCGTGCGAGACTTATTACGCTCAACGGGAGGTAACATAACGCGCAGAGTTCTCCGTTGTCCACATATGCGCCCGTGCCATCCCTTGAGCGAATGGGCCGCGTGCGCTAATATGGAAGGTGTTCCCGCCCACCCTCACTCCCCGAGGTAATGCCATGAACCCCTTACTACTCCTCGCCTTATTGGCCTTCGTCGCCTGCTCAGACCCCTGCGCCGAATCCATCGATCAAGCCTTCCTCGACCAAGAAGCCGCTAAGGAAGGAGCCGTGCGCACTGAATCCGGCCTCATCTATCAGGAGCTAAAAGGGGGGTACGGTCCCCAGCCAGGGCCTAAAGCCCGCGTCACCGTCCACTACAAGGGCATGTTTGCCGACGGCGAGGTCTTCGACAGCTCGTACGAACGGGGCCGCCCCAGCACACTGTCGCTGAAAAGGGTCATCCCCGGTTGGACCGAGGGCTTGCAGATGATGAAGGGCGGCGGCAAGGCGCGGCTGGTGATCCCGCCGGGATTGGCCTATGGCAAAAAGGGCAAGCCTGGCAGCATCCCTTCGTGCGCGACCTTAATTTTTGAAATCGAGTTATACGAAATAAAAGGGAGTTAAATCCATGAGTAAGCTATCGCGCCGCAACATGGGGCGCACCGGTATGCAGCCTAGGGCGCTCGGCATGGGCGCGGCCTTTGTTGGTGCATCTGGCGAGGCCGAGACCATCGCCACCGTCGAACGCGCCCTCGATTTAGGCATCGACTATTTCGACAGCTATGCTGGCCGCAACGAGGACCGCTGGGGCAAGGCGCTTGCCGGCGTCGAGCGGTCGAGTTATTACATGCAGGCCAAGGTCGGCCCGCACCCGGAGCGCCCCAAGGACTTTTCCGCGGAGGCCACGCGCTGGAGCGTCGAACAGAGTCTGCAATCGATTCGCGTCGATTACCTCGACGCTGTGTTAGTTCACGACCCACCCGATATTGCCGACCCATTAGGCCCCGGTCGCGCCTTCGACGAACTGCAGAAAATGAAGGAAGAGGGCTTGGTGCGGCACATTGGTTTGGGGGTCCGCGATCACGACTTCCACCGCGCTGCCATTGAGGCTGGCCACGCCGAGATCGTCCTCACATTTCTCGATTACACGTTGCTAGATCAATCCGTCGCCCGCACCACTATGCGCTTGGCCAAAAAGCACGGTACGGGCCTAATTTTGGCTAGCGTCTTCGGCATGGGACGCTTGACCGGCATTGAGCCGGACCGGGCCGCTGAGCCGCGTGCCCATGACATGTGGCAATGGTGCCAAGAGCAGGACGTGGACATCAAGCACTTGGCCATGCAGTTCTGTCTCGACGCGCCCATCGACGGCATCGTCATGAGCGGTCCCGCCGACCGCCACCAGCTTCAGGATGCGTACGACGCGGCGACGCAGGAAGTGCCCGCTGAGATTTGGGTGGCGTTTGAGGAGAAGTTCGGGGTCGGGATCTAGGCAGTATCTAGAATCAGCATTAATCCTATCAGGTGGAGTAAAAATGGATTCATCTTTACCTGAATGGCGCAGTTACTTCGCAACGATCGCGGATTCGTATGATCGGCTCCAGCCCGTTCTAAGTCCACCTTACAGTAGGGGCTTGGACATGCTTGTGGATCTGATTCCCTTTGATGCCGATGATGAATTCGAGTTTGTGGACCTCGGTTGTGGCACGGCGGAGCCGACTGTACGCGTGTTGGAACACTTCCGCTACGCTACTGGCACCTGCATCGACAGCGAACCGGAGATGCTTGCGCTCGCTAGGCGGAAACTTACGTCATATTCGGATCGGATTGAAGTGTGGGAAGCGGACATCACTAGTTGTGATATTCAGCCGTGTGATTTGGTTTTCTCGGCTAAGACTATTCACCACGTTCCTGCGGCCGGTCTGCCCGAACTTTTTGCCCGGATCGCAGGCGCACTCCGGCTGGGTGGTTGCTTCGTCCTGTACGATGCGATGTCGGTCGGCCCCCAGTGGGGAACGAATGCTCGGCAGCAGTCGTCGCGCTTCCGCCAGCGGCATCTTCAAGACGCCATTGCCTCAGGAGTAGCTACTCAGCAGGAGATTGATGCTAGAGTGGAGTACAAGCGAGCGATGAAGGCCGCTGGTGAGGATTTAGAATACGAACACAGTGCGGAGAACATGATCGATGCCATGATCGAGGCTGGGTTTGATGAAGTGGCCGTCGTCTGGCGCATGTTTGCCGACACGATTCTGCTGGCTTTTACACCGGGTAAGGATGCCTAAATGAGTACGTGGCGTGAATTGACATTTCCGATCAATTCCTTAAAGGACGCGGTACTTGTTATCGAAGATGATCGTGCGAACGTACTCGCCGATCCACTTCGTTGGCGCATCCTTGAAATTCTTGGAGCAGGGAAGTCGGTTACAGAGATTTCTCAGACGTTGGACGTTATCGATGCTCGGGTGCTGTATCACTTGCAACGGTTGGCGCAAATAGGTGTCGTACATTTAGAAGAAGATGGAGCAGACTCCCAGGAATGGCGTTGTTTGCCAGCGGCAGGTACGATTCGCGTTCGAGAGTCCCTTTCGACGGCTGACCAAATTGCTGAGGCCATGCCAACGGATGTTGTTAGCCAGTTCAATCAAGCATTTCGCGAAGCTGCCGAGGGCTTGTATGGTTCGACATTCCAGCAATCCAGCAATCACAATCGTGCGCGACTATCGGAAGAACAGGCCGCTGAATTTGGTCGCCGCTTACTGGTGCTTATAGAAGAGTACTTTCCTCCAGGGAAAGGGGATCGAGCGGGCGTCAAATACGGTTTCCATGGAATTCTCACGCCGATTGATCTGCATCCGCTTGGGGACTCTGAGACTGAGGAATGAGAGGTCGTTTGGCGTGTGAATCGCTCCCGAACGTCGCAATATAGCACGTCATCGCCTCCTTGACATACTACGATAGTACCTTTCATTCACCCCCTTTATTCTCCTTATCTCTCAGGGGGTATCATGTCGCAGGCAATGAATGATTTGAGGGGCAGCTTGGTCGCATTGGTGACGCCGATGACGGCATCGGGGGCCATCGATTGGGCGGCGCTGGACGGATTGGTGGATTGGCACTTGGAGGCCGGGACGCACGGTATTGTGCCGGTGGGCACCACCGGCGAGTCGGCCACGCTGACTCACGCCGAACACAAACAAGTGATCGAAGCCGTGGTGCGCCGGGTGAATGGCCGCGTGCCGGTGGTTGCAGGTACCGGTGCCAATGCGACGGCCGAGGCAATCGAGTTGACTCGGCCGGCGCAGGGCGACGGTGCCGACTACTGCCTGTCGGGGACGCCGTACTACAACAAGCCGACTCAGGAGGGTCTTTACCGGCACTATTGCGCCATCGCCGAGGCCGTGGATCTGCCGATGGTCCTTTACAATGTGCCACCGCGCACGTCGTGCGACATGGAGGCCGCGACTGTGGCCCGGTTGTCTGCTGTCGATTCGATTGTCGGCATCAAGGAAGCGTGTGGTGATCCCAGCCGCGTCGCCGAGATCAAGGCGCTGTTCGTCCTGCTGTCCGGCGAGGACGCGCAGACGCTCACTATGGCGGGCTATAGTGCCATCGGGGCGATTTCAGTGACTGCCAACGTCTTGCCGGCGGCCATGGCCGAGTTCTGCCAAGCATTCATCAACGGCGACGACGACAAGGCCCGTGAGTTGGATATCAAGTTGCAGCCGATTCACGAGGCCCTATTCATGGAGACGAGCCCTATCCCAACCAAGTGGGCGCTCAACGCCATGGGTAGGATTGACGTTGGTATTCGACTTCCACTGGTGGAATTAACGGCTCCCGTGCAGGCCGAAGTACGCAAGCGACTAGAGACCTTGGGCGTGCTTTAACGAAGCCATGTTGATGGCGAGTTTTGGCGACGACTATCTAATCTCTGACTCACAGAAGTTAGGTGCCAATGTTACAAGCAGTACTCTTCGATCTCGACGGCACATTGTTGGATCGGCTTAGCTGCCTTAGAGTGTATCTGTACGGTCAGGTCGAACGACTAGCCAATGATCTTCACGCTCTTCCATTTGGCGAATACATGGAGATAGTAATTGAGTTGGACGCACACGGCCACGCCGATAAGGGCGAGTTGTTTAGGCGGATTGAACGCGACTTTGCTCTCTCGCCCGGTACTTGGCAGAGATTGCTGGATGATTTCCTGACCTACTTTCCCCATGTATGCGTTCCGTTTCCCAAGACACATCAGACGCTTACCACACTTAGGCAACAAGGCTTAAAGATGGGGCTCATTACGAACGGAGCAGTTGATTCACAGCAGCCGAAGATTGATGGTTTGGGGATCGCTCGCTATTTCGACACCGTATTGATCTCGGAAGCCGAAGGGGTCGCCAAACCGGATGCGGAAATTTTCCGTCGGGCGACCGACAACTTGGACGTCTCGCCAGATCAGGCTGTCATGGTTGGCGACAATCCAGAGGCCGACATTCGGGGTGCCAAGTCCTTTGGGATGAAAGCAATTTGGAAGCGAGATGAGTACTGGGAGGCACCTGAGATTGTGGATGCGGTGATTGACGATCTCGACGAGTTGCCAAGCATAATACGCAACCTTGCGTGAGTTCATACTTTGGCGAACATTTTCGTATAGTCCGATAACGAAATGACACAGGACATAAGAATCTGCTTTATCGGCGATTCACTCGTTAATGGTACCGGTGACGAAGCGGCTCTCGGGTGGGCCGGGCGTCTGTGTGCGATGGCCAATGCGAGCGATATACCTGTTACCTATTACAACCTTGGTATTCGGCGAAATACAAGCAAAGATATTCTGCTGCGCTGGGAGAGTGAATGCACTCTTCGGCTGCCCGATGCCTGCGATGGTCGCATAGTCCTCTCATGTGGCGTCAACGATACGGTCATCGAGAATGGGAAAATGCGCGTCGATTTCGCGGAATCTTGCGCGAACGTCCGAGCGATTCTGCGCGGGGCTAGGCGATATACCGTGCTTATGGTTGGTCCGCCGCCGGTCCTTGATGATGAACAAAATGAGAGAATCGAAGACCTCTCGGTTGCCTTTTCTCACGAGACACAAACGCTTGGAGTCCCGTACATTGACCTCTTTTCTGCGCTTTGCTCGGATGACGCCTATAGACGAGAAGTGTTGCAAAACGATGGCGCTCATCCGAGAAGTGAGGGCTATTCCAAGATGGCGCGTATTATAGGGGCGTCGCCCATTTGGTGGTTTCATACTTTGGGCGAGGTCTAGCTACCTTTAAAAAAATCTTCCGACTAATCAATCCCTAACGCCTGATCAATCTCCGCCTGATAGCCCTCCAAGTCGCCGCGTTCGATCTCGGCCAAACTCACCGGGCGGTTAAACCACTCCGACTCAAAAATCGCCATGCAAATCGCCTGCGAGCGATAGCCATCTAGGCCATCCACTTCGGGCGTACCCTGGCCCCGAACCGCATCGGCGAAATCCTTTAGCTCGGTTGAGATGGGATTTTCCACTCCACTGGGGAAGAGCCGCTCTCGTTCGTCTTCTGTGAGGCTATTCTGATGCGCCTCGATCAATGACTCGTTAGACGTGTTCGTGCCTGTACGCGTCCACAGTCCGCTCTCCCAGTCGATGCAGCCCTCGCTGCCGTAGAGGACGCGCTTGCCGAAGTCCTGTCCCGGCGCGGAACCTTGCCAAGTCCACTGCACCACTGCACCGCCGTCAAAGTCAATCAGCGCCATTGCGCAGTCCTCTACATCCACCGGCCAAGCGCCCTCGCGCTCGACCGGTTCGTCGTAGCGATACGGCTCAAAGCTGGGCGCCCGCGCCACTACCTGCCGCGCCTCGGTGCCCAAGTGATAGCGGAACAGATCGGCAAAGTGTACGCCTCCGTCGAGGAGCCAGCCAGCCCCGGCGTCGCGCTTGAAGTTGCGCCAACCCCACTTGCCCAATCGCAAGCCCGCTTCCAGCCAGTAGAAAGTGCGCGGCTGGCCGATCCTTCCGCTGGCTACCGCCCAAGATCGGGCTCGCTCCTGCGGCGAGCGACGATAGTTTTCGGCTACGGCGAGCTGGCAGCGGTTATCTACGGCCGCATTGAGTATTTTGCGGCCGGCGCGCAGGGTTATCGCCAGCGGCTTTTCGATGATCACGTGCTTACCTGCCTCCAGACAGACAACGGCGAGGATGTGGTGCTGCGAGTGCAGAGCGCAGATGTCCACTGCGTCTAGGTCTTCTACGTGCGCGAGCATCCTCTCCACGTCGGTATAGATCTCCGGCTTGTGCTGCTGGAACTCGGCGATCTCGTCGGCCCGCTGTTGCGCCTGCGCCTCCACCAAGTCGCAACAGGCCACCACCTGTATATCGTCAATCCCGGCCTGCGCTAACTCCTCCAAGCCGCGCACGTGCGCCCCGGCCATGCCTCCACAGCCCACGAGGGCCAACTGCAACTGTTCCATTATGTGTTTCTCCTAAGTTGGAATAATCGGCAATACTACGTGCGACGCCTGTGTCGCGTTGTGGTGAATTTTGTTGTCTGCCCCTTGGCGTCGTCGCTCCTGACCGATGGGGTCTCCGGTGTTGGGATTGACATCGAAGCGGGGGAAGTTCGAGCTGGAAATGTCGAGGCGGATCTGATGCCCGGCGGCAAACACATTGCTCGTCGGATAGAGAGTAATTGTCAGTTCGGCGACCTCGCCCGGTGTTAGCAGTTCGCCCTTTTCGCGCCCGTTGCGGTAGCGCAAGCGCGCGATGCTGTCGGTCAGGTTGAGTGCGTAGCCATGCGGATACCAGCGGCTCGGTGGATACCAGTCGATCAGCTTGGCGGTAAAGTCCGTATCCGGCGCTGATGACGAGACCCACAACTGCACCTCAATCGGCCCGGTCACCTCCACGTCCTCGGCCAGCGGCTCAGTGGTAAAGACCAACACATCTGGTCGCGAGCCGAGCGGTAGATAGGGCGGCGCACAGCCGTAAAACTCCGGCCCTTCCGTCTGATCGAACCCGCCCGGCTCCATCAATTGCTCCGTCCGCGCCCGCCACGGCGCATTGGCGGAAGTGCCCACGCCCGGCGGCAGCGGGCCAAGCTCGGAAAGCGAGGAGACATTGCCGCCAATGGAGGGCACCGGATTGGCCGGGTCGAAGCGATAGACTGTATCGCCGCCGTCTGCGGCTGGCTCTTCTGGCGACAAGGTGCCGTCGCCGTGCAGATAGTACTTGGTGTAGTTCGTCCGGGCTAGCGGCCACTCGGCTTCGTCGCGCCAATGTCCGCCGTGGAAAAGCCGACCGCTGCTGGTGCGATAGCCTCCGCCGCCACCCATGGCGAAGATCCGCACTGACGGTGAGTTCGCCTCGCCGTTATCAACGCTTTTGAGCGCCCAGTCGAAGTAGTGCAGATGCAGGTCGCGGAAGTCGTCCAGCGCTGAGTCCTCGCCGAATTCTACGTCGCCGGCAAAGCTCTGCTCCAGAGTTTGCGTCCCATGCGTCCACGGCCCCATGAGCATCCGCACCGGCCCCTGCTTACGTGCCGTTAATCCCTCGTAGTTTTTGCACGTCGAGCGCGTGTACGAATCGTACCAACCCCCGATGATCAGAGTCGGCACGTCTGGGAAGTCGTCCCAAAAGAGCGCTGGCGCGTAACTGGGGTGCTGCCAGTACTCGTCGTAGTCGGCCTTGGTCAGTAGGTCCAGCGCCCACTGCTGGTAGGGCGGCACTAATTTGAGTTGGGTCTGGCCTTTGCGGAGCGGCATTCGCGTGAGCCAGTCGGCAAAGGCTGGTGCGCCTATGTTTAGAGCTGCGTCAACCGCTGGATCGGCTTTTAGCGTGCGCTGGGTATTGGCCGCCGAATGCCAAAACGCCCAGGCCAAAAACCGCAGTTCCAGCGCACCGCCGTGCCGCACGGAAGACTCGTGCGCGTCAGCCCCGCTCATGTTGACCACCATGGCCTTGAGGTTGGTCGGCCCCAACGCCGCCATGGCCGTCTGCGTCCAGCCCGACCACGAGGTGCCCCACGATCCCACCTTGCCGTTGCTCCACGGCTGCTGGTTGATCCACTGCAAGGCGTCGTACCCGTCCTCAGCCTCGGGCAAGAGAAAGTTCACATCTCCTTCGGACTGGAACGTGCCTCGGCAGTCCTGATAGACGGCCACGTACCCGCGCTGGGCGAAAAACCGGCCGTAGTTGCCGTTGCGCTCGACGTCGCTTTTGTCGTAGGGCGTGCGGTGAAAGACGGCGGGGAACTTGCCGGGTAGGGGTTGGCCATCGCGGGCGGGGAAGTACAGGTCGGTCGCCAGCCGCACTCCATCGCGCATCTCCACCATTACATCGCGTTCTATTACTAGGTCGTACAAGCCGTCGGCCATAGCGTCATCCTTTGTTTTACTCTGTGGCATTAACTCGCGAGGTCATGCGGCGCTTGGTGCTGCAAGGAAAGATCTAAATCTACCTACCAGCTTGGCCCGGCCCTTTGTATGGCCGTCCAAACGGCAGACCAAACGGCTCTTCATATGGCCGGAATGGCACCATATCCGCGATCGCCTGAAGCTGGGCGAGGACATCGGCCGGCAGTGGCCCTGCTTCGACCGCGCGGACGTTCTGCTCTACTTCCTCCACCGATCGCGCTCCCATCAAGACCGTGGAGATTTGCGGGGTTGCCACCATCATGCGGAGTGCAGCCTCTGGTAGCGACAGTTCGATTTTCCATAGTTGTTGCTTTCCCTTACCTCCAACTTCATTTAAGGCCGCGATTTACCGCCTTGCTCCGAATTCTCCCCTATGGGTCAAATAGTTGGCCATCTTTTCAAAAAGGACCAGTTGTTCAGAGGGATCTTGTGTATATATAGCAACCCTAAATCATTCAAGACTGGATTCCCGCTTGCGCGGGAATGACGCATAGGTAAACTGATGAACGCATGCTTTCAAATCATTTAGGACTGCTATAGAACCTCTCCTTGGACTTTGATCACGTCAGCTACGTAGTCGTCAATATGTCTTTCAATATCGGAAAGGAATGTCTCTTCCTTGCTTAAGTCCCACAGGCGGTGAGCTTCACATAGGAAACGTCCCATGAGAATCACCTTCGCATCTCCAAGTGAGACAGATATATTAGCCGATTTGAGGACGCGAATTTGGTCCTCTGCACTACTCAGAACATGAGTAATGTCGACTTTGGGGACGTGATGGGTAGCCCCGTTATCTTCCTTGCCACAGACGAGTATCAAGTCCAAATGTATCGGCGTCTTTGCCTGTTTCAGAGGCGTGGAAACGGACATCTCAGCCTTAATCGGATAAGCCTGTTTGCATACGAATCCGGCATGTCGAATAGCTCTGTGGACACATGTCCATCCTTCGTGTCGAGCATGGTGATAGGAGAACACGAGAAGCCCGGTATGCTTGAGAACGCGGTGGCATTCGGCGAACACGGATGTCAGTTTGTTGGCGAAAAGGACAGAACTCGTATCTTGGACTTCGTCTTTCCGTCTCGTCGTTTCAGTTTTGGAGTAATCCAAAAGCTGGTTCAACCAGTAAAAGAAAAAATCGGCGAGTTGAGAATAGTGAACATTGTCGAAGAATGGGGGGGCAGTTACAACGATGTCCACAGTGCGGTCTGGAATAGTGGTACGACTGGAGTCGCCTTGAGTGAGGTAAACCGCGTCGTTCCCATTATTGGACAAGGCAAACTCGTTGGACACCGGAATGGCGAGAGGCCGATTAATTCCTCCAACTTTACTATTTTTTCCCGATGTCACATAGAGCTCTGTTGGATCAGCCTTGTAGGCAAGTTCATTTAGGATGCGAGAGCGGAACAAGGTTGAAAACGATCCAGACGACTTACTCGTACCCCAGACATTTGCTTCCATAGGCATCACTTCGGGCTTGAGGACGTGGTGTGAAAACATGTGCCGCACGGCCCCTGTTCCTTCACCCTTGAAAGATGCAAATAGGTTGTTGAACTCAAGCACGCCAGAGAACAGGCAGGCAAAGAGGAGCTTATGATCGGCGTGGTCAATCTGACGAATCGCTTCCCGTAAGTGGTGGATGCAAAGGAGCTGTCTATCGGAAAACAACTCGTGCCAGAAGCGGTAGTTGTGCTTCAAAATCTGGTTTGTGTTATAACCCGGTGTGATTTCAATCTGAGGAAAGGAGGATCTGGTGGAAGTAAACTCTTGTGCGATGTTTTCTAAAAGGGCATCATCAAAAGCATTCATAGAGGCGTATCGTTTTTGCCCATCCGTGGTGAGAATCATCTTGGCGTACCGGCGATAACCAAGAGGCCCACGCATTGATTTCATCCGCTCAACAAGACGGAATGTATGGCCACATTTATCGCATTCGACTTTCGCCCCTTTGATATTGCCTTGTTGTGGATTGTACGCTGTGCCACAATCCGAGCACTTCACGTAATCAGCATCGTAGAGCGTCGCGTTAACGGCACCGCAACTAGGGCAAAGTGCACGGGCACTAGGGTCTTTGCGCGGGACGGCGTTCTTTGAGAAAATACGAGACTTGAAGAGGTCGATCTGTTCATCGCATTGTGGACATGACACAACCTTGACGAGAAAGTAGTACAGTACGGTTGCCCTACTACCTTCTTCTGTACGCGTCTCGAAGTAGTTCAATAGTTTGGGGGCGATCGTGTGCTCAAGGAGTTGATATGTAGCGACGACTTCGGACGGATCGTACTTAGTAAAGGCAGCGCGACAGGCGAGATACGCGACTGGATTTATATCTTGACCTAAGTACACGACAGTAACATGGATTGATATTGTCGGGCGCGTTTAGGTTGGTCTCGTGTTTGGTGTATGATCTGTGTGAGCTGGTCTAATCCTCGTCGAAAGAGGCTTATGGCTTTTCGTCCATGTTTTTTTATGGGGA
>JAJEFJ010000024.1 GCA_022820485.1 Candidatus Latescibacterota bacterium
GCAGGATTCTTCCAGAAGAGCGTAATCTGACTTTCAAGCGGCTGTGTATGCGGCACGCGCAGGCGCAGGCGGACGCGGTTGAACAGGGCCGAATCGCGGCCAATTGGCGGGGAGATTAATTCGACTATCGGCCTGATACCGGAGGCAAAGTCCCGGGGCGCAACGCGCCATATTCCGTCGGTTGTTTCCGAATGCAACGGTGCTCTAATTATTGCACCCGCAGCCTCACTTTCCCAAGCGACCCAACCTTGGGTATCGCCTTCTTGGGCAAAATCCCAAGTGATGGCACCAAGGTGCGAAGGAAGTAGCAACGATAGAGCTACAAACGCAACCAATCCGCCGCATCGTAGAGACATATCTTGATTCATAGAGCACCACCAGCCATCATGTTTTCTATGTCCTCTGCTTGCTCTATTTGACCCAGTTGACGGAACATTTTCTGAGCCTGTTTCCAGTTCAATATCGCGTCGTAGTGCTTTCCCCAATCCGCGTACATAATGCCCAACCACACGTGAGCGACAGCACACGCCTCGTCGTTGCCTAGGCTCTTTTGGCAGGTCAGGCATTTGCGGTACATTGGCTCGGCGCGGTCAAACGCACCGGCAGCACAATACAACTCTCCTAAGAGCCCTGCCTGCCAAGCAATGCCCTGTACATGCTCTATTTCCTCGAACAACTGTAGTGCTCGGTGCGCCATCTCGGTCGCGCTCTTGTACTCTTGACGCTGCTGATATACCATGCTTAAATAGCCAGCGGCGTCAGCTTGGTTGCGCTTATGTCCCAAGCGCTCCTGCACGGATAGGGCTTTCCGATACATGGATTCGGCCTCGTCGAGCCGCCCAGTCTGAAGGTAAATTTGTCCCAAGGTGCCGTATTCAAGCCCCAGCCCCTCAAGGCGACCAAGCGGTTCGTCTATGGCCAGTGCTTTATGCAACAATTCTTCGGCATGAGCCATTTCGCCGTGAGCCATGTACACGCGCGCGAGACTTTGGTACTGGTTGGCCATACCTGCGCGGTCGTCTAGGGCCCGGTATGTATTCAGGGATTCCTCTAGATACTCCCGTGCGCGGTCTAACTGGTCGCGGGCAAAAGACAGATTGCCCATGTTGCAGTAGTCCACGGCCCGTCCAGCCTGATCTGCCAATTCTTCGCGCAAATGCAAGGCATAGCCGTACAGGCGCTCGGCATCGGCAAAATCGCCCTGCATGTGCGCCAGAAAACCCAAGTTGCTGTAATTATCCGCTAGGCGCACCCGGTCTTCGCCCGCCTTGTTTATCTCGTAGGATGCCATGAGCAGTTCCCACGCCTGTCCCAAGTTGCCCTGCACCTCACACACTAGACCCCAGCCGCTATAGGCATCCGCTTCCAACTGGACATTCTCCGACTTTTCGGCCAAAACTTGGGCACGCTGGTAGGCCGCCTCTGCCTGTTCAAGTTGGCCGGCTCTCTTATGGGCATGGCCCAGCCGAAGAGAAGCCGCAGCCATTTCTTGTTTATCGCCGGCTATTTCAGCTTGGGCCAACTCTTCCAGCAACTGTGCTTCTATTTCTCGGCGACTCATGGGATTCGCGCTTCGCTCGGTTCGGCCCATGTCGGGTGATGGTCCAACAAGGTCCGCAAATCGCGCAATCGACCGGTGGGCCCGTGTGCGTACGCTTGGTGAAATGCTACCAAATCTCTCAGCAGGGTCTCTTCGGGCAGGAGAGGGTCTGGCCAGATACTGGCGTACCAGAAGTGGAACAGCAGTAGTTTGGGATCACTGTGTTTCTGTTCCATGTACCGCATGGCTCGCTGGGGGGCGAGCATCTCTTCGCGTGCTTTAATCGGGTCGGAAAAATCGTGGTAGTGATAGAGATGATAGGCCCTAGCCTCCGGTACGAAGCAGGGCCGACAGCCGTACTGTTGCAACCGATAAGCCAAGTCCCACCCTTCGCTAAAGGCCATGGCGGGATCAAAACCGCCTACCTCCAAAAAAGCCTCCCGCAAAACCGCGCCGTTGTTTGGGAAAAAGCCCAGCCAACCAATAGAAGAATCGGGATATTGTGCAAAGAGTTCGGTGATCTGTTCCTGTAGGATCTCAAGTTCGGGAAAGGGATACCAGCCAATCACGGCACGAGCTTCGATGCGGTCGAAAGCTCCAAGTACCATATCCTCAGTTAGGATCAATTCCTGCCGATGGACGCGGACGTACTCGCGTACTACGCTCGGCGTCTTGTCCTCCATCGGCGTACCCCGTTGGGGATCTTGCAGATATTCCAAACCGGGCAGACTGTATCCCGCACCGCACAACAGAGACTCTCGCCCACCCTGTTTTAGTGCTTCGATATGGCCTTGGAGCCATTGCGGATGCGGCAGAGCGTCGCCGTCCAAGAAAGCGACGAATGCTCCTGCTGCGGCCTCCACACCCCGGTTGCGAGCCACACAACGCCCTTCGTTGGGCCGCAGGCAAACGATCTTTAGGTCCATCTGGCGACCTACCTCGTCGAGCATCTCGGCTGTTCCATCGCTACTGCCGTCGTCCACGACCACGACTTCAAAGCGTGCAACCGACGCGATCTGGCCGCGCAATCCGGCTAATACTAGCCGCAGACGTTCCTTTTGATTGTGAGTAGTAACAACAACGGAAATATCCATCTCAGAGGCACTCCATGGCGAGTCGGCACTCGTATTGTACGCCTTCCGGCACGTGGGATTGCGGCCCGGATGCGGTCTCGCGCCAAGCCAACAGGTGCGGTAGGGCCTTGACCGAGTTGGAACATACCACGCGGTGGCAATCCAACTGGCCAAAGTAAAAATCGACGTAGCGGTCGCCGACTTCGGCGATATGGCGGCGCAATGCCTCGTCGGCGACATTGTCTTTGGTCGTCGCCTGCGAGCCAATGACAATACCGTGAAACTCCACTGGCATCCAACCGCGCTCCGGCGCAAAAACTTCTGCCCAAGTGTGCCCAAAGATAATGTCTTCAAAGGTCGCCCATTCAAAACGACCATCGCCTGTGGGGTAAACAGCTAAGGCGCCGGTGACCTCCCGCGCCGCGACTCCCTGTAGGCGACAAAAGGCGATAAAGGCATTGGCCAGCGTTATGCAGTGGCCACCGTTGTCGTTCAACACCACGTGGATGGAAGAGGCCAAGTCTTGCGATCGCTCTTTGGTTTTTTTGAAGCGCTTGGTCGCGGCCAATTGGGCGTAGATGCGACGCGCCTTTTCCAACGGGTCTTCCACTCCGTCCAAGTCCAGTTCGGCAAAAAAGTTTTGCACCGTTGCCGCTTGTGCCAGTTCGGGATCAATCTCTGTGTAGCGGCGATATTCGCGGTTCGATAGCTGGGCTGGCCCCGTTGGGCCCATGCGGCCCTGTACGGTCAACTCACAGGTGTAGGAGAAATCCAACCAAGCCGGCGCGGCCTCTTCCACCCGCACGGGATAGCCGTAGAAAAAACCGGCCTGCGGCGCAAAGCAAGTTCGCAACTCGTCTGGTGCCCAAGCACACAACTCGATATCCTCCTGATGTGGACTCGGTATGGGGTAGGGGAGAAAGAGCCGGGCCTCCATGTCGGGCGGCAAGGTGGATGGGTAGAGTCGATAGGTATAGGTGAGGCGATAGCGCTGACGATGCCGGTGGAGTGCGATGCGGCCATTCGCCTGAGAAAAAAAATCGCGGCGTTTTTCTTCGAGGGCGCGATAATCGCTTTCAAAAAATGCGGGCTCGTGGTCGTAGAGCCAGTTCCAAGAATCCG
The DNA here is from genome assembly GCA_022820485.1 of Candidatus Latescibacterota bacterium. Lineage (GTDB taxonomy): Bacteria > Latescibacterota > UBA2968 > UBA8231 > UBA8231. The sequence continues at coordinate 3,736 of JAJEFJ010000024.1, forward strand.
CCCGGTCAAAGGCGACCTTGCTACCCTGCCGGAAGTGCGGCATACCGCGCTTCAGGCTGCGGTGGAGCAAAGTGCGGATCGCCTCGACGCCGAGCTCGGCCGGGGTGCTCTGGTTGAGGTGGTGGACAAATTCGGGCTCGGACATTAGGTAGGCTGACTCTATTTGGTGAACGGAACGCTGGTCGGCAAAAAAGGCGTCAACCACATTTGCCGCGGCCTCGCCCCCGTCCCATTCCCCAATGTGTGCAGCAAAGGCTTGGCAACGCGGGGCAAACTCGCTGTGCCGAGCCAAGAGATCGTCTATGGCCTCCAATAGAGGGTCCACCCGAAAAAACGCATCCCAGTTGAGCTTGTAGCCCAAGCCGAGATCACGCACTCGATTGAGGTGGTATTCTTGGTCCAAGTGCTCGGGCGCACCGATCACGGGTACGCCTTGGCGCAAGGCGTGGTAGATGGAACCAATGCCGCCAATACCCACGAAGAGCGCCGCACGCGCCAACACCCAAGCCGCCGGCACAAAGTCAACAACGCGGATATTGGGCGCGGCGACCTGTCCTGACCAACGACCCGCGGTGGTCACTAAGACGCGATAGGGTTTATGGGCCATGCGGGGCAGCACCTCGTCGAGAAAACCGGGATAAGCACCGGTGCTGCCGCAGTTGAAATAGACCAGCGGCAATTGATCGTCCCAATCGTCCAACGCCGCGATGGGACGGATTGGCGGCGACTCGATCAGTGGCCCCACATAGCAATAGTGCGAGGGAGTATCTTCACCCGGCGGGTGAAACGGGGGCACATCGGCCACCAAATAGAGGATATGGTGCGGCTTGAAGGCTGGGACGTTCTCGCGGGCGTATTCATCGAAGGCCTCAGTGCCCAAGGAAAGAGCCGTGGGCAGGCGAATGGGAAACGGATAGCCCGGTTGGTTGTAGGCCGCCTCTATCAGGGCTATATCCACCCCTTCAAGAGAGGCGGTAAGCGGCAAGGTGGGCCGCATGTCCGCCAGCGCGAGGGCGGGGCGGAGCCGCCTTATGAGCGCCCGTTCGGCCTGCACACAGCGGTCTATCCACTCCGCATTGTAATAGCCGTAGTCGCTGCGAGACACGTACTCGTCCATGCGGCTTTGCAGCATGGTTTCAAGCTCGTACACTGGAAAGCCTTCGTCGGCGATCCGGGGGGTGTGCGGCCCCACACCGGCGAATTCCACCGGGTAGCCGCGTGCCCGCAGTGCTCGTCCCACGACCAGCGGGCGGATGGTGTGGGCCAGACAGTAGCCGTGGAAAAAGATTAGTACGGGATACTCGTGGCGCGGCAGGTTCTTAACTGTGCTGGTCTGTTCCAGATGGACGCTCAAATGCTGTAAGCCAGCCGCTATGTGCTGGCGCAGTTTATCCAGCATGTCAGCTCCTAGTAGTCAGTTGAGTTTAGACCTCAAGCGGAAACGGGGTGGCAACCACAGGCCCATGACTCTTGGTTAGGTCGTCTATTCGATTTTGACCATCTTGCGGGTGCGCGTCTGGTCGCCCACCTGCAACCGATACACATAGACTCCAGCGGCTACAGGTTGGCCTTGGGCGTCTCGGCCATCCCAAGTTAGTTGATGCTCGCCTGCCGCCAGCGAACCCGCCCACACTTGGCGCATCGGCTGCCCCAAGACGTTGTAGATGGTTAAGTCCACGTCGCCAGCTTCTGCCGCCAGTGATACGGGGATGGTGGTGGCCGGATTGAACGGGTTGGGGTAGTTAGCACCGAGGGCAAAGGCCGCTGGCGTGGCCACCGTCTCAGCAGCGATAGCTGTGGCCGGGACGCCTTGGTTGAGAAAGACGAAGGCCCCGCCGGGACCACCTTCCACACTCCTTCCCAGCACGACCAGATCAGTCGCCCCATCGCCGTTGAGGTCGCCGGCGAGCACCTCGCCACCCACGCCCGGTAGCGGATAGCGACCTTCAACGACGGGTATGCCATCGCGCTGGCTGATCAGCACTACCAAGGCCGGCCCGGTCGCCAAGTTGTCATCAACCACGGCCAAGTCCAATAAGCCATCGCCGTTAAGGTCGCTGGCTATGGCTTGATGCGGCAAGGTTGCCTGCGGACCGAGCAGGATATGGCGGTTCACCACGCCCGAAGCATCCACCCGCCACAGGGCCAGTCCGTGGCGGGATATGGAGGCGACAGCAGGATCGAATTGTAGATTCCGCTCGAAAGACCCGATTAACTCCACTTCTCCATCGCCATCCAAGTCGGTGAGCAGGTGCAGGTCACCGGGATATACTTCGGTCTCAAAAAAAAGCGGCAGCTCCTCGCTGGCTGCCCAAGGCCGGGTCAATTGCCAAGACCCCGGAGGCTCATAGCCCGTTCGGTACCATAACAGGCTCACGGCCTCGCCCAATGGTTGCCCGCTCAGCACAAGAGGTAAGAAATTCTCCTCGCCATCGAGGGTGAACCGATCGCGGCGAACAAACCCATCGTCGCCATCGTTGAACCACACAGTCACTTTGGACCATGGATCGTCCATCTCTTCGATCAATAGGTCCACATCACCATCGCCATCGCCATCAACTAGGCCAAGCAAATAGACATCGGACCATTGCAGCATAGGCTCAAAGCCGTCCTTGCCTCGATTATGCCACAGTTCAAGGGACTCATCTTGAACGGCCAGATCGAGGAGCCCATCCCCGTCGAAATCACCCCCCCTGACTCTGGGCAAGCCCCCGGTCGGCCCGACTGTTACCTCTTGGGTAGAAACAACGCCACCCAAACCATCGTTGGACGCCACCGTCCAGCCCCAGTGGCTTCCGGGCAGACCCCCGGTCGCGGTCTCGCCGGTCCAAATCACCACCAGATCCACATCCCCATCGCCATCTATATCGCCCAAAGAGCCGTTGGCCTCCCCTTGGTTCGAGACTCCTACCTCCTCGCCGAGGGGGAAAAAGTCGGGCGCGGCGAACAAAGCACTAGGCAATCCCACCTCCTCGACGATCTCCCGCGGCTGCAACTCGCCCAGCAGCAACTCTTCGGCCCCCGTCAGTTGAATCCAATCCACTTCTAAAAACTCAGGATGGTCGGCCGGCCCCTCGGCGTGGTCGTTTAAGGCCAAGTCGATAACAAAATTAAAGAGGGTGTCCTGCCAGGTGATCTCCACTTCTGGGTTCGCGGCTGCCGCTGCTTGCCAAGCCCGTAGGTCGAAAGTGATGTTTTCCCATGCCGTCGGATAGCGTTGAAGACGGCCCAACTGACCACCGAATATTAATCTGCCAATGCCAGTGTCGAGGAAGCGTTTGTACGCGACATTGAACCACCGCATCTGAATCTTCCCCTCGGTGGGGCTATGGTGTATGATACGCAGCCGTAGGGTGACCCGGTCGAACAAAGCCGAGTCTTCTCCAATCAGTGGTGAGTTCAATAGAATGGCCGGGTATTGAGCATTAGGCACCGGTGCGATACGCCAGACGCCCCCTTCGACTTCGCTATACACCGAGGTATGCTTACCCCCATATTTGCCTAAGATGCCCTCTCTGGCAGCCCAACCCCAAGTCGTGCCGTCGTCAAAATCCCATGTCAAGGCGAGAGCTTTATGCGGAGCCGCCAACAATACAATAACAATGAGGAAGCAGTGCATAATTCACCTCCAGAATCGGTGAGTGTTTCTATGTCGAGCGACAGATGCAGTGAAACAGAGGACGACCAGCCAACGGGGCACCCGGCCTAGAGTACCCCGTTGGCTATACGGCTCAGGAAACGCAGCTACAGAACCAGTTGGCTATACGGCCTCAGCAAGAGCAGGAGTAGCCGCTTTCCTGTTGACAGCCATAACTTGACGCCGAGTGGCACCAGTATGCCCTGTTCCACCCTGTGGGATTCCCATTGTGATCAAACCGACATGGGCTGTTTTTCATACAAACCCATCCGCAATTTTTGCTCGTGCCGGCCCCTTCGGATATTCCGTGGCAGTAGCCTGCCTGCGCCCGATCGGCTGCCCCGAACACCACCGCCAGCCCAGCCACCACACTACCCAACCACCCCAAGGCCAACCCCTGACGCGGCTCTACGTGGCCACTCGACGATGTGGCGAACTCAACCAGTGGGGCCAGCAACGACGCTTCCAAAATAAAAGTCAAAGACTGCATGATTCATTTCTCCTTGAACGAGTAGAAAAAGGATCAGCAAACCAGTAGGCTGCTGACTTGAAACTACATCTGCTCCGTGTGATACACCTCCTTTCTGGGCCGTAGTGGTCATAGGGAGAATTACCTCAAGAGCCTTCGCCAGACTGCGGTCGGCCAAAACCCCGTACAAACTCCCAAGCCGACGGCCATCCCACCGCCAAGTCCACCACATTTCCGTCGGTATCGATCTGATACACCGTAGGTACCCCGGACGTTTTGTACGCCTGTGAGACTGAGCTAGCCGAGTCAATCAATATCGGATACGTAAAGGCGTAGGTTTCGCTGATCTTCCGAGCACCCTCCTCCCCTATACAGATGAATACGAGTTGTTGATTCTCGTTCAGTTCAAAGGCTTCGAGTTCCTTATTCAATTGATGACAATACGGACATTCCGCTGTAACAAAGGCGAGCAGTGCGGACTTTCCTCGCAACGCGCTCAGTGCCACCGTGCCACCCTCTACGGCCGGCAGCGCAAAGTCCGGCGCAGCCTCCCCCGGTTGTAGCACCTTGGACGGAGGATTGGCCGAGGGCTCTGTCCATACTACCGGAGAGATGGAGGCCGAAGGGGCGCGCAGCGCCAGAAAGAGCACGACCGCGGCACAGGCTATCACCGTCCACACCACCGGACGACGCAAGAGCGTTACAAACTGCATGGAGCATCCATCCTTTCAGGCCCCGCCAGCAATGCCTATTACGGCTACGGCGGGAGGACCGCCGGTTGCGGCCTTGGCAATGTTGCCTTCGGCATCCACCCATACGGCGGTGGGAAAAGCGTTTACCTCAAAAGGATCATTAGCCGTCAACAGGGAATCAAAGGCAACGGGAAACGCAAAACTGTACTCCTCCACTTTGTCTTGCATCGCCTGCCGGTCGCCCGAGGCAATCAACAGGACCTTCACTCCTTGCACCTGCGAGGCGCGCAGCAGGTGCGGATAGATGGCCTCGTAGGCCCGGCACTCCGGATCGGCGAAAATCAGCAGATAGGGCTGGCCAGCAAATTGCGCGTTGGAAACCGTGCCTGTGCCCAACAAACGCTCTAGCTCCAGCACGGCCGCTTGAGTACCCAGCAAATCCCAAAACTCCACATCCAGCGGATCAATGGGCGGGGGGTTGACGATCTTGGCCGCCAAGAAAGTGCAGGCCCCCAACAAGATGCCCGTGGCCACGATCAAGGTCGTAGCCCCGCGATTGGGCTTCGACCTGAGCTCAGCCGAAGGTTTGAGACCGTTCATAGTTGTTCCTCCTTCTCCAGCGGCTGCTCCCGCACCCACGCCGCGGCCGTGTTGAGCTGTTCGACCAACCCCCCGGCCGAAAACGTAGCCCCGCTGATCCCATCGACATTGGCCTCCAGCACCAGTTCCTCCGCCACCGAGCGACCGGCGAACTGGCGCAAAAACCGCACAGTATCAACCCGCTTGCCGCGCACCTCCCAATAGTCGAGCAAGAGCACTTGCACCAGTGCGTCGCCCTCGGCGTCGTACAGGGCCGCGGCCAACACGTCCCGGCACACCCCACAGGCGATATCGTAGCGGAACACCACCAGCCGATACGCCACTTGGTCGCCGCGCATGACTTGGTAGGCGGCCACGAGGCCAGAAGTCGGTTCCGGCGCGGCGGTCCATCCCGAGTGGAGTTGGAGCGTACTATCGGCTACCACTTGGCGCACTTGTGCCAGCAGTTCTTCAGGGGAAGGCACAGGCACCAAAGGCTTCGGCTCCAACTGCCGCACGCGCTCGTCGAGCGACTGGTAGCGGCTGGCCAACAGCAAAAAGGTCGGCAGTAACGCGACCAACAAGACGCCAAAGGCCATCGTCACAGGATCTTTTCTATCCCGATTCATAATTATCCCACCAGCAATTGCTGAAGCGACGGCAGCCAAGGAGAAAACAACTCGATCAGCGGGTTGATCACACTGCCGCCCAAGACCACCGTCAACACCCCAGCAACGGCGATTATGGGCGCGAACGGTATGGCCAGTTTTACTTCCAACTCATTGCCAAATGGCGCGAAAGCACCACCCGCTGATTTTTCGTGCAGCGTCCGCACGTACCCCTTGGTCAACGGCCGGCCGGCATAACACAGCACGTCCTGCCCCTGCCCGACCTCAGTGCCACAACGGTATTCCCTATCCTCAGCGTAGATCGCCACACGCGGCACCATGCCTTCGCGCAACGCCGGAATAGGTAGCCTCTGTAAGAAGGAGCGAGGGGCTACGCGCCGGATGAGATGGTAGAGGAAGAACACGCCCCAACAGACGACCCACAGCGTCAGATAGATCGGCCATTCGCCAGATGCCAAGGCCGTGTAGCTGCCGAGGATCAGCCCGGGCAGAGCCAAGGTCAGCCGGTAACGCCGGGGGACGAAGCGATCAACGAGCAGATAGACTACTAAGACGGCGACCACCACCTCGACAAAGGTCATGGTCTCTCCCAGCAAGAAGGTGCCAAAACCCAGCACGAGCCCGATCAGGCCAGCCAACTCTAAGCCGAGATACAGCCAGTGCGATGCGTCCAAACCCACCGTGGCTTCCGCCGACCGCCCCGGACGCAAAACCGTCCACAAGACCAGCAAGACAAAACAGGTTAGTACTAGGGCGTTGAGCAGCAGGGCCCAAACCGGCGCGTTAAAGGAAGATAGGGAAGTAGAAGGGAAGAGCGTCGGCGGCAGCACCAAGACAAACGCCCAAAACAATTTGGCGTCGCCCGCAGCCCAGAACCCATAAATGTAGAGCACGTAACTGACGGCAAAACCGACCAGAAAGACGAGGGCGGCTTGGTTTAGTTCGACCGCCCCCAAACATAGAACAAACCTTGGCCGATTAAACCAACCGCCACTAGTCCCCAACTAGCCCCGTTGGGGATTTGGCGGAAGTGAATATCGGTATAGGTCGTATAGCAGCCGGAGATGGCAATGGCACAGGCCATCGTCAGTTCCAACAAAAATACGCGACTAAAATCATTGAGTAGTGCTTCCATCTCTAACCAATGGTGCTAGTAAGATTGACCGATTGACCGTGTGGTGATTGTTTTCCCGCACCTGCCGGAACGGACGCACTTGTCCCGACTGTGGGACCTCGACTAGATTGACTTATTGTGCTTGATCGTCAATCAGTGGAGCTTGATTGTCAATTAGGAGTGGGCCGCGGCCAATGTCCAAGATTCGGTCTTTAGCCGATGATCCGCCGCAGCGAAAACCAGAGCCGCCTCGTTTTCATACCACAAAGTTGCAGGCATATAATACCTACGGGTATCCTACTTCGTCAACCGGCCCTTTGACGCCTTGATACACCGCGGCAATCCCTAGAGTCATAGGCGTGTAGCGCGTCTGACTGAACCCGGCCGCGACGAGCAATTCGACAAAGGCCCGCCCCTGGGGAAAGGTCCCCACCGAGCGCGGCAGATAGGCATAGGCCCGGCGCTGGCCAGAGATTAGGCCGCCGATCAAGGGCAGCACTTTGTGGAAGTAAAACAAGTACAATTGCCGAAACAGCGGCGCAGTAGGCTCGCAAAAATCGAGCACCAAGAGTTGGCCACCGGGCTTGAGCACCCGATGAGCCTCGGCCAAGCCACTCGGAATGTTCCCAAAGTTGCGCACCCCAAAAGCCCCGGTCACCATGTCGAAGGTATGGTCCTGAAACGGCAGTTGCTCGGCGTCGCCGACCAACAGGTCCACGCACGCGGACGGGCTTTTGGCCGCCACCTTGGCCGCCCCTAGCCGCAGCATCTCAATGGCCATGTCAATACCGACGACCTGCTGCGGTCCCAAGCGGTCCGCCGCAAGCGCAAAATCACCGGTACCGGTAGCCAGATCCAAGATGCGCTGCGGGCGCTTGCCCCGGGCGGCGAGGAGGGCGCGTCGCCGCCAGTACACATCCACACCGCCGCTGAGCAAGTGATTGAGCAAGTCGTAGCGCCGGGCAATGGCGTTGAACATGTCTCGGTTGCGCCTCTTGTGTTCGGCGACGTTTTGCTTATTCTCCATGCAGGACAAGCTAGTCCCGTTACCATCACTGTCAACAGAAGCTCATGCCCCAACTTCAGGCCAACATCCTCATCGCCGACCAATCGCTCTTTATCCGCGAGGGGCTGCAAGAGGCATTGCAAAAACCCGGCTATGCCATTGAAACCGCTGCGGACGGTGCCCAAGTGCGCCGGATGCTAAAAGCTGGCAATTTCCACTTGGCCATTCTCGACTTGCAGATGCCCGGTTCCGCTGGGATGCAACTTTTGCAGGAAGTCGGCCAGCACCATCCCGACACCCTGTGCATCATACTCACGGATCACGACAACGTCCACACCGCGGTCGAAGCCATGCGCAAAGGCGCGTACGACGTGGTGACCAAGCCCGTCGATTTAGACAACTTGCGCCTCGTAGTCTCCCGCGCCCTCGACCGCTTCGAGCTCGTCGTCGAAAACCGCAAGCTCCACCACCGCCTCGAAAAAGAAGCGCCCTTCCGTCGCCTCGTCCGTCGCAGCCCGGCCATGCAGGCCGCCGCCGCTACGATCAAGCAAGTGGCCGAAACAGACGTGCCGGTGCTCTTGCGCGGCGAGACCGGCGTCGGCAAGGATCTAGTAGCACGCGCCATCCACGATCGCAGCAGACGCCGCGACGCCCCTTTTGTGGCCGTCAACTGCGGCGGCTTCACCGAAGAGCTTTTTACCAGCGAACTGTTCGGCCACAAGCGCGGGGCCTTTACCAGCGCTCACGCCGACCGGCCCGGCCGTTTCACCCTCGCCGAGGGCGGGACCCTCTTCCTCGACGAAATCGGCGAGGTCTCGCACAAAAATCAGGTCGAGCTGCTGCGCGTCCTAGAGTCTCACGAGTTCCAACCGCTCGGGGACCCGCAAGTCCACCGCGCTGATGTGCGCACCATCGCCGCGACCAACCGCGACCTCGAAAACGCCGTCGCAACCGGCGCTTTCCGCGAAGACCTGTACTACCGCCTCAACGTGATCCCCATCGACATCCCCCCCTTGCGCCAGCGGCGGGAAGACATCCCGGTCTTAGTCGAAATGTGCCTCGACGAAACCTGCCGCGCACAAAACAAGCCTGCTAAAAAAATCAGCCCGGAAGCCATGGAGGGCCTCATCGCCTATAATTGGCCGGGTAATGTGCGCCAGTTGCGCAACCTGCTGCAGCGGCTCGTGGTCACCACCCCGGCTGCAGTCATCCTCCCCGAACACCTGCCCGGCCCCCTCGGCGAGCTAGCCGATGGCCCCGGGCAATTCTCCATGACCCTCGGCTCTTCCCTCCAAGAAGTCGAAGCCGAACTCATCCGCCAGACCCTCCAACGCCTCACGGGCAACCGCCGCGAAGCGGCCGCCATTTTGGGCATCAGCGTCCGCTCCCTTCAGTACAAGCTCAAGCAGTACAACATCACCACCAAGTAACACGCTGTCGGCTGGCAGCGAACGCGCGACAAGTCGGCAGTCCATTCGCCAACGCTAGGCGACTTCTGCAAATTTTGCACTTTTTCGCCTAGGCGGTCCCTCAAGCTGCTCCTCGCCCGATAGTATCTTTCTTATAAGTAACATATTTACAATAATTTAACTGTAATAAGTTAAATGTGGCATTGGATTTGCTTATCTATATGTGAGTCGAAAGGAGCACCGGTCGCCTGCCGTGCGACCAGCAGAGTTTCACAGCCCGCATCGACCGTAACTATCTGTTAATACAGAGTAAATAATTTTGTCAGCTCGAGCCTTGAGCAACGCGGGAACGCTTTGCAACCTCGAACTGAAATAATGAGGATGCAAATTTTGCACTTTGAGCACCTAGGGCCTGACGCTCCTAACTAGCGCAATTCAAGCGCCTTACAGGACATCAGCCAAAATTGTTGCAACTGAGTGCAAAAATTTGCACCTGCTGACCCCATTACCCAAGGAAGGTTTCGCACATGGCTTACGCGATCCAAGAAGTCCTAAATGACGAGGACAACACCCTGCGCCTCTACTTCGACGACATCGCCGATTCTAGGCCGCTGAGCCGCCAGCGGGAAGTCGAGTTGTCGGCGCGGATCCAAGACGGCGACATGGTCGCGCGCGACGAGTTGGTTCAAGCCAACCTGCGCTTCGTCATTGATGTCGCCAAAAATTACCAGAATCGCGGTCTCTCGCTAGAGGACCTAATCAGCGCGGGCAATGTGGGCTTGCTGACCGCTGCCGAGCGCTTCGACGGCACCAAGGGATACAAGTTCATCTCGTACGCCGTGTGGTGGATCAAGCAGTCCATCTTGCAGACCATCGCCGAGCACGCCCGCACCGTGCGCCTGCCGCTTAATAAGCTCAGCCTGCTCAAGGACATTTCGCGGGCGGTGCGCAAGCTGGGCCAAGGCCGCGAGAGCGAGCCGAATGTCGAGGAAATCGCCGCTGAGTTGGGCCTGCCAACCGAAGAGGTCCTCGACACTATGCTCAGCGCTCGCTCAGTGCGCTCGCTCGACGAGTCCTTTGAGGACGACGACGATCGCAGCTTGCTCAGCCTCCTCGCCGACGACAATCAGGCGACGCCCGACAGCGATGTCTTGCAAAACTCGGCTCGCGCCCATTTAGAGGAGGCCCTCGCCAGCCTCGAAGACCGCGAGTTGCGCATCATTCGCCTCTATTTCGGTCTCGATGGCAGCCAAGCGCTGACCTTGGAGCAGATCGGCGGGCTGATGAGCCTGACGCGGGAGCGCGTACGCCAGCTCAAGGAACGCGCCCTGAGCAAGCTCCGCCACCCGACTCGCTACCAGTCGCTTCTCGCGCTGGTAGATGAGACGGAGTTTTACTAGGATTGATACCCGCGCTCAGGCCGGGCTTTAGACTAGGCACAAAAAGTGGGGAGCTCGCATGATCGGGCTCCCCGCTTTCTATTATGGCCAACACTATTCTGCTAACGGCTCAGCCAGCACCTCCCCGCAACTTCTTGAGTTCGTCGCGCAACAGCGCGGCTTTTTCAAAGTCTTCGCTATCGACCGCTTCTTGTAGCCAGCGCTCTAACTGCTCCTGTTGGCTCAGCGGCTTCTTCTGCAAAATTTCCTGCTCTAACTCATCGAGCGCGGCTTCTGAACGCTCGCGCTCGATGAAAAACTCCTCGGCCTCCACCTCGGGCCACGTGCCAATCCGCGCGCGAGTCCGCTGCACGATCGCCAATGCACCGTCGTAGTCCTCGTCGCCAATGGAGATCATGGCCCGGGCCACGCCGTTGATGCGCAAGATATAAGGCCACCATCTCTCCAAGTTGTCGCGGTCCTCTTCGCTTTCGGCATAGCGGTTGACAAAGCGAAAAAGGGCCATATTGCGCTCGGTGTCGCGCACGACCCGCCGGTAGTCGTGCAGTTGGATCAGAAAGGCGTAGCGCTTGTACAAGCGGCTCCCCTCGTCGAAAAGCTCGCGGCAAGCCGCTTCATTGAGCACGAAACCCTCGTCGCTGGCCCCGTACTCGCGACGGTATTTTTCCAATTCGCCCTGATAGTAATCGAGGGCAAAGTCCTGCCCGTGAGGCCGACGGCCATCGGGCCGACCATCGAGATTGAGCTGCAAAATGCCCTGAAAGGCCCCTTGATCGACCCGGATCTGAATCTTCGCAACCCCGTCCTTTCCCGATATTTTCCGCACATTCGCCTCTGGGTCGAAGGACCATTCATTTAATAGGTCGGTCATATCTCGACTCATACCAACCTCGCACAACCGCTATGTACTGACATTGCAAAAATTCTCATCGCAGAATTATAACCGAGTTGATGGGTTCCGGCAATGACCTTCCCGTAGGCTAGGAGCCGGGGTCTCGCTGGCTTCTAGCCTGCGATGGCATAGTTTATGCTACAATAATGTACGACGCATTCTCGACACTTGGCTTTAATGACGCCCTCTTAGGGCGTGTGCCACTGTATTTCTAGTCGATTTTTCGTTTTAACCACGAACATGTGGCCTTTTGATATTTACAAAAATGTTATTTTCACCCATACTAATGACAAAAATGTCGTAAAAATAGGATGATTCACATGTCCACCTTACCGACCGCCAGTGCCCAACAACAAATCTCCATCCTCCACGAAATCGGGCAAATACTAGGCTCGACGACCAAGTTTGAGGAGGCGCTCAACGTCATCCTCAAGCTCATGTGCGACCAACTCGACATGAGTTTGGGGACGGTCAGCCTCTTGAGCCAAGAAGCCTCCGAAGTCTCCATCGACGTAGCCTATGGACTCTCGCAATCGGAAATCAAGCGCGGCCGCTACGACATCGGGGAAGGCATCACCGGCAAGGTCGTGGAATCGGGCAAACCCGTGATCGTGCCGCGCATCAGCAGCGAGCCGCTCTTCCTCAACCGCACCGGTGCTCGCGGCAGTTCGGCCAAGAACCAGACCTCGTTCATTTGCGTGCCCATCCTCCAGCAGCAGCAGGTAGTAGGCACCATTAGCGTCGATATCCCTTATAAAGACAACGAAAGCCTGCAAGATACCGTGCGCCTGCTGTCGATCATATCCGTCATGATTGGCCAATCGGCCGCCGCCCGCCAACGCGCCCGCGCCGAGCAAACCCAGCTTCTCGACGAAAACTTGCGTCTGCAAAACGAGCTCCGCGAGCGCTTCCACCCCGCCAACCTCATCGGTAACTCCCGCCCCATGCAGGAGGTTTGCCAGCTCATAGGCCAAGTGGCTCCCCGCGACGCCACGGTCCTGTTGCGCGGTGCCAGCGGCACGGGGAAGGAACTAGCCGCAGATGCCATACATTACAACAGCTTACGTGCCGACAAACCCTTTGTCAAAGTGCACGTCGCCGCCCTGCCAGAAACCTTGGTCGAATCCGAACTATTCGGCCACGAGCGCGGCGCTTACACCGGGGCTTCGACGAGCAAAGCAGGCCGATTTGAACGAGCGCGCGGCGGGACGATTTTCCTCGACGAAATCGGCGAACTCAGCCTAGGTGCGCAGGTCAAACTGCTCCGCGTGCTGCAAAATCGCGAAGTCGAGCGCCTCGGCGGTCGCGGCCCGGTGCCGATTGATGTTCGCGTCGTCGCGGCGACCCACATAGATCTGGAAAAAGCCATCGCCGAGGGGACTTTCCGCGAGGATCTCTTCTACCGACTCAACGTCTTTCCCATCTTCATTCCACCCTTGCGCGAGCGCAAATCCGACATTCTCCAGCTCGCCGACCACTTCCTCGAAAAGTACTCTCACCAGCTCGGCGTGGAGATGCACCGCATTTCTACGCCCGCTATTGAAATGATGACCAGTTACCACTGGCCGGGCAACGTGCGCGAGTTGGAAAACTGCATTGAACGGGCGATCATCCTCAGCAACGACGGCGTCATCCACGGCCACCATCTACCCCCCTCCCTGCAAACGGCTGACGCCACCGGCACCCCGGTCACCGGTTCGTTTAAGACGATGATGCGGGCCTATGAACGAGAAATCATCATCGAAGCCCTCAAAAACGCCCGCGGCAATATGGCCAAGGCCGCCCGCACCCTCGGCACTACGACCCGAATTTTCTCTTATCGCATCGAGAAACTAGACATCTGCCCAAAAAACTACAAGAAGTAGCTATATAAACTACAAAATTGTAATTTTTTGAGACTATTTCAATTTTGTAGTTATGCCGGCCTCGTTCCTCTCTTTATTGTTATTTTTTATAACTCCCTAATTTACAATAAGCTACAATTCTGAAGTGTCTGCGCCCAATCCGCTTGGCACGTTTCTTGCATTATAGTTGACGTTCGCATCCACGAGGTGTCGATCGGATGCCTCCTCATATCATACAAGGGAAGGGATTGCCCATGTCTGTTTTTCGCAACCGTCCTTCGCTCTTATGGATCAGTGCCGGGGTCCTCGGAGCGACTACACAGGCTTCAGCGGGGGATTTCACAACCGTGGAAGCCTTCCAAGCCATGCCCTTGGCCTATCCCAAATTCATGGTAGATAACCTGTGGATTCTCATCGCCGCAGCCTTGGTCTTCGTCATGCACTTGGGTTTTGCCACGCTCGAATCCGGCCTGACCCGGCAAAAGAACACGGTCAACATCCTCTTCAAGAACCTCTTTATTATCTCGACCGGTATCCTCACCTATGCCTTGTGTGGCTTCAACATCATGTATCCGGGCGATGATTGGCTCATCGCCGATGTGTTGGCCCTCAAGGGTTGGATCGGCTTTGACGACGATGTGGCCAACCTGACCAATCAGTACGCAGATTACACCTACTGGTCGGACTTCATCTTCCAAGCCATGTTCGCCGCCACTGCCGCCACCATCGTCTCCGGTGCCGTGGCCGAGCGCGTTAAGCTGTCGGGCTTCATGCTCTATGCCGCGATCTTGGTGGCCTTTGGCTACACCATCGCCGGCTCCTGGAAGTGGGGCGCTGGCTGGCTCGATGACCTCGGTTTCTACGACTTCGCAGGCTCGTCGGTCGTCCACGCTTTTGGCGGCTTCTCAGCGCTTGCCGCAGTCATAGTGCTGGGGGCGCGCAAGGGCAAGTACCACAACGGAGAAATCAGGCCGATCCTCGGGCACAGCATGCCGCTATCGACGATCGGCGTCTTCCTGCTGTGGCTCGGCTGGTTCGGCTTCAACGGCGGCTCGGTGCTCAGCGCCGACCCCGCGGCTGTGTCGCTGGTCTTCGTCACCACCACCCTCGCCGCCGCGGCTGGCTGCATGGCCTCGATTTTCACCTCTTATATCTATCTTAAAAAGCCCGACATCACCATGGCGCTCAACGGCATTCTCGCCGGCCTCGTGGGCATCACGGCTGGTGCCGATGTGGTCACGTGGGCCGGGGCCATCTGGATTGGGCTGATCGCCGGAATCATCGTCGTCTTCTCGATTGTCTTTATCGACCGCATCAAGATCGACGATCCGGTTGGGGCCATCTCCGTCCACGGCATCTGCGGCGTCTGGGGCACGGTCGCGGTTGGGCTGTTCAGCACCAACGCCGATCACAGCGTGGGCACTCAGCTATTGGGCACGCTGTCGTACGCCCTCTTCGCCTTTGTCTTTTCCTTTGCCCTCGCGAGCCTGGTCAAGGCGACACTCGGGTTCCGCGTCGATGAGGAGGACGAGGACGAGGGCCTCGATCTAAGCGAGCACGGCCAGCCCGCGTACGCGGATTTCCAGCACATCAACAACTAAGCGAGGGGAACCAACCATGTATAAAATTGAAGCATTCCTCCGGCCATCGGCCCTTGAGGCCGTGCAGAAGGCCCTCGGCGAACGGGGCATCGCCGGCATGTCCGTAACCGAAGTGCGGGGCTTTGGCCGCCAGCGCGGCCACCGCGAGGTCTATCGCGGTGCCGAGTACCGCATTGATTTCGTCCCCAAGATCAAAATCGAGGTCATCGTCAAGGACGCCGACCACGAGCAGGCGATCAACACCATCGTCGAGGCGGCCAAGTCCGGCAAAGTCGGCGATGGCAAGGTATTTGCCTCGCCAATCCAAGAAGCTGTGCGCATCCGCACCGGCGAAACGGGCGAAAGCGCCCTTTAATAGCCAAGGGGCCGGTGCAGCCGGCCCCATCTTTCACCTCAACCCACCTAAGGAGCAATCGATGAAACGCTTGCTTTTTGCTGCACCTCTTCTCTTTGCACTGACCTTATCCGCCGTTCCGGCTGATGCCGGGGTTGGTTTTGGTGCCGACGTAGTCAACCGCTACGTGTGGCGCGGCACCGACTTTGGCAATGCCGTCAGCATCCAGCCGGGCATGTCCATCAGCCACGGCAACATCGAAATCGGCGCGTGGTCCTCATGGGCGATCTCCGACGGCGGTGCCAACGAGAACGACCTCTACGTCAGCTTCTCGTCCGGCCCCATCGGCATCACCCTGACCGATTACTACTTCCCGGGCCTGACCGAAGACGACGAGTTCTTCAGCTACAGCGACGAAGACGCAGTACACATTCTCGAAATCAGCGCATCCCTCGCCCCCGATGGCGTACCGCTGAGCGCCCTAGTCGCGTACAATGTATCCGGCGACGCCGACGATTCGTTCTGGGCGGAAGCGACCTACGACTTGGGCGAGATGGAAGAAACCGCCGTCAGCGTCACCGTTGGCTTCGGCAACGGGTTTTACACCACTACGACCGATCCGGCCTTGGTCAGCGTCGGTCTCAATATGGGCAAAGGCGATTACTTCGCCTCGTACATCCTCAACCCAGACAAAGAAAGCACCTTCCTCGTCTTTGGCAGGAGCTTCTAAACCCTGGTCTGCATTCCAACCGGAACCTAGACCAGAAGCAGGGGGCGCGCGTGCGGGGCGTGCGCCCTCTGATCCCATATCAACCACTACTTTGAGAAAGGAATTCTCATGGCCAAAGCCAAGGCGAAAGCCAAAACCAAAACGAAAACCAAAGCCAAAACCAAAGCCAAGGCGCCCAGCGCCATCGACGCCGCGCTGGCTTTAGCCCGCCAACACGACGCGCAGATGGTCGATTTCAAGTTCGTCGATCTGCCCGGCACCTGGCAG
>JAJEFJ010000023.1 GCA_022820485.1 Candidatus Latescibacterota bacterium
TAGGTATAACCCCAAGCCGGAGAAACAAAACAAGCGATCAGGCAGTATGAGACGAAAAGCAAAACGAGCGAGCGAAACATGGAGTACTTCCGCTGTGGTGATGACAATAGGCAAGATATAAGACGCTAATCACTGGAGCAAATATAGCCGTCCTACATGATTTGCGCGGTGATCCGCAGATGGACGCAGAATAGTAGAGCAAGACAAGCTGCATCAGTCATGCAAGATTGCTATATGTGGGAGAGCCGCGGGCGCTAACGGATCACGGCTAACTTGCGTGCGACCTCGGTGCCGCCAGCCTGCAAGCGATACAAGTACACCCCGGTCGCCAGCTCGTCGGCGGCCCAAGCAATGGTATGCCAGCCGGCCTCCCGGTGGCCCTTGCTTATCGGTCCGATCCGCTGGCCTTGGAGATTGTACACCGCTAGATCGACTGGCCCAGCCGCGGGCAGCCAAAAGCGTATCTGGGTCGAATTGTTGAAGGGATTGGGCGCGTTGGCGACCAAAATCGGCGCACCGGTCGCGTCTGGCGATTCGACCTCCTCTACTGCGGTAGCCATTGCCAACTCGGCAATGTCGAACTGGACGAACCACAACTCGTAGTTGGGGTGCGGCCCGGCGCTGAATACCGCGGTGGGCAAGCTCGGCATCAGGCTGCCGCTGGCCGGGGAAATGCCGTGGAGGAAGAAACTGGAGACTAAGCCGTAGCTGGCCAAATCGGCTAGCGGCTCCTCCTGCCAGCTACCCCCGCGATCGTCCGATCGATAGAGCCGCAAGTCGGACCCGTACGTGCTGGCTACCCACACGGCACGGCTTCCACCGGGTCTTTGATAGGCCGCAGCCACCTGCGCATTGCTCAGCGCTTGGCGGGTCCACGCGCCCGTATGCGAGTCGCGCACAAAGACGAACAGTTGATTGGCCTGTCCGGGGGATTGGTATTGTCCAGTGACGTACATGTAGCCATCTAAGTCGCGCCACATGGCCTCGCCGAAAGCGATAAAATCGCCTTCGGGCGCGATCTCGACCACGACCTCGGGCTCGATTTGACCGGGGTCGCCGTAGGGCAAGT
This sequence comes from Candidatus Latescibacterota bacterium, assembly GCA_022820485.1. Lineage (GTDB taxonomy): Bacteria > Latescibacterota > UBA2968 > UBA8231 > UBA8231. The sequence goes on from JAJEFJ010000023.1 coordinate 1,070, forward strand.
GCATGTAGAGGATGCGGTTGTAGAGCGCTCTGGGGTCGGGCTGATTGCTCACTAGCAAGTGATAACCCGTCTCATCTGGCTGAATGACCGGGTAGAGCCAAGTCGTCCACGGCACCTCTGTTCTTTGCGCCGGAGCGAGGACGTAGGGGCCGTCCCAAGTGCCGGTGCGCAAATCGAGCGTGGCCGTCTTGAAGGTATAGGTCGCTGGATCGCCGATATAGCCGATGACTAGGCGCTCGTCGTACATGCCAGCGCCCATGTACCCGGCCTTGCCAATGGCGTCCGGCACTTCGAGTTGCTCGAACTGGTCGATCTGCCCCGGTGCTGTGGCCCGCAGAATGACCGGCTTTTGGTTGATCTTTGGATAGATCAGGAGCAGCCGCCGTTGCTCGTCGAGCAATACCATGCCCGGCTGGTAGTTCAAGCCGTCCCACTCGTAGCCCCGGCGCCACTGCCCGTCGCGCCATTGGTAGAGCGCCCCTTGGGCGGTGGCCTGCTCTGATCCCCACAGCGCGACCGTGTAATAGCTCTCGCCGTCGTACACTAACTTGGGGGCGTTATAGCCCCAGTACGAACTGACCCAAGCCACCCCGGCGTCGATTTTAGATAGGTGCACGTCGATTTCTTGTCCCGAGACTCTGGCGACATTGCCCGTTAGACAGATGACGGCTAATAGCCATGCGACTCGTCCTTTCATAAGAGCCTCCTTTGCAGCGGCACCTGACGCAAAACTCGACGGTCCAGCCTTGTGTTGATTTGGCGTTGGCAAGGCCGTGCCCTATTTTGCAGCCGACCCGTCCACCCTTTTCCCCAGCTAAAATCCCATGTCCAGTCCCATTGCAGCAGGCCGGCCGTACTCGCCGGAAGAAACCCAGCGCATCATCGAGCAATTCAACCGCGACGGCTACTGTCACTTGGGGCCCGTCCTCGCAGCCGACGAGGTTGAGGCCCTGCGCGAGGCTATGGCGCGCAAGGTCGCCGATCCCCGCATCCTGAACGACGAAGCAGGTGATCACATCCGCGGCATCAGCCTCATGCGCATGTTCGAATATAGCAAGGCATTCCGCGACTTGGTAGTTCGCGAGCCGTTTGTCAGCTTAGCCGAAGCTATCTTGGGCGACAACTGCCACCTCATGTCGCAAAACGCCCTGTACACCGAACCCGACCCCAACAAGGTGCCCGACGGCCCCGGTGGCTGGCACCTCGACGATTTGATTCACTTTCCCCTGCCCGATGAGGTGGAACAGCACGACCCGCGCATTACCATGCCCTGCTTTGTGCTGCAAATCTTCACTCCGGTCAGCGATGTGGAAAGCATTGAACACGGTCCCACGCAGGTCGTGCCCGGCAGCCACCGCGCCGGCCGTGGGCCCGCCGAGCAAGACAAGCCCACATTTTGCGGGACTGGACCAGTCTCTTTGTTCGCCCGGGCTGGCGACGCGTACATGTTCAACAACCAGATCTGGCACCGGGGGGCTCCCAATGCCTCGGATCGCACTCGCTTCATGGCCGGCGTCACGTACAGCAAGCGCTTTATCTCCCAGCGCTTCTATCCCTTTATCGACTATCGCATGCCGCCGCACGTGATGGAGGGAGCCTCGCCGCGTCTGCAGCGCTTGCTCGGCCGCCACGAGAAAGGCTCCTACGGCTGAGCGCTATTGTTGGTGCTCAGCGATGGAGCGGACTTCGTCGGACCAATAGTTAGATGTCCACCACCAGCAGAACAACGGAGAGCAATCACCATGAAATTTGGCATCATTGGCTGCGGCTCCATAGCCGAGAATTCGTTCGGGCCGAGCCTGCTAACTTCGGAACGGACCGAGCTCGTCGCCGTCTGCCGTCGAGATCTTGAGGCAGCTAGGGCATTCGCGGCGCGATTCAATGGCCCGCGCGCGTACAGCTCGGCAGCGGAGCTGGTGCGCGACGACCGGGTGGAGGCTGTCATCGTATCGACGCCGACCGATACCCATTGCGACTACACCTGCTTGGCGGCGGAGCACGGAAAGCACGTATTGTGTGAGAAGCCGATGGCGAGAAACGTCGCCGAGTGTCGCGAGATGATCGCTGCGGGCCGGGCTCACGGCGTGACCCTCGCGGTCGCCTACCGTCGGCGCACTTGTCCGCAAGTGGTCGCGGCCAAGCAGTTGATCGCTGCGGGCCGCATCGGACGGGTCGTTTTCGCGCGGACCCATTACAGCGGGCGCTGGGATCCGCAAGCGGGGGATTGGCGGATCGAACCGAGCATCGGCGGTGCCCTGATGGAAATGGCGTCACATCGCATTGAAGTGCTGTTGAACTTCGGCGGCCGGCCGCAGTCGGTGAGCGCTATGGTCGACACGGTTGACCACGACTGGCCCGTTGATGACACCGACGCCCTGATCGTGCGCTTCGAGGGGGGAGGGATCGGCATGCACTCGACTATTCTGACCTCGCCACCGCGTCGCGATTTTGCCCAGATCGACGGCGATGGCGGCAGGATACTGATCGACCCGCTGGAGTTGACGGCGGATCACCTGACTCTGGAGCTGCCCGATGGAACTGAGAGGATTGAGGTGGAGCCGCTGCAGGAGAAGCTGTTCGATCTGCCGATGATTGAGGATTTTGTCGCCGCGGCGCAGCGCGGTGAAAAACCGGTCTGTGACGCGGAGAGTGGCTATTGGGTGCAGGCGGTTTCCGACGCTGCCCGCGCCTCATCGAGTTCCGGTGTCGCGGTCGCGGTCGAACCGCTGGGCTCTTGAGGGTGGTCGCTACCCATCGATGGCGCGGACTTCGTCGGACCAATCCCGCCAGATGTCGCCGTTGGTGTTATCGACTACGAGTGGGTCGGGGAGGGATGCTGGCGTTTTGAGGAAGCCGTAGATGGTCGCTTGGCGGATGACGTCGGTGGATTGATTCTGCCCGGCCATGTGCAAAATTTTGGTGTGCCACAAAACCACGGTGCCGGCGGGGCCGTGGCAATCAAAGGGCTGGGTATCGGCTTTGATGCGCTGGATGACGGGGTCGTTGTAGCCGCCGGCCTTGCGTTCTGCCAAGTGTTTGTCGGTGTGCTTTTCGCCTTCGAGGAAGGCATCCCACTGATCGCGCCAGATGCGGCTGTGGCTGCCCGGCCACACGGTGAAGCCGCCGGAGTTGGGCGGTAGGTCGTCGATGTAAGCTGACATTTGCAGCCGCCAGCGGCCGTAGCAGGCACCGTCGGAGTGGGCACCGCGATATTCCGGCCCGGGAGACGGGCTGTTGGGCAGGGTGCAATACAAGCCGCGAGTCCCTTGGCCGTTGAGCCACACCGGGCCGGTCTTGGGCAGGCGCAGTGCTTCCTCAGTGGTGAAGGATCCCTTCTCCGGCCACTTCTCGATCTCTTTCCCCAAATGGGTGGATAGCCCTCCTACCGCGTCGTCGCACATGAAGCACGGACCCGTCGTCATACCGGAATCATCCTCTCCAGCGGGCCACACCACCGTGCCCTCACCAAGCAATTGCTCGGCGACTTGCCACAAGGCTCGGGGGGCCAAATCGAGCATGAATTGTTCGGCTCCGTTGCGGACGTAGAAGCGGTGGCCGCTGCCGGCGAAATAGGGATCGCCGCCGACCTCGGGCCGCTGCGCTTTTAGCACGGCGCTTTCTTCCTCGGTGAGCGGCCCCCAAGTGGAGGGATCGTCTCGCTTTATGCGGGGCAGGTGGGTTGCAATCGCGGCCCACATTGCGTCTCTGGCACGGCGGCAGCGTTCGGGATCGAGTACGGCGGGGAGCACGAGGAAGCCGTCGCGCTTGAATTGGGCTATCTGGCTCGCCGTCAGGAGCGGGACTTGCTTTACGCTGGGGGTGGTTGGCGTTGGTTGCATTGTTCTTTTCCTGTTGGACCGGCGGTTGGGGGATGAGGTGTAGGTGTTACAAAGGGTCTTTTAGGAAGTTCGGTCAAGCGGTCTCGGCGTTGCGATAGCTGCGGAGGTATTGGTCGAACTTCGTACCGATGGGGTCGAGCGCCCCGCCTTGCGCTCAAGATCGATCTTGCCGCTTCCCGTCTCCTGAACCCGATACGATTCCATATCGATGTTTTCCTGCACTTCGTGCGGTAATTCCTCTTGGTCGGCGGGTAAGAGTCAGCGCAAGTACCGTGCGAAAAGGCGGTTTTGATCTCGTCGGACTTGTTGGCGAAGTCGAGCACCATGGTGCCTTGTTTTTCCGCGTGTGTGCAGTTGGGCCGCGATAGCGCACCGGCATTTCCGGTTTTCTCCCGCTGAGGGATTACGCCATTTCCATGCTTTATGTCTTTATGCTTGATCCCCATCCTCGGCATCCTGCTCTGCAACCGACTCCCACGGGCCTCCGGGGGGCCAGTGCAAGTCGAACGGGCTATTTGCAACGATACTTTCGTGGACCGGCCCGAAGAAGTTCTGTACGCGCTCGCCAATTACGGTAAACGATTCCGGGGGTGTGGATAGAAGCGCTGCATCGTGCCGATAATCGCGCCATCGGGTATTGAGGACTTCGTCGGAATAAAACGCCAAAGTCAATGCGACAGGCGTTTCCTCGAATACTGGCGTCCTGCGCCGCTCAAAGCAGCTATAGATTGCCTCGCGCAACGCTTTGCCCTCGAAAGTAAATGTCTCCGACAAGGCCCAAACGTCATAAAAATCCTTCATGCGGCTGTTACGTCTCCCTAGACTCACCATGGCGTCGAACTTTTCGGCAAGACTCGTCACCATTGGATATACTCGCACAACGGGTGCGGGAATGCCTTTTGTTGTACAGGCGGGCCCGGACAGATGCCGCAAAATTCCTGATCATAGGGCCCCAAACTCCAGAGCTGTGCTCAATCGGCGCGAAGGAAGTTCCTCAAGCGTTCGCATCAGAGCATCCACCGTTACCTTGCGTTCCCGGAGACCTTCGTGTAATGCCTCAAGAGCGGCTTCTCGTCCGATCAGGCGTTCGAATCGGAAACAATCGACGATCGTGCGGGCCGGCGAAGTGATGCGCGCCGGAACCCCATTGAACACGGCTTCGCGCACTCCGTACGTCCAAGCTGAACCGCTGAAGCGGACTAGGCGAGTCCGAATCTGCGGTAGCCGAGGAGGTCTTGCCTTGTGGTGAATGGCAATCCAGACCCAGGGCGAAAGCTGGGTGCCGATCTCGTAAAAATTGAGTGCCGTAATGAGACAAACAACTGCATTGGGCACCCGGGCGCATACAGCGGCCACGGTAGCGTGCTCAGTCAGTTCGGCGCTGACGAGCCGGTACAGACCGCGGTCCACCCGCTCAACCTCGCCGGCCCGGACCAACCGAACGAGCTGGTCGTAGGTAATTCCCAGTTTTCCAACCTCGCTAGGACGAAAAAAGGCCCCAAGGCCGGCGCTGTGAAGGCGATCTTGGTCGAGTTGAATTGTCGTCATTCTTTAAAAATGTCGGCACTTTGATTATGAATGCCGACATTATATGGAATTTTTAGCTTGTGTCAACAGAAAATGTCGGCACTTAATCGCAAGTGCCGACATTTGGTGTCATCTTGTGGGGTCTGCCGACATGTCTTTCAGCATCTCCAGAATGTCCGTCTCGATAGCTTGGATATCGGCTTCGATCTCTCCGAGCGGGCGCGGCGGCTTATACCGATAGAAATAGCGGTTAAAGTTGATCTCGTAGCCGACTAAGCCAACCTTCCCGTCCCGGTGATCGCGCTTCGACGTGTCGATCCAAGCATCGGGAACATGCGGTTTGACCTCGCGCTCGAAGAAGGCGCGGACGCTGTCCGGCACTCCATCGCCGTCCACGGGGTCTTCTCCTTCGGCAAGCGGCACACGCTCGGTATCACGTAGCTCCGGGTCGGGTTCAGGAACACCGTCCTTGTCGCGACAAATTTCGGCCGTCTCATCGCGCTCGGCGAGGGCGTCGAGAATTGCTTTTTTCATCGGTGTCGACAGTTTGAGTTCAGCCTTCCGGGTTGCTTTCGCAAGTTTCTTGAGGAACGCTTCCCGATCCTTGTAAAGGGTGTCGGGCATCATCTTGAGCATGGTCCGAATAGCTTGCTGCAGAGCTCGCCCCTCGGCCTCTTCCTTGGCACCGGCCTCTCCCCGCTTCTTCGATTTAGCCAGATTCTGAAAGCCTGTCTGTTCGCTGAGGCGCTCGATCCGTTCCGCGCTCGCTTGGAAATTGAGCCGCAGCGGTCGTTCAACGGTGATCTTGCGATACCCAAACTGCGCCGTCGAGAAGACGCGGCTGACAATGCGCTCTTCGTCCTCGCCATCATCTGAAAGCTCGCGCGTCTGGCCGTCTTGGCAATCGGCGAGGAGTTCCAGCACATCGGCTGCCTTTTCCGATGGTATCACGCGCCGCTTGTCGCCGAGACTCCGGGGCATCGGGACCCAAAACGCAGAGGCGTCGATGAGCTGCACCTTGCCCTTGCGCGCCGGTGCCTTGCGGTTGGTCAGCAGCCACACGTAGGTGGCGATGCCGGTGTTGTAGAAAAGCTGTTCGGGCAGCGCAATCAGCGCCTCCAGCAGGTCGTTTTCCAAGATATAGCGGCGAATCTCGCTCTCGCCGCTGCCTGCATCACCGGTAAACAGCGGTGAGCCGTTCATAATAATCGCAATGCGGGCACCACCTTGGTCGGGTGCTTTCGCATGGGCGAGCATGTGCAGCAGGAACAGGGTCTGACCGTCGCTGATGCGCGGCAATCCAGGGCCGAAGCGGCCAGCCGTGCCCCGTTCGTGTTCTGCTTCGACCGTGGCTTTGTCGCGCTTCCAGTCCTTGCCGTAGGGCGGATTGGCGATTAGGTAATCGAAGGTTTGGCCGGTATGGCGGTCGTTGGATAGCGTGCTGCCGAAGGCGATCTTGTCCGCGTCGCGGCCCGATGGGTCTTTTATGAAGATGTCGGATTTCGAGACCGCCCAAGTCTCCGGGTTCACTTCTTGGCCGAAAAGGTGAATCTCCGCCTGTGGGTTGATCGCGGGCCGGGACGGATCGCCGTTTCCGTGCGTTTCACCCGCAATGTGCTCCTTGGCGATCATCAGCATACCGCCGGAGCCACAGCAAGGGTCGTACACACTGCGCACGACGCCGGGGGCCGCGATGCGCTCTTCGTCACCGGCGAGCATGAGATCGACCATCAGATGGACGACGTCGCGGGGCGTGAAGTGTTCGCCGGGGTTTTCGTCTAGGGCTTCGTTGAAGCGGCGGATCAACTCCTCAAAGATCGTCCCCATGGTCGGGTTGTCGATCAAGTCTGGGTGCAAATCAACGGTCCCGAACCGCTCTACAACCTGGAATAGTAGCCCCGCTTCATCGAGCTTGCTGAGCGTGTTGTCGAAGTCGAACCGCTCCAGCACCTCGCGCATGTTGCTGCTGAAGCCGGCGATGTAGTTTCTGAGGTTGGCGGCGAGGTTTGGCGCATCGGCGAGTAGCTTGTCAAAGTCATAGCGCGAAGTGTTGTAAAAAGCGAAGCCCGAAACCCTGCAAAGCTGCGAGTCTAGGTCCTCTAACCCACGCTGGCGTAGATCCGCCTGTCGTTGCAACACCTTGTCTTTGGTCGGCGCTAGCACGCAGTCGAGACGGCGCAGCACGGTTAGCGGCAGAATGACATCTTGGTACTTGCCGCGCTTAAAGCTGTCGCGGATCAGGTCCGCGACGCCCCACAAGAAACTGACGATCTCACTATGGTTCATTGAGTCTCCTAGGCGAACTATGGTAATTCGGTCCCTTCTCCGAGAATAGCAAGATATTGATCATAGCCGAAAAGTCGGTTCCGCTTCTTGCCCGTCAGTTCGCGCACCACTCCGATCCGTTCGAGTATCTGGATCCCGGCAGTAACGGCGGGGAATGATAGTTCCGTGCGCTTGGCGAGTTCTTGGAGCGACGCAATCGGGTGCTCCTGCAAAGCTTGGTGGACGCGTAGCGCCGACCCTGCCGCGCGCCCCGTCTGTTGTATCTTTGCTTGGTCCTCCTGAAACAGAGCGAGCAACCGCTGTGCAGTCGAGACGGCCCCCTCCGCGGTCTGTGTCACACCGTCGAGAAAGAACGCAAGCCACGCTTCCCAGTCGCCGTTTTTCCGCACATCATTGAGGAGTTCGTAATAGCTTTCTCTGTGTTGTTTGAAGTAGAGGCTCAAATACAGCAGCGGCTCGCGCAGCACTCCGTCATGACATAATAGGAACGTGATCAGCAGGCGGCCGACCCGTCCATTGCCGTCGAGGAAGGGATGGATGGTCTCGAATTGGACATGGGCGAGTCCCGCTCGCAGGAGTGCAGGCAATCCGCAAGCCTCTGTATGGAGAAATCGCTCCAAATCCGACATGCACTCTGCAACGGCGTGGGCTGGCGCGGGCACAAAGCGCGCCGTTCCAGGCCGACTGCCGCCGATCCAGTTTTGTGAGCGCCGGAATTCACCTGGGGTTTTGTCGCTGCCACGGCCCCGTGCGAGCAACTCGGCATGGATCTCGCGGATGAGGCGATTGCAGAGTGGGAACCCCTCGCGTATCCGGCGCAATCCATGTTCCAGTGCCGCCACATAATTCGAGACCTCGACGACATCGTCGAGCGGGGTACCTGGCACCTCCTCTAGTTCGAACAACAGAAGATCCGACAGCGAGGACTGGGTACCCTCGATCTGGGAGGACAGCACGGCCTCCTTGCGGACATAGGTGTAGAGGAAAAGGTGAGCGTCGGGCAGTAACACGGAGAGACTGTCCAACCGGCCCAGCGCCAGCAATGCTTCCTCCAGTGGTCTTTGCAGAGCTACCAGATCCAGCGCAGGCGTGGGCGGAAGCGGTGCAGGCACGAAAGCTCGCACCGTCTCATCGCCAACGATTGTGGTTTCGTATTGGCCGGTTTCACCGCGTCTCATGGAGAGATTTCCTTATTAAGCATAATGTAATAAGCCGTATCGTTATTAGTATTTAGCGCTAAAGTATTAATAAGGGCTGTCGAATGCAAGAAATGAGCGTCAGTAATGGTGCAGGCTATCTATGTTCCCTTAGCTGGGGCTCAAACGCCACCAGCGTCGGTGAGCAGACCGATGACAGTCGCGAGCCGATCCTTGTCTTTGATCTTGGAGCGCAACGCAGTTGACAGCGGCGTTGCGCCCTTGTCGTCTTTGGCGTTCACCTCGGCCCCACGATCGAGCAGCAAGGCGACGATTTGGTCGAATCCCGCTTTGGCGGCGCAGTGCAATGCCGTCTGGCCCTTGTGGTTCCTGACATTGACGTCGGCCCCGGCGTCGAGCAGGGCGCGCACGCGCTGGACATTGCCGCCGCGGTCGCCGCGCGACTGGAAGACAAGGGGCGGCCAGCCGCCCTCGGCGTGGTCCACATCTACGGCGATGCCGTGGGCGGTCAACAATTCGATGATCTCGGTGTTGACGATGCCGGAACGAGGGGCCTCGGCGTGGGTCGGATCGGCCCCGGCGTCGAGCAAAGCTCTGAGGATGTCGGCGCGGTCCCGCCACACGGCAAAGCGAATTAGACCGCCGCTGTACGGTCGAGGGTCGGCCCCTCGCGCCAACAGCATCGAGAGGATGGCGAGGTGCCCGGCGCTGACGGCGTAGTGCAAAACCGTCATGCGCTGGCTGGAGTCGTGCTGGGCTTTCTCGGCTGTTGCCAGCTCGGGTTCTCGGTCGAGGTAGTTGGCGACTGCATCGCTCTCGCCGAGGAAGGCAGCAGTGTAGATGTCGGTCGTGGCACCGCGTGTTAGGAGGTGGTCGGCGACTGCGTGGTGGCGCTTGTAGCGCGCGGCGCAGTAGGGGGAGATTTCGACGAGCAGCGGCGTGAAGTGACAGCCGCAGGCGTGGATGTCAGCGCCTTGATCGAGCAGGTAATCGACCATGGCGAGCCGTCCCCGGTACGCAGCTTCCCACAGCATGGTGCGGCCATGCGAACCAATGCGGGTGATCCACGCTGGTTTTTGCGCCAATACGGCTTGGACCGTTGGGAGGTCGCCGCGTCCGGCGGCAGCGACCGCGATCTTGAGAAAATCACTGATTTTTCCCGGTAGAATGGACATGGTTGCCTGAGCTTATGGACTGTAGTAGTTCCAAGTCATCTTACTGCGGCGGTAGTGGTCTTGTGACCACAGGCGCGGATGGTCAGAACCCGGATTCTCGGACTCGTTGAAGTAGATGTGGAGTTGGTCGCCGTGCAAGACGATTAGCTCTTCGCGCCAATCGCCAGCCACATCGGCGACGTAGAGCCGGTCGGCTTTTTCCTCAAAGCGGTGGAGGAACTGTCCGCTGAGCGGATCGAAGATGCCAATATCGCCGGAGGTATGGCGCTCTTTGGCTGCGGCGAGCTGTTTGCGGTCGCCCGTCCAATCGATCTTGTGGATGACCTCGACGCCTCGTACGGTCCAGCCCTCGGGCGCTACATCGTCCATCTGGTAATCGGCGATCTTCTCGCCCTGTGCGTCAAAAATGAAAGGCTTCTGATGTTCGTTATAGCGGCTCCGGCACCATATCTCTAGGCCCGGCCGCTCTAGGTCGAACTCGCCGACCGCTGCGTTCTGGGGTTCTTGATGGCGGAGGTGCGTTTCCCAGAAGAGTTGTTCGTGGTTGTAGAGAAAAATGCGATTGCCGCCGCCTTCTTCTAGGGCGACGATTTCCAAGCCCGGTACATCGGGAAGCACGTCGTAGATGAAGATCGAGTCGATGTGACCGCGCAGGGGAATTTGTAGTAGAATTTCGCCATCGGCAGAGACGACCGTAGCGCCGATTACCTCGTCTTGTCCGTCTCTGTTCAGATCGGCCAGTCGTGCGCCGTTGTGAGCGCAGGAGACGAAATCGTCGCGTTGCCACAGGGGGACAAAATGGCCGCGACGGAGATCGTCTATTGCATAGGCTGCTAGGAAGCGACCCATGCGGTAGCCTTCGGCATTGGTGGTTTGGAGGAGTAGATCTCGATCGCCTGCGCCACGGAAATTGGCGACGACTAAATGCTCCCAGCGTTGGGTGCCTTTGGGGATGGGCGGCTTTGCGGTCCACTGCTCGCGTCCTGTGGTGCCATCGACCACGTGGAGCGTGCCATCCTGGGTAAGGAACAGCACTTCGACCTGTTTATCGCCATCGATATCTGCGGCCTGAACGCCTGGCCCGTGATGGCCGGGTAGGCCGATGCGCTCTGAGGAGCCGCCTATCCAGAGGTCGGTTTCGAGTGTCCAGAGTTTGCGGCCATCGTGGGCGTGAGCCGTGAGATGATTGGGAACGGTGACCAAGTAATCCATGCGTCCATCGCCATTTAGATCGACGACAATGAGGCCGCCGGCAGAATCATCAGGGCCGGGAATGTCCAATTGGATGACGAATGGATTTACGGGATATGTAGGCCAGTGTGGCCGCATGTTTCCGGTGGTGGAACAACTGGCTAGAATTAACAGTGTTAGAAGGAGTTGCAACGCTTAGACCCCATTCGAGTGGGCGCAGGCCACGGCGACGATGGCAGCGGGTGCGCGCCAAAACTCGGACCAACTCTCGCCTCTATCCTCACTGCGGTAGAGCTGATCCTCGACAGCGGCCCAAGCAATCCCCTCGGCGTCAAAGGCGATGTGGAAGGTGTCGATATTGCCCTTGGCCTCGGGGAAGCCAGCAAGCGCTTGGGTCCAAGTGCGGCCCGCGTCGTGCGAAAAGTAGAGCTTGCCCTGCACATCTCTGCCGTGACCAGGGCCTTTGCTGACGCTGGCCAGCAGGCAGTCGGGGTCGCGTGGGTGGACGGCCACGGCGCGGCCATAGCGGCTTGCCAAGCCCTCCTTCCGATGCTTCCAAGAACCGCCGTAGTCGTCGCTGACAAAGACTGCGTCTGCGGTGTTGGCGTACAAGCGTCCCTCCATAGGGGCGGTAGCTACCTGATGCACATCGGCATGCAAGTCCGGGGTCACCGGCTCCCAAGTAGCGCCTCGGTCGGGCGAGCGCATGATGCTGCCGACGTGGATATCGGCAAAAACCCAGTCGCCGCTGCGTGCCAAGCTGCGCACGGCCGGTGGCCCGCCCCAAGGCGTGTACCAGCTTTGGCGGCATTCTAAAGCGTCAAAGGATTCTATCCGGCGCGCTGGCTCGTCGCCGTTGAGACTGTACACGTGGGGCGGCTCGGTGCCCAGCAGCACTTGCAGCGGCTCTTCGGACAGCAGGGCGATGCACTCCACCGGATCGCTGATGCCAGTGGCCTGCGGTTGCGCTTGGCCATTGGCTAAGACGACTACTTGGCCGTCGGCTAGGCCAATGGCGGAACAACGGACGCCCTCGTCTAGGCAGCGGATGCCATCAATGGCCAAGCGTTGCGTGGGCGTGCCATTCTCCAAGGTGAAGACTTCGTTGCTGGTGGCTATGAGCATGATCGTCCTCCTAACGTTGGTTTTACAAAAGCCAAACCCGCCGACTCATGGCGTGGCGCGCATGGTGCCGGCGGGTTTTTGTGGCAGCCTGTTAGGCCGTATGAAAGCGATAGCTTCTAACCCTGTCAAGGCCGCATTGTGCACTTTTCGACGATTTGGGCCTTGCACAAATGCGGGCCAATGATTTGCCGCACCTTCTCAGCGCTTGAAGTCGTACTCCATCAGCTCGGCAGTACCTTGCCAGACGATCCCATTGTGCCCCAGCCGACGTGCTTCGCTGATGATGCGGTCGATTGCCTCTGGTGGCCAACCCTCTCCGTGGATAATCGGATAGGAAGGCATGTCCGCCGGTAGGTACAGTTTTGCTTTTACCAGATCCCGCAAAACCAAGTCGGCCGTGGGGATTCGATAGGCCAGGGTCGCCGGCTCGTCAGCGCCGTATGCGGCGATGGTCTCTGGCAACCCCATGCCGTCGTACCCCGTAAAGCGATAGACGAGTTGCAGGGCATCCTCTTCCTGCAGGTTGGGAATTTCCTCCTGCAGAAAGCGGGCCCACTCGATGAACGTGTTGCAGACAAAGGCCGAGATGTGGGACACCAGCGGGCTGGCAAAATCGGCCATCTCGCCCCAGCGCCGGTAGTCGTGGCCCGCTGTCAGTGCCATGGAGGCAGGGTAGGTGTCGGTGCCAAATGCCTTGTTGGGGGCTGCCGCGTGCACTGCCGCCCGAAAGCGCGCCAGATTGCGGACGACAAGGTCGCAGCGGAAGCGGACCCAGTCGAGTACTCCCGAACCTAGGCCGAGCGCGTGGACCACATCGAAGAAACCAATCCCGAGACGGACTACTTCGCCGAGGCGGGCACCGTCGAGCTGGCGCAGGCTCTCCCGGGCGCGCTGCAAGTCCTTGACCATCGCTTCCATGTCGTAACCGAGCTCTTGGGCGGCGGCGGTGCAAGAAGAACAGGTGCAGCCAAAAAGCCCTAGGGGAAAACTGCCCATCGGATAGCGGAAGTGGGTGATGTCGAGCGCGTCGAGATCGTACTGGGTCACCCAGTACACGCACACGGCCTCGATCCAGTCTTGCACATCCTGCCGCGATGGACAGAACATGAGACGACGAATCGTCCAAGCTCCTCCGTACGTCCACACATTCAGGCCGGCCTCCTTTAGTTGTCCCACAGCCCTTCTGAACGCTTCGTCGTCGCCTTGGGCCGAGACTCCGGGACCGCACAGGGCCTGGGCCTGCGGGTATTCCCTCGGGTCTATGGGCCGACCATCGAAGTGCCGTATGACGAGCTTGCCCAGTTCCTCTTCTGTCGGCGTGCGTCCTCCATAGGGACTGAGGGCGAGCACCTCCTCCGATAGCTGGCCTGTAAAGGAGAGAACCACTGTATTCAGGCCGATCTCATCGCGCAGCCGCTCGACGTAATCGGGGTATTTGAGGACCTCATCCGTGGTCAGATAAATTCCGGTGAGCCAATTAGTGGTCATTTGTTTCCTTCCTTTCGAATCACAAAAGCCAAACCCGCCGACTCATGGCATGGCGCTCATAGTGCCGGAGGGTTTTTGTGGCAGCCTGTTAAGCCGTATGAAACTAAGCTATTCCAACTCTGTCAAAGCCGCAGTTTTGCGAAGAATGAAGCGACCGCTTATTTAAGATGGTATAAATCTCTTATGTTGCTAAAATCGATTATGGACGAAAAAAGTCTGGAGGGAAAATGGTTCTCAGTGACCGCGTAATCAAGACGCTGCTGGCAGAAGGCAAAATCGTCGTCGAGCCGCTCGGGGAGGGGTGCATTCAGCCCGCCAGCGTCGATGTTCATCTCGACAAGCACATTCTCGTGTTCCGCAACTCGCGCCGTCCATTCATCGACGTGCACGAGGACTTGAGCGACTTAACCGAGATGGAGGAGATCGGCGAGCAGCCGTTTATGTTGCATCCGGGCGAGTTCGTGCTGGGCAGTACCCTTGAGACGATAGAGCTGCCGGACGATTTGGTGGCGCGGCTTGAGGGCAAGAGTTCGCTGGGGCGCATTGGGCTGCTGATTCACTCGACTGCGGGCTATGTGGATCCCGGCTGGAAGGGCCATCTGACGTTGGAGCTAAGCAATGTGGCGAACCTGCCTATCACGCTGTATCAGGGTATGAAGATCGGGCAGCTCTCGTTCCACCAGCTAGCGACGCCAGCGGATAGCCCCTACGGTTCGCCGGGGCTGGGTAGCAAGTATCAGGGGCAGACCGTGCCTACGGCTAGCCGCGCGTACCGGGATTTTGGGGGTGGTAAAGGTTAGCAACTACGTGCGCGTCTTTTGAAAGCTAGCAATCTATCGGAGGGAATAAAGACGAAAAAGCGGGCGCGGGAAGGCTTTACCAGCGATTTGACTGGATGCCGCTGGTGCGACAAAAGCACTGGCGAAGACAGAAAGAACGTTGAAGTCGATGAATAATTTTCAGCAGGTCGCGTCCTTGCCTTCGCTGCCGTACACGGCGAGGCGTTCCTCTCTTGAGGTCTCGTCCTCGCTGACGCTGGAGGGGATGAAGTGGAGTTGCAGGGATCGCCGGCCTTGATCTGATCGGTTGGCAGGCGATCCGTGGTGCAGCCGACCGTGCCAGAACAGAATGCCCCCGGGCCTGAGCGGCACGGCGACGATGCGCTCCTTGGCCACGTCAGTATCGCAGATCTGCCAGTCCCGTCTGCTGAAGTGGATCACGGGCCCTTCGAGGTGGCTGCCCGGAATCACGTGCATACAGCCGTTGTCGCGATGTGCCTCTTGCAAGGCGATCCACGCGCTGATGATCTCTGTGTCCATGGGCAGGTCGAAGTACGCGTGGTCCTGGTGCCAGGGTTTCTCGCGGCCGATGCGGGCCGGTTTCTGCATGGCTTGGTGGCGGTAGAGCTTGGCTGGTTCGCCCATCATGCACCCGAGCACATCTAGCAGGCGCGCGTCCCGGGCCAGTGAATCGAGGCGGGCATCGAAGCCGACCCACTGCTGCAGCTTGCGCACCAATGTCTGTCGCTTGTCATCCGAAGCGCCCGGCAGTTGATCCCTGACGCCGCGTTCGAACTGCACGCCCCTGAATCCCTGATTCTTGCCGTCGATCAGATCTTCCACCGCTTTGATGGCATCGGCCATCTGCGCTTCCGAAAAGGCACCCTCCACGGCGAGGAAACCCTGCGCTTTGAAGCGCTCGATCTCAGCGTCGCCGACATGCTCCAAACCGTTGACTGGTTCGGCTTCTCCGGTCGGGACATAGAGATCGGGGTCGTACGCTTCGCTTCCGTGCTCGTCTTCTACTGCGTTTTCAGTCATGGTCGGCTCTCTTTTTTTGCTAACTCCAACTAAAGAATAGCGATCATCCGGTTTATCTCCAACTTTTGGCTACTCGGTAGATAGCCTTTGGCCTGGACCGCAAAAAAGATCTCAGCGACGCCGAACTGGAGCTCGCCAGCATTTTGACGTTGCGATAAGGCGCAGTATTTTCCCTGCAAAGCTACTCCTTCTCTCAACCATCCCTTAACTGGAGCCTCGCCATGACCGCGCCCATTGCCTTGGGATCCCGCCGCGAATTATTCGTCGATCACTTTCTCATTGAACACCTCAATGGGGCCGCTCTGCACTTGCATCCGCCCGTCCGCCGCGAAGTGGTCTATCAAGTCTCACAGCCTTGGGACAACGCCTGCACGGGCTGCTACAATCTCACTCAGGATGGGGATCGCATTCTACTGTACTACCGAGGCTTCTATCCGATTGGCGCGGACTACGCCGATGGCGCGGCTAGCCAGACTACCAACCTAGCTGTCAGCACCGACGGCATCCACTTTACGCAACCCGAACTGGGCTTGGTCGAATTCAACGGCACGCGCAAAAACAACGTCCTCATTCAGGGCCATGAGAGCCACAATTTCTGCGTTTTCCTCGACGGTAATCCCGCGGCCGACCCGGCGCAGCGCTTCAAGGCCGTGGGTGGCACCGGCCAGTCCAACTTGCACGGTTTTGCCTCGCCCGATGGCCTCCATTGGACTCCGGTCAAAGAAGGCCCTTTGGACGTCACCGGTGCCTTTGACTCGGTCAATGTCGCCCTATGGGATGACCACATTGGGCGCTATCGGCTCTTTAGCCGCTACTTCGACAGCACCGGCGGCCGGGTGCGGGCTATCCAGAGTTGTACTTCTGAGGACTTCATCCACTGGACGCAGCCGCAGCCCCACCAGTACGCCGACGATGTGCCGCTGGAGCACTTCTATACTAACGCTACCACACCTTGTCCCGGTGCCGAGCACATCCTGCTGTCGTTTCCCATGCGCTTTTTGCCCGAGCGCCAGCTCGACATCGCGGCGATGGATTACCCTGGGAATGGCCTGTCCGACGCAGTGTTTATGAGCAGCCGCGACGGCGTCCACTGGGATCGCCCCTTTATGGAAGCGTGGGTGCGCCCCGGCACGGATCAGCGCAACTGGTCCCACCGCAGTTGCACGCCTGCTCCCGGCTTGGTGCAAACGGCCGACGACGAATGGTCCATGTACCTTTCGGAAAATTACGGCTGGTCAACTAACCGCTTGCGCCGCGTGGTGGTGCGGCCGCATGGTTTTGCCTCGGTGCGGGCCGGATACAGAGGCGGTGAATTGCTCACTCGTCCCTTGCTGTTGGAAGGGGACGCCTTGCGCCTCAATTACGCGACCTCGGCGGTGGGGTCGCTGCGGGTGGAACTTCAGGATGAATCGGGTCAGCCGCTGCCCGGGTATGCTTTGGAGGAAATGGACCCGATCTACGGCGATCAACTCGACGCGCCGGTGGCTTGGAAAACAGGCGGCGACTTGTCCGGGCTCAAGGGCCGTCCGGTGCGCCTGCGGGTGGTGTTGCAGGACGCTGATTTGTTTGCTGTGCGGGCCGCGTGAAAGTTACGAGTTACTACTTCTCAGTCTTACTTCGTTGATAAAACCTTGTCCACTTTCTTCGATATTCCGGACAAGGGAGAGCGACTTGACGGATTTTTTGAACCAAATATCAAACACCACGACGACCGTTCCATCTTCATTATTGATCACGTCTGCGACCTGCCAGCGCTTGGTATTGGAATTGAGGATCATATCCGTTGCTTTTTGAACGTCTTCGACGTTCGTTGCATGCACTTCGATCTGCGCGTCACAGGGTTTCTGGGTGGGAATGGCCGTGTCGTTCGTTTCAGAGACTTGGGCCGATTTGTCAGGGTAAACAATGGTCCAGCCGGATATTACGGCCGGCCGCGCGCCAAAGTTGCTTTTCCACACGCCCAGCGCTATGGCGACGAAAACCAACGATGCGAGGTAGGCCACGGTAGTAAGCTGGGTGCCAGCCGCTAGCCCTATGCCGATGGCCATAAACATGTACACGGCATCCATCGGCTCTTCGAGTGAGGTGCGAAAGCGGACCGCGGCCACGATGCCTGCCAAGCTGAAGGCGAGGGCTAGACTGCCCTTAACTAAAAAGACGACCAGCGTTATGGAGGTAGGTATCACGAGCAGCGTGTGGGCAAAGGATTGACTGTATTTTTTGCGCGGCCGCGTCCAGCGATATACCCACGTAACGGGGAGCGTAACCCCGAAGGCCAGCACCAAAGCGACCATGACGGGAATGGTGTGTGCCGGATCGACGAGTCGCAACACTCCTTCTTCGATATTGCCGAGTGGAAATGGAGCAGTCTCGGTCCCGAACTCCAAGGATTTTGCTGCGAAGATGCGTTTGCGCTCTTGGGAGACGTAATAGAGGATCTGGGGGAAGAGATAAAAAATTCCACTGAGCGCTAAAAGCCATGCGGCATAGTAAACGAGCAGACGTATGATCATGTTGTTGAGCATTATATCCCTCCTTAATTAGCTAGAACACCAAACCAGCGCGTAGATACACTCCCATAAAATCATCGCCGTTTACGACTGCCATGCTCACGGTCTGCCACCGGCGGAGAAAAGACAGCCACAATCCACCGCCCACGCCGGTATGCCATGTATCGGCATCGTCTGGGTCCTTGGCGAAAATCACTCGGCCGGCATCGGCTGCACCGAACAGGCCCAACTCTCCCGGTAGCAAGAGTTTGATTCTGGCCAGCACCAGCCGCAGTTCGGAATTGCCGTACAGTGCGGTATCTCCTGCAAACCGGTTTTTCCGAAAACCACGCAAATTGCCATTGGACGCGCCACTACCGGTTAAGCCGGGTCCGCCCAAGAAAGCGCTCTCGTGGAAGGGGAAGGTTCCCCACACTTTCTTGCCGCCCGCTCGCAAGGCAAGGGTTGGGTTGGTTGGAATAGGAGCTGTTACGTAAGTACGTGCTTCTCCGTCTATTCTGCCAAAGGCCGATTTCACATCCCAAATTTTCGGATAGACGGCTCCGGCAACTCTGACCGAAAATCCCCGAGTGGCATACGCTGGATTGTTGCGCGTGTCGTACAGGATTTTGCCTTGTGCTCCCACTTGGCCGAAGGAATCTGTGCCGTATAACGGGTGATCCAGAGAGCCGATAAATTTGTCTTTGTTGGAACTTAGTGGCGTGTTTGCATACTTGATAATCGGCCCCAAGCCAATGGTCAATTTCGAGCGCAGTGATTCTATGTCTCCTGTATGCTCTTCTGCGCGGAATTCAAAAGATGGGGCGAAAGCGAAATAATTTTGCTCTACTTGATAAAAAGAAGATGGACGCGGAATCTCCGTTGCGTTGCCGAATCCGTTGAACCGGATTACTTGAAGACCAGAGTACTTGAGATAGATTTTTGCGTCGAGATCGGACAGCAGTTGGCGGAAGGTTCCGGTGTAGGAAATTGATGGCTTGAGACGATTGACCGCCAGCCCGGCGTTGAAAGAATGACGCGAAGAGAACGGGTTTTTGCGATAGCCGAAATACTGTCGGCTGCTGAAACCTCCTACGAATACGCTCAGATCTGGATTGGCGATAAGGATCGGGAACGCAATCGCCTGCATGCCCCAGTCTAGTGCATATCGCGCGCGGAGGATCCGTGCGGGAGGACGCTTGTAGGGGCGCTCGTCGATTTTTGCGCCCTTGCCTTTGGCGAAGCGATTTTTTCCGCGATAATCGTAAAACCGGGTCTTTGCGGCATCCGCTTGAGATGAGTTTGTGAACGTGTCCGCCCCGCCTCCGCCGTCGATGCGAATGACAATCCGTCCTTTGGTCCCTGATATCTCCGCGCGGTCGGTTCCCCCCCGAAGGTATATGCGGACTTCTCGGGTTTCTTGGGGGTGGAACGTGCGCTGGAAATAGGGCACGCCATCAGGTTCTTCCATGAGACCGATGCGGACTAAGAGATCGCCACTCGGCAGGTGTTCACAGTGGGCGTACTCGTCCTGATCGGTCGCTTGGATTTCGGCCTCGCGGGTAATCAACGCGTAGTATCGGCGGGCAAATTCAGGCAAGGCGTCCCGCCTCGATTTGAGGGCTTTGGTAAGAGTTTCCCCGACGATCTTGTAATACGGCGGTGGGAGTTGCCGTACGGCATCCTCGATGACCGGGTCTGGTAGGTCCTTGCGAAACGCCGTTGCGACCGAATCCCATGCCGTCTTATTGAGTTCGGCTAGGAATTGGCGATCCAGCTCCCAGCCCGTAGTCGATAGGCCCACCAGACTCGGATACGCGTCGTCGAACTCGATTTGCATCGGCAGCCCTCTACGCGCCACAGCCATGCCAATCCCGTCGAAGTCGACAAAGGCTTGGTCGCGGTCCTCTGGTATGGGCAGCCAAGTATAACAGTCGCCAGCGGAAAACCGCGCCCAGCGCCACTGACCGTAGTGGCGATCCCTGTCGTTGATGAGAAAATCCATCAGCCTCGCCTTTAGATAGGCGCGGGCATCGACGCGGTTGCAGGGTGTTTTTTCCAAGCGCTTCCACAGCTTGTCCGTGCCGCTGATCTTGCGGGAACCGGCAAAGCCGGGCGTATCGTCCGGCCCTTCAGAAGGGTGTTCCTGTAGCATTCCTATAAGGCCGGCAAAATTTTTGCGGTACTCCTTTAGCCGAGGATCATCTGGAATGACTACGAGTGTATGCTTGGTATGGAGGATGCCGGTGGCTTCCATTAGTGGATCGACCACGAGTGCCCCGGTGGGCAACAGCGCACTGATCATGTCCTGCAGGACGTCATCTACGACCGTATCCTTGAGTTCGTCCCATTTCCTTTTCATCGGATCTTTATCCAAGGAGCGAACCGTATAGCGGCGACCATCTTGTCCCGTAAAGTGCAGAGAGATGGACTGCCCGGCTCCGCCGGTGCGAAGCGGCGTCAAGCCGCCGCCTACGCGGTCGAGGTCGAGGACTGTAACCTCAATGGGAGTGGCCCAGAGATCGCGGTAATCGCTGCCGTAGAGCCAGCGTTTGAACCCGCCGGCGCGGAACCTTTCCCCTAAGATCACCACGTGGGTTTTGGCACCCGGCGGAGGGATAGATCGATGAATTTTGTACCCTAAAGGAGGGGATTCTTCTGCGGTCGATTCTGTTGGAATAGAAACGGCGAGTGCTAACGAGAGTACTATGGGAATCCGATTGGAAAATACCATTTTTAGAAATCTTGTCGGCTTCAGGCTAATCTGCCGGTAGGTGGCTTGACTCGTAACTCCTTAAGTTAGCATTCGAGAAAGGATACTCATAATGGCAAATTCCAAGATGTTTGCAGGCCGCGCCCCGCAAGCGCACGGGGGTATGGTCGAATTAGAAGATGGGCGATGGATGATGGTTTGGTCGGGACTGAATGTTAGTTACTCCAAGGACCGGGGACGCACTTGGTCGGAGAGTGAACCTTTGCAGACCTGTGGCGAGCCTATCATTGGGACCGGCGATCCAACCTGCTTGGCGCGTTTGCAGTCGGGCAAGCTTGGTCTTCTCTATGGTCGCTTTAGTGGTACAGGCGGTGGAACGTTGGTCGGCTATGCGCTCTGTTTTCGCACTTCCGACGACGAAGGTGAGTCATGGTCCGAAGAGGTCTCCATCAACCTGCCCGGTGAGACCGCGAGCAACTATCACGACGTACTCTTCCAACTCCAGTCGGGCCGCTTAGTTTTGCCCACGCGATTTTGTCCGCCCTGCAGGTTTCCAGAACTGAGGGACGCCGGTGCTTACGGCATCTTCCAAGGCTGCCGGCGGACATGATCTATGTGTCGTATCCGAACGCGCATTTCTTTGGGGATGAAGTGGTACTGCTCTACGACTTCGGCCCGCAACTGGATGCTTCCACAGATCCACCCTCCTGGCCGCGACACCGCAAAATTGTCATCCGGCCGATCACGTGGCTGTACGAGTAAGAAGGCCTCTACTAACCATGACCAAAATCCTCTTTCTCTGCACCGGCAACTCCTGCCGTAGCCAAATGGCCGAGGGCTTTGCCCGCGCGCTAAAATCCAATCAATTTGAAGCCTACTCAGCGGGGATTGAGACCCACGGCCTCAACCCCAACGCCGTGCAAGTGATGGCCGAGGTCGGCATTGATATTTCGGATCAGCAATCGACGCACGTTGACCAGCTCCGCCACCTCGATTTCGACTGGGTGATAACGGTCTGCGATCACGCGGCCGAACAGTGTCCTGTTTTTCCGGGGCGCGCCAAGGTGGTGCACCGGGCCTTTGACGATCCGCCGAAGCTGGCGCGGGATGCGCGCAGTGAAGAAGAAGCGCTGGGGGCGTATCGGCGGGTGCGCGACGAGATTGGTGCTTATATCGAGACCTTGCCCGAGGGATTGGCGGGTTAGGGCACCACGGGCTGTGCGCGGTCCTGTTCCACTAAGGGCCGGTTGCCGTCGGTCTCGACGACAAAGCTCTGCTCCATGTGCAAAGAAGCTCGTCCCGGCGCAAAGATCATGGCCTCCAGATTGAGCACCATGCCGGCTTCCAGCGGCAAATCCGCGGCCTCGTCAACGCATTCGTCGGCGATGCGGCCGCCGTTGTCCGGCACTAAGATGGGATAGTCTCGCACTTCTAGGCCGATGCCGTGGCCGTGGGGGAAAGAGGCCACCACGCCGCGTTCGCCGAGAACGTCTCCCATAGCTTTCGGTGCGTCCGAGGCTTTGGCACCGACTTGTAAAGCGGCTTGTCCGGCCCGCATGCACTCGTACAACGCCTGGTATTTGCCGACCCATTCGCCTGCCAGCCCGCCCACCGCCAGCGTCACTCCGCTGTCCGAGCAGTAGTTGCGGTACAAGCAACCGTAGTCCACGTACAGGGCGTCGCCCTCTATCAAGGCGTAGTCCGGCTCTGTGGCCAGCCCCAGGCCCCGAATGCCGTAGGCAAAGTGATCGATATCCGCGCCCAAAAGCCCGACTTCGGCGCGGAAGCGCTGCTGCATATCGCGCAGGCGCACGCCGGGCCGGGCGTCTGCGAAGGCGGCGGCAGCAGCCTGTTCGCCAATGCGCGCCGCCTCGGCCAACAGCGCCTGTTCGGCAGGGCTTTTAACCATGCGAATTAGGCGGATCGCGTTGGAGCAATCAACCAGTTCGGCTTTGGGCAAAGCTGCTCGTACTGCGGCCAACAGAGGTGCTGGTAGGCTCTCCGTCTCCAAGCCCAACCGCGCCTCGGCCAAGCCCGCTTGCTGCACCAGATGTACTAAGGCATCCACTGCCGTCGTCTCCGAGCGCATCGCCCGCAACTGCTGCCACAAGCGTTGCTGCGCCTCGTCCATAGGCCCCAAGGGCGCGCCCCACTCAAGAGCCACATCGCCCCAAGGGCACAAATCCACGGGCAAGTCCAAGGCATTGACCGCCAGTAGCGCCGACACGGTCAGGCCGGGGCGTCCCTCCGGCCGATATAAGGCAAACGCGGGCAGCAAGTCGCCGCTGCCGCCGGGTTTGACCATGAATTCCTTGAACTGCCCGTCCAACCAACAGTGATAACCGGTGAAATAGGTGATATTGACCGGCGAACTGGCGATGATTCCGTCTAGGCCGCAGCGCTGCATATAGGCAGCGGCTCGTGGGGTATTACACGGCATGATCTTTTTCTCCCTCGTAGAACGGTAAAGGCATTGTCAAGATAACAATGTTAGCGCGGCACCGACGAAAAATTGTAGATTATCGCCGCACGCTACCATCCATCAGGAGAATATCTTATGCAACTAACCCCCGAACAGGTCGCAATGCTACTGGCTACCGCGAGTCGAGTGCAATCTTGACTTGATATGGGTAAGAAAGAGATATTACCGAGACAATTAGCAATCAGTGTAAGGAGATATTGGTTCATGACTTTGAAAGAGAAATTGCATCGTCTAGTCGATGAATTACCCGAGGAAGAATGCCATGCTGCGGAGCGCTATCTGGAATATCTACGCGACCAAGGAGACCTCTTGCTGCATCGGCTTGCGTCAGCGCCCTACGATGATGAACCTGAGACTCAAGAGGAGTGCCGAGCCATTGAGGAGGCATACGAGGACCTGCAAGCCGGTCGTACACACTCCTTGGAGGATGTAAAGCGAGAACTAGACCTGTGAGTCGTCCTGTCCGCTTGACAAATCGAGCCCAGCGCGATCTACGGCGGGTAGGTCCGGCTGTGGCCGGTCAGGTGGTCGAAGCGCTGGAGCGTTTTGCAGAGACAGGGCATGGTGATGTGAAGAAACTGCGCGGTGTAGAGAGCGAGTGGCGACTACGGGTGAGTGAGTGGCGTGTGCGATTTACCATTGGGGAAGAGACCTTGATTGTGTTGCGAGTGCTACCCCGAGGAAAGGTCTATCGGTGAAAAAGAAGAATCGTAGATTATCGCCGCACGCTACCATCCATCAGGAGAATATCTTATGCAACTAACCCCCGAACAGGTCGCCCAATTTGCGGAGGACGGCTATCTGCTGCTGCGCGGCGCGTTGACCGATGCCGACCTTGACCCGATCATCGCCGAGTACGAAGAGTACATCGGCTTCCGCGCCGAGGAGCTGTTGGCGGCCGGCCACATCTCGGCTCTGTATGCGGGCGAACCCTTTGACCGCCGCCTCGTCTCGATCTGCCGCGAAGACGACGCGATCTACAGAGAACTCGACATCATGCACTTGCGCGGGCGGGCCTCGTTTGAATTTTTGCGCAACGACCGCCTGCTCGATATGGTCGAGAGTTTGGTCGGGCCGGAGATCACTTGTAGCCCGATTCAGCACACCCGCGCCAAACTGCCCGCAGGTGTGACGCCGAGCGGCAGCGACTCGCACGTGGCTCCTTGGCATCAAGACGCCGGCGTTACTTGGGAGGAGGCCGATCCGCACTTCATCCTCACGGTGTGGCTGCCGCTGTGTGCGGCGACGCCGGAAAACGGTTGTTTGCAGATTTTGCCGCGAGCGCACCGGAATGGGCTGGTGCAGCACCACATCAAGCAGGGTTTGGGCACGGTGATCATCGACGAGGAAATGCCGCAGACTGAGTCGCTTACCTTGCCGATGGATAAAGGCGACGTGCTGCTAATGGATAAGCAGACCCCGCATCGCTCGACGCCCAACAACGCAGACACGGTGCGCTGGAGCATGGACTTGCGCTATCAGAAGACGGGAACGCCGACTGGTCGCCCCTTCTATCCCGACTTCGTGGCCCGTAGTCGGTCCAACCCCGCGTCTGAGCTGAGGGATTACGACGAATGGTGCTGGCGGTGGGTAGAGTCGCTAGCGGCAGTGCAAGGGCAGGGGGTTAAGGCGCATCGATGGGAGGTTGTCCAGTAGCGATGATGCAGCGGAAGGTGAGGTTGAGGCGCAGGGCGCACGGGCGGCGGGTCTTGGGGACTTGGTGCTGCCAGTGGGCTTGGGTTGGGCCGCGCATGATGAGGAGTGCGCCGTGTTCGAGGGGGATTTCGACTGGGGGATGGTCGCGGCGTTTGTGCCGCAGGAGGAAGCGCCGCGTTCCGCCCAAACTCAGCGAGGCAATCGTCGGGTTAGCTCCCAGCTCCGGCTCGTCGTCGCTGTGCCAGCCCATGCTGTCGCGGCCGTCGCGGTACTGATTGAGTAGGACGCTGTTGAAGGGACAGTTGGCGGCGGCTTCGAGCCGCGTCTTGAGGTCTAGCAGCGGTTCGGTCCACGGGCGCGGTTCTAGCGCCAGTCCCGAATAGGCGTAGTAGGCTTCTGGGGAGCCGTGCCATGCTGAGAGACGCGGCGCGGGATGCTGGCGACCAAAGATGACGACGTGGTGTTGTTGCCATTCAATGCCATCCAACAGTTGCCGCATGAATTGGTCGGCCTCGACAGGAGCCAAAAAGTCGGGGGCGTAGCGCAGATCGCCGTCCGGGAGGGGATTTCTAAATCGCCGTGTTGTCCGCGACTTCATAGCGCGTCTGGATTAAGTTCTTCCGTTTGTCCTTGCTGGTCTTCCGCCTCGGCTTCCTCGGCGAGTCGCTCGAGTACCTCGGGCGATTTTGCAAAGGCTGCATCCCAACGCGCTTCATCTTCAATTTCTTCTAAAATGAACGCGGCGATGGCGTCTTGGCGATCCTTTGGAAGCTGTTTGACCTGCTCTATGGTCTTGTCAAGCATCTCGCTCATCGTCTTAGGTCTCCTTTTTTGGTGGCTAGTTCTTATTCCACTGCGAAGCCGAGGTCGTCTAGTGCTTGGCACAACGCAACGCGGCCCGTATCGTCGAACGGGATGTGGGGCGGGCGGGCAGGGCCTACGGGCAGCCCGCGCATGGTCAACATTTCCTTGACGGCTGCTAACAGGTCAAAGTGAAACAAGGTGGAGATGACCTCGTTGGCGCGCGCTTGTAGGGCCATGGCCGGCTGGATGTCGCTGGCTTCAAAGTGCTGTCGCATTTCCACGAATATTTTAGGCATGATGTTGTAGGTCGAGCCGATGGCGGCGTCGCTGCCGGCGACCATGCCGCCGAGGCAGATTTCGTCGGGGCCGGAGATTAGGTTGAGGCGGTCGCCGCCTAGCTGCACGAGGCGCTGGAAGAAGTAGAAGTTGCTGTCGGTGAACTTGAGGCCGCTGAAGTTGGGCACGGCTTGCATGGCTTCGAGGAACTGTTCGGCGGTAACGTTTTTGTCGGCCGTGTGGGCGAGCCAATACACGTAGAAGGGCAGGTCGGTAGCCGCGCCAATAGCTGCGTAGTGGGCGACCGCGGCTTGGAGGTCGTTGGGATGATCTACCGGCGCGACCGAAGCTACTGCGTCCGCGCCAGCGTCCGCAGCGTGCTGGGCCAATTCGACCGCATTGGCCGTGGATGTCGCGCCGACTTGGAAGATCAGCGGCACGGCACCGGCCACCGCGGCGATGGTTGCTTCGGTCATGGCCTTGCGCTCGGGCACGCTCATGGCGCTTCCCTCGCCCGTGCCGCCGCAGACGAAGAAGCCGTTCGAGCCAGCGTCGATTAGGTGTCTGACGAGTGGCTCGACGCGCGCGGGGGCCAAGGCGCTGCCGTCGTCGGTGAATGGGGTGACGAGCGCGGGCCAGATCCCGCGCGCTAGTTTGTCGGCCATTGTGTTTTGATCCTCTAATGTTGGAATGGAAGGGCTTAAACTACTTGGCCGCCGCGGATGGTGGCCACTGGCTCCCAACAGCCGCCGGGCCGCTCCTCGCCGTTGACGTCGCGCAGGGGCAGGGCCTCCTCGTTCCAGTGCAGTACCGCTAAGTCGGCGCAAGCGCCCGGAGCTAAGGTGCCGACCTCGCCCTTTAGACCCAGCACCTCGGCAGGACGGGCCGTGGCGCGGGCGAATACCTCTGCTTCGTCCATGCCAGCGGCGATGAGCTTGGACATCGTGCGGGGCAGGTCGTGTTGGGGGCGGCTGTCAACATGGCGGTGGTATTGGTCGGTCGAAACCGTATCGACGAGGAAATCCTCGGCAATGGTGGCCTCGGCAATGGGAAAGCTGAAGGAGTTCATGCCGTGGCCCAAGTCGAAGAGGACGCCGCGCTGGCGAGCCTGCCACACGTCGTCGGCAATGCGGTCGCCGTCCATCAGGTTTTCGGGCAGGGCATTGAGGGAGTAGGTCACCACGTCGCCGGGGCGCAACAAGGGAAGTTGCTCGCGGCGGGGCCAGTCGGGTTTGAGGCGGGTTCCTACCAGCAGTGGTTTGCCGCTCAATTCCGCAGCCTCCAGCCCGGCGGCCATAATGGGACGCGGGTCGAGGTCGTCGGCGCAGGCCCCGCCGGTAACGGTGACGGCAATGCCCCAAATGCTGCGGTCGTCCGCGGCAATGGCGTCGGCGCAGGCTTGGGCATCGGCGTCGGCCAAGTCGTTGAAGCAGCGCACGGGATGCGTCTCGCCGCGTTTGCACAGGTTGATGGCTAGGAGCACGCGGGTGCGCGAGGCCTCGATCACGGTGCGGCGGTAGTCGTCTATGTTCAAAGCTCCGGCATCGCCTTGGGACATGACAGTGGTGACGCCGCGCGGCAAAAAATGGATGTCCGGGTCGATGCCAAAGCGCGATTGGCCACGGGCTGGGTGGGCGTGCAGATCGACTAGGCCGGGTAGCAGGAGAGCGTCGGAAAAGTCGAGTACGGTGTGGGCCGGGCCCTCGACGCCGGGACCGGAGGCGACAATGCGGTCGCCGCGAATGGCTACTGCGCCAGGGCCATCTAGGCCGCTATCGGCGCAAAAGAGACGCGGGGCGCGCACCAATAGGTCGTAGGTTTGTTCGGTCACAGTGTTAGTACGCCACGGCGATGGTGCGGAGCGCGGTGTCATTGCCGGCATCGGCACCCAGATTGACGCGCAGGACGTACAGGCCGGGGGCGGCGCTCGCGCCGTCGGCGTCGCGGCCGTCCCAGGTGAAGAGGCGTTGCGAACCCTCGGCGCTTGGGGTGAGGATTGCTACTTGGCGTCCGGCTAGGTCGAGGACTTCCACCTGTGGCTCCGAGCCCTCGACTTTGAAGGCGACAAATCGCACCTCTAGCTGGTCGTTGATGCCGTCGCCGTTGGGGGTTACGGTCGTAGAGGCCAGTTGCAGGTCGCTGATGAGCTGGCCGCTGTCGGTCAGTTCGGGCAGCATGACGATGTTGGAGCGGCGCTCGGCCGCCTCGACCGACTGCCACAGACCCGGTGCTTCGCTCGATCCGAGGTCGAGGGTAAAGACGGTGGCGTTTTGCAGCAGGCGGGTCGTGAAGCTCACTTGCAGCGAGTCGCCGGAGACCACCTGCGGCAATGCGATGAGCAGCGAATCGGCCTGCATGTCCAAGGTGGCCGGAACGATTTGTTCTGTGCCGACCATTATCGACACGCTCTGGAGGTCAACCGGCTCGGGGACGGTGAAGCGCATTAGGTCGAAGCCGCTGTCGAGTTCGTCGGTCTCGGGCCAGAGGGTGTAGGTGAAGTGCGTGTCTTGGTTGGGGCTGGCCTCGCG
Source organism: Candidatus Latescibacterota bacterium (assembly GCA_022820485.1). Classification (GTDB taxonomy): domain Bacteria; phylum Latescibacterota; class UBA2968; order UBA8231; family UBA8231. Next base: position 29,626 of record JAJEFJ010000023.1, read on the forward strand.
GGGAGCGACGCTGCCGCGCGCACCTTGGACTAAGGCGTTTTCGTACTCGACGGAGACTGAATTGACAGTCGGGGCGACGGCCGGATCGTCGGTGGCGAGGATCATCTCCAGCAGCATGAAGCGGCGGGGGCTGTCCGACTTGAACGCCTCGCCGGAAAACTGGTACACATTGCTCCAAGCGTCCCAGTCCTCGCCGACGACCAGCGTGGTGTCGATGGGACCGCGCAGCACTTTGGGCGAGCTAGTCCATTTTTCTTCGGTGATTTCTTCGCCGAGCTTATTGCGGAACGTAAAGACCGGGGCCAGCGCGTTGCCCGAACGCGAGCGCAGTTGCATCCGGGTGCCCGGCGGCAGGTCGGCGTCCCAGTGCAGGGCCTTGATGACTTTGGGCCGCCCGTCGCCGGCCTCCTCGCCGAGGTTGATAAAGGCCGACTGCAACTCGACTTGGGCTGGATAACCCGGAGAGAACAATTGCATCTCGCCCCACTTGACGATGCCCCATCCCCTGCAGCTAACTCCGTGCCAGAACAGGTAGCGGGCCTTGTGTGGCTCGAACAGGTAGCGCATGTAAAGCAGGTTGTCGGCGTTGGGGGCTAGATGGGTGAAGACCTCTTCGTAGTCAACGTTTTCGGGTACTTCGACGAGTGGGGCGGTGCCCGTGGCCGGGCTGCCGTCGGAAAAGAGGATGGTGTGGCCCGGTCCAGTGCCAGAGATAGTGAAACCCAATGTGCCTTCGTCTGGCCGCATGGAGTAGAGGAACATCTCGTCGATAAAGAATGTCGCGCCTAGGTCCGCACGGAACCACGTACCGCCTTCGGCCCATTCCGACAGATCACCACGGCAGCCGGTGACGGTATTGTTGGTGTTGAGGTTGGCGTCGAAGAGGTTGAAGGTAGAGCCGGTGCCGTCGCCTTCGACGAAATTGCCGCGCTGGCTGGTGCCGATGGCGATGTTGTCGCCAATGCCGATGACCTCAATTTCGGCGAGGGCGGCGTCGGCGTTCTGCTCTTCGGAAATGATTTGGATGTACTGGATCAACTGGTAGTTATTGCGTTCTGCAGGCGTTAAATCCGAGTCGGGGTCAAACACGAGTGCGCTGTCGCGGCCGGCGTAGCGCAGCGGGATGATGATTTCGGATTCGGCGTTGGGGCGCGTGGTGCGGAAGGCTTGGCGGTAGAGAAAGAGGTCGTCCGTAGCCGCAATGCGCACGCCGGAGGTGGTGAAGACGCGAAACTGGCGGAACGGGCGTGCGCCCTCTTGGTCGGGGAATGTCAGGCGAATCTCGCGGGCGAGAGCCGCGCGGCCTAGGTCGATGGTGATAAACCAATCCTCGCGAGCGTCGTCCGGGCTAGGTTGCCAATAGGTGGTTGGATCGCCGTCGATGGCCAGCGGGGCGTCGGCCTCGTTGGAGCCAGCTTGCCACAGGCCACCGGCGACGGCATCACCCCGTTTGCGGGTCTCGTGGACGAAGTGGTGTGCATCCTCGACGAGGTTGATGTCCTTGCGGAATTTGACGAGCGAAAGCTGGCCTTGTTCGCCGACTTGGACTAAGCCGAAGGGCTGTTGCCATTGGGCCCATTCCTCGGCGCTGTCGAAGGAGAGCATGTCAGCCGCGAGTGGGGCGGCTAGCACGAGGCAGACGATGATTGCGCGTCGCATCAAAATCTCCTCTTAATAAGCGATGCCCAAAGGGCGTAACTGGGGATCGGCGGCAAATTCCGAACGCAGGTTCAAGGCCGTCAGGTAGAGGCCGGGCGGCAGCCACTGGCCCGATTCATCGCGGCCATCCCAGCGCAGGCTCTGCGGGCCGGCGTTCTGCAAGCCAGCCTCGACGAGGGCCACGCGCCGCCCGTCGAGGCTATAGACCTCGAGGACGATAGGCACGGGTTCGGGCAAGCGGAACAGCGAATAGGCTATGTGCAGTTCGTCATTGATGCCGTCGCCGTTGGGCGTAAAGACCGCAGAGGAAAAGGTAAGGTTCTGGATGAAGGCAGTTGTTTGCCCAGTGGTGCCGAGGACGCGCAGGCTGTTGGTCGAGAGGGCTTCGCCGACATCAGCACCAACTACGGGTTGCGGGAGAACGTCGCGTTCGCTGTCTAAGACCTCGCTTTGAAAGGTGGTAGCGAATTCAAAGATCTCCGTGCCAAAGACGATGCGGATGGGCGGATTGTTGGTGCGGGTGATGCGTTCGGGCAGGTGAATGAGCAGGCCCTCGGGTTCTTGGGTGACCTCGGCAGGTGAAGTTTCCGTGCGGCTCTCGCCTAGTTGCAGGCTTTTGAGTTCGGTTTGGTGCCCGGTGCGAATGCGCAATAGGTCGAAGCCGGGCGCATTAACGGTCTCGAAGTCTGCTTGGAGGTCATAGACGAATTCTATTGCTTCGCCCAAGGGGACTTGGGTGATCCCGCCGACGGGCTGTGGGTCGTCTAGAGGGGCCACTTCACCACGCACATTGGCGGCCAACAGTGGGGCGGTTTCGATCCACAACGAGTCGAGGCGCACGAAGTCGTCGAAGGAGTCGCTCTCCATGGTGACGCGGAACTGCAAGTAGGTGCCGTTGCGCAGGTTGATCGGTTGACCCGATTCGATGAAGGGTGCGGACCAGAAGGTCCAATTATCCGAATCGTAGGCGATGGAAGCGCGGACGCCCGGCTTGGGCTGGCGCTCGGTCAGGTCGTCTGCGGCGGTGACGCGCACGAAGCGAGTGCGCAGGGCGTTTTCGTAGTGGTCGCGCGATACTACCCGCTCCAGTCCGGTGTCCATGTATTCGTGATAGACGGCCGGGTCGTCGTCTAGGCCAGTGCGCATTTCGATTTTAACTTGGGCCGCGGCGTCGGGGGTTTCCACTGGAGTCCCATTGACCATGCGGAATTTTGTCGCCTGCCAGAACAGTCGCCCGAAATTCACGGGTTCGCCAAGGTCGGTTATCTTGGTCTTGTAGATGGCCTGCCGCGGAACGCCTTGGGCGAAGAGCTGGAACTCGCTGATCGAGCCGATGAGGGCGATGGCGACGTTGCCGCTTTTGGCTTGGGCGTCCTCGTCTAGTAGCGAGAGCGTCCGGCGGTAGCGGAAGAAGCGCAGGTACTGGCGAGTGAAGTCGATGCGCACGTGGGGTTCGAAATTGGAGTTGGCGTCGGCGATGACGGTGGAGAGCGGGTTGACATTGCCTTCGAGGACTGGAGGTTCGGGCGCGACCGAAGCGGTTACCTGAAAGGCGGGAACAAAGTCCGTTTCGAGTGGCGTGCCGTCGGAGCGAAAACCCTCGCTGGGCGGGATAAAGCCGAAGGCCACCGCTGGCACCGACACGGCCAAATCCATGGTGAAGGTTTCCTTCTCAATGCGGTCGGCTTTGGGTGGGTTGTAGGTGATAGGATCGCCATCGATGAGCCAGGAGCCGTTTTCCGAAGGGTCGGGCACGCCGTGATTCCACTTCCACATCCGCGGCGTTTCGCCGTCTAGGTAGTCGAAAATGCGGTCGCTGGGGTCGCGCCAGAAGGCCCAATTGCCGATGTGGGAAAAAACCGTCTCGTCCTGCGTGAAGTACGTGGGCTGGATGGCACCGGGGGTCGTTGCGAAATCGACGAAGAGGCGGGTGGTGTCGTTCTCACTCCAGGACAGGCCGCTGCCGCCTAGTTGCCAGTGGGAAATTTGGGCGGTGGCACTTTGCGCTAAAATTAGGGTGAACAGGGCGATTGTGGCACGGCGCATGATGACTCTCCTTCCGTCGAATCGTGCGCTAATATAACGCGTCGGAAGCGATTATCCTATTTAAGCAATATCAGTACGCCACGGCGATGGTGCGCAGTGCCGTATCGTCGCCAGCATCAGCCGCTAGGTCGATGCGGCAGAGGTAGGTGCCGGGCGGTACGAAGTTGCCTTGCGCAGTGCGTCCATTCCAAGTAAAAACGTGAGCTAAGCCGTCGATGGTCGGAGTCGCTAGTTCGGCAACAGGCCGTCCGGCGAGGTCGAAAATATGCACTTGGGGCGTGCGTTGTGCGACCTTGAAGGCGACGAAGCGGATAGCTACTGCGTCGTTGATGCCGTCGCCATTGGGAGTGAGCACCGGCGAGGAAATCGAGAGGTCGTCGATGAGCTGGGTCGTGCCGGTCAGGTCGGGGAGCATGACGATATTGGCGCGGCGCGTCAGCGGTTCGACCGATTGCCACAGGTCTGGATGAGCGCTTGATCCCAAGTCGAGGCCGAAGAGCGTGGCGTTGTGTACTACGCGGGTGGTGAAGCTGACTTGGACGGAGTCGGCGGTGATTGGGTGAGGTAGGCCAATCTGTAGGGTATCGGCGCGGATGTCGATGGAAGATGGCTCGATATGGGTGTCGCCCGCGCGGACTTCGACGTCGGACGCCTCAGAGGGCAGGTCAAAGCGCAGGATGTCGAAACCCGCGTCCTCAGCATTGGCTGCGGACAATAGAGTATAAGTGAAGCGGGTGTCTTCGTTGGGTTGGGCGACTCTGGGGGCAATTAGGCCGCGTGCGCCCTGCAACAGCGCATCCTCGTATTCAAGCGATAGCGCGTCAATCGCCGGGGCCACTTGTGGGTCGTCAGTTGAAAGGATCACCTCCAACTGCGCGAAACGGCGCGGGCTTTGCGACTTGAATGCCTCGCCGGAAAAGTTGTACGCCTCGCTCCACGCATCCCAATCCTCACTGACCACGACGGTGGTGTCGATCCTTCCCCGCAGCACTTTGGGCAGGCTGAGCCATTTCTCCTCGGTGATCGGTTCGCCGATTTTGTCGTGGAAGGCATAGACTTCGCCTTGGGTGTTGCCCGAGCGCGAGCGCACTTGCAGGCGCGTGCCGGGTGGGATGTCGGCGTCCCAAGAGAGATGGCTGATGACTTTGGGGCGTCCGTCGCCAGCGGCCGCGCCGAGATCGATAAAGTCCGAGCGCATGATTATCTCGGCGGGATGGCCCGGCGAAAAGAGCATCAGTTCGGTCCAGCGCGAGCCCCAGCCTTGGGGGGTGTGGGCGTGCCAGAACAGGTAGCGGACTCGGCGTGGTTGGAACAGATAGCGCAGATAGCGCATGGGGTTGGCGTCGGGTTGGTCGATGAGGGGGGCGAAGTCGAAGGATTCGGGGATGGGAAGTTGAGAGCTGATGACGCGGGTGCCGTCCGAATAGAGGAAGTTAAAACCGCGCGGCGCGCCGGCCACACTGCCGACCGTGCCCTCGCGTGGCCGCAGCGCATAGAGAAAAAGCTCGTCGAGCCAGAATACGGCCCCTAAGTCGATGAAAAACCAAGTGCCCTGTTCCTCCCAGGTGCGGACGCGGCCCTCAAAGCCCACGGGCAGGATGGAACTGGCGGTATTCATGTCGCCATCGAGGATGTTTTCGGTGGAGCGGGCGGTAAGCCCGTCGATGATGCCGCCGCGTAGGTCGTTGCCCAAGCTGACGTTGTCGCCGACGGCCATGACTTCGACCTCGGCTAGGGCACCTTCGGGATCGAAGTCTTCGACGGTGAAGTTGATGTACTGGATGAGGCGGTACTGGTTGAATTTTTCTAGATCGACGTCGCGATTGGGGTCGAGGACTTGGGCGGAGTCTTGGAGGTCGAAGGCGAGGGGGAACGAGACCGTGGTATCCCGGTTGGGTTGGGTCGTGAGATAGACCGGGCGAAAGATAAAGAGGTCGTCGAGGGCGTCGGAAGTGATGCCGGTGGCGGTGAAGACGGTGAACTGGCGGAAAGGGCGAGCCCCTTCTTGATCGGGAAAGTGCAGACGGATCTCTTTAGCTAGCACGGTGCGGCCGAGGTCGATCTGCACGAACCAGTCGCCGAGGTCGTCGTTGGCAGAAGCCTGCCAGAAGGTCTTGCGGTCGCCGTCTATGATTCGCCCGGCCGCGGTCGGGTTGCTGCCGGCTTCCCAGATACCGCCGCGCACGTTGGCACCGCGCGAGCGGGTGAGATGGGTGAAGGTGGGCGCGTCGGCTACGGCGTTGATGTGTTTGCGGAATTTGACCAGTTGCAAGCGACCGCGGTCATCGAACTCGATCAGGCCGTGGGGCATCTTCCAGGTTGACCATTTCGCGGCACTGTCGAAGCGGAATTCTGCGGCAGTGAGAGCGGTTGCCGAACAAAGGACTGAAATCAGTAGGCGCATCGGACGTTAGTAGGCGACGCTGAGGGCCAATAGCTGTTTGGCCTGGACGGATTGGGTGTGCAGCGCGAGGGAGAGCAGGTAAAGGCCTGGTGGAAGAAGCTGGCCGGTCTCGTCGCGGCCATCCCAGGTGATCGCCTGCGGGCCGGAGTCTTGTAGCCCCTTGTCGAGGCGGGCGATGCGGCGGCCGTCCAAGGCGTACACTTCGAGTGCTACGGGCACCGCACCAGGGAGGCGGAAGAGCGAATAACGCATCTGGAGCTGGTCGTGGACGCCGTCGCCATTGGGGGTCAGCACCGGAGTGGACAAGGCGAGCGATTGGATAAAATCGGGCGTTGCGTCATTTGCGCCGAGCACTCGCAGGCTGTTGGTGGAGACCGCCTCGCCAGTATCGCCGGCCAAAATCGGCTGGGGGAGCGATTCGCTGTCAGCGGCAAAAATTTCGCCGGTGAAGGTGGAGGCGAATTCAAAAACGGCGGTGGCGAAGGTCACGCGGATCGGCGCGTTGTTGGCGCTGGTGATGCGCTGGGGCAATTGGATCGTCAACCCGTCGTCTTCGGTTATTGCGACTGGATCGACGGGAGCGAGCGGGGTACCCATTTCGAGGCCGCGAAAGGCGGTGCGATTGCCGGTGTGGATCCTGAGCGCGTTGAAACCAGGAGCGGTGTTGCCGTTGAATTCGGCCCGCACCTGATAGACGAATTCGGTCTGTTGGCCCAAGGCCACTTCGGTAAAGCCGCGCTTGGGCTGCGGGTCGTCGCGCCGAGCCACTTCGGCGAAAACTTCGGCAGCCAATAGAGGGGCGGTCTCAATCCACAGCGAGTCAAGCCGCAGCCAAGCGTCGAAGTCGCGGCTTTCTATGGACAGATCCACCTGTAGATGCGATCCGCTGCGGAGCCGGATGAGTTGGCCTGATTCGGTAAAAGGCACCGACCAGAAGGACCAGTTGGCGGAATCGTAGCCGATGGAGGCGCGAATTCCGGGCCGTGGGTCGCGGTTGAGCTGGGCGGTGAGCGATTCGTAGTGCTCGCGCGAGACCTCCTTCTCGCGGCCGATGTTGGTGTATTCGTGGTAAGTTGCGGGGCTGTCGTCGCGGCCGACGCGGACCTTGGCCTTGAGCCAGACCGGGGCGTCGGGATCTTCGACGACTGCGCCATCGACTAAGCGCAGCGGCGTGCCCGCCCAGTGCAGGCGGCCAAAATTCACGACTTGGCCCAGATCGACGACTTGGCTGAGATACACGACGCGCTGGGGTATGCCTTGGCCGAAGACCTCGAATCCCCCGATTGAGCCTTTGAGCGCGATGGCTTGGTTGCCTTGGCCGCCGCAGTCGCGGCAGATGTTGAGGGCTTCCTCGTCGGCCAGCGACAATTGGCGACGCCAGCGGAAGAAGCGGGCGTACTGGCGCGGGAATTCTATCTGCACGGAGGGTTCGAAGTTGGCCCCGACATTGGCGATGGTTTTTTCAAAGAGATCGTTGCCGCCCCAGTGAACGGTCGGTTCAGAGTCCGTGCCGATCGAGACATCGAAAGCCGGGACTGTGTCGAAGGGCAGGGGGGTGCCGTCAGAGCGAAAGCCCTGTGAGGGAGTAAAGAAGCCGAAGCGCACGGCGGGGATCGGCACAGCGGTGTCAAAGGTGAAGAACGTGGCACCGACCGATTCGGAACGGGGGGCGTTGTAGGTCGTCGAATCGCGATCAACTAGGAAAACGCCGCTTTGGGTCGGATCGCCGCCGGCACCGTTCCAGCGGTTCCAGAAGCGGGGTTTCTGGCCATCGACATAGCCGAGGTTGTAAAAGAAGGGCTCGCGCCAGAACTCCCAGTTTTCCAGCAGGTGAAGGACGTTTTGATCTGGCTGCAAGTAGCGCGGCCGGATCGCACCGTCGGCAAAATCGACGAGGACTTGGAGGGAGTCGCGCTGGTCCCACGCCGCCCCACTGCCGCCCAGTTGCCACTTGGCGATCTGCGCGTGGCTGGGGGCGACGGCGAGGACTAGAATCAAAAGCCAAGCACTGCGCATCGGGCATCGTGCCTTCGCTAAGGTGAAATGCTAGCGGGAAGAGGAAGATAAGGCGAAAAGAGCTATGCGCCGAATTAAATAAGTGCCGATTTGTGAGGACAATACAACATACAAATGACACTTGGCCGGTGGCCGGACTTCGTGATAAGCGTAGTCTCGATGAACAAAAAGTTGTGCAAATGAACAAAAAGTTGTGCAAATGACGCGGAACCAAGGGCTGAGCGTCTAAGCGCAACACCCTCCCCCTACCATTTTAAGTCTCCTGTTTTCAATCCTTTAGGGCCTTCCTAAAGGATTTTTTTGTGCGCGTTCGGACCGCTGGCACGAAATATGCATAGAACCGAGAAACCGACCAGCGCGGGTATCCCATTTCAAATTATGGAGGTCTGTATTAATGAGCACAGAGGTGGGGAGAGGTCGCCGATGAGCCAAACGGGCAAGCCAACGGCGAAGGTACTCAGCCGGAGTCCGATCATGGCGCGGCTGTTGCAACAGGCGGAGAAAGCCGCTAAAACGGATACGAGCGTGCTCTTGTTAGGCGAAACGGGCGTGGGCAAGGGCTTGTTCGCTCAAACGATCCACGCCCGGAGCGCACGGCACCAGCAAAAGTTGATCGCCGTCAATTGTGGTGGATTGCCCGCCGCGCTGGTCGAAAGCGAACTGTTCGGCCACGAGCGAGGGGCCTTTACTAACGCGGTCCAGCGACGCATCGGCCGTTTTGAACAGGCCAATGGCAGCACCTTATTCCTCGATGAAATCGGCGACATGCCGATGGAGGCTCAACGGACGTTGCTCCAAGTCTTGGAGGAGGGGCACCTGACCCGCGTCGGCGGCACAGATTCCATCCCCATCGATGTACGGATCATAGCGGCGACCAACCGCGATCTGCCCCGGGCGATTGTGGAAGGGACGTTTCGGGAGGACTTGTACCATCGTTTGAGTGTGGTTCCGTTGGAGGTGCCGCCGCTACGGCAGCGGCGGGAGGATATTCTACTGTTAGCGGAGCATTTTATGCAGCGGTATGCCCGCAAGCTCAAGCGGTCCATGCCGAATTTGAGCGACGAGGTGATCGCCTATTGGCAAGGGTATGCTTGGCCGGGCAATGTGCGGGAGTTGGATAATTGCATCCATCGGGCGATGATTTTTCACGAGGGAGCAGCCCTTGAGATGGCGGATGTGCAGGCGGCAGCGGAAGGGGCGGATGTGTTGCCCCCGGCGTCGGCTCCCTCGGTTCCTTTGGTTGAAGCTGGCGTGGGTCGGGATTGGCAGGGGCGAAAGGCAGAAGTCGCCCAGACCGAAAAGCAGCAGATTGAGGAAGCACTGCAGGCGACCCAGGGGCGGATTTATGGCGAGCATGGTGCGGCGCAGTTGTTGGGCATCGGGCCGGAGAAGCTGCGCTACTATATGCGCAAGTATGGGGTGAAACGGCCCAAGAAGTCGTAAACCCCTAGCCGCCGGGCGTAAAAAGTCGTTCAAAATGAACGAAAAAATCGTGCAGAATGAACGTAAAAGTCGCTCAAAATGAACGAAAACGACGGTGAGTAACGAT
>JAJEFJ010000102.1 GCA_022820485.1 Candidatus Latescibacterota bacterium
TTGACCTGCCCATCGGGATATGTTTCGGTTTTAACTTTTGGGCCACAGCCATACAGTGCGATTGCCACACCGACAACAATCGTCATCCATTTCACGATTAAAACCTCTCGCTAGAGGTTAGACGCCCTTACGGACTAGTGCGGCGCATGATGCTGAGGATCTGGCCAGTCATGCCGCTGGCCGGGGGTTGTGCTGCGAGGAAAAGTGCCGAAGCGACGACCTGTTCTGGTTCCTTCCACGGCTCGCTTGCAGCGCGAAAGCTGCTGGCCTGTTGCCAAGAAGGTTTTGACAGCTCCGTCTTGACCGGGCCGGGTATGAGCACGTTGGCGATAATGCCCTCGTTCCACACTTCTTCTGCAATGGCTTGGGTCAACCCGTGCAAGGCCGCTTTGGACGCGCAATAGACGCTCAGATCCGCGTGGCCGACCTGGCCCATGCCAGAGCCGACGTTGATGATGTTCCCGCTGCCCTGTCGCTGCATAATGGGCAATACTGCGCGGCAACAGCGGACGACGCCCATGACGTTAATTTGCCATGCCTGTTCCCACTCTTCATCCGTCGCGTCTAAAAACAGCCCGCGCGGATTGACGCCGGCGTTGTTGACGAGAATATCGATCCGCCCGAACCGCTCTACTGTTTTCTGCACGAGGCGTTCCACCTCTGCGCTCACCCGCAAATCAGTCGGCACAGCGAGGGCTTCTCCGCCCTGCACGGCAATCGACTCGGCGACTTCGTCGAGCTGAGCCGTACTGCGCGCGGCAATGGCAACCTGCGCGCCCTCGGCAGCATAACTCATAGCGATAGCGCGGCCAATGCCGCGACCCCCGCCCGTGACGAGGGCGACTTTGTCTTTGAGTTGCATGGTTGAGTTAGTCGCGCAAGTACCCGGCGACCTCTTTGGCGAAATAAGTCAAGATCATATCCGCGCCGGCCCGCTTGATCCCGGTCAACACTTCCATAATGGCCTGCTCGCGCTGGACCCATCCCCGCTCCACAGCCGCCATAATCATCCCGTATTCGCCGGAGACATTGTACGCGGCAATCGGCACGTCAAAGGCTTGGCGGGCGGCGGCGATTACGTCGAGATAGGCCAGTGCCGGCTTGACCATCACCACATCGGCCCCCTCCTCAATGTCGAGCGCGATCTCCTTAAGGGCCTCGCGGCCATTGGCCGGATCCATCTGATAGGTCTTCTTGTCGCCCTTCTTGGGTGCCGACTGGAGCGCGTCGCGGAACGGGCCGTAAAAGCACGAGGCGTATTTAGCCGAATACGCCAAGATGCCGACGTTTTTATGATCAGCCGCGTCGAGTGCCCGGCGGATACCGCCGACCCGGCCATCCATCATGTCTGAAGGCGCAACCCAATCGACGCCCGCTTCGGCGTGCGACAGGGCCATCTTGCACAGCACCTCTATGGTCTCGTCATTGACGACCTCGCCATCGACGACCAAACCGTCGTGGCCGTGATGGGTATAGGGGTCGAGGGCCACATCGGTCTGCACGCAGAGTTCGGGCACTGCGGCTTTGAGGCTGCGGATTGCTCGTTGGATCAAGCCCTGCGGGTCGTAGGACTGAGTGGCCTGATCGTCTTTTTCGGTCGAGTAGCCGAAGAGGTTGACCGCCGGGATGCCCAAGTCCCACAGCTCGCGGCACTCATCGACTAGCTCGTCAACCGAGAAGCGATATTGGCCGGGCATGTCGTCGATGGGCGCGCGCGTTTTTTCGCCTTCAGTGACAAACAGCGGATGGATCAGATCATCGACGCGCAAGTAGGTCTCGCGCACCAAGCTGCGCACCGCTTCCGAGCGCCTGAGTCGTCGGGGCCTCTTGGTCAATTCCACGGCAGTCTCCTATTAAATTTCTCTTTGAGCAGACGGAGCAGATCAGGGTTATCACACAGACCTTAATGTTAAAGAATCGCCTAGCAGAAGAAAAATCCACGCGCCTAGCGGCAAGTGTTCACACACAAAACCTCAAAAACTCGTCCTCTGTCTTTTCGCACCATGCTCGCAAGCGACGGCGATGGCCGTCGAGCTCATCCTTGAACCGCGCGTTGACGGCGAGGTTGACCATTTCGCCCGGGTCTGCTTGCAAATCGACAAGCTGTTCGCGGTAGCGGCCCATGGGATAGGCGCTGTATTTGTAGCGGTCGGTGAGCACAGCGCGCGAAACGGCACTACCGCCTGGTCCCGAGCCAATATCCATGATGGTTTCAACGACGAGCTCCCTGCGCCATTCATCGGGCGCGTCGCCCTCGGCGAGCGGTCGCAAGCTCAGCCCTTCAAGACCCTCGGGAACGCTCGCACCGCCGACATCGGACAGCGTCGGCAGCAGATCAAGGCCGAGGGAGACCAGATGGGTGTTGTCAACGCTACCGGCTCGCGTGATCCCTTTGTGACTGATGATAAAAGGAACGTTGATGACTTCCTCGTAGAGGCTGGTTTTTTGATTCCATTGGTGCGCGCCGTGTCCATCGCCGTGATCTGAGGTGAAGACGATATAGGTCTCTTCTTCGAGGCCGAGGTCGCGCAGGCCATTGAGCAGCACGCCGATTTCAGCATCGACCTTTTCGCACAGGCGATAGTAGTAAAATCGGAGCCGTCGCCAGTCGTCTTCCGTGTATTCAATGGTGGGATAGACGCGGCGGTTGGCCTGCCGCAGCATCTGTAAGATGTCGGGTGCATAGGGTGGGATGGCGAAATTTGCGGGCAGATTCGGGCATTCTTCCACAGTGGCCGGTTCCGGCACTGGGCCTTGCGGCAAAGGCTGATTGCGGGCGACTTGGCAGATGTCGTGGGGATTGAGGAATGACGCGAAGAGGAAGAAGGGCTTGTCGCGGTCGCGCTGCATGAATTCGATGGCGCGCAGCGGCACCTCGTCGTCGCGGCTACCGCAGATGACTTCGAGGCCGCTTTCTTCGGGCGTGGTGCCGGGGACGTGCCATTTTCCCGACAGGGCGCAGTCATACCCTGCGTCAGCGAGGAGGTTGCCGAGCGTTCGACCTTTGTATTCGGGCTTGATTGGTGTGTTGTTGCTGATCGCGCCATTTTGATGGGGGAACAGACCAGTCATAAAGCTGGCGCGCTGGGGGCCACAAAGAGGAAATGTGCAATAGGCGCGGGTGAATCGCACCCCCGTTGCGGCGAGGCTGTCCATATTGGGAGTGTACACGTCGGGGTTGCCGGCACAGGACATGGCCCCGGCGTATTGCTGGTCCGTGATGATGAAGAGGATATTGGGACGACGTTTTGGCATACTTGCTCCTAGGATAGTCTTCAGGCGGAAGGCGAAAATACGAATCAGCAGATGGAACGTCCAACGCCGAAGTAACAAACCGCCCTCGGCGTCGTTCTATAAGCGTGTGCACACGAGAATTGTCCAACACCTGACATCACGGAGATGCAATGCACGCAGAACAGGCGATTGAAAGATACGGTCCGCTGGTCATGAGTCTGATCTGGCGGATCAACGGAAACCACGACGAGACAGCCGACCTCTACCAAGAAGTATTCGTGAAGTTCCACGAGACCACGAGCGAGCGCGGCCCGCTGCAACAGCCCAAGGCGTGGTTGTGCCGCACGGCGATCAATGCCGCTCTCGACTTCAACCGTCAGCGGGCGCGATTTGTCCCTTGGAGCGAGTCCGCGGAGCAACCTCACAACTGGGAGGCGAACGATGTGGTCGAAAATGGTCTGATGGTCGAAAAGATCCGCCAACTCACGGTGGATTTGCCCAAGCGCCGCAGAGAAGTCTTCGTTCTCCGCTACTTCCAAGGCTGTTCCTTCGCGCAGATCGCCCGGCTGCTAAATTGCTCTGCAGGAGCAGCGCGTGCCGCAGCGTTCCAAGCCGCAAAACAGATTCGCGCGTGGCTCGCCTGCGACTGTCCATCCGCAACTACATCAAACCCCAAGGAAGCTAACCAATGATTACGACTGAGCAGTTTGAACACAAACTCATCGAATACCTCGACGGCGAACTGTCCGACGCCGAAAAGCGGGAAGTAGAGGAGTACCTACAGGCCCATCCCGAAGCCACTGAACTCAAAGGCGATTTCTCCCTGCTGTGCGCGGCCGGGAAATCAATCCGCGAGTCCACCTTCCCCGCAGATTTGCTCTTGGAGGCCAATCGCAAGCTCGCCGCTCGTCTGGCCGATTCACGTCAAGAGCATGTGGCTCCCATCCCCGTCGCATCCAGCAATGGGTCGCCGGAGATCGCCCCTAGCCGGACCTGGCTGTCGAATTGGCGACGGCGGTTCCGGCCGCCTGTACTCGCCGCACTCGCCGCTCTAGCGATCCTTCTAGTAGGTGCTGTCACTCAGAGGGCAGCCCTTGCCGACATTGCCAACAGCCTGTTGCAGCGAATCGCGGTGACCTTCAACGACGAACCCCTGTCCGATAGCCAACAGCAGACGTTCGACGAGCTTGTTGAGATCACGGAAACCGTAGATGAGAATGGCGATCAGGCCGTCACCGTCAACTTCGGTGGTGCGACCGAGGCCACCGTCGATCAAATTCTTCAAGAGCTTGGAGACGAAGACGGTGTCCTAAGCGTGGTAATCAGCGGCGACTCAAGCGCAGTAGATGCAGTCAACCTCAACCTCGTTTCGAGCCGCGCCGCGCTTGATTTGCTTTCCGCCGCGTCTCCGGACGACATCACCGAGGAAGGCGGTGTCGTGATTGTAACTCTCGATTCGCTTTCCTCTGCCGCTGCGAAGCTCGGCTCCCCGTCTCCCACCGAGGGTAAAAGCTGGGGCGACATCAAGAAAGCCGTCGGTTCGAGCACGGACCACACTCACTGAGCAAGCGGTATCGACGAAAACGCTCACCTGCGGTAGGCTTCCTGCAGGTGAGCGTCATGTTGCACGGCCCCGTCGCCGCCGCCGGATCGGAATTGGCCAGCCACCGAGACCGCGCGTTCGATGCGCTCGTCATCGGTCACGGCTGTCTCCGACGACCGCAGCAGAAGATCGACCCCCTCGCGAATCACCGTCGCCATCGACACCTGCCGTTCGACGGCGATTCGCTTGACGCGTCGCGCCTGTTCATCGGTCAACCGAATCTGTGTACGAATCACTCAGATATCTCCATGTTCTTGATTTTCCTTGACGGGTTTATGTCCTCCCTCTAGTCTCTGAAAGATAAGGACAGAGGAATTTTTCAGTTTTTGGAAATCACAAAAAAATCCACACAAAAGACAATGAGCCACTCCGTCCGACGCCATCTGCGCCTTGAAATCGAGGCATACGACAAGACCATCCGCGCTTTCATTCCCTCCTACGAGGAAATGCTGGCGCGAGCCGCAGATGCCGTTGCCGAAACCCAGCCGAAAAAAGTAATCGACCTCGGCGCTGGCACGGGCGCGTTGGCGCAAGCCGTATTGCAGCGATGCGAGGAAGCCACGGTCGAGCTAATCGACGCCGACCCCGAGATGCTCGACCAAGCCCGCGAGCGGCTCGCACCCTTTGCCTCCAGAGTGCAGTACTCCGTGCGAGCATTCCAAGGCCCGCTACCCGCTTGCAACGCGGTAGTCGCCTCCCTCGCACTACACCACGTTCCCACCCTAGCCGAAAAACGGACAGTCTTCAGCGCAATTCACGCCGCGTTGCGTCCGGGCGGCATATTCGTCAACGCAGATGCAACCATGCCCGCCGACCCATCCACTCGCCAAGCCGAATACGAAACCTGGGCGGCCCACCTCGTCTCCTGCGGCATCGCCGAGGAACGCGCCTATAGCCATTTCGCGGAATGGTCCGACGAAGACACTTACTTTCCAGTGGAAGATGAACTCGCCGCGCTGACGGACGCCGGTTTTGACGCGGCCTGCCTGTGGCGCGTCGTACCGGTCACAGTCATAAAAGCAGCTAAGGCTGTAGCACCTGGTGAGTGACGAGTTTGCAGCAGAAGGGCTACATCAGCTTGGGCAGCAGCAAAGCAAGGGCGACGCTGATGAAGAGGCCGGCGAAGATCTTCGCCAAATCGGAGAGCACCAGCCGGGACACCTCCTGACGGCTGCGGTGCTTCTCGTTCCAAGCGATGGCGATCTCGCGTCCAGCCAGCAGACCGACGAAAACCCACGTCGTGCTCATCGGGAGGTTGCTGACCTCCTTGAACAGGAACAGCACAACGCCGTAGATCAAGTCCACAAACGTCGCCGAGCGGATGTCAGTGGTGTTGGTCTTGGTCAGCACCACCTTCTGGATGGTACCGCCGTGGTTGTAAAAGATGAAGGCGAGTAAAGCCAACATGACGACGATGCTCGCCGCGAACCATTCCACGGCCAGGTCGCGCGGCAGGAAAACATAGATATTGGCCAAGTCCTGTATCAGCCACTGGCTCCAGAGAAAACCGGTCGAGCACCACTGCGCCACGGTCCACCAAGGACTCGTCGGCCCATCCGTCCGGTTGAAGCGGGACTCAAGACCTCGGGTGACCAGTCTGTAAATGAGAATAGCGGCCACGAAGGCGGTCGCGTACCCCGACAACGATTTAATCAGCATGCTCGGCAGCGCCTTGGGTGCGAAAATCGTCAGGGTCAGGAAGGTGGTGCTGACCGGGACACCCCAGCGGGTCAGCAAGAGCAGGACGAAAGGTGGGACGCAGTAAATCCAGGAGAAGTGATCCGGCACCGGGATCGCCTGAAGTCTGCCGTAAGAGACGTCGCTGTGGACGATCCACCCATACACGAGAACCACCGTCAGGATACTACCGGCAAAGAGCCAGAGCACCCACCACGGACGGTGGGAATTGGAACTGAGAAAGGTCCCCAAAGTCTGAATTGCATCATTGCCGACAATCGAATACGAGCCGAGCAAGAACCCGACGATCATCAGTGCTTCTGGACTCATTTTTTGATATCCCTTGAGAGTTTTCGCTAATACGCAGAAAGTGAAGATCAGCCGCCTCGCTGAGCAAAGGTATTTACTCGGCCACAGCCGAGCAATGGCCGAGCTACACCTCTTCTGCACGGCCAAGCAATTTGGCCCCAGCCCGCTGCGCCATTATTTTTTTGGTTCACCATTCACCGCATCCGCGAGCTATTTTATGACAGCTAAAATCCTCGCCGCCCTCCTCCTCTTTGCCCTACCCATTCAAGCCAAAACTCGGATCGAAGCGGCCTATGAAGCCGGCGAACTCGATTTGGAGACGACCCTGATCTACCAAGTCCTCAGCGTGCGTGCACCCGACCAACTGCCAGCCATTTACCGGGAGTCCGGCGGACTGGCGGTTTGCGGGACCCCACACCTAGTCCAAGCCACGAGCGCGGCTCCAGACCTGAGTGCCGAGTTCCAAGCGCGCTTGGGCAAACTGGCACAGCGCCGGCCGGATGTCCAACATGACATCCTCTCGCCATCGGGGCGCTTTCGCGTCCACTACGATACCGAGGGACGCCACGCGGTTTCGCCTACGGACGATGACGCCAACGGCATCCCGGACTACATCGACCTTACTATGGCCGTCCTCGACAGCGTTTGGGTCCTCGAAATCGATCAACTCGGCTACAATCCGCCTCCTTCGGACAACGGCTTGGGCGGAGGAGACGAATACGACGCGTATGTTATCGAACTAGACGGCGGATATTATGGGTACGCCTATCCTGCGAGTAACAGTACCGAAACCACGCATAGCTATCTCGAAATCGACAACAACTTTACCGACCCAGGCTACAAGCAGACCCGTGGACTGGACGCCCTACGGGTAACCATCGCCCACGAGTTCCATCACGCCATCCAGTTTGGCTACTACGCGAAATTCGACGCCAGTTGGTGGCAGGAGTCAACCTCGACTTGGATGGAGGAAGTGGCCTATCCGCACATCGACGATTATCTCCAGTACTTGACCTACTTCCTCGGCGAACCCCAACGCGCCCTCGATTCTGGCGTTTATCGCAGTCTCCACACCTATGGCTCTGCGATCTTTTCTCTCTTCCTCGATCAGCGCTACGGCCGCGAACTCAACCGCTTGATCTGGGAAGAACTGGGCCAGCGCAAAAGCGTCCAT
The DNA here is from genome assembly GCA_022820485.1 of Candidatus Latescibacterota bacterium. Taxonomy (GTDB): domain Bacteria; phylum Latescibacterota; class UBA2968; order UBA8231; family UBA8231. Next base: position 7,998 of record JAJEFJ010000102.1, read on the forward strand.
CTCGATCACTTCGACCGCGTCATCCGTCAAGCCGAGCCGGGGGGATTAGGCGTTGCTATGGGCGAATTTGCCGTGTGGAATTATTTCACTAACAACCGCTACCGAGGCTCCTACTATGCCGAGGGGAACTTATACCCAACCGTTCCCACCCGCGACATCGCCGTCGCCGCCGAGACGGTCGTCCGCGACACCAGCCTAGTAGTCGAAGCCACCGGCAGCGTCTATCTGCGCCTTGAGCCGCAACTGCGCCCGGGCGGAGTTGATCTTTTTTTTGACGCAAACCAAGGAGCGTGGCGTCGCCACTTGCTCTTAATCGGCCCAGACAGCCTCTCCGTACAGCTCGTCTCCGATCCGACGGTCCGCATCACTAGCTGGGACCAGTTCGACGAGATCGTCCTCGTCGCTACTTCGGCCGAGCACACGGGCCTAGCTCGCCAGCACCTACTTACCGTGCAATTCGATCCCGACCTGACCAATCCCGACCGGCCCGCCGCCCTCGCCACCCTACTCAAACCCAACTACCCCAACCCGTTCCGCCCCAGGCAACACAAGACAACCCAGCTAGCGTTCGACCTAGCCGTTCCCAGCACCCAGACCCGTCTGTCGATCTTTTCGGCTAATGGCGATCTGGTCTGGTGGGATGACTTAGGTCCCCTCGCTGCCCGCGAAGGCTACGAGGAGGAGTGGGATGGCCACAACAAAGAAGGCCACCCCGTAGCCAGCGGCATCTATCACCTGCTCCTCGAAGCCGACGGCACCGCAGCCAAGCGCACCATAGCGGTGGTGCGCGATTGAAGGACTCAAACGACGCTGCACGCCCCGCCAGCGACACCAAAGGGGCGTTCTTTTATGACTTTGACGCTAGCTATCGGAATACTGCTATCTATAGCACGTAGTAGTCACGCAGAAACACCGACACAGCACGCCCCGACCGCACTGCGCTGCGGCACCCCCTACTTGCTCCAAGCCATAGACGCGGGCACCGAAGACCAGCGTCTAAAACTCGTGCAGCGCCCCCGGCCTAGCACTCGACACAGCTTGATAACGCCCTCCGGTCTTTTCCGCGTCCACTACGACACCGACGGTCGCAATGCGGTTAATCCCGACGACGACGATGGCAACGGCATCCCGGATTACATCGACCTCACTCTCGCCATCCTCGACAGCATCTGGGTGTTGCAAGTCGAGCAACTCGGCTACAACCCTCCCCCTTCGGACAACGGCTTGGGCGGGGGCGACGAATACGATGTTTATGTTGCAGATCTAGCGCGCGGGGGTGGCTGTGGACTCCCATATTCCCTTTACGGCTGCGCCTTTCCTGGGACATCCGGCGCAACCACCTACAGCCATCTCGAAATCGACAACAACTTCACCGACCCAAACTATAAGCAGACCCGCGGGCTGGACGCCTTGCGCGTGACCATCGCCCACGAGTTTCACCACGCCATTCAGTTTGGCTACTACGCACCCAGAGCCGGTAACTGGTGGCAGGAATCAACCTCGACTTGGATGGAGGAAGTGGCCTATCCGCACATCGACGATTACCTTCAGTACTTGACCTACTTCCTCGGCGAACCCCAACGCGCCCTCAATTCCGGCCTTGAGGGTCGCAACCACACCTACGGGAGTGCGATCTTTTCTCACTTCCTCGATCAGCGCTACAACCGCGAGCTCAACCGCCAGATCTGGGAAGAAGTAGGTCGGCGCAAAAGCATCGATCTCGATCATTTCGACCGCGTCATCCGCCAAGTCGAGCCTAGGGGGCTAGGCGTTGCTATGAGCGAATTTGCCGTGTGGAACTATTTCACCGGCACTCGCCACCGCGACCAATACTATGCCGAAGGGGACAAATATCCGTCCGTCTTCATCCGCGACATGGATGTTTCCACCGCGGTCGTCCGCGACACCAGCCTGATAGATGCCACCGGCAGCGTCTATCTGCGCCTTCAGCCGCAACTGCGCCTGGGCGGGGTCGATCTGTTCTTTGACGCCAACCAAGGAGCGTGGCGTCGCCACTTGCTCTTAGTCGGTCCAGACAGCGTCTCCGTGCAGCTAGTCTCCGAGCCGACGATCCGCGTCAGTGGCTGGGACCAGTTCGACGAGGTCGTCCTCGTCGCCACCTCGGCCGAGCGCACTGGTTTGGCCTACCAGCACCTCTTCACCGCGCAATTCGATCCCGACCTAACCGACGCGCCGGCCGCGGTGGCCACCAATTTCCCCAACCCGTTCCACCCAGCCGCTTTGGCCGCCAACTACCCCAACCCATTCCGCCCCGGCCAACACCCGTATACTCGGTTGGCGTTCGCGCTAGCTGTCCCCAGCAGAAAAACCCACCTGTCGATCTTTAGCACCAACGGTACGCTCATCTGGGAGCAAGACTTAGGCCCGCGCCGGGCGGACGAATACGACGATGTGCTGTGGGACGGCCGCAATCTCGCCGGCAACCTCGTAGCCAGCGGCATCTATCACCTGCTCCTCGAAACCGACGGCACCGCAGCCAAGCGCACCATAGCGGTGGTGCGCGATTGAGAAGCATAGATCACTTTGACAATTATGCTGTGATGACGTATGATAATGGCCAAATTATACGTCATCTATGGAGGCGACTGATGCAAACCAAGCTCACTCTACGCCTAGAAGAGCAATTGATCGAACGCGCCAAGGCCCATGCCAAAAAGCGGGGCAAATCCGTATCGCAGATGGTGGCCGACTATTTTGCGCTGCTGGACCGAGACGATCAACCCGAGACCCTAGCACCGATCACCCGTTCTTTACACGGCACCTTGGGGAGCACTGCGGTCAATGAGAATACATACCGCGAATATCTCGAGGAAAAATACCTGTGAAAGTGATGGTCGATACCAATGTCGTACTCGACTTGCTGCTAGACCGGACGCCACACGCCGCGAATGCCGCGCAGATTTTTTCTTTGGTAGAGCGCAATATCATCGTCGGCTGCCTTGGTGCCACCACTTTAACCACCATACACTACTTGGCCACAAAAGCCGTCGGCGCACAAAAAGCACGGCGGGAAATCCGCAAATTACTTCGTCTCTTTGAAATAGCCCCGGTCAACCGGGCGGTGCTGGAAGCAGCACTAGCGGCCGAGGGCTTCCGCGACTTTGAAGATGCCGTTCTCCACGAGGCCGCCCGCCAAGCCGACGCTGATGCCTTGGTGACGCGCAACCAAAGCGACTTCAGAACGGCCGTATTGGCGATTTACGAACCCCGCGAATTGCTCAATATCGTCCAAGCCCACCATACTCACCGTACCAAAGAGGTCCAGTTGGGACGCTGCCGGATCGACAGCATTGACGATGTCTCTCAAACACTGTCCACAGCAGAGGAAGAGGACGCTCAATGAGGCTAATCGATGCTAACCCTATGGTAGAGGTCTAAGTCTTGTCCGCACCCCCGCGCCGCGTCTCTCTCCGCGCCGTTGCCATCGGGGCCATCGGCTGCCTCGCCATCGCCGTAGGCGAGCCTTTTAGCGTCTTGGTGATGCGCAGCTCGCCCATGGCCGCCGACTACTCGACCGGCGCGGCCCTGTTCTTGTTTTTTATTTTCACCTTACTCATCAACCCACTCGCCAAATTGCTCACCGGCACCAGCCTGCACACCGGCGAGCTGGCCACCGTGTACATCATGATGATCGTGGGGGCCGCCATTCCCTCTTGGGGCCTGACCATGAACCTAATCCCGCTTCTCGGCGGGTTCTTTTACTACGCCACCCCGGAAAACGACTGGGCCAATACCATCCAGCCCTACATATCGCGGTTTTTCGTGCCGGAAGACAGCGCGGCCATCCAAAAGCTGTTCGAAGGCATGGCCCAAGGCGAACGCATCCCTTGGGGGGCTTGGGCGACGCCGCTGATGGCGTGGAGCCTGTTTGCCGTCAATATGTACTTTATCACGCTGTGCGTGCTCGTCGTGCTGCGCAAGCAGTGGGTCGAGCGCGAGCGGCTCAACTTCCCGCTGGCCACCTTGCCCATAGAAATGAGCGCCCGCGCCAAGGACCAAGCCATCGCGCCTTTTTACCGCAATTATCTGACTTGGATCGGCTTTGCCATTCCCGCGCTCATCAGCTCCATCAACGCCCTGCACCGCTATTTCAACTTCGTCCCCTCGATTGACCTCAACCTCTGGGTGCCCTTTTTGCGCAACTCCATCTGGGTCAACTTTCGCCCGCACTTCGAGGTCGTCGGCCTCTCCTACTTGCTCAACCTCGACATCTCCATGGGCATCTGGGTCTTTGCCCTGCTCAACATGTTGGCCATCGGCTTGTGCCGCATGACCGGGTGGAACATCGGCCCGGAGCAACCCTACTCCTCGCCCTCCCCGCCCAGCCTCGCCCACATCGCCCTCGGTGCGCTGTTCTTTCTCGTGCTGTCCAGCTTGTGGAGCGGACGGCAGCACTTGCGCCAAGTCTGGCGCAAGGCCCTGCGCGGCGACGACGCCATCGACGACAGCGGGGAATTGCTCCCGTACCGCGTCGCGGTATTTGGCTTTATCGCGAGTTTTTCTCTCGGCCTGTTCGCGCTCTACGCCACCAACATGAACCTGCCGACCGCCTTTGTCTTTCAGCTATCGGCCCTCGTGATCTTCGTCGGCTTGGCGCGCATCATCTCGCAGGCCGGGCTGGCCTATTGCCGCGCTCCGGTGGCTCCGGCCGTATTTACCGTCAACACGCTCGGGTCGTCGTCGGTGGGTGCCCCGGGCCTGACGGCGCTGGCGCTCAACTTCCCCTGGTCTGCCGACATCCGCACCTTCGTCATGGCCTCGGCCGCTACGGGCCTCAAGCTAGCGGAAGTGACGCGCTTGGAATATCGGCGCGTGTTCTGGGCCATTGCCGCGGCCATTGTCGTCACCCTCGCCGGCTCAATCACTGCGGTCATCCACCTCGCGTACACCTATGGGGGCATCAACTTGAGCAGTTGGCAATTCGGCTATATGACGACCTATACCGGCAACTGGATCACCAACAACCTCAACAACATGCAGCCCATTCACGTTTGGCATTTGTCCTTTGCCGGCCTCGGCGCGTTCCTGATGGGCCTGTTGACCTTTGTCAAGAATCGCTTCGTCGGCTTTCCCATCCACCCCATCGGCTTGGCCATCGGGCTGCCGCACCCCGTGCAGCTAATCTGGCCGTCGGTTTTTTTCGCTTGGCTGCTCAAGGCGCTCATTCTCAAATACGGCGGTCCCCGGCTCTACACGCGCTTGCGCCCGTTCTTTTTGGGGCTGGTGCTGGGCGCGTTTGGCTCAGCCGGACTGTGGATCCTCATCGACCTCTGCACCGGCATGACGGGCAATCGACTGATTAACATCGGCTAGCTACGCCAGCCCGTGGTCAATGCCGAGTTTGATCGAACGCTCGGGATGCTGATTGATCTCCATGTAGGCGTCAGCGGCTTCCGCAAAAGGCACGATCGGGTCAATCAGATCGTCGGCTTGCAAACGCCCTTCGACCAACAAGGCCAGCGACTCCGCGCGGATGCGGGCAAAATTCCAACTCGCCTGCGGCAACGGCTCGCTGTTGGCGCGGCTGGAGATGACTTGAATGCGATTGCGATGCCACTCACCGGCCAAGTGCAAGCCCTGCTCTCCGTGGTAATACGCGGTCGAGACCAAGGTGCCGGCGTAGCAAGTGGCGCGCATGGCGTCTTCAAAGGCGCGATAGGAACCACTCGTTTCAAAGGCGATGTCCGCGCCGATTTTATCGGTGTGCCGCTTGATCTCCAAGCCAGCGTCCACGGCCACCGGATCCAGCGCCAAGTCGGCGGCGTGTCGCAAGGCCGCTGCGCGCCGTCGCTCAATGGGATCGACCACCGCCACCCACCGCGCACCGCACAGCCGCGCAGCCTGCGCGACCATCAGCCCAATGGCACCGAGTCCAAAGACGGCAACGCGATCCCCCAAGCGCACTGCGCCATCGCGCACCGCACCCACGGCAAAGTCGGCTGGATCCCAATACATAATGGCTTGCGGCGAGATTCTGTCGGGAGCCTTTTGCACGCGCGCTGCCGCTACAGTGTGCGTCTCGCGGATGGGCAAATGCGCGAAGACCCGGTTGCCTTCGCGCAGCGTTGTCACCTCGGCACCCACTTGGACGACCGCACCCAAGCACATATTGCCGAGGCGGCGAGGGAAGCCACCGGCTGCGGATTCGCCGCGGCGGTGCAGGCGCAGTTCGCCGTCCCAGCGGTCGGAGGCGTCGGGCGTGTCGGCGCGGAAACCGCGCAGTTCCGTGCCGTGCTTGACCGAGCTGAAGAGACTTTGGACGCAAATTTCATCCGGGGCTAAGGGCGGTTCTTGGTACGAGCTGAGGACTGCGTGGCCGGGACGGTCGGCAATCAATTCGAGCGGCATGGGGTAAACTCCTATTAGAGAGATTGAGTGTGCGTTGACGTGAACGGGCGTTTGCAAGCATGGCACACTTCGACAAGCTCAGTGTACGCTAGGTTCAGTGTGCGCTAGGTTCAGTGTGCGCTGAGCTTGTCGAAGCGCATGTAGGGGCAACCCTTGTGGTTGCCCTAGCCTACGGATGCACTAGGAAACGAATTCGTTGACGCCGACGGCGTTTGCAACCCACCCCTACAAATGCGTATCCTGATTATAGCAATGAACGCATACCAACGCTTCGTCCGCCCCCTCCTGTTCCGCTGCGATCCAGAGCGCATCCACGAGCAAACCCTCGCGCTTGCCGAGCGAGTCGGTTCTTCCGCACTTGGCCGCCATCTGCTTTCCAGTCTCTTTGCCTATGCAGATGCGCGGCTTTCTACCCAAGTGGGCGGCTTGCACTTTGCCAATCCGCTGGGCATGGCCGCGGGGTTCGACAAAAATGGCCGGGTGATCCAAGCGCTGGCGGCCATGGGCTTTGGATTCGTCGAGGTGGGGTCGGTATCGGCCCATCCTTCGGCTGGGAATCCGCGGCCGCGCTTGTTCCGCCTGCCGTTGGACGAGGCCATTGTGGTCAACTATGGGGTGCCCAATGACGGGGCCGCAGTCGTTGCCGATCGCGTGTCTCAGCGACCAATCGCCGTGCCCTTGGGAATCAACCTAGTCGAAACCAATACCGGACAGGCCATCGAGCCAGATGCAGTCGTAGCAGAGCTAGCCGCGGCCCTAGCGCCCTTTGTCGGGCGGGCCGACTACATCGCGTTCAACCTCAATTGTCCGAACACGACCGGCGGCGTCAGTCCCTTTACCAGCGAGGAGCACTTGCGCGACTTGCTGCGGGAATGCGCTGCCATCGACGACCTGCCCCCGATCTTTCTCAAGCTCACGGCGCACACCGACCCAGCGCGGCTGGACTGGATGCTGGAAGCGGTCGATCCGTTTGCCTTCGTCAAGGGCTTCATCTTCAACCTGCCGCCGGGAACGAACTACCCACTCAAATCGCCAGCCCATCTTGTGGATCCGCTGCCCGGAACCTTGTGCGGCCGGCCCGTTCAAGCCCTAATCGACGAAACCGTGCGCTTCTGGTACGGGCGCATCGACCGCCAGCGGCACGCGATTATCGGCGTGGGGGGAATCTCATCGGCCCGCGACGCATACCGCAAAATTCGCCTCGGGGCCTCGCTGGTACAGCTATATTCAGCGTTAGTTTTCGGAGGGCCGGGTATCGTGCGGCAAATCAACGAGGGGTTGGCACATCTGTTGGAGCGCGATGGGTTCGCCCGGGTGGCAGACGCAGTCGGCATCGACAACCAAGCAAAAGCAGCGGTGTAGCCATACCTACCGAATGCGGGGGTTGATCTGTAAATCCCACGCACGCCAGTAGTACTTGAGCGGGTCGTCCGCGTCCCACTCGGCGTAAATGTTCTCCCAATCCGTAAAGTGCATGTGCGGCTCCAGCGAGTCTTCGCGCACCGGGTGGCTCATGGGCTGATAGCGATAGTCGAGCGAGATGCGCAGGCGGTCGCCGCTTTGGTTGTCTTGGCCCTGATGCGCGGTGAGACTGTGGCATATAAGCACATCGCCGACGACAAAATCGCCGCCCGCCCACAGCGTATCTTCGGGCAACTCGACGGCGTGGCCGCCCGCGCCGGTCGCCCTTGTAACGTCTAGCTTGCCTAGCTTGTGGCTACCCGGTGCCACCGCTAAGCTGCCCAGCGTGGCCGGACAGTCGCCAGCCGGAATCCACGCGGTCCACGTCTCGTCCGTGCCGCCGATGTAGAAATTGTCTTGGTGCGGCGGCGTGGTGTGCGTCAGGGCGTTGGGAAAAATTACCCGGCAGATATTGCGGCTGTGGGGCAGAGCCTCCTCGCCGAAGAGCGTGGCGAACATCGCCATAATCGCCGGATGCAGCGCCAAGGCGTTGAAGGCGCGCAACCGCTGGACATCCGTGTAAAAGGCGATCCACTCGGGCGCGTTCCCTTCAATGAAAAGCTCCCCATCGCGCGCGATTCCCTCCATCAAGGGCGCGTCGTCGTCGAGCCAGCCGTGCTGCTGACAAACTTCGAGGATCTGGCGGCGCAGGTCCAGCACCGATTCTGAATCCAACAGCGAGCGAAAGAACAAATAGCCCTGCTCAGCAGCGCACTCGCGCAAATCCCCGGGCGCGCCGAGCAGGGGGGTGGAATCGACGAAAGGTTCGAGGTTAATCATGGTTTGCTGGGCCATTAACTCACTCCTCTTCTTTGTCCCAAAAAGCGTGTAAGATAGCAATATACTCGTCGGAAAGTCCGTGCTCAGTCGCCCCCTGAATGACGGCGTTGAGGTATTCCTCCGAAGGCGGGTAGTGATGTCCGGCGTCGAGGCGGGGGAGATACGTCCAAACTTCGCCGAGCTCAGGTATGGTTATCATGTCCCGCCGGTACTTGGTGCCCTCGCTTTCGTAGTGGTCGAGGCGTCTGAAGTCGTCCTCGGTCACTGCATAGATGACGCCTTCGACGTACGCGTCTTCGTTGGGCCGGATGCTGGCCACACCCATGCCGCTGCGCGTAAAGGAGATCATCGGAAAGCACAGCTCATAGCCTTCCAGGCGCACCACAGAGTGAACGCGAGCACCTGGGCAGCGAGCCTGCATCTGACTCCAGAGCAAATTGGACCCGTAGGCAAAGTAAAGCATTTCGGCCATTACCCGATCTCCTTCAGTTGAGGGAGAGACATACCGCGCAAGCTACCATCCCTTCCACGAGCCATCGGCGTGCCGGTACTGGCGATAGGCCATCGGCTCGTAGGGCAGTGCGGCCAGATCGGCTTCCTTGACCTCAACGCCGAGACCGGGCGCGTCGGAGAGGGCGATATGGCCATCCTCAACGCGCCAATCGTGCTCGACATAGCGGTCGTAGATCGAAAGCCAGAAGTGGTTGGTCTCCTGGATGAGGAAATTGCCCATAAGCGCATCGGCCTGCAAGGTCGCCGCCGTGCAGAGGGGGCCACCGGCGTTGTGCGGAGCCATCAGCATCTGTTCGGCTTCGGCCGCACGGGCGATTTCGAGCAAATGCGCAATGCCGAAGCAGTGGGTGAGATCCGGCTGCAAGTAGGCGCAGGCGCGCTCAGCAATTAGGGGGCGAAATTGTCCTAACGCAAAGAGCTTCTCGCCGGTGGCGATGGGGACAGGGCTTTTGCGCGTCACTTCCAAGAGGGCCTCCACCGAGCCGGTTTTGACCGGTTCTTCGAGCAGCAGCGGGCGGCAGGCCGCGGTGCGCCGCGCGAATTCAACGCTCATTTCAGGGGTGGGACTGCCGTGGGCGTCGAGCAGGATGTCGAACCCAGCACCCACTTCCCGCCGCATCGCTTCGACACAAGCGACCGAGTGGTCGATGGCTTCTCCATCCATCGGCCACGTGCGGCCCTCCAAGGGATTGCCTTTGACGCCGGCAAAACCTCGGTCTTGAATCCGACGCGCGCCCGCGGCAGCTTCCTCCGGCGAAGCAAAGCTGCCGCCGTTGCTATAGACGCGAATTTTGTCGCGCCGCCGGCCGCCCAGCAAGGTATGCACCGGTACGCCCCAAGCTTTGCCCACCAAGTCGTGCAGGGCGGCGTCAATAGCGGCGATGGCCGTGCCGAAGACCGGGCCGCCCTTCCACGGCAAGCGGTTTTGAATATCCTCGGTTAGCGCGCGGTAGTGGATCGGATCGCGGTCCAAGAGCAGCTCTTCCCACGCGGCAAGCGTGGCCTCCACGGAAGGTACCAGCCACTCGCCGCTGCCTTCGCCCCAGCCGCTGAGACCTACATCCGTCTCGATCTTGAAGAACAGCCACGTCTTGGAAGAACTGGCAATCAGCGCGGCGGTGTCTTGGCCCGTGGGGACGCTGAATTTGTAGGTTTTGGTTGCGGTAATTTTCACGGCCGCATCCTTTGGATTTTGACAAGGAGTGCGGATATAGTACCATTCAGGCTCGCCGCACGCAAACCTTTATCTCCTCTGAGGAATCATGGCCCAACAACGCTTTCAGCGCACCGCGCCCAGCGACCTAGTCCGCGTGGGAATGATCACCGGCCCCGGCGGCCACACCCTCAATATCTGGGGTGAAAAGATGAATCCCCCGCCCGGTGCCCTTCGCACGACGGGCATGATAATGACCTGCGCTTGGTGCCTCGACGCGGAGATGGGCCAGCGCTTTGCGGAAAAGTACCCCGAGGTCCGCATGGTCGCCGATCCCCGGGACATGATCGGCCACATCGACGGGGTGTACATCGACGACATCAACGCGATTTCGCTCTACCCCCTGTTGGCGCGGCCCTTTCTCGAAGCGGGCATTCCAACCTTTGTCAATCGGCCCTTTGCCACTTCTATGGCCAAGGGACGGGAGATGGTAGAAACGGCTGCCCGACACGGCACGGCGCTGTTGACCGCCTCGACTTGGGAGTTTTCCGAGAGTGCGGGCGATTTGCGCGCCAAGGCCGCAGACCTGCCCGACATCAAGGGCTATGTGGCGCACAACTCCATGAGCGACTACTACTCGCACGGCCTGCACGGCGTCTGGTACATCCACTCGATTTTGCGCGACGAGATCGCCAAGGGACGGGGACGGCTGCGCGCCGCCGCGTACCACACCCCCAATTGGCGGGTCCCCGGCGGGATGATCGCCTACGAACACGAGAGTCCGACGCGCCCGTACTACGGAGCGCTGCACATGAGTTCGGGGGCCGACGGCAACGCCTACATGCGGATCTTCGGCGACCACCGAGGCGATGCCGAGAGGCGGATTCCGAGTCGGGCCGGCTATTTCATGTACAACGCTTGGAACGCACTCCAACTCGGCATTCAGGAAATGTTCGAGACCGGCCAGTCGCCGGAGACGGGCGAGCAGCTCTTGGAGAAGCTGGTGATGTTTCTCCTGCCCTTCTATTCGGCGTTGGAGCGCGGCGGTGCCATGGTGCAGCGGGAGGAATTGGGCGACTGGGAGCTGCCGCCGCCGTCCGCCGTGCTCATGGAAGACGGCCAGCCGACCGACAGCGCCTTTGCATCGCCCTACACCCAAGCCCAGCTCGACGAAGCAGCGCAGATGCTAAGTGGGTAATTCCAACGGAGGATGCGTCCATGAACAAACGCAGACTGCCCATCGGCATTCAGACCTTCCGCAAAATTCGGCAAGAGGACTACTACTACGTCGATGAGACCGCCTACATCCGCCGGCTGCTCGACGAGGGTACGCACTACTTCCTGTCGCGCCCACGGCGCTTCGGCAAAAGCCTATTTCTCGACACGCTCAAGGAGTTGTTCGAGGGCAATGAACCGCTGTTCGCGGGGCTGCACATTCACGACCACTGGGACTGGTCTGTGTGCCATCCGGTGGTGCGACTCGATTTCAGCGGCGCGGACTTTCACGAGCCGGACGCCCTGCGCGACGATGTGACGGCGCAGTTGGACACTATCGAGGCGGAAGCGGGCGTGGCCTCACCGTACGGGGAGGCTTCCACCCGCTTCCGCCACTTGGTACAGGCTCTGCATCGGCAGAGCGGCCAGCGCGTGGCCGTGCTGATCGACGAGTACGACAAGCCGGTCCTCGACGCCCTAGATACCCCGGAGATCGCCCGCGCCAACCGCGACTTCCTGAGCGGCCTGTACTCGACCATCAAGGACAGCGACGCCCACATCTGCTTCACCTTCCTCGCCGGGGTGAGCAAGTTCTCCATGGCCGGCCCCTTCTCCGGCCTCAACAACCTCATCGACATTACCCTAGATCCCCGCTATTCGGCCATCTGCGGCTACATCGACGCCGATTTGGACGCAGTGTTTGCCCCGGAACTGCCCGGCCTCGACCGGGACCAGATTCGCACCTGGTACAACGGCTACAGTTGGCTGGGCGACGAGAAGGTGTACAACCCCTTCGACATACTGCTGCTGTTCCGCCGCCGCCACTTCGACGCCTACTGGTTTGAGACCGGCACGCCGGCGTTCCTAATCGAAACCCTGTTCAAGCGCCGGGTGAGCTCCCTAGAGCTAGATAATATGCTGGGCAGCGCCGACCTGCTATCGGCCTTCGACGTGGACCACATCGCCACCGAACTTGGTGGCGTTTGACGTGGAATGCGCCTGACAGGCGAGGTAGATATGCTAGACGAACTACGCAAAATCCGCTATGCCCGCTTCCGCTTAGAAATGACCGCCGTCAGCCAATTGCGGTTGCCTCCCTACAAAGGGTCCACCTTTAGGGGAGCCTTTGGCCATACCTTCAAACGGCTGGTTTGCGTCAAGCGGGATCTGGACTGTGCTACCTGTCTGATCTGCGACCGGTGCGTGTATTACTACATCTTTGAGACCCCGTTCAGCGGCGAGGGGGACGGCCGCGGATATGCCTTTGCGCCCCATCCTTTTGTGCTTGAACCGCCCGAGGAGATACGGGAACTCTACGAGCCGGGAGCCGAACTGCGGGTAGGGCTGGTGTTGGTGGGGCGTGCCCTCGACTATCTGCCCTACTTTATCTACGCCTTTGAGGAAATGGGGCAACGAGGTTTAGGAGCCGGACGCGGCAAAGCCGCTTTGCAGCGAGTTATCGCCCTCGGTCCTGAGCCTAGCAACGACAGGTGCATCTATCAAACGGGTACTGGGCAACTGGAGTCGGACTATCCGGTCGGCGTTGCCGTGCCTGACACCGAGGCCGTTGGAACACAGCTACGGCTGCGGCTGCACACGCCGCTGCGGCTCAAAAACGAGGGGCGCTATACTCGCCAACTCGACTTTTCCCTATTGGTGCGATCCTTGTTGCGACGCACTTCGGATCTAGCCCGCTTTCACTGCGGGACCGAACTGGACTTGGACTACCGGCAGTGGATTGAACGGGCAGCGGGAGTATCAGTGGCGACGACGACCCTGCGCTGGCACGATTGGGAGCGGTATTCGCAGCGGCAAGATAGGAGAATGAAGTTGGGCGGCTTGGTCGGCGAAGTGGAGTTTGCTGGCGAGTGGCAACCCTTTCTGCCGCTGTTGCGGCTGGGCGCGGATTTACACGTGGGCAAGGGGACGGGGTTTGGGCTGGGACGCTATGAGATTTTGTAACGGAGAAGGATGAAGACATGCAGCACAAACTAATCGCTGTGATCGGCAGCACACCGCAAGTTATGACCGAGACTTTCTGGGCATTGCGTATCCAGCGCCATGTGCCCATCGACGAAGTGTTTGTGATGACGACAACCATGGGCAAAGAAACCTGTCAGCAACGCCTTTGGGGCGAAGGCCGATTTGCAAAGATGTTGGAGGACTACGATATCGACCCCAGTACGGTCGTGTTCGATGCCGATCATATCCTTGTATTTGAAGATGCCGAGGGCAACTTTTTAGACGATATCCGCACCTCTGATGATAATCGTTTGGCCCGGGATCTAATTTTTAACAGAATCGAAGAGTGGACAAGAGATCCTAACGTCGCTTTGCATTGTTCTATTGCAGGCGGCCGCAAGTCAATGGGATACTTGCTCGGTGCTGCTATCCAATTTTTTGGTCGCCCACAAGATCGCCTGTACCATGTGCTGGTTACACCGCCCGAGATTGAAATGAATCGCGATTTTTTCTTCCCGCCAGTTCGTGAAACGCAAATCCTCACATCAAACGGGCAGCACATTTCTACGGCTGATGTGCGTATTGAACTGGCAGAGTTACCCTATGTATCGGTAAGATATATAGCAGTCCTAAATCATTTAAGAGCTAAGTTGTATTGCATTAACTTGGGGAATTGGTAGTATTTTTTCTGTCGAATGCCTTTAACAAATAGG
>JAJEFJ010000069.1 GCA_022820485.1 Candidatus Latescibacterota bacterium
GGGTCCGACGAGCGTATTCTGAGTGCGTGAGGACATGGCGGATATACACTCTTCCCAAATCATAGCGCATATCCACGATTAGCCGATATTTGTTGCCGCCGATATTGAAAACCGTGCGCCATTGTCCCAAGAAGCTGGCAGCAGGAAAGTCTTGGCGCATTTCGTGCGGAGTAGAATAGCGCCTTAATCGCATGATGGCGAACCAAGCCCTGAGAGGTTTCTCCGACTCTGGATGATCCCGCCAGAATTCTTGGAGCCTTTTCCGAGTAATTACATGCATTGGCAGGCGGCGAAGCTTTTGTTACCAAATTGGGAACAAAAGAGATGGGGGTCAAGAACCAGCACTCGTGCATTGACCTGCATATTAGCTTCCACGGCGCTCACTTCAGATGGAAATCGCTACTGATAAGCTAAATACCCGATCAACATCCCCGTTCGGCCCTGGGGCACCAGCCCAGCCGTTAGCCAAGCGGTCGTAAGTCACAATCAACCCGTCGGCTCCCCAAGGCATCAGCGCGGTGTACGACGTGCTCATGGCGGGGTCCTCTCCAGCCTGCGCGTTGCAGAAGGCGTCCGAAAAGCTCACATCCGACTCAACCAGTCGGTTGTGATGCTCCCCCAAATTCACCCGCTCCCATTTTTCGCCCTGTCCATCGGCGCAAAGCCAGAGGAAAAGACCCGGGCGGCCACCGGTCAGCACTATCGCGCCGTTGCCCAACCGAGCGAGCCTTGGTTGCACCGAGGCCATCCCTTCCATGCGCACCGACGGCGACCACGTCCGGCCTTCATCCGCGCTAATGCTCTTGTGGAAGTCCCACCTACTACCGACGCGATAGACGCAGAGCAGATCGCCATTGTCCAACCGCAGGGTATTCGATTCGTTGGGGCCTTCGGGTGCGCCGGGCGCGGCATCCGGGCCGGCGACAGTGCTGCGGTACGTCCACGTAAAGCCCCCGTCGTCGCTGACTACGGCGAACGTGTTATAGCCTTCTTCCCCATCGAACTTTCCGTACATCGTCGTCAACAGGCTCCCATCCTCAAGGCGCAGAATGTTGCCATTGTGCTGGAGCCGCAACTCGTCCTCGTGGTAATCGGCGAGCGGGCGCGGAAAACCGCAGACTCGCACGTCCCGAGGTTCGACCGCGAGCGCACCATCCACCATTGTCAGGACGTTGCCCGGAGCAGCGCAGTTTTGCCGGTCTCCCGGCGCTTGCGGCCATTGCTCGTAGGGCATCATCAACGTGCTCGACGCATCGCGAACGGAGGTGTGGCCATACGAGTCAATGCGCTGATCTAGGTGCCAGCTACCACCGGCGTCATGGCTCACGAAAAGATCGGCTGGCCACTTCCCTTGGGCGACGTCGGCAGAGCGAATGCAGGCACAGACTAGCGCGTCGTCGCCGACTTGGTGCAGAGACGGAAACCAGAAATGACCGGTGTCCTGACCCACTTCGACCGGAGCACCTACCTGGACGAGACCGTTCTGGAGCGGATAATCAATCATATTATCTCACAGGGAAACGCCCGCGCGGGGCCGCCAACAACAAATTGCCAAGAGAATGTCGCGCATCTCACTACGGCTTCTCACAAGCTCTCCTCGATCGCCGCTACAGTCGCGTCTGTATTCCCTCTTAAACCAGGATCCTCTACGATCAGCCCTTGCGAGTCCACCAAGTAATACGAAGGTATGCCCATCACTTGGTAGGTTTTGGCTACCTCCGCGCTCCAGCCGTCCGCCCGCACGTGGACGCCTTTGATCTCGTGTTCATCAATCGCCTCTCGCCAAGCAGCGTCGTCCGCGTCCAGAGATATGTTGAGGAAGACGACCGACCAGTCGGCCGTCTTTTTCTTGACTTCTCGGAGATAGGGCAGGTCGTTGATACACGGCCCGCACCAACTCGCCCAGAAGTCGAGCAGAACCACCTGCCCCTTGAACTGGCTCAGCGATACGGGCTGACCGTCGAGGTCGTCGAGGGTGAAGTCGGGGGCGGGTTGTCCGGGTTGTAGCTTCAGAGCGGCAGCCAGAGCCACTAGCACGGCCTCATTGTATTCCGGGTGCGGGTTGATCTGTTGGAACTCTTCCCACTTGCGCTGGGCCCATGCAAAGGCTTCACTGCCACCGCGCTTGAGCGTATTGATCAACTCTCCGGCTAAAAACCAGTAGAGCACTCTCCCTTCGAGTTTTTCTTTGGCCAGATTGTATCTAGACCCAAACCAATGTCCTTTTCCGGCATAGATCGAATCGAGTTGAGCCAAGGCGGCTGCCGACAGACCCAAGCCCGATAGATCAATCTTCGCCGACAGCTTGGGCGGTTGACGATGTTCGTACATCGAGTCGAGCTGAGCCAAGGCGGCCTCCGACAGCTTCAAGCTCGATAGATCCATCCTCGCCGACAGCTTGGGTGGCTCTTTGGCTAGGGAATCCAACCGTACTCCAGAAGGTATGTGGAGCACCAACTCCCCACCCGTCGTATCCGCCTTGGGCTTTTCTTCCTCACTGAACCAGTAGAAGTTGAGGGACCTAGCGGACTTTTCGTACAGGGAGTCGAGTTGCGCGTGGGCGCTTTCCGCAACGCCAAACGCCGACAAATCGTACCGTTCGGACAGCTTGAGCCATCGGCCCTCCTTTTCGTACAGAGAGTCGAGTTGCGCTTGAGCACTCGCCGCAACACCAACCGCCGACAAATCGACCATTTTCGACAGCACGGGCTGTCGGCCCTCCTTTTCGTACAGAGAGTCGAGTTGCGCTTGCGTCTCCTCCGACAACTCCAAACCCGCTAGATCATACGTCTTAGACAGCTTGGGGGCATGGTCATCGTCATCGTCATGGTCCAAGGTGCGTTCCAGAAACCAGCGATAATGGGCTATGCCTATAGCCTTTTCGTCCACTAGGGGAAATTCCTGCAAGAAGTCGTAGTACTCCGGGGCGATGTCTCTGTTCTCGCGTCCGTTGGCAAACTGGTAACGCGACGGGTAATCAACCATCCGCATGGCCCACTCGTAGTTGACGTAGCTCGTCACATAGTCGATGCACCCTGAAGACAGCGCGTATTGCTCGCGCCCCGTGGCCAAGAACTCGAACTGATCCCGTCGCCACTGCTCCATTAGGCGCTTGAAATCCTCGACCTCCAGCCCCTTGTATGCGTCGCGGTCGAGGCGTAAGGAGTAGAATTGCGGAATCCACTCGGAAGTGAAGCGGCTGTTGTCCGCGTTGGAGCCGCTGAACGAATAGGAAGGACCGAAAAAGCCCTCCTCCACGGCCACGTGCAGACTATCGCCGGGTTCGACAAAGAGGGATAGGGATCTGCGATCGAAAAGGAACGATCCTAACCACTGCACCCATTCCCATCTCGGCTGCCCGCCTTCGAAATACCCACTGACGGAGGTCCCTCGGACGACGGGCAGCTCGAAGGCGAAGCGATCCAAGCTGTCGAGCACAACGCGCTGCTCGGCGCTTTCCAGCGCCGCCGGCGATTCGTACCTAAATGTGATTTCCCGCGAGCGCGGATCCTGGACTTCGCCGGTGATGATCACAACCGATAGCTGGCTCTGAGTACTGTCTGCGTCCAGACTAACACTCGACACCATGCTTTCACTGCTCACCATGGTAGCCGTTGCGGAACTCTCCGGTGCCGCCCAGCCCTCGGCGAAATCCCACGTTAAGTCAGAGACTCCGTG
Source organism: Candidatus Latescibacterota bacterium (assembly GCA_022820485.1). Taxonomy (GTDB): domain Bacteria; phylum Latescibacterota; class UBA2968; order UBA8231; family UBA8231. The sequence continues at coordinate 3,679 of JAJEFJ010000069.1, forward strand.
TGGAGCGACCAACAACAAAATTGCAAAGAGCATGCAGCGCATAATTCACCTCCATAGTTGGTAGGTGGGCGTTTTTCCATGAATTTTCCACGACTTTCCGTGTTGGCCGGCGCGCCTTGGCAAGTGCGCCTTGGTTCGTCAGGCCCGACAAGACATTGACAAACTTCGGCTGGAAAACATAGGTTGGGACCAAGATAGCACAGGGCTTGGCCTCCACAAAATCCCGTACTCAGCCCACCGAGCGACTGCAATCTAGGCATCCGGCTTGAAAAGAAAAATCCCCGCCAGTCTGCGGGCCCGTCTCGCCGAACGCACCGCGCCCCGAGCTAGGGAACGTCCCGACGCCCACATCACGTTCCGCGGCCTGTTTCTCGGTGCCTTGCTGTGCATTGCCATCGCCCTCGGCGTACCCCATACCACCATGCTGGTCAAAGGCACGCCCATGGGCTTTTCCTCTTCGACCCCGGCGGCGTACTGCCTGCTTTTTTTTCTGCTGATCACCGTCCACGTGGTACTGGCACTGCCCAAGCGGCAATGGGGTCTGCAATGGGGCGAACTGGTCACCATCGCCATTATGATGATGGTCGCCGCGGCCATCCCCTCCCGGGGCGTGACCGGCATGCTCTTGCCCATGATCACCGGGACCTACTACTACGCCGCGGCCGAGAACAAATGGGCCGAAGTCATCCATCCCCATCTCACCGAATGGATGCTAATGGGCGACCCCGAGGCCGTGCGCGGTTTCTACGAAGGCAGTATCGGCACCACGACTATCCCCTGGGCTAGTTGGTTGCCCCCCTTGGGCTACTGGCTGCTGTTCTACGCCGCCCTGTACCTCACCCTCATCTCCATTGCCGTGATCCTGCGCCGCCAGTGGGTCGAACACGAGCGCTTGGCCTATCCCCTCGCCCAAGTGGCCCTAGCCATGATCGAGGACGAGGGCCGGCCCTCCCTGCTCAAGCCCTTTTTTAAAAACAGGCTCATGTGGATCGGCTTTGCCATCCCCTTCTTGGTCGGCAGCCTCAATGCCCTGCACCACTATTTCCCCTCCGTGGCCCAGATCAGTCTGAAGACCAGTGTGTCCTTCTTCGGTGCCAATCTGCCGGTCAACCTCAATTTCCTCATGCTGGGCTTCTCCTTCCTCATCAATTCCACCCTCTCGCTCAGCTTGTGGTTCTTCCTCCTAATCTACACGCTGCAACAACACATCCTCGGCCTGTTGGGCATCAATACCTTACAGGCCACCCTCGGCCCCTGGAGCACTCCAGTGACCGGCCACCAGATGATGGGTGCCCTGATCGTAATGGTGGGAGCGGGCCTGTGGGTGGGACGGCACCACCTAACCGAGGTGTGGCGTCAAGCCCTGTCCAAGAAGGCCTCGGTTGACGATGCCGATGAGATCATGTCCTACCGCAGCGCCCTGCTGGGACTGCTCGTCGGCACTGCGGGCATGACCCTCTGGCTGTGGCAAAGCGGCATTCCCGCTTGGATCGCGCCGCTGTTCGTCTTTGCGGCTCTCGTCATCTTCATCGGCCTGACGCGCGCCATCGTCGAGGCCGGCATCCCCACCTTGAGCCCGGCCATGGTGCCCCTGGGCTTCGTGGTTTCCGGGGTGGGCGTCCCGGCCCTGGGGGCCAAGGGCATGGTGGCCTCGGCCTACTCCCTCATCTGGGTCGGCGAATTGCTGGTCTTTATGATGGCGCCCCTGTCCAACAGCCTGCGCCTGACCAGCGAGACCGCGGGCAACCGGCGTCGGCTCCTGTGGGGCATTGTCGGGGCCATGTTCATTACCTTGGCCGTCTCCATCTACTACACCCTTCACCTCGCCTATGACTACGGCGGCGTCAATCTCCACAACCAGTTCTTCGGCCAGAGCTTCCCGAGCTATCCCTCCAGATTCGCCCTGCGCAAATTGAGCGAGCCCTCCGGCGTCAGCATTGATGGCTGGCTCTGGACCTTGAGCGGCGGCCTCGTCATGGCCCTCCTCATGATTGCCCGCCAGCGCCTGATGTGGTGGCCCTTCCACCCGCTGGGCTTTGCCGTCAGCGCCGGGTGGACCATGCGCTACATCTGGTTCTCCATCTTTTTGGCCTGGCTGATCAAACTCGTCATCCTGCGCTACGGCGGCGTCGGTCTGTACCACAAAATCCGCCCCTTTTTTCTCGGCCTTATCGCCGGTCAATTCGCCACCGGAGGTCTGTGGCTGGTCATCGACGCGTTTACCGGCACAGTGGGCAATGTCATTCCGGTGATGTTCTGACTTCCTCTTGAGGACCGACGCGGGGCCGATCTATGGGGAAAAGCCCATTAGTAAATCCGCTGGAATGCCTAAATGCGTTCTCAATGCGCCAATCTGCCGAATAGAGAGCGGGCGAATTCCATTAAAAAATTCCGATGTTCGGCTTCTACCGCCCAACCACTTCGCCAGATCGGCTCGCGAAAGGCCCTTCTGCTCCAGCATAAAATCAACCACTTCTTGGGGCGTGGGCTTCTCATAAGCCGGGAAATGAGTGTCTTCATAAGCCTGCACCAGAACAGATAGAAACTCCAGCCGCTCATACTCCTCCGATCCAGGCTGAGGATCTGTGTCGAGGAGGGTATCGATTTCGGCAACAGCGATATCGTATTCTCCTTTGTCTCTCAACACATGAGGTTTAGTAAAATCGAGTACTTCAGCCATTGGGTACTCCTTGGCTATAAAGTGCCTGTTTGGGTCCGACGAGCGTATTCTGAGTGCGTGAGGACATGGCGG
>JAJEFJ010000045.1 GCA_022820485.1 Candidatus Latescibacterota bacterium
CTCCGTCGTTTGAGGGTGCTCCGTCGTTCGAGTCTGAGGTAGAGGGTGTGCCGTCGTTCGAGGGTGTGCCATCGTTAGACGACGAGGTAGAGGGTGCGCCGTCATTAGACGACGAGGTAGAGGGTGTGCCGTCATTAGAGGGTGCGCCGTCATTAGACGACGAGTTCGAGGGTGCGCCATCGTTAGACGAAGAAGTAGAGGGTGCGCCGTCGTTCGAGGGTGTGCCATCGTTAGACGAAGAGGTAGAGGGTGCGCCGTCGTTTGAGGGCGGAGTTGAAGAGGTTCCGTCGTCAGAGTTTGAGTCTGTTCCGTCGTCAGAGCCAGCCCCGTCGTTCGAGTCTGAGGAGGCTCCATCGTCAGAGTTTGAGTCTGAAGAGGCTCCATCGTCAGAGGAGGAGTCAGCCCCGTCGTCAGATGACGATAAACTCGAACTCGAAGATTCGTCTTCGCCTTCACACCCAGATAAATCCCACGACCATGTTTCTTCATCCCAACGACTATACTCATCCGTCTCTGGATCGTAGCTGTCGGCGATACATGGAGGCGTACCGCCTATTGAGTCGTCGTCATTGTCATAATGCCAATGGGAGCTGGTATAATGCGAGAGACTATTTCGCGGATCGTTTACTATCTGTTGCACTTCCTCTGGAGAAATATGCCTTTCTTTTCCGCTTTGGATGTTCGGGGTATCGTGTCCGAATGTGGGCAATGCCCAAGTCAGCAAAGCAAAAGTGCAAGTGATGAGCGCAAGTCCCGTATGGACGCGCAAAATTTCTCGCGGCGCGGCCGTGCGGTGGTAAGTACGCATTGTTATTCCTTTCTGTGTTGCAGAATTGCGGAGGAGCTTACCAAATATAGGTTTCCATCCAAGGGTAAGGCAAACGCAAAAGAGGCCCGCCGATCGCGCCTTGGCATCTGATTGTCGCTAAAATTAAACAGGGCTGTTATAATGTAGGGGCGGTGCGGAGCGCGAACTGCCCCTACGGGCATTCATAACGTCAAACAGGCTCCAATGAAAGCAAACAGTAGAGAGCAACATTTTGCCATTGAGGGCATGCACTGCGCTGGCTGCGTGCAGCAGGTAGAGCAGCAGGTGTCCGGCTTGGCCGGCGTTGAAAAGGCTGACGTCAACTTGGCGACCGAGCAGATGGCCGTGCGCTTTGATCCGGCGGCTGTAGATGAGGAAAGTATTGCAGCGGCCGTGGCAGAAGCGGGGTTCCGGGCGCGGGTGCAAGCGCCTGAAGCCGAAGGCGCGGCTAGGCGACAAGAACGCAAACGGGTCGAACTGGCTGAGCAAGCGGGGGCGTTTCGCTGGGCTGTTGTATTTTGGCTGCCGCTTTTTGCAGTGGAGATGGCCGAGCAGATGGCCGCACCCGTTGTCCCGGCGCTGTCCTTGGCTCAGCATCCGCTGCGGGTGGGCGTTTTGCATCTGCTGTTTGCGCTGCCGGTGATGTGGATTGGCCGCCAGATCTACGCCGAGGGCGGGCAGGCTCTGTGGCGAGGTCGTCCCAACATGTTTTCGCTCATTGCCATTGGCACGGCTGCGGCGTGGCTCTACAGCGCTTGGGGCTTGGGGGCCGTCGTCGTGGGGGTGGTCGCGGCGTTTGACTCCTATTTTCCGACGGTTGCGACGATCCTCACCTTGATGCTGATGGGCCGCTATCTCGAAGCGCGTTCGCGGTTGCGGGCCGAGGAGGCCATAGGAGCCCTGCTGCGGCTCAAACCCGACAAGGCCATGTTGGTGACTGACGATGGGGAGCGGGAAATCGCGGCTGACGCTATCGAAGTAGGCGATTGTCTGCGCGTGCGTCCGGGCGAGCGCATTCCAGCCGATGGCGAAATCATCGAGGGAAATTCTACGGTGGATGAGTCGCTGTTGACCGGCGAGTCGCTGCCCGTAGTTAAGGCACCGGGCGATGGGGTGACCGGCGGCAGCCTCAACGGTGCGGGTGCGCTCATGGTGCGCGCAACGCGCGTAGGCGGGGATGCGCTGCTGATGCAGATGGTGCGCTTAGTCGAAGCCGCGCAGGCGGGCAAAGCGCCGATTGCGCGCTTGGCCGATGTCGTGGCTGGGTATTTCGTGCCAGTCGTGCTGGTCTTAGGTGCGGTGGCCGCGGTGGGTTGGCTGTGGGCCGGGGAGGGTCTGAGTTTTGCGTTGCAGGTTTTTGTGGCCGTGTTGATCATCGCCTGCCCGTGTAGCTTGGGTTTGGCCACGCCAGCCGCTATCATGGTCGGCACGGGACGCGGCGCGCATTTAGGCATCCTGTTCAAAAGCCCAGAGGTGCTGGAAACGGCGCACAAAGTAGATGCCGTGGTGCTGGATAAAACCGGCACGATTACCGAGGGGCGGCCGCAGGTTGTGGCGGTGGAGCCGTTAAACGGCCGCAGTGCCGACGAAGTACTGAGCTTGGCCGCGGCCGTGGAGCGCGGCTCGGAACATCCGCTGGCTGCGGCGATTGTGGCCGCAGCTGCAGAGCGGGGCCTTGCTATGCCAGAGGCTACCGACGTTGTGGCGAGTCCGGGTAAAGGCGCGCAGGCCGCAGTGGAAGGCGAGGACGTGGTGGTGGGCAATCGCGCCATGATGGCGGCGGTGGGAGTTCGCGTAGATGAGGACAGCGGCTCGGCGGACGGTGCCACTGTGGCGTGGGTCGCGGTGGCGGGCGCATTGGTTGGCCGCGTGGCTTTGGCCGACCGCCCCCGCCCGCAAAGCAAGGACGACGTGGCTCGGTTGCGCCAAGGCGGCTTGGAGGTGGTGATGCTTACGGGGGACAGCCGTCCGGCTGCTGAGGCGGTGGCGCGTCAGGTGGGGATTGAGACTGTGCGCGCCGAGGTCTTGCCCGCAGACAAGGCCGCGGCCGTGCAGGCATTGCAGGCCGAGGGCCGTTGCGTGGCCATGGTCGGCGACGGGATCAACGACGCGCCGGCGCTGGCCACCGCCGATGTGGGCATGGCCTTTGCCACTGGGACGGATGTGGCGGCCGCGTCTGCGCCGGTGGTGCTCATGCACAGCCGGTTGGCGGATGTGGCGCGGGCTATTGAGCTGAGCCGAGCGGTTGTGCGGACCGTAAAGCAGAATTTGTTCTGGGCGTTTTTTTACAACGCTGCGGGCATTCCGGTGGCTGCGGGTGCGCTTTACTTGTTCGGCGGGCCGCTGCTTAATCCAATGCTGGCAAGTCTGGCGATGGCCTTTTCGTCGGTGTCGGTGGTGATGAACGCGCTTCGGTTGCGGCGCTTTGGTTGAAGCGGCCATATTACAAGCGGATGTTGCGCAGGGGGCGCTTTGGGTATGAGATACTTCGCTGCGCTCAGCATGACAAAAAAGCACCTAACGACGCCAGCTTGAGGAGAGCGTTATGGCTACGATTATGATGGTTGGGGCGTTTGATACGAAAGGCGTGGAATACTCCTTCTTGCGCGAGCAGATTTTGGCCCGTGGCCACGAGGTCCTAGCGGTAAACACGGGCGTTATGGGCGAGTGCGAAGCCTTTGCCGTGGATGTGGATGCTAGCGAGGTGGCGGCGGCGGCTGGCGCGTCGCTGGAGTCGCTGCGCGCGGCGGGCGATCGCGGTGCCGCCATGAAAGCTATGGGTGAGGGCGCGGCCAAGGTGGTGGAGCAAGGGTATGCCGAGGGCCGGTTTGACGGCATCGTCGGCATGGGCGGATCCGGTGGCAGCAGCGTGGTGACCGCGGCCATGCGCGCCCTGCCGGTGGGTGTGCCCAAGGTGTGCGTTTCGACTGTGGCGGCTGGTGACACAGGAGCGTACGTGGGCAGCAAGGACGTGGTGCTCATTCCGTCTATTGTCGATGTGGCCGGGGTCAATCGGATTTCGCGGGTGATTTTTACGCGAGCCGCTGGTGCGATTTGCGGCATGGTCGAAGCAGAGCCAGAACCGGTTGGCGACGACAAACCGATCGTCGTCGCGTCGATGTTTGGCAACACTACGGAATGCGTGAACGCGTGCAGCGAGACCCTGTCGGCGAGCGGGTACGAGGTCTTGGTCTTTCACGCCACGGGCACTGGCGGCCGCACCATGGAGTCGCTCATCGACGAGGGCTTAGTGGATGCGGTGTTGGACATCACTACCACTGAGTGGGCCGACGAGGTGTGTGGTGGTGTCTTCAGCGCGGGGCCAGAGCGCTTGAGCGCGGCGGGCCGGGCGGGTTTGCCCCAGCTAGTGGTCCCCGGCTGCGTGGATATGGCCAATTTTGGCGGCATGGATACGGTGCCGCAACAATACAAGGACGGCACGCGGCTCTTTTACGAGTGGAACCCAGAGGTGACCTTGATGCGCACCAATGCCGAGGAGAATGCGCAGATGGGCCGGATATTCGCTGAAAAGCTCAACGCCGCCAAAGGCCCGGTCGCCGTGCTCATTCCGCTTGGGGGCGTGTCGATCCTCGACGGCGACGGCGAGTTGTTTTGCGACCGCGCAGCCGACCGCGCCTTTAGCGACGCCCTCAAAGCCAATCTGGACGAGGGCATCCTCGTCCGCGAAGTAGATCACAACATCAACGATCCAGCGTTTGCAGCCGCGGCGACCGCGCTGCTACTGGAGCTAATTGCCGAGAAAGCAGGAGAGTAATGAGCGAGAAAAAGACGTTCGTACAATGCGCCGACGTGGAGACCCAAGTCTTTGACTGGGGTCGGTTAAACTGGCTTTCTGAGCCGCTGGTGACCGCGGCTGAGCACTTTAGCTGCGGCGTGGTGGAACTGGCACCGGGCAAGGGCCACGAGCGCCACAACCATCCGTATAGCGAGGAGATTCTCTATGTGATAGAGGGCACTGGGATTCAGACGGTGGAGTTGGAGTCGGGCATGTTGGAAAAGGAGATTGGCCCGGGGGAACTGGTCCACATTCCGACGGCTGTGTATCACTCGACGGTCAATAATGGGGACGGCCCGATGAAGTTGATCGCCATCTACGCGCCGTTTGGGCCGGAGGCCGAGTTGCGGAAGATGGAGGGGGTGCGGATAGAAAAGGCGCTAAACGGATAGGCGGCCATGGCTTTTACAAGAGAAGAAGTGCTCGCGAGGTTGCGGCAAAACATCGCCGATGGGATTCCCATTATCGGCGCGGGGGCTGGCACCGGGATCAGCGCGAAATTCGAGGAGGCTGGTGGGGTTGATTTGATTGTGATTTACAATTCCGGGCGATTTCGCATGGCGGGCCGAGGATCGCTGGCTGGAACCATGCCGTATGGGGACGCCAATGCGATTGTGATGGATATGGCCGGGGAGGTGTTGACGGTGGTGGAGGATACGCCGGTGCTGGCCGGTGTGTGCGGGACGGATCCGTTCCGGCAGATGGATGTTTTCTTGCGCGAAGTTGAGACGATTGGGTTTTCTGGCGTGCAGAATTTTCCGACTGTGGGGCTGATTGACGGGTTGTATCGGCAGAACTTGGAGGAAACCGGGATGGGGTATGGGGAGGAGGTGGAGATGATCCGCACGGCGCACGAGATGGGGTTGTTGACGACGCCTTATGCGTTTAATCCCGAAGAGGGCGAGCAGATGGCGGCGGCCGGGGCAGACATTGTGGTGGCGCACGCTGGGCTTACTACCAAGGGCGCGATTGGCGCGACGACCGCGCTGACTTTGGCGGAATCAGTGGGGTTTGTGCAGGCGATATGCGATGCGGCGCGCGGCGTGTCCGAGGAGGTGATTGTGCTGTGCCACGGAGGGCCGATTTCAGAGCCGGAGGACGCCGAGTACGTGTTGCAAAACACGCGGGGCGTCGATGGCTTCTACGGGGCGTCGAGCATGGAGCGGTTGCCGGTGGAGGTGGCTATTACCGAGCACGTGAAGAAGTACAAGGCCGTCCGCTTTTAATCCGGTCCTGTTGAAGCCGATGCGCCCCTTGCGCAAGGTTGAAGTGAAGCGGCTCTTTGCGGACGCGGCCAAGAGCTACCCGCCCAGGGTGGAGCTAGCCTTTTTGTTGCAGAGCGTCGAAGACCCGCTCAATGTCGGCTCGATGTTTCGCATTGCCGATGCGTGCGGGGCGCGGGAATTGGTTTTTACGGGTGTGACGCCTGCGCCGCCGCACGAGGATATTGAGCGCACGGCGCGGGGCCATGAGCGGCGGGTGGCTTGGCGGCGGATCGGGCGCATGGACGAAGCGGCCCATGCACTGCGGGACGAGGGGTATCACTTGGTGGCGTTGGAAATGGTGCAAGGGGCCGTGTGCTATTTGGAATACGATTTCCCGGACAAAGTGTGTTTGGTGCTCGGCAACGAGTCCAAAGGCGTCTATCGACAGACTTTGGCGCTGTGCGATGGCGCGGTCTATATCCCCATGTACGGCAAGGGGCCTTCGATGAATGTGCACGTGGCGGGGGCGCTGGTGGCGTATCGGGCGTTGTTGGGGAGGGAAGGTAATGGGGGATAATTTGCGTTCTATTTCATCCTGCGGCATTGTCTAATTGACGAGCCGATGGTGGCCCACTCAAAAAAGCGACGACCATGATCGACAAAACCCAACTCATCTCATCCACCCGATTGACCGAGCGTCGTTGGGCTGGCACGCTTGAGGAATGGCCCATGGTCGGTAGCAGCCTCGACGACTTGGACAAAACCCGACTTGAACTGTACTTCCGTCGGCGCTTCCCCGACTGGTCCACGCCAGAAGACTGGGCTTCCACGCTGGCGGCGCACAAACTCGCTGCGATCTCGGAGGCGGGGGCCACGCCGACGCACTTGGGTATCCTACTCTTTGCCGAGCAGCCCGAGCAGTACATTTCCGGCGCGTACATCGATCTGGCCGTGTACCACCACGACATTCCCGACGGCAACACCGTGGATAGCCGACAAATCACCGGGCCTTTACCCGAGCAAATCACTAAGGTCGTGTCGTATTTCCAAGCCTCTCCTTTGACGCCGATCATATCGCGGAAAAGCGGCGACGGTCGGCGAGATTATCCTAGCTATATAGACACTGCACTCCAAGAGGCCGTCGTAAACGCCGTCATTCATCGGGACTACGGAGTCTCTGGATCGCAGATTATCATTCGCATGTTCCCTGACCGCATTGAGTTTCAAAATCCCGGGGCGCTCTACAACACATTGACCATTGAAAATTTGTACGCCGGGTGTCAGCCGGCGCGTAGGAATCAGTTTCTCACCGGCTTTATGCGCTACTACGAAAGCCCGGTTACGGGATCTAGTTTTCTGGAAGCGCGGGGCGAGGGGTTTTTGAATTTGGTCCGCGACAGCTTGCGCCTGTCTGGGCGGCGGCCGGAACTGGAACAGATCGGGGAGGCGACGAAGTTGACGATTTACGCGGCGCAATACCCAGAGTTGGCATAATCGACCGAAAGGGTTTCTGAGCCGTGCGCTATATCTATCCGTGCATTCTCACGCCAGAGGAAGAAGGGGGTTTCTTCGCATCTTTCCCCGATGTTCCTGGTGCCTTGACCTGTGGTGATGATCGCGCTGAGACTCTTGAACTGGCCGAAGACGCCCTCGTCGCCATGCTCGCGGTGTACGTCCAAGAGCAATGGGACATCCCAAAGCCAAGTCCGGTTGCCGATGGTCAGGAACTCGTCGCCGTGCCTCCTGTTGCCGCGGCGAAGTTGGCCCTTTATACGGCCTTGTGCACACAGGGTATCACTTGGGCGGCACTCGCTGACCGCTTGGGCCTGAGCGAGTCTGCTGTCCGTAAGTTGCTCGACCCAGACCGCTACTCCCATATCAGGCAGGTCTTGAAAGCACTCAGAGCTGTCGGGCGCAACTTGGTGGTCGAAGACCGAGCGGCCTAGCTCAACGGTTCAGTCGTCGACCCTGTTTGCACAGAACGTCTGTGTAGATTGTCGCTTGATTTCGCAACTGTAAGAGATAAAAACAATGGTGGAACAGAAGGTTCAACGGGTGGAAAGTGTCCTAAAACAGATTCGGGAGTTGAAGGAGGATGACGAAAAGGCTGCCAAGGCTACCGGCAAGAATTTTAACGTGTTTTCCTTACCCGGCTTCGGATACAATGAATTGGACCATTCGGCATTCCTCGCCAATCTGCTGAATCCAAAAGGAACACACTCGCAAGGAGCGATTTTCTTGCGACATTTCTTAAAGCAGCTTGATTCATTTGAGTGCGAAAAACTCGAAGATTTTAAGGTGACACGAGAAAAAAACGTCGGAGCCTATGGACAGATCGATATACTCTTGGAGAAGGAGGATGCCTGCATCATCATCGAAAACAAAATCAAGATTGATCCTAAAGATCAGGACAAACAGTTGGATAAGTACTACAAGTACGCGAAGAAGGAGAAAGGCTTGCAAAATGAACAGATCAAGCTGATCTATCTGACTCCCGACGCTGGTATAGAGCCGGGAGAAATATCTCTGAGTAGAGAGGATTGTCAGAGATACTTGGACATAAAGCTCTTGATCTTAATGTCGTACAAAAGCCACATACTCAAGTGGCTGGAGGACTGTCTCAAGGGAGTCGCTAAGATTGCTCCAATTCGAGAAGTCCTATTCCAATACAAGGCGCTGGTCAAGGGACTGTCCGGACAACCAATCAATAAGGAGCTTACGATGAAAATAAGTGATATTCTGATCGAAAACTACGACCTCATTCCCGAACTGGAGAGTTCTATTTCTGAAGCAAAGAAAAGCATACACGACAAATTCTGGAAGAAGTTGGCAGATAAAATCTGCGGTATCGAAAGACTCGATGATGTGAAGGTAAAGGATGGGATGGTTCCTAAAGATGATAAAATAACTGCCAAAGTTCTTGGATTCGAGTTGGAGCCACCTCTTACGATGGAACTTATAATAGGAGAAGGTGGTGGAGTATGGTACGGTTTTGGGGTTTTTAAGAAGGATCAGAGGGTTAGTGAACGTGATAAAGGCCGTATCCAAAGATACCTCGATTTAGCTGGCGGTAAGCCCTATACAAACACTAAGCTGGAGCTAGATACGAAATATGAATTCCTGAAAGACCGAAATCAGCGGTATTTGTTCGATGATTTTAAGGCGGGTCAGATGCGCGATATTATTGATGACGATAAATTAGAAGAGCTGGTCGATGGAATTGCTCAAGAGATCAAAGCCGCAGTAGATAAATTTATAAAGGCTAAGGAGGACGCCGGCCTATAAATCTCATCCTATTCTGCGCGGCGAGCAGCCGCCTCGTTTCAGTGCCGAGTGATGATCGCTAATCACTCGGCACTTTTTATTGCCTCTCCACCTTCGTCTCAGCTACCGTTTTCCCTTGGACCACTAGGCCGGAAAAACCAATCCTTCAGACTAGAGCGGCGTACTCATAAACCGGGGTCTCGATGGTGCGAACGGGACGACAGCGATCCCACACCGCTTGCTGCAGGCGCTCGACGGTCTCCGGTGAGAAGTGCCTCTCACCTGTCTCGACATTGACTCGCGCCGGGACGTTTTCAATGAGGAAGAGCCGCCCATCGAATTCAATATGGTACGTCAAGTTTTTTTCAATCAACGTTTCTTGCCATGCTCTGTCTTCAGGCATCATCCTATCTCCCTACCTTGAAGTTAATCCGTCCACGAAGGCACATCACGCCTTCATCCCCGTCATCACCAGCCCGCGCTCGAAGTAGCGCTGCCCCATAAAAAAGACCACCAGAATGGGCACGGTCGCGGCTACGGAAGCGGCCATGAGTAGATGCCACTGCGTGCCGTACATGCCGGCAAAAGCATTCAGTCCCAGCGCCAGCGTGCGCTTCTCGTTGCTGTGCAGGTAGATGAGCGGCCCCATAAAATCGTTCCAGAGACTGAGAAAGCTGAGAATGGCCAGCGTCGCCAGCGTTGGCTTGGCCAGTGGCATGGCTATCGACAGGCAGATGCGCAAATTCGAGCACCCGTCTATGCGCGCGGCATCGATCAAATCTATGGGCAGGGTCTTAAAAAACTGGCGCAAAAAGAATATCTGAAAGGCGTTGCCCGTGCAGGCCGGCACTAAAAAGGGGAGGAATGTATCAACCCAGCCCAGCTTCTGGAAGAGCACAAACGTCGGGATCATGGTCACCGCCGCGGGCAGCATCATGGTCGATAGCACGGCGACGAACAGCATGTCGCGGCCAAAAAAATTCAGCCGGGCAAAGGCATAGGCCACAATGGAGGAAGCAAAAAGACTGGCCCCGGTGCCAAAGACCGTGATGATCGTGCTGTTGAGGAAATAGCGTCCGAAAGGCAACGTCGGCTGATTGAAAATCTCCACGAAGTTGGCCAGCCGCAGCACCGAAGGCAGGAGACGGGAAAAGACCTCGTCCGGCGTCTTGACCGAGGTGATGAGCATCCAGGCAAAAGGCACCAGAAACCAAAACGCCAGAAAGGACAGCGCGGCGTAGAGAATGAGCTGGCGTCGCAGCGACAGGGTGTCTCCAGAAGCGCTGCTCATTGGTAGTGCACCCATTTTTTGCCCATCGCCAGTTGGATCAGCGAGACGATCAGCGTGATGATAAAGAGGACCAAGGCCATGGCGCAGGCATAGCCCATCTGGAAGCGCTCGAAGGCCGTTTGAAAGAGATACAGGACGTAGAACAGGGTCGCGTGCGCTGGCCCGCCTTGGGTCATGACATAGGCTTGGTTAAAGATCTGTAGCGAGGCAATCACGCCGACCATCGTCAGGAAAAAAATCGTCGGGGTCAGCAGCGGTAAGGTGACGTATCTAAAGCGCTTCCACGGCCCGGCCCCATCCAGTTCCGCCGCTTCGATCAACTCGCGGGGAATATTCTGCAGGCCAGCCAGAAAGATCATCATCGATCCACCCAAGCCCCAGATGCTCATAAAGATCATGCCCGGCATGGCACCCGCCCGCGATGAGATCCACTGGGGCCGGCCAATGCCGGTCCACTCGAATACCGCCATCAATCCGGTCCAGTCGAGGAACAGGTTGATCAAGCCAAAATTGGGATCGAAGAGCCACTTCCACAGCAGTAGCATCGCGATGCCGGCCACGACATTGGGCAGAAAGAAAGCCGTGCGAAAAAAATTGACCCCGCGCAGGCGGTGGTTAACCAGCATGGCCAGCCCCAGCGCCAGCACGAGCCCCAGCGGCACGGCAAAAACCGTGTAGTAGATTGTATTAAACACCGATTTGTAAAAGAGCGGGTCGTGCGCCAATTTCTGAAAATTGGCCCATCCCACGTACTCCGGCTCTGTAAAGAGGTTCCAGCGCGTGAAGGCCAGACCAAAGCTGGCCAGTATCGGCCCGAGGGCAAAGAGCACCATGCCCAAGATCCACGGCGATATGAAGAGATACCCTTCTAGGTCCTCCCGCAGGTTGAGTTTCATCCGTCCACCTTGGCTTTCTGCAGAGCCATATTGTCGCGAATGGCTTGGTTGATTTTTCTGGCGGCATCTGCCAGCGCCTCGGGCACGCTCTTTTCACCCAGCATGACCAGTTCCCACTCTGGATTGAATAGCAGATTGTATTCGGCGGGATTGATATAGGGGCTGCGATGAAATAATTCGGTGCGCTCCGCAGCCTTGAGAAAAGTCTGGGTAATCTCCGCATTTAGATTGGGATTTTCTACGAAAATAGGGCTGTACGCGGTTTCCCTGCGGCCGGGAATATTCCAGCCGATCTTGGCAATGGCCTCTTGGCCTTGGGGGCCGACCAGATATTCCATAAAGCGCCACGCCTCTTGCGGATGTTTGGTATGGGCGTATATGCCATAACCGACCATGCCGCCGGACAGATAAATATCTACTTTGTGGCGCGGAGGCGTTGTAACCCCCCACGCAAAGCTCTTGATGTTTTTGCGGAACTGGGGCACGAACCACTGGCCGTAAAAACACATGGCCACGCGTCCCGTTTCGAACATCACGTTTACCGGACTTTGCGCCTGTTCGGCGTAGCCTGGTGCCACGTGCCAACGAGTAGAAAGATCGGCGGCAAACTGCAGTGCCTCGATCACCTCTGGGCTTTCGAGCAACACGCGCATCCGATCGGCGGAGAAAATGCGCCCGCCCGACTGCCAGATCCACTGCTCTGGATTGGCGTTGTTGTACACGCCAAACTGGATGATGCGCCCCTGCTCGTCGCGCTTGGTCAAGCGCCGGGCAATTTCTACAAATTCTTCGCGCGTCCAACTGCCGTCTGGATGGGGAATACCCGCCTCGTCAAATAGATTCTTGTTGTAGAAAATCAAAAAGTCAGGCGACCAGTCTTTGCACAGTCCGTAGATCGGCCCTTGGCCAAAGCGCTTGCCGTCCCAGCGGTACGGCTCGACCGTTTGCGGAAAAAAGTCTTCAACGCCGACGACTTGGCTCTTTTCCAGATAGGGCTCCAAGTTGAGGAGCACCCCTTTGGACAACATGTTGCCCAAAGTGACCGGTGCCACATAAAAGATGTCGGGCGAGCGCCCCCCAGCCATCATGGTCAGCAGTACGGTATTGAAATTCTGCTGGATGTGGATGAACTTGACCTTTATATCTGGATTGCCCGCTTCAAAGTCGGCCATGAGCTGATTGAGCATGGCCACTTCCTGCGTATTGCCCCAGCCGGCGAGGACGATCTCTGTGCGTCCGCTCTCCTTTTGTGCGGACGTGTCGAGCCCCAGTAGCAGGGAGCGCGCCGTGGGCACGCTGAGCAGGCCTACAACGCCGAGTATGCAAAGGCTATAAAACAGAATAGTGCGGTCCATAATTCATCGTTGCGACTTAGTGCTCCGGTAATATCGGAAACGACTCGATATCTCCCGTGACAGTCTCCAGCAGAGTCTCGATCTCTCGTTTGTCGCCCTCGTCCAGCGTTAGCTTGCCCGCCGGTGCCCGTTCCACCAGCGTGCTGAACACTCCACGGCGCTTGAGGATATAGCGCATAAAGGGGTGGTTTTCGAGAATGAGCAGCGGCAGTAGGCGACGGTGCATTGCGCGCGCCTCCTCTTCCTGCCCGGCCCACCACAGCTCGGTGATTTTGGCCAGCACATCGGCTAGCTCGCAGGCTGGCATATTGCCGTTGGCACCGCGGCGCATCTCATCGGGCAAAAACTTGCCCGCCGCCCCGCCGAAGATGCACTTGACCCGGTCGCCGACCATCTCGGCCACCTCGGCGATGTGCTTCGGACCGGGCTGTCGCTCCTCCTTGACGTATTCGACCTGTGGGATCTCATCGACCAGTTGCGCCACTTGCTCGCCGCGCAACGGCGCGTACATGTCGGCATTCTGCACCATGATCGGCCCATCGAACACCCCGGCCAAGCGCCGGTACAGGTCCATCGCCGTGGCCGCGTCGGTGCGCGCTGGTGTCATGGCGATAATCGAATCTGCGCTGGCTTTTTGCGCCGCCCGCGCATAGAGCAGCACCTGCGGCACCGAGATCCCGGAACAGCCGAAGACTACGGGCAGGCGTCCGTTGACTTCCTCCAGCACCGCGTCCAGTCCCTGGATCCGCTCTTCCTCGCCCAAAAACCAAAACTCTCCAACCATCACCGGCCAGACGATGCCGTGCTGGCCGCTCTCGCAGCAGAAGTTGGCTACCTTCTTCAGGTCGTCGATGTGAATTTCGAGGTCTTCTCTGTACGGCGTTGGGAGTAGTCCGAAGACTCCCTTCATGTCGTCAAAGCGCGCCATTGTTCATCCTTTCCTGTGGTTACTTGTCCCAGCGGTGGTTGGGCTGCCAGAAGTCGAGCTGTTAGGGGTAGCTACTTGACGACAGTTATATAGGTAGGACTTACGCACAGAGCTCAACAGGCGTATCCTACTGTTGGTCAATCAGTGGGGTATTGGCCCTGCCTGCGTAGCTAACGCCTTGCCTTTTTGGAGGGAATTATGGCCCAACCGACGCGCTTAGATTACTGCCAGTATTTGCTGAGCAGTCCCCTTAACTATACCCTAACGCATTTTGCCGATCATAGTCAAGGATTCAGCCATGATATGATCAACCGGTATCTGGCCGGCGAGCGTATCTCGCCCCGTTTGGTCTGGGAAAACGTCCAAGGTCACCTTGCGTTGACGCACACTGGGTACGTCATCTTTGATGACACCGTGTTGGATAAGCGCCACGCGCACCAGATCGCGCTAGTGCGTCGCCAATATAGCGGCAACGCTCAGGGGGTCATCAACGGCATCGGGGTGGTTACGTGTGTGTATGTCAATCCGGTGCAAGATCGGTTCTGGCTGATTGACTATCGGATTTATGATCCGCAAGGCGATGGCAAAACGAAGTTGGATCATCTCAAGGACATGCTGTCTTTGTTGGTCCATCATAAGGCCCTGCCTTTTGCCGCGGTCTTGATGGATAGTTGGTATGCGACCCAAACGGTCATGCTGCATATCGAGCAGTTGGAAAAAGTCTATTACTGTCCCTTGAAAACCAACCGGCGCGTGGACGATTCCGTCGGCACCAGCCCCTACCAACGCGTCGATAGCTTAGCGTGGACGCAAGCCGAACGCAGACACGGGAAATTGATTAAGATCAGAGGGTTTCCCAAAGACCACAAAGTGAAGTTATTCCGGGTGGCGTCTTCTGCCCGACGCACGGAGTATGTCGTGACCAACGACCAGGCTCAAAACGACTCCTCGGTGGCACAACAGGCGTGTCACTGGCGATGGAAGATTGAGCAATTTCACCGCGAAGCAAAACAGGTAACGGGTCTGGAAAAATGTCAATGTCGATTGGCTCGCATTGTACGGAATCACATCGGCTGTGCTATGTTGGTTTGGATCCGACTTGAGCAGGTGGCCTACCAAACAGGACAAACCATTTATCAGGTCAAATACGGGGGGCTGGCTGACTACGTGAGACAGCAACTCAAAAATCCTGCTATTCCAATGGCGCTTGCGTAAGTCCTA
>JAJEFJ010000029.1 GCA_022820485.1 Candidatus Latescibacterota bacterium
CACAGATCATACACCAAACACGAGACCAACCTAAACGCGCCCGACAATATCAATCCATGTTACTGTCGTGTACTTAGGGGCGTGAGACATCACCGTCATCTCAAGTACAACTGCGTCTTATCGTTCACTTGGAGGAGTAGCTTTGACTCCACTGTGTCAGACTCGACACAAGTTCGAGAAGTGTTCAACGGGAATTTGAACCTCCTTGCTCGCCTTCTGCCCATGTACATGGAGTTCGTTGAATCTCTTTTCTATATCTCTCAATACGCCACCTTCAAAGTACTGTTCGCCACAGTACGCGCATTGAAGACAGGGCACGTCGTCCACAATGAGAAATTGGCCATTGCGCCGATAAATGTACTGGGTTTGCCGAGGCTGAAGTCCCTTATGACCACAAAAAGCACACCCTGTTTTCATCAGGCACCTCTTTGTGTTGCTTAACGTGGTAACTTCCCTCACTCCCACTCGTCAAACGGATTCGCCGTACTCGCCAGCGGCAGTCCTACCCGCGCGCCAGCCATATGCGAGGCGTGAGCCATCATCGCCATTTCCAGATAGAGCCGCGCATTCTCCAGTTCTACCAATTCCCACTCTGGCTCCCTGCCTTCGATCATGTCGATCATGGACCGCGCCATGCGGCGGTGCGCGTTGAGCCACTTGTGCTCGTCCGGCGGCGGCGACGAAGGCACGACCTCCCAGCGCGGATCGTCGATCAGCCCGGGGTTGACCAGCGGGTGGTAGTAAATGTCCGGCAGGTTGACCATCGGCCCCGGCAGCGACAAGGTCCCTTCCGTCCCGTGAATGTCGATCCGATAGGGATTCTCCTTCCCATCGCCCCGGTACGACTCAAAATCAGCAGCCACTCCACCCGGAAACTCGTAGTACGCCTTGATCCCATCTCCGGCGACCAAGCCCATCCCTTCGACACCCTCCTTTACATCCGCCGGCGTCGCACTCCGCCCATCCTGCGTCAGATGCGCATGGCACCACAGCGGCGCACCAAACGCTTGCCAGAGAAAGTCAAAGAAATGCGGATACAAGTCCAAAAACAGTTGATCCCCGCCGTGCGCGCCGCCCATCCCATAAATCCGACACAGCCGCGGCTGACCGATCTTCCCCGCCTTAATCGCCGGAATCGCCACCCGCTGGATCGGCGGATGCCCCCGCCACGGATGCGCCACCACCACCGTCACTCCAGCTTTATCGCGTGCTGCAATCATCTGGTCCACTTCGGCAACCGAAGCCGCCACTGGCTTTTCGAGGTACACATGCGCCCCGCGCTCCACGCAATTGAGCACCAACGCCAAGTGATCGCCGATCTCCCGCGACGACACCACCGCAATATCCGGCTGCTCCTGCTCTAGCATCTCTACGTAATCGGCGTATCCCTTGGGTGCTCCGGTCTTGGCGACAGCGGCTTGGCGTCCCGCCTCGTCGGGGTCAGCCAGCGCCACAATCTCCGCGCTTTCTACCCCGACAAACGCCATGTCGAGATAGTGGCCGTAGTTGCCGCGACCCGTGTGCCCAATAATGCCAACGCGCATGATTCGTCCTTTCTTTCGTTAAAGAGCAGACCCTATTAAAGTCGTCTTGTGCATCCTATTCTGCGTCCATCTGCGGATTACAATTCCACCGCCCGTCCCGTCTCCATAGACTCCTTCACCGCGTCTAACACCCGCATCTGCGCGACGCTGTGCTCCGGCGTGATCCGATGCTCCCGTCCCTCGGCCAAGCACTCGCACAAATGCTGCAACTGCAATGCAAACTGAAAGCAAGGCGGGATTTCGATGACCTCCGCCCCGCTCGGCGTGCGATGCTCGATGGTCACGGCCCGATTCTCGTTGTTCCACACCTGGTCTAGCCGCAGCATTCCCCGGTGCCCGGAAATCTCCGCGTACTGCGAACTGAACGTATTAAAACCCACGGAAATCTGCGCGGTGCGGCCCCCGGAAAAGACCAGCACAATCGACGCGGCATCATCGGTCTCCAAGCCCAACTGCTGCGCGGCAAACACCCGCTCCGGCTCCTCCCCAAATATGAACCGCGCGTGGTGAACGTTGTAACAGGCCAAGTCGTAGATACTGCCGCCGCCTTTGGCCTTGTTGAAGCGCCAATTCGACTCGGGCGTCCGCTCTTGGAGCGAGGCTCCTGAACTGGTGCAAAACGTGCTCCGCACGCCGACCAAGTCGCCGATTGCACCGGCGTCGAGCATGGCCTTGGCCCGCAAGTGCATGGGATGGTGGCGAAACTTAAACGCCTCGGCCACGAGGACGCGGTTTCTCCTGCCAGCCGCGACAAAGGCCGCTGCCTCGACCGCGTTTTGGGTGAAGGGCTTTTCGCAGAGCACGGCTTTTACCCGCCCCGAATCGCAGATCTGAATCCCGGTCTCCGCGTGAAAAGCACCCCAAGTGCAGATGATGGCAATGTCCAACTCAGCCTCGTAGAGCATGGCGTCGTGTTCGGTATAACGCGCTGCAACGCCAAACTCCTCGCCGTAGCGCGCTAGCTGCTCGGCGGACACGTCGCAGACGGCGACGAGTTCGGCTTCGGCAATCTGTTGGCAGGCCGTGCCGTGAGCGCGGGCGATACCACCCGTCCCCACGAGGCCAACGCGATAGGCCACGGCATCCTCCTTGTGATGGTTATATCTGTGGGCTTAGATCTTTGGGTTCAAAAAGCTGCGGCCGCAAGTAAATGGGCGCTCCGAGGCGCGTCACCAGCACCATGCCATCGCTGGGCCGACAGTCGAGCACCCACTCGCCAGCCTCGGTTTCAATGTACAAGTTGGCGTGAAAAGTGTCGTCCTTGATGCTGTGGACGACGAGGTGCTGCACCTCGCCTTGCAGCTTCTCCAGCGTCGCTTCCAACAGATCGTATGCCAGCGGGCGCGGAAAGTCCTCGTCCCGCATGGCCCGGACTAACGCCCGCGCCTCGCAGTGGCCGATGATGATGGGCAGCGGCGGCACATCGTCTCCTTTGAGCACGACAGCCACCCCATCGGCACCGAAGTCGCGCACATTGACAATTTGGGCGGGAATGAGGTCAGCAGGGGGTTCTCGGCCACAGGCTGCCAGCGCAAGGGCCGCCAAGGCCACGAGGAGCCATTTCATTATATTGCTCCTTTTCGGTTTGAGTCTTTTGCACAGGGCCCAATTATAGGGGCTGTGGCTGCGGCCTGCAAAGGTGAATGAGACACTTTACAGCAGTCGGCAGCAGAGATGCTCGTACGAGCGTTTACTGATTGGCATGAACGGCAGCAATAAAAAAAATGAAAACGAACGGGAATGAATAGAATCTATCGATGGTCTAATATGATGATACAGCTAACCAGAACTGACCAGTCAGTTCTTTTGACAAGGGTCGAAGCCTCGTCTATACTTGTTTGGACGACACACGCCAAAGAAAGGAATCCCGTGGACAAAACACACACAACCAGGACCTGCTCCATATGACAACTCGCCAATATACGCTGTCCATCGGCACCGTCTTGCTCCTCGCGCTAGGCTGTGGCGAGGAGGAGGAGGAAGCAGCACAGGGTGCCCGGCGCGGCGGTTGGGGCGGACGCGAAGCGGCAGCCATTCCCGTCAAAGGCGAGAAGGTCACTCGCGGCGACATGAGCGCCTACATTGAGACGTACTCCCGCCTCGAAGCCGAGCGCCGAGTCAGCGTCTTGGCGCGTACGACCGGCTTACTCGAAGAGCTCGCGGCCGAAGAGGGCGACCAAGTGCGCCAAGGCCAAGTGATGATCCGCCTCAACAAGGATGAACTGAGCCTGAATTTGCGCCAAGCCGAAGAGGCTTTTGCCGACGCCAGCACCAACTACGACCGCATTAAGGCGCTGTACGAGCGCAACATGGTCAGCCAATCCGAATACGACGCGGCTCACCTCCGCTTAGACAACGCCAAAATCTCCCTTGAAGAAGCCCAGCTCAATCTCGCGTACGCAGACGTTACCGCGCCGATTGCCGGCGTTGTCACCCAGCGGTTGGTCGAAGTGGGCGACCTAGTGCGCGGCAATCAAGAAGTTTTTGTCATCGCCGACCGCGACCCGCTGTTGGTGCGCATCTTCGCGCCCGAGCAGCGCATGTACCAGTTGCACCCCGGCCAAGAGGCGACCATCGCGGTCGAAGCCCTGCCCGATACCAGCTTCCGCGGCCGCATCCGCATGATTAGTCCAGAGGTCGATCCCACCAGCGGCACCGTCAAGGTCACCCTTGAAGTCGCCAGCGACGGCTTACTCAAACCCGGGATGTTCGCCACAGTGCGCATTATTACCGAGCGGCGGCCCCAGACCTTGATCGTCCCCAAGAAGGCCCTGATCCTCGAAACCGACGAGGACGACGTCTTCCTCATCGAGGATAGCAAGGTGCGCCGGGTCGCCGTCGAGCTGGGCTTTGTCGAAGGCGATCAAGTCGAAATAGTCTCCGGCCTCCAAGAAGGCGACCAAGTAGTGACCATTGGCCACGAGGGCCTCAAGGACGGTGCGGCCGTGCGGCTAGCCGGCGAGGGCCTACCGACTGCGGAAGAATTGGCCGCTTCAGAGTCCGCTGGCCCCCGAGGCGAAGGCTTCGGTCCGCCCGGGGGTAGGGGCGGCTGGCAGGGCGGCGGCCTGCCCGACAGCTTGCGCCAAATCATCGCCGAGTACCGCCGCCAAGGCAAACCCCTGCCCGACAGCTTGCGCCAAGTTCTGCGCGCAATGCGCGAACAGGGCGGCGGGGGCGGGGGCTGGCAAGGTAGGGGTAGGGGCGAAGGCAGAGGTAGAGGCCAGTGAAACTCGTCGAATTTTCCACTCGCCGCCGCGTCACAGTGGCGATGCTGATGGTGGCGATTATCGCCTTTGGCGGCGTGGGTTTTTCGCGCCTAGCCGTCAACCTTCTGCCGGACATCACCTATCCCACCATCACCGTCCGCACCGAATACGAGGGCGTGGCTCCCCTCGAAATCGAGCGCCTCATTTCCGAGCCGGTCGAAGGCTTGGTCGGCGTGGTCAGCAACGTGGTCCGCGTCTCGTCGATTTCGCGACCGGGCATCTCCGATGTAGTCGTCGAGTTCGGCTGGGGCACCAACATGGACTTTGCCTCGCTCGACATCCGCGAAAAGCTCGATTTGTCCAACCTGCCGCGCGATGCCGACAAGCCCATCCTCTTGCGCTTCGACCCCTCGCTCGACCCCATAATGCGCTTGGCTTTTTACGGCAATTTGAGCCTGATGGAGATGCGGCGCATTGCCGAAGAGCGGCTGCGCCCCGACCTCGAAAGTCTCGAAGGCGTAGCCGCCGTCCGCATCAACGGCGGCCTCGAAGAAGAAATTCAAGTCGAGGTCGAAGCCCAGCGCCTCGCCTACCTCGGTATTTCCATCAACCAAGTCACCAGCCGCCTCGCCGCGGAAAACGTCAACCTAACCGGCGGGATGCTCAAGGACGGCGAGGCCGAGTTCCTCGTCCGCACCCTCAACGAGTTCCAAGGCATCGACGAGATCGGCGAGATCGTCATCGGTCAGATCGACCGCGCACCGATCAAGCTCAAGGATGTCGGTCGCGTCTTCCGCGGCCACCGCGAGCGCGACCTCGTAACCCGCATCAACGGCCGCGAAGGCGTCGAGGTCTCGGTCTTCAAGGAAGGCGACGCCAACACCGTCCAAGTCAGCGCCGCGGTCCAAGAGCGCCTAGACGAATTTCTCGCCGAGAATGCCACGCTGCTCCAAGACAGCGGCATGGAAGTCGTCTTCAACCAAGCGACCTTTATCCAACAGGCCGTTGACGAGGTGCTCAACACCGCCATCCTCGGCGGCATCCTCGCCGTTATCGTGCTCTTCCTCTTCCTCCGCGACCTCAAAAGCACTGCCATCATCGGCCTGTCGATCCCCCTCTCGGTAGTGGCGACCTTTTTCCTGATGTTCGGCACGGACGTAAGTCTCAACATCATGTCGCTGGGCGGGCTGGCTTTGGGGGTCGGGATGCTGGTTGACAACTCCATTGTGGTCTTGGAGAGCGTGCAGCGCTACCGCGACCAAGGGCTCAACGTCTTGGCCGCGGCCGTGCGCGGTGCCAGCGAGGTCGGCCGCGCCGTCATCGCCGCCACCACCACTACCATCTGCGTGTTTTTGCCCATCGTCTTCGTCGAGGGCGTCGCCGGCCAACTCTTCCGCGATCAGGCGTTGACCGTCACCTATTCGCTGGTCGCCTCGCTCGTGGTCGCCTTGATGCTAATCCCCATGCTCTCGTCGCTGAGCCTCGAAAGCATGATTGCCGAGCGGGAAGAGATCGGCCCCAAACGCGGGCTCCAAGGCCCCGCACTGCTCATCCGCCTGATCCGCGCCATAGCTCGCGGTGCCGGCCGCGTCTTCTCCACCCTGCTCTTTCCGCTGTACTGGCTTTTCGACCTCGTCTTCAACGCGCTCAACAAAGCGTATCCACTCCTTCTGAGCTGGGCGCTGCGCCGCCGTCTGATAGTCATCGCCATCTTTATTGTGATAGGGGCCTTAGTCCTCGAACGGGCACGCATCTTGGGACTAGAGCTGATCCCGGAAATGAGCCAAGGCGAATTCCTCGTCGATTTGGAATGGCGCGCTGGCACCCCACTGGAGCAGACCGCCGTCCAAGTCGCCGCCATTGACCGGCAGGTGCGCGGCCTCGATGGCATCGCCTCGGTCTTTGCCCTCGTCGGCAGCAGCGCCCAAGCTGGCGGCACGGCCGCGGACAAAAAGGAACACACCGCCCACCTCCTCGTGCGGCTCGCGCCAGAAGTCAGTGAAGAGGCGGCCATCGAAGCGGTGCGCGGCCTCCTCGGAGACATCCCCGAACTAAAGTTCAAATTCTCGCGGCCCGCTTACTTTTCCTTCCGCACTCCGGTAGAGGTGGAAATCCGCGGCTACAGTCTGAGTACGCTCGATCTGTTGGCCGACGAAGCGGTCGAGCGCATGCACACCATTCCCGGACTGACCGACATCCGCTCGAGCACGGCCGGCGGCCAACCCGAAGTCCAGATCGTCTTCGATCGCCGGCGCGTCGCCGAACTGGGCACCACCGTGCAGAACATCGGCGAACTGTTGCGCAACAAGCTACAAGGCGATGTCGCCACCGAGCTGGCGCGCCGCGACCGCAAGGTCGATATCCGGGTCCGCTCGCTCGACGAGGAACGCCAGACCGTCGCCGACCTCAAGCAGATGATCGTCAGCCCGGCCTCCTACGCCGTGCCGGTCGCGCTCGAATCGGTCGCCGATGTGCGAGCCGTAGATGGCCCCGCCGAAATCCGCCGCCTCGACCAAGAGCGCGTCGCCGTCATCTCGGCCAACCTCGACGGGCGCGATCTAGGCGGCGTAGCAGAGGAGATCGAAACCACCCTCGCCGACTTGCCCCTGCCCGAGGGCTTCACCGTGTCGATCGGCGGCCAGAACGAGGAAATGGTCCGCTCCTTCGACAGCATGAAATTCGCCCTGCTGTTGGCCGTGTTCTTGGTCTATTTGGTGATGGCCTCGCAATTTGAATCGCTGTTGCACCCGCTGGTCATCATGTTCACCATTCCCCTCGGGCTGATCGGCAGCGCCCTCGGCCTGCTCGCGACGGGCACCACCATCAGCGTGGTCGTGCTCATTGGCCTAATCATGCTCGCCGGCATTGTCGTCAACAACGCCATCGTGCTCGTCGATTACATCAACCGTCTGCGCCGCGACGAGGGTATGGAAAAATTCGCCGCGGTGTTGCGCGCTGGCGAGGTGCGCTTCCGGCCTATTCTAATGACGACCTCGACCACCGCTCTCGGGCTATTGCCCATGGCCTTGGGGCTGGGCGAAGGAGCCGAGATCCGCGCGCCCATGGCCATCACCGTCATCGGCGGACTTTTGGTATCCACCCTACTGACTCTGGTGCTCATTCCCGTGGTTTATACCCTGATGGATCGCAGCGCTTAGGAGATTGGTTATGAACCTGTCGGAATTTTCGCTCAAACGGCCCGTGACCACGTTGATGATTACCATCTGCGCCTTGGTGGTGGGTATCGTCGCCTTAGACCGCCTGCCCATAGAGCAGTTGCCGAGCATTTCCTCTTCGGGGATCACGGCTAGAGTCCAATACAACAGCTCCTCCCCCGAAGAGATCGAGCGCTTGGTGGTCCTGCCGCTGGAGCAGACGCTGGGTACACTCAACAACATCGACCGCATTAGTTCGAGTTCGGGGCGCAATCAGGGCGAGGTGCGGGTGGACTTCAAGGCCGGCACCGACATGGACTTGGCCAACATGGAGATGCGCGAAAAACTCGACCAAGCCCGCGCCCTCCTGCCCTCGGATGTCGATCGCGTCAGCCTGCGCCGCTGGCAATCCGACCAGCGCGCCATCATAGATGCCAATCTGGCGTGGCGCGGCGACGGCGACCGCCTACTCGACCTAATCCAGAAGGTTATTGAGCCACGACTGTTGCGGATCAACGGCGTCGTCAACGTGGTCATCGACGACTTCGAGGAGAAACAACTCATCGTCGAGCTGGACCAAGAGCGCTTGCAGACCCACAACATCTCGCTGGGCTCGCTCGGCTGGCAGCTCAACGAGAACAACACCAACATCTCGCTGGGTCGGGTCATGGACGGCGACCAGCGCTACATGGCTCGCGCCATTGGCGAGTTCACCCGCGCCGAGGAGATTGCCTCCATGCCGCTTATGGGCGGTCAGTTCCGCCTCAGCGACATCGGCGAGATCAACTACGGCTACCCCGAAAAGCGCCGCTACGAGCGGCTCAACGGCACCGATGCACTGGAGCTAGAAATTTTCAAAGCCTCCACCGCCAATGTCATCGATGTCGGCGAGGCCGTCGTCGCTGAGTTGCAGGAGATTGAGGACGAATACGATGGTGAACTCGGAGTCTTCATCGACCGCAATCGCGCCGAGTCCGTGCTCAAAGAAGCCGGTACGCTCTTCAACTCAGCGCTGCTCGGCGCGTTTTTGGCGATGACTATCATCTTCCTCTTCCTGCGCAACATCCGCTCGACTATTGTCATCGCCCTCGCCATCCCCACCTCGGCGCTGTGCGTCTTTATCGGCATGTACGTCGCCCGCGAGGTCTTTGAATCGACCATTACCCTCAACATGGTCTCGATGATGGGGCTGATGCTGGCAGTGGGGATGTTGGTTGATCCGGCGGTAGTGGTGCTGGAAAGCATCTTTCGCCGCCGCCAAGAAGACGGTCTCGACGCCGACGAGGCCGCCCACGCCGGCAGCCGCGAAGTCGGCATGGCAGTGCTAGCCTCGGCGCTGACGACGATCTGCGTCTTCGTGCCCTTCTTCTTCCTCTCCGATGGCCGCTCGGCCGCGTGGATGAAAGACGCCGGGATCGCGATATGCCTCGCCGTGATGGTGTCGATGATCGTCTCGTTGTCGCTGATCCCGCTGGTGTCCTCGCGGCTGCTGCGCGCCGGGGTCGAGCGCTTCGACCGCTGGCTCAAGCTGCTAGTCGTCGCAGTCGTGGTCGGCATTGCCTACTGGCAGATCAGCGACCTGGGCTGGAGCGGCTTGCAGGCTTGGTGGGTCCGCTGGTCCGGGCTGATCGCTACCTCAATCGGGGGGATGCAGTGGCAGACTATCCTCGGCTGTGCGCTCGCTGCGCTGGCCGGAGCCGCGCTCGGCTGGTATTGCTCCCGCCACGGCCTGCGCTCCTCGTATGGCCGCTTGCTCAACTGGACGCTCGACCACCGCTGGGTCGCCCTGCTGGCCACGGCAGCACTGACCTATACCGGCTATTATCTATACGACCAGATCGAGCAGCGCGGCACCCCTTGGACCCCAGAGCGCCGGGTGGATATGTCGGTGGTCATCGACCGCAGCTACAGCCTCGAAGAGGTCCGCGAGCACTTCTATGAAATAGAAAAGATCCTGCTAGCGAAAAAGGATTCGCTCGACATTCAATCGCTCATGACGAGGTTCAGCCAGCGCCGAGGCAGCATCCGCGCCTATCTCGTCGATGCCGACGAGGGCCGGCTCTCATCCATGGAGGCGGGCAACGCGATCAAGGAGTTGCTGCCAGAGAAGGTGGGGTACACGTACAAAATGGGCCGCTCGCGCAGTTGGACCGGCAACCAACTCGGTGTCGAAGTCCAGCTTCACGGCCGCGACCCAGAAGTCCTAGCCGTGCTAATGGAAGACGTCAAAGCCGGTCTCGAACAGCTACCCGGAGTCCAAGACGTCGATAGCAGCCTCGAAGACGGCGAGGATGAAGTCCGCGTCGAAATCAATCGCGCCCAGGCGCTCGGCTATGGGCTGTCGCCGCGCGAGGTCGCCCAAGGTATCTCCTCAGCCTTGGGCACTCGCCGCACCAGCGGCTTCAAAAGCGACGACCGCGAAATCGACATCGTCATGCAGCTCAACGAGGGCGACCGCGCCACCCTCGACCAACTCAAAAACAGCCGCTACGAAACCCGCGACGGCAACTCGGTCCAACTCGCGTCGTTGGCCGACTTCCAGCTTGGCCGCGGCCCCCGCGATCTCAGGCGCGAGAATCGGATGCTCAACGTCACCGTCTTCGCCAACACCGAAGACCGCAACGCCGCTCGCGCGCTGATGGGACCGATCACCCAGATGATGGAAGGGATGCAGTTGCCCCCCGGCTATACTTGGGATTTGGGCCGGGCGGCGCGCTGGGAGCAAGAGGAGGCCAGCGACAACAACTTCACCGCGATTTTTGCCATCCTGCTGATCTACCTCATCATGGCCTCGCTCTTCGAATCCCTGATCCATCCCTTCACCATCATCTTCGCCATCCCCTTCTCCCTGATCGGCGTGGCCTTGGGGCTGTATATCCTCGACGTGCCCTTTGACAACAACGGTGCCTTGGGGCTTTTGATCCTCTTCGGCATCGTCGTCAACAACGGCATCGTACTGATCTCCCATATAAATCATCTGCGGGCGAGCGGGCTGTCGCGGCGCGAGGCGATCTGCCTCGGCGGCCAGCACCGGCTCCGGCCCATCCTGATGACCGCCTTTACCACCATCCTCAACCTGATGCCGATCGTGCTGCCGATGGTCTATGGCACGTCCGAAGGCTTTGCCCGCCGCTGGGGGCCGGTGGGCCTGGTAGTAGCCAGCGGCTTGGCCACCTCGACGGTGCTGACCCTGATGCTAGCCCCAACGCTCTATTCGCTGTTGGACGATCTGGCGCTGTGGTGCAAGCGGGTAATGCGCGCATCGCACAGCACGAGCACGGTCAACGCATGAAATCCTTTCGGGGGGACCTTCGTGTCCGGTAAAATGCGGGTCTTGTATATTGGGGCGGCAAGCGCGGAACCATCCTCTTTGGCAAGGTTGGATAAAATAGGAACGAGAGACCTATCCGCCTTGCCGCCCTTGTGGACACCTTAAGGGGCCAGTAAACATACGTATCGCCTAGGTAAGGGGCAAATGTATGACAGAGCTTGAACGCAATACAGCAGAAAACGCAGCACCATCTTTTCGCGCCCCTGTGCCACCGCAAGTGCGGCGCGAGCTGGCCGAGGTAGTAAGCCCCGACGAAGAATTTCGCCTAGCAGTAATCACAGACATTAAGCTCGACGGCCAGTACGGCGAGGCGTGGCTCATGGCCACCGACGATCATCTAGTGGCCTTCAGCCCCGACAGCGGTGGACCGCCCGATGTGGTCTGCTTGCCGCTGAACGAAATAACGGGCGTGGAAGTGCGCGAGGATTGGGGCACTGCGGCCCTCAAGGTGCGCACCGAAGAGCAGGGCGCGACCATGGCCGTATTCTCCAAGAGCTTGGTGCCAGCGCTGTCCGAACTGCCCAATCGGGTCGAGCGCTTGGTCAAGCAAGCCCGCTCGACGGAATCCAATGGTCAATTACTCCACGGGCGGTTGGCCGGAGCGCGAGCCGGGCGCAAGCGCTGCGACCGCTGCGGCCAAGTCATTCCGCGCTACTACGGCGTATGTCCGGCCTGCCTAGAAAAGAGCAAGCTGCTGTTCCGGCTATTGGGCTATGCCAAGCCGCATTGGAAGCTCATTACCCTGAGCCTGTTGCTCATGGTAGTGGCCACGACCATTGGCTTGGGCCAGCCGCTGCTGCTGGGCATTCTCATCGACGATGTCTTGAATGTCGGTGCCGCTGCGTCTATGAGCGTTGGGACGAGCTTTGACCTGCTAGCTCTTTTGCCGGTGGCCGCGAACGATCCGGTCGCGGCACTCACTTGGCTGGTGGGCTTATTGATCGCGATGAACATAACCGTCAGCGTCCTGGCGGCTCTGCGCGGCTACATCATGGCCCGCATCGGCCAGCGCGTCACCTACGGCTTGCGCAACGAGGTGTACACCCACCTCCACGCGCTGTCGCTTAGTTATTACAACAAAAACGAGACCGGGCGCATTATGGCCAGCGTCACCCAAGATGTGGGCCGCTTGCAGGATTTTATCAGCGACGGTCTGCAAGAAGCCATCCGCGATGTGCTCACCTTGGTCATCATCTGCATCATCCTCTTTGCGCTCAATCCCGAGCTAGCCGCCCTCGTGCTGCTGCCAACGCCGCTGTTGGTGTGGGCGACGATGCGCTTTGGCCGCAAGCTGCACGCCATCTACCGGCCCTTGTGGCGCCGCTGGGCTAGCCTAAGCGCCCTGCTGGCCGATACCATCCCAGGAGTGCGGGTGGTCAAGGCATTTGCCCAAGAACAGCGGGAAGTGGGCAAATTCAAGGGCCGCAGCTTAAATCTGCTACAAGGCGAGCTGCGGGTGGCGTGGATGCGCAGCCTGTTCGGCCCGGTCATGGCCTTTGTAACCTCCATTGGCACTATCATCATTTGGTGGGTCGGCGGCCGCGACATTTTGGCCGGGGAGCTGACGTTGGGGGCCTTTGTCGCCTTTACCAGTTACATGTATCGCTTCTACGGGCCGGTGGAGAGTTTGTGCCGCCTCAACCACCGCTTCCAACGCGCCGCCACCTCGGCCGAGCGCGTCTTTGACGTGCTCGATACGCACCCAGAAGTGATCGACCAGCCCGAAGCGATGATCATGCCGCCCATCGAGGGCCGGGTCGAATTTCGCGGCGTCCACTTCGGCTATGAAGAAGACAAGCCCGTCATTGAGGATTTGAACTTCGCCGTCGAGCCGGGCGAGATGATCGGCCTAGCTGGCCACAGCGGCGCGGGCAAGAGCACCTTGATCAACCTCATCTGCCGCTTCTACGAGCCGCAAGAGGGAGCCATCCTCATCGACGGCCACGACACCCGCCAAGTGAACCTCCAATCGCTGCGCGAACAGATCGGCGTAGTCTTGCAGGATCCGTTCCTCTTCAACGGCACAGTGGCCGAAAACATCGCCTACGGCCATCCCGAGTCTTCCCTCGAACAGACCGTGGCCGCGGCCAAGGCCGCCAATGCGCACGACTTCATCATGAACATGCCCGACGGGTACGACACTATGGTCGGCGAGCGCGGCACCCGCGTATCCGGGGGGGAGCGGCAGCGGCTGTCCATTGCCCGAGCCATTTTGCGCAACCCGCGCATTCTCATCCTCGACGAAGCCACCTCCAACGTCGATACCCAGACCGAAGCGCAGATTCAGGAGGCATTAGAGCGGCTCGTCCAAGGGCGCACCACCTTTGCCATTGCCCATCGCTTATCGACCCTCAAAAACGCCCACCGCCTGCTCATCCTCGACAAGGGCAAACTCGCCGAAATCGGCACCCACGACGAACTGATCGCGCAGGACGGCATCTACGCCAACCTGTGCCGCATGCAAACCGAAATGTCCAAACTGAGAGCTTGGTAACGCCATGCAGCAGCACCACAAATTAGCCGCTGAAATCACTTATCTCGACCCAGATAAAGCGCGGTTTTTCGTCGATGCTTTCGAGGACTTGAACCTAGAGTTGGTCGGGGATCAGACCTATTCTAGGGTCCGGGTCAAACGGGCTTTTCCCCTGAGTTGCGACGACTGCTTTATCGTCGTCCAAGACCGCCAAGGCCAGGAGATTGGCTCGCTGGCGCGGCTCGACGCGCTAGATCGGGACAGCCGCCAAGCCGTGGAAGACGAATTGGAGCGGGCCTATTTCACGCCGCGCATCCAGCGCATCGCCAAGGTTACAGTGACCAACCGAGTGCCGCGCTGGGAGGTAGAGACCGACCGCGGACCGCGCGCCTTTGACATCTATTCTAGCCACCGAAATAGCGATGTGCGCCTGTTGGGCGGCGGGCGAGTCATAGTACAAGACGCCGACGGCAACCGCTACGAGATTCCCGACTACCGGCATCTAGATCCGGCCAGCCAAGCCTTGGTCGAGGAAATGGTGTGAGGAGCTATAGACGATAGCGAAATAGGTCCGCTAATTTAGCCAGCACCTGTCATACTGAGCGCAGCGAAGCATCTCAAACCTAAGAAGCCTCTGCACAACACCCGCATCCCCACCAAGCGAAAGGAACACCCATGCGCCAAGGGATATTCAAGTTGTCAATGACCCTAGGCAGAAGCCCGAGCGAGCAACCCGAGCGAGTGAAGATCTGTCGGGAAATGGGCGTCACCGGCTGCGTAACATCGCCGCCTCTCGAAGGAATAGGCCGCGATCAGTACGCCGCGGCCATGCGCCAACAGCAGGAGGAATGGGCCGAGGTGGGGTTCTCGATCCCCGTGTACGAGACCATGACGCCCACCCGCTCCCAACACATCCGCCGAGGAACCCCAGGCCGCGAAGAAGAACTATTGGACTTTATCGCCGCCGTGGAGGCCATGGGCGAAGTCGGCATTCCCGTGCTGTGCTACAACCTCGGCGCGGGCGGCTCGCGCACCGATTGGGTGCCCACGCGCGGCGGTGCCATTTCCTCGCAATTCGACTACGCCGAGTCGCACCAAGAGCCACCTTTGGCGGAGCCCCAAACCGAGGAAGAACTTTGGGACAACCTGACTTGGCTGCTCGAACGCATCATTCCCGTCGCCGAAAAGGCCAATGTCCACATGGGCTATCACCCCAACGATCCGCCGATCTCGCCCTATCGGGGCTCCGCCCAAATCATGGTCAGCGCCGACTCGTACCGCCGCCTGATCAACATCGCGCCGAGTCCCAACAACGGCGTCACATTCTGCCAAGGCAACTTCAAGGCCATGGGCGAGGATATCTACTCAGTGGCGCGGGAATTCACCGAGCAGGGCAAGGTCCACTTTATCCACTACCGCGACGTCGAGGGCACCGCGGGAACGCGGTTTACCGAAACCTTTCACGACGACGGTCCCACGGATATGGCGCGGATGCTGGAGATCTACTCCCGCGCCGGTTTCGCAGGCCCCATCCGCCCCGACCACGCGCCGACGATGGGGTCCGAGGATGCAGAGACGACCCGTGGCTACGGCATGTTGGGAAAGATCTTCGCCTTCGGCTACATGATCGGCATGATGCAGGCGCAAAACCTAGCCTACGAATGAGGAGAAGCCACGGATGAAGATCGACGATATCGACATCTATTGTATCGAACCAGAAATTTTGCCAGAGATACCCGACTATCCACCATTCCTGTCGGCGCTACACCAGCGCGTGGTCTTCAAAGTCAGCCTCGACAACGGGATCGTCGGCTACGGCGAGTACCGTTGCTACGCGCCCGACAAATCGGCTGTCGAACCGCTGATCGGGCGCAATCCCTTTGACTTTATCAACCACGACCTCAACATCGGCCTCAGCCAGTGGTGCTTGGGGCTATCGGCAGCGCTCTATGACGCAATGGGCAAGTACCTGGAGATCCCCGCCTACAAGCTGATGGGGACGAAGGTGCGGGACCGAGTCGCAGTATCCGCGTGGACGCGACCCTCGCCCCCAGACGTGCTGAGCCGAGAAGTGCAGCGTGCCGTTGACCAAGGCTACATGCTGTTCAAAATGCACACTTGCCACCACTACGACGTGTTTGAGCAAAACGAGGCCGTGGAGCAGACCGCCCCCGATTGCTTTCGCATCCAGTACGACTTCAACCACAACCGCTCCCTCGGCGTAGTCCTGCCAATTCTCAAGCGGCTGGAAAAGTCGTGGGTGGTAGGCTGCGTGGAAGACCCCTTGGTCCTATCCGACATCGACGGTTGGCGGCGACTGCGGGAGAAGACAGACCTCCCTCTCTATATGCACGTGCCGCCGCTCGGCGGTATGCAGGAGATGCTGCACGGACTCGCCGACGGCTACATCATCGGCGAGTACTGCGGCGGTTTCGGCGACGCCTTGCATCGCGGCTTTGCCTACTCAAAGGCAAACATCCCCTCGGTCATTCAGCTCACGGGCGGAACTTTGGTCACGGCCTTTGCCCTGCACTTGGGAGCGGTTCTGCCAAAGGTCGCCCATACCATCACGCTCGACGACAACTACGTCGAGGATCTGGCGGCGACTCGCATTCCCGTCATCGAGGGATGCTCCCCGGTGCCAGAAGGACCAGGGCTGGGCGTGGATGTACGGGAAGAGGAACTCGAGCGCTTGGCCAATAGGCCGCCGAGAGAAAAGCCGAGAGTCCTCGGAGTCACGACTCTGCCCGGAGGCGGCACGCTGTACTCAGTGGGCTTCCCCAATCTAGAATCCCTAATGGGGTACCAAGAGGGCGCGATTCGCGGCCATCGCTTCGAGCTGCGTCAAGACGACGGCTCAGAGGAGTTCGCTCGCCTCTACGAACGCGCTCAACGCGAAGGCTCCATCCTCGAAGCAAGATGAGAAAGGTCTCCGACGTTGTGCGCGGAGAAGCCGGAGATC
Organism: Candidatus Latescibacterota bacterium; assembly: GCA_022820485.1. Classification (GTDB taxonomy): domain Bacteria; phylum Latescibacterota; class UBA2968; order UBA8231; family UBA8231. Next base: position 16,672 of record JAJEFJ010000029.1, read on the forward strand.
TATCGCTACGAACGCTTGGTTCCGCTCGGCGACCAAACCCTCAAGCGTAAGCTAGTGCCACTGAGGTAACGATATTCTCTTCCAATAGGAGAAACACATGTACCCACTATTTTTTGCCCTTCTGATCCTCACTAGCACAAACCATCTATGGGGAGAGGAAGCGGCTCCTATGCACTGGTCTTTTGACCGCCAAGACTCGCAGGGATTTATCAGTCAATCCGGCGAGGCGGCATTTAACCTTCTGCGCCAAGCAGAGCAAGTTGATGGAGTATCGGGCAAAGCCGTACGCCTATCGCGCTTGGACGCCTTGCGCTATGAAGATGCGCACGATGTGGTCGGCGATGGCACGTTCTCCATCCAGTTCTGGATCAAATTAGAATGGACCTCTCAGCGTTACCGGCACGGCGATGTGCTCAACTTTATAACCCAAAGCGAAGAGCATCCCTGGATTTGGCGCGTCGGCTTTCAACAGGTCACCCAGCGCCAGTTGCCACGCGGCGTTTTGCCGTTGATCCTGCGCCTAGGCGAAGAATTCACTACGGACCAACAACCCGTCTTAATCGAGCCTTGGCAGTGGACTCATGTCGCCTTTGTCGGAACGGGATCGGGGGTTGAGATATACCGCAACGGCGGATTCCTCGGCACGCTCAACTACGGCGAACAGGGCCTACCTGCTCCAGCGCATACAGAGGGCACCTTACAGGTAAATGGCTCGCTCAATTACGACGTCATTACCGATAAAGTCGGCCTCGACCGAGCGTCTCTGCGCACCGGCGTCTGGGAAAACGATATGCGCTTTGATGAGCTAATAATCGCCGACAATCCCGTGCGTCCAGAGATACACTTCCCCACCGAACTGCTCACACCTCCTGCTGTCGGCAAGTTGGAAAACGAGCTAAACACTCTACAAATAGACCCCCGCGACCACTTTGTCATCGCCGCACTTATCCGGCAAGCGCGACAAATCGACAATGGTGCTGACACCCAAAAACTGCGCGCTGCATTGGTCGAGCGAATCGGCGCTGCATTGCAATCGGTCCGGCAAGGACATTCCGCTCTGCATTCGCAGCGAGGCCGTATCAAGCTCTCGTACTGGAGCGATGTAGATCAGTCTGAACAATTCTACGAAGTGTACGTACCCAACTCTTGGCAGGGTAAGTCCCCCGTCCCCCTGGTCGTCGCCCTGCACGGCGGCGGTGAAGATGAAACAGTGCTATTTGAACGCTATACACTGGAGGAACGCGCCGAGGAAAAGGGCTGGATCGCTGTCTGTCCCTATGGTCGAGGACAAGTCGGCTATCGCGCCGCAGGCCAGCAGGACATCCTCGACGTAGTAGCACAAGTGCAACACCAGTGGCCGATCGACACCAAGCGCATCTACGGCGTCGGCCACTCTATGGGAGCCGCAGGAACGTTGCGTTTGGCCAGTGACAAGCCCGATTTTTACGCAGCTATAGCACCAATCGCCAGCCCCTGGAATCCCGATGCACTGGAAGCATTGCGCGAGTTGCCGACCTATTGGATTATTGGCGACAAAGACTTCCTTTTTCCACGCATGAAACCTCAGTTTGCCGCCATTGAAGCCTTTGTCAAGCGCACGGGCGCTCCTCACATAACACAGGTTTTAGCAGGATACGACCACGGCGGTTTTCTCGATTTCGAATTCCCCACCGTCGTCGAAGTCTCGCTGCCGTCCATATTCGATTTCTTCGCCAAACACCACCGCTGAAGGCTGTAATAATCATGGCAACCGATTTAGAATATCTGCAAAAGTTGGACAATCCCGAGGATCGCACTCGCTCGCTTATCGACCTCATCGACGTGCAGACCGTCGATCTGGAATTGGCCGCTTTTTTAGTCTCCCACGTCTGGCGCGGGGCTTCCTATATCACCGGTTCAGGTCCCGGTGGCATCGGCAAGACCACCACCATGCACGCCCTGCTCAGTTTTGTCGGAGCCGACCTTCCCTTTGTCACCGCGCTACCGGGCGAGGTATCCTCCATTGAAGCAACCAAGTCCTGCGTCATCTCCAACGAATTGAGCGACCATCCGCCCCCGACCTATCTGTGGGGAGACGACCTGCGCGCTTTCTTTGCTCTAGGCGACGCCGGACACACGCTGGTCAGCAATGTCCACGCCGACGACCTCAAAGAGATCCACCACCAAATCGTCGCAACAAACCAAGTACCCGAAGCGCAGTTCCGCGCCATTAACCTACTCGTTTTCATTTGCCTCGAAGGCGGCAATCCCCCTCAGCGGCGCATCAAGGATACAACCACGCGCCGCATCATCAACAAGATCTACTATAGCGACGGGAATGAAGACCACCGCCTCATTTACGAACCACAAAAGGGCCTGTTAGATCACGCGCCGCGCGACGAGAACCGCGAGCAAAACTGTCGCGCTTTCTTAGCAGAAATGATCCCTAGTAAGGAGCGCCGTCTCGCGGAAGTGCGCCGCCGCTTTTTACAGTGGCATAACCGTGACTGACATTTCCACTGTCATAGTGAATCACATATCCATCAGGAGATAAGCATGGAACGGAAAACCGCCGCTGAATACGATCCGCAATTGCTCAAGCTGTATGATCGCTACGTCCACGGCGACATTGACCGCCGCCAGTTTCTCGATGACGCGGCCCGCTTCGCCATCGGCAGTCTGACGGCTGCCGCGCTGTTGGACAGCCTCACTCCCAACTACGCCTTTGCCCAGCAAGTAGCCGCAGATGACGAACGCATTGCCACCGAGTACGTGTCGTATCCTTCCCCGCAGGGACACGAAAAGACGCGCGCCGCCCTCGTACAGCCCGCGACTGAAGCGGAAAGCAAAATCCCGGGCGTCCTCGTCATCCACGAAAACAGAGGGCTAAATCCCTATGTCGAAGACGTCGCGCGCCGCGTAGCCACGGCCGGTTTTCTCGCCTTGGCCCCGGATGCGCTAGCACCGTTGGGCGGTTATCCAGGCACGGACGACGAAGGGCGGGCACTGCAACGACAACTCGATCCGGAGAAAGTAACGCAAGACTTCATCGCGGCCGCCCAATATCTCAAAGCGCATCCCGCCTGTAATGGCAAAGTAGGCGTCGTCGGCTTCTGCTTTGGCGGTGGCATGTCCAATGAACTGGCCGTACGCATCCCAGAAGTAATCTCCGCGGCCGTGCCCTTTTACGGCCGGCAACCAGCGGCTGAAGGCGTGCCCAAAATCAAGGCGCGGCTGCTGATCCACTATGCCGAACTAGATGAGAGAATCAACGTCGGTTGGCCGGCGTACGAAGCCGCGCTAAAAGAAGCCGACATCGACTATGCGATGCACATGTACTCAGGCGTCAACCACGGCTTCCACAACGACACCACGCCCCGCTATGACGAAGCAGCCGCCAAACTGGCTTGGGAACGCACCATTGATTTCTTCAACGAAACGTTGAAAGTTGAAAAATTGTAATCAATCGCGAGCAGTGCTTGAAATCCATGAGAATTTGCAACCATGATGTCCGATAGCAAAAGAGACAGTGGAACCATTTTGCGGCGGGGACTCTTGCTGATTTTTGTCTTGGGAACCGTAGGATTAGGCACCGAGTTGCTGCTCCTTGATCATTTTGAAGAATGGCGTCAACAGGTGCCCTTGGTGCTGTTGGTACTTGGATTAGTCTTGTTGGCGGTGCGGCTATTTTACCGAAGCGCGATCATCCTGCGTCTATTCCGCTGGACCATGCTGGCTTTCGTCTTAGGCGGCATAGTCGGCCTCTGGTTTCATCTTAGTTCCAATATGGAATTTGAATTGGAAATGTACCCGACGCTGACGGGGTTGGAACTGCTATCTAAAGCGTTGGGCGGTGCCATGCCGGCGTTGGCACCTGGGGCACTAGTCCAGTTAGGACTGATCGGGTTTCTTTATACTTACCAACACCCGGCACTGATCCGGGAACAAACAAAGGAGAACTAAGTAATGCAGCGAGTAGTTTTAGCCGTGGTATTAGCTGTTTTCCTCTATGGTAGCAACGCCCAAGCGCAGGTCGGCAAAAACGAAACGGTCCTCAACCCCAACCGAGCCGGCGTCGAACAACTATTGGCCCTAGCGCAACTCGATTCAGCGTTAGCCGAAGGGATCATGGCGCGGCGACCTTTTATCGGCATGGAAGCGTTCGACGCCTATTTGGATTCAACCCTAACAGACTCAGTCCAAGCCGAACTGTATGTCAATCTCTTCCTGCCGATCAACCTCAATACTGCCAGCGACACCGAAATGAAACTAGTGCCAGGAGTCGGCAAGCGGATGGCGCACGAGTTTGAAGAATACCGGCCCTACAAGAGCATGGCACAATGGAGACGAGAAATTGGGAAATACGTCGATGACGACGAACTGGCGAGACTAGAGCAGTACGTCTTCGTGCCGCTTGAACTCAACACTGCTAGCGAAGCCGATTTCCTCACAATCCCAGGGGTCGGCAAGCGGATGGCGCACGAGTTTGAAGAATACCGGCCCTACAAGAGCATGGCACAATGGAGACGAGAAATTGGGAAATACGTCGATGACGACGAACTGGCGAGAATGGAACGGTATGTGTTTCTTGAGGAATAAGCCCTAGGTTTGCTTACGACGGGAGACCTAGGAGCCGATGGGACAACTCTTTGACGTGATTCGACAACTGGTCGCAGAGGAACGTTATATCGTCGGTCAGCACGCCTCCGAGCGGTTGGAAGAGCGCGATATCATGGAGTGGCAGGCGGTCGCGGGAATGGAGGACGGCGAATTGATCGCCGAGCGGCCAGACGCGATGCCCAATCCGGCTGTCGAAGTGCGCGAATCATTGCCCGACGGTACGGAGTACAAGGCCGTTTGGTCTCATCTGCGTCAGACAGGTGTCGCCAAGCTGGTAACTGTACATTTTTTAAATGGAGATTGAGTCATGCGTATTCCCGGACAGCGAATCAAGCGAACGCGACTAATTCAAACTGATAAATTTGTGGTTGCGGTAGAAGTCGAGATGGTCGTCCCTGCCGATGACCCGAGTGAGCCGTGCTATGAATCTGAAACGATTCAACTCCTGCGGGAGATCAAGGAGCATGCCGAACGGGAAGATGTGGCTTGGTTGACCCAAAAAGGTAAGGTGTACGCTGCTGTGGATGCAGCGTAAGATTTCATATCATGGCCAAAATAGATCGCAAAAAGCTCATCCTCGAAGAGGCCGCCCGCCTCTTTTCGGCCAAGCGCTTCGACGAAGTGCTCATGGACGATATTGCCCACCAAGCCGGCGTCGGCAAGGGGACGATCTACACGTACTTTGCCGACAAGGAAGAGCTGTACTTTGCAGTGGTTTTTGAAGGCATTCGGCGGCTCAACGAGCAACTCCAGCGCAAGGCCAATCGCCAACAGAATCCCGAAGATGAACTCCGCCGAATGGTCCACGCCATCGTCTCCTTCTTCAACCAGAACCGCTTCTTCTTTCGCTTGATGTCGCACGAGGACGGTGAGGGGGGCAAGGGCAAAAACCGCAAGCGCTGGCGCGAAGAACGACGCATCCAACTCGCAGCAATCGAAACGGTCCTACAAAATGGCGCTGAACAGGGCGTCTTCTCCGTCGAGTACCCACAGGTCGAAACCGCTATCCTCCGCGACATGGTGCGCTCCGTGATGATCCACGCGAGGGGCATGAGCGTCGAGGCGATGGTCGATACCATCATGCGTATCTTTCTCCGAGGAGTACGCAAGAAGCCCTAAGCGACGCTCGAGATCGAAGAAGCGATCCGCTGTGAGTTATACACCCGAGCAGCCTGATCCACAATACTAGTCCTCGAAGGTCTCTGGCCCCAGTCCAGGGATCCATTTAGCTTACTTACTTAAAATGAGCCGAATTGCGGTTTCGTCACCAGATACAGAACTATGGGCGCGGTTATCAGGCTCAGGAGTATGTTCTACTTTGTGGCCATCAGCCCGTATAGGAGACGCGATAAAATCAACTATACCATTATCCTCGGGTACCTTGGCTCGATTCCTAGTTTCTTCCGGCTTCGCATACTTTGACCAATCAACAGATAGGTCGCCTCCTTGGAATCTGAACACGCCGCTTGGCAACTTACCTTGGGGAATCCCTGCGGTCCTCACCGTGGCCATATAGCAGTCCTAAATGATTTGAAAGCATGCGTTCATCAGTTTACCTATGCGTCATTCCCGCGCAAGCGGGAATCCAGTCTTGAATGATTTAGGGTTGCTATATATATATTTTTATGGACGCGATAGTACAATCGAGCTGTATCGGGGATTTCTTCTATACCGTAGTTACTGACCTGCATGGCTCATCCAGCAAGAGATAAATCTCGGTTTAGGACGGCTATCTCCACGGATGGAATGCCCGGAAGTATCCTTTCCGTAGTAAGTTACATTACCGTCAGCACAGAAGTTAATTAAAAGGTCAAAGTGTTCTGTCTGCCACTGCAAGTCTATGCTGCCTCCACTAAATGGAACTATCCATGCCTGCTTTACCACATTCAATTTAGACTCTGCAACTAGCTCGAAGAGAAAATCGCGAATAACATCCAGTGTTTGTTTTGCAAAGGCCGGCGATCCCTCCCCATCCCAATCCTCTCCGAGAGCTAATATCCGTTCTTCAGCAGCATCTACAATTTCATCAATGGCTTGCCTGTTGGTAGGTTTTATATCCTCATTTTCCGTATTCCGAGCTATGTGAATTTGGCCCATGCTCGTCCTCCTATGATTTGTCCTGAAGTGCCAATAAACAGCGCTACGGCCGCCGTAGCGCTGTAAATAGTGGCTTATTATTCAAGGTAGAAGTCCCCCTAGCCACGTCAAGGCAGACCGAGCAGTCTTTATTTTTCACCTTTTCAAGATGGAACCTCCCCGCGCCTCATTGCGACGGATGCCCATAGCCTTCGCTATCTCACAATCCCCTCAAAACTGCCGCTCGCCATCAATAGCTGCATCCCAACGCTGCGAGTACAAATAATCCATCGCGGCCTGCGTAGCGGTAGGCGAGCCAATCTGTTGCAGGGCACTGAGCGCGAACGCGCCCACGTGACCGCAAGAGTCGTCTAGCGCCCTGAAGAGTTGGGGTTCTAACGGAGCCGCGGCTTGGCCCAGTTGGGCGCACGCTATCGCCGCGTTGGTCCGCACCTGATCGCGCGGCACCCAACGGCGACCAGCTTCCTCCTGCCAGTCTGGATGATCGGCCGAGAGCATTCGCCCCAAGGCTTCCACTGGTACGCCTTGCGCGATATTCCCCAGCGCCACGAGGGCCGTGCGCACCAAGCGATGCGAGCCATCTTCGAGGCTCTGCGTCAACGCCGGGACTGCTGCTACCGCGTGCGAATCCATCTCGCCGAGAGCAAAGGCGGCGTTGACTTGAGTCCACTCGCTTTCGTCCGCCAACAGCTCACAAAGCGCCTCGACCGCAGGCTCGCCGACGGCCGCCAAAGCCTGCGCCGCGTCTTCCATGTTAGTCGCCCCCTCGTTCCAAGCGGGCGGGGCCTCGTGTTGGTCGGCCTCGCGACCTGCGGCGCGCAACGCTTTGGCCAACGGCGCGACCGCGGGCTCGCCGATTGCGCCCAGCGCGTAGGTCGCGGCCGTGCGCATGGCTTGGTAATCGGTGCCCAAGCACTCGACGAGCACTGGCACGGCGGCCGCCGCATCAACGCCGAATCCAGCCAATTGCTGTGCCGCCGCCAGCCGTTGCGCTAAATCTACCTCTGGATCGAGTTGGGCGATGAGTACCGCCACATCCCCAGCAGCCTGTGGCCAGCTATCGTAGCGATCCCGCTTGCCGCAGAGCCAGTCCCAAGTATGCGCCCAAGCCAGTTCCAGATCGTAGGGCACCTCAATCTGTTGGGGCTTTTGCCAGTGCATGCTTTTGCAGTCCCAAGTCGGTGCCGTCGGCTCAGAGGCCCGCATGTAGATGAACTTGATCATGTGCCGATGCCTCGGCAGCAGGCTGACGCCGGCCGCGTGACCCACGTCGAAGTGCGTCAGCGACACCGTGCCGGCCCGGCCAGCCAATGGCAAGGCGCGCGCCCGATCCTCATCGGTCAGTCCCCGATTGAACTGCGTCCCCGGAATCACGTGCGTCGGCCCCAATTCAACCGGCGAATCCTGCGGATAGTACATGATCCGCGCATAGCGCAGATAGTGCTGGCGCGGATGGCCCATCGGCGTGTACCCATCCTGATGGCAGTTGCGGCGCAGCCTTTCCTCGGCCTCGGCCGCGGGCACGGATTCCTCCACCGGCTTGAGGGGATGGCAGTAGCGGTGCGGATGCTCCAAGTAATTCGGACCTAAGACGCTGATGAGCGCGCCGCGCACCTCGGGCGCATTGAGCACGTGGCGCATAGCGGGTACGCGTGGCAGGATGTTGTTGCCCGGATTTAGCTCGGAGTCGATGATTTGGTTGAGCCGCTCATAGCACGCTTCGTGCGTCCCCTCGGGCACGGTCGGCTCAAAGACCAGATAGCCATTGACGATAAACTCGCGCATCTGCTCGTCGGTGAGCAGGATCGGGTCGGTCATAAGACAAGCTCCTTCACTGTTGAAACGTCCTGCCGTTCAAATCCGCACCTTCAGGGCCTCGGCCTTTAGCTGTTCGCAGCGCCGCGGCGCGTACGGGGGCTGTTGGGTCTCGCGTAAATCAAAGCCAAAGGCGCGCTTGCTCAAAACGATGACCGGCGGCGCTTGAATCCGCTTGAAGTAGTTGATCCGCACTTGGCGCTCCACCCATTCGAGATCTTCGATCCAACTGCGCGCGTCCGGGAAGTACGCGCGAAAGCGCGCCGCGTCGTCCCACTCCAACTTTTCTAGCAACACGCCCTCTATAAACCACTGCAACAAATCGCTGCTGTGCCGCCGGTATTCGATGAACTGCCGCAGCACGGCGTCGTGGTAGCCGTACTTAATCGGGTCGCCCAAACCCTGCGTCACGTCTTGGGCCTCAGATAACTCAGCGCTGGGCACCACCGAGCCGTCGAGCAAATTCTCCGGCACCACGCTGCGGCCATAAACACTCTCATTGAGAAAGCGCGCCAGCGCAAAGACCTGCACCTTGTACAGGTCGGCAATCGGAGCCACTGCGCCGCTGACATCCCCGTAGAGCGTGGCGTAGCCCAAGGCGACTTCGGTCTTGTTGCCGTTGGACGTGAACACGAGTCCGTATTTGGCCGCCAAGCCGGAGAGCACATCGGCAAAGCGGATGCGCGCCTGCACGTTTTCATCCACCAACCGAGTGTACTCGCCCCGGCCCACGGAAAATTCTGTGCCTTGCACGAGCGCGGCGACGGCCTCGTACAGCGATTCTATCGGGCAGCAAAGGTAATCAACGCCCAGCGCGGCGCACAACGAGCGGGCATTGTCTTGGGTAACCGCGGCATTAAAACGCGTCGGCATATTGACCGCAAACACGCGCTCCGGGCCAAAGGCGCGCTCCAGCAGACAACAAACCACGCTGGAGTCCACGCCGCCGCTCGTCGCAATGAGGAATTTGCTCTCCGCACCGCGCACGTCGTCGAGGTGCCGTAGCCCGGTGAGGATGCCCTCGTACTGAGCTTCGATCTCGCTTTGAGGCGGCGCGACCTCGCCGCGACCCGTGAGCACGAGCTGTTCCCGCCACGGACGCGCGCGGCACGCAATATCTCCGCTGGCCGCGTACGCCGTGCTGTCCCCGTCAAACACAATGATGTTCTTGCCATTGTTTTGCGCCCCAACTTGGTTGACGTAGAAAAACGGCAGGGGCGAACGCGCCAGTATCTGGCGCACCACGCGGTTGCGCTTGTCACTTTTTTGCCAAGTAAAGGGCGAGGACGAGAGGTTGAATACGGCCTCGGCCCCACGGCGGCGATACAGCGCGAGCGTGTCGAGGGGCTCGCCGCTGTGGCAGTAGTCCTCGCACCACATGTCCTCGCACAGTTGCACGCCAAAGCTAAAGGGCTGCCCGTCCTTGAGCCGCACCTGGTACGGATGCAGCCAGTCCTCCAGCGACCGCCCCTCGGCCTCAGCCAAGTGGCGCAGCGAGAAAAAGTGCCGGTCGTCGTCAAAAAATCGGTAGTTGGGATGCAGGGTCTTGGGCTGGACGCCGCAGGGCAGCCCGGTGGGCACGGCTTCGCGCACCACATATTCGCCGTTGGCGCACACATAGACGGCATTGTACTTGCGCCGCCGTCCATCCTGGCCCTTGTGAACTGGGTCCACCGCCACATTGCCAAAGACTACAGTTAATTCGGTACTAGCCCGACAAATCTCGTCGCTGTACGCGGCAAAATCCTCGACGTAAGCGTCCATCTCCCACAAGTCGCCGAGGATATAGCCGCTGATGCACAGTTCGGAAAACACCACGACCTCAGCGCCGGCCTCCCGCGCTTGCGCGATAAAGGCCAGCATCCGCTCCGCATTCAGGTCGGGTCGCCCGGGCTTGACCTCCATCTGCACCAAGGCGATTGCGGGCAGACCCATCAGGCCATCACGGGGACCCGAGCCTCGTGGATGCACTCGGCCAACAGCGGCACGCCCTCGCGGACCGCCTCCAGCGAGGCAAAGCCAAAGGCGAGGCGGATGGCCGGCACGTCCTCGCGCCGGATGTGGAAGCCCTGCCCCCGCGCCACCACAATGCCGCGCTCAGCGCACAGGGCCATCAGGCGATCGCGATCCACATCTTCGGGGAACTCGATCCATAGAAACATGCCACCCACTGGCCGCGACCACGTGCAGAGGTCACCCGCGTTTTCTTCAAGACCAGCGAAGACCGCGTCGCGCTTTTCCTTGAGAATGGCATTGGTCTCTGCTAGGTGCTGCCACAGCCGGTCGCGGAACAGAGCCCCACAGATAGCAGCCGCCAGCAAGCTATTCCCCCCGTCGTAGCGGCGGTTGAGGATCCGCCCCAGCATGGGCGGCCGAGCCAGCAAATAGCCCAACCGCACACCGGGCCCCAAAATTTTGGACAGCGAGCCGATGTACAAGACGTTGGGGCTGTCGTCGAGCGCGTAGAGCGCCGGCTCTTCCGGCCCCTCAAAATGCACGTCGCCGTAGCAGTTGTCTTCCACCACAATGGTCTCGTAGTAGCGCGCCACTTCGAGCAGTTCGAGGCGGCGCTGTCTTGGCATGACCGAGCCGGTGGGGTTCTGGTAGGTCGCCAAGGTATAAATAAAGCGCGGCAGAGTGCCCTTGCGGCGCAAATCCGCCAACACGTCGGCCAGCGCATCGACGCGCATACCCTGTTCGTCGAGCGGCACCCCGACCAACTCGGCCCCCAACCGCTTGTACGCGCCAATCGTCCCAGAATACGTCAGTTCCTCGGTGACGATCACGTCTCCCGGCCCTTCCATCAGCGCCTCGGCTACCAGCGTAACTGCCTGCATGGAGCCGTTCATCAACGCGATGTGGTCGGCGGACACGTCTATGCCCTCGCGCTTGGATTCGCGCATAGCCATGACCTCGCGCAAGCCCTGATGGCCCATGTCGCCGGGATAGTTCACCAGCGTCGCACCTAATTCGCGCACGGCTTCACTAGCGGCCTCTGCCAGCGCCTCCGTGGGAAACGAGCCAGGGTCTGTGCGTCCACTGCCAAAATCGTATGTGCTCATAACATGCTCCTTTTAGAGTTCCAATCGCTTGAGCCGGGGGTTTTCAGTAAGCCCCGGTATCCGCCCCCGCTTGGCCACGGGCTGGCCTTCTACTTCCTTGATGTCCGCAGTAAAATCAATCGCCGAGGCGGCGCTGATCGCACTGCCGACCCCAAAGGCGTCCACGGGCGCTCCTGCCGCCCGGAAATAGCCGATGCGCTCGGCGTCCAAGCCGCCGGAGACCGCGATCTTTACATGGCTATGCCCGGCTTGGTCGAGTCGCGCACGCACCTCCGCGACCAACTCGGCTGTGACGCGACCGCGCTCGCTGGGAGTATCCAGCCGCACTCCCCATAGCTTCTCACCTAGAGCTTCTGCCAACCGCAGGCTCTCCTCAGCTTCGTCCTTAAAGGTGTCAACCAGCGCGATGCGCTCGACCTCGGCGTCGATGTGGCAGTCGAAAGCCTCTGCCGCCCTTAGCGTGTCGCCGAAGCACAAGATCAAGGCGTGGGACATAGTCCCGGTTGCCTCAATGCCAGCGAGAGCGGCCCCCTGCGGAGTGGCGCATCCAACGCATCCCCCGACGATGGCCGCGTATTCCATCCGGGCGCTGACCTCTGGGTGGACGTGCCGAGCGCCGAAGCTGATGATCGGCACCCCGTCGGCCGCAGCCACGCATTCCGCCGCGGCTGTGGCCCACCCCGTCTCGCTGCTGAGCATCCCCAACAGCGCTGTCTCGTACAGACCGAATTCCCGATAGGGCGCACGAATCCGCAGTACAACTTCGCGCGGCTCGATCCAATCCCCTTCGTCCAAGCTCCACACCTCGGCCTCCTCGCCAAGCACCTGTCGCAAGAGGGCCTGCGCCTCGCGCATACCGCAGATCAGAGCGTGCCGCCGAGTAAACACCTCCATCGCCACGACCGGATTGAGCTGTTCGGCCGCGAGGATGTCGCAACCTCGGCGGAAGTAAATATCCGCGTTGTCGCCCGCCAGCGTCGCAGCCGAGGGCGCGTATAGGTCGCGCTCTACCATCAGCGGTTGGTAACCTGTGCCCCGAGAATTTTTTCTATATGCCCCAAGGCCCATTCGTGCTGTTGCGGATCAAAGCTGGCCACGCAATCGGCCGGGACCTCGACCGGATAGTCGCGATTGCGCAGCCCGGCCACCGTGTGCAGGACGCAAATATCCGTGCAATCGCCCACCACCACGACCTTGTCCGGCGCGAGTTCATCCAACATCGCGGCCAACTCGGTCTCGAAGAAGGCACTGTAGCGCCGCTTTTTGACGATCTGCGCGTCTTGGGCCAACGGCGCTAGTTCGTCAATGATGTGCTCCTCCTCGCTGCCTTCGATACAGTGCGGAGGAAACATCTCAAACTCGCGGTCGTTTGCAGTGTGGCTGTCTTGGGTGAAAAACAGCGCGGCCCCAGCGGCCTTTTCGCGCTCGACTCGCGCGGCGATTCGCGGGATGATCTCCCGTGCGTGATCCCCGCAGTAGAGCGTCCCGTCTGGACGCATAAAGCCGTTCTGCATATCCACGACAATCACGGCATTAGCCATCGCCTAATCCTCCTATCCGCAAAAATATAGCAATCCAGAATGATTTGAACGATTGTAGGGGGCGGTTTCAAACCGCCCCCTACAATGCGTAACGTCAGTTAGAATTCAAACCGGCTCAAGCCGATCCCCCACGAGCCGCCGGTAGTAACACCCCAACCGCGCCCGACCATCTGCGTCCACGGTGTGGCAGGCCCCCTCTCCTTTGAGCCGGACGCGGTACATCAGCGAATTTTGCTCGCAGTTGACGCGGATTTCGACCAGTTCGAGCACATTGCCCGAGGTCGCGCCCTTCACCCACAACTCGTTGCGCGACGTGCTCCAAAATGCGGCCACGCCCTCGCGCCGCGTATAGTTCAGCGCCTCTTCATTAGCGTATCCCACGATCAGCACCTCGCCGCTATCCACGTCCTGCGCCACCACCGGCACCAAGCCCTCGCCACAGGCCGCGGCCTTCTGCAACTTGCCAAAATCCAAGGCCAACTGCTGCCCTTCCTCCACTTCCTCATGTGTCATATTCTCTCGTTTAACCACGACGATCTCCTATTGTCAGACTCCTTTTAACTAGACCTTGCCTCCCTCTCCAAGTCAAGCCTATATTCCCCGCCCGAAAGGACAAAACCCTATGCTGCTCGACACTGCCTACGAAATCGCCACCTCCAACATCCGCTTCGGTCCGGGCACCACCAAGGAGATCGGCATGGATCTCAAGGACCGGGGCCTGAAGCGAGTCATGGTATTGACCGACCCAAACTTGCGCGAGCAAGCACCCGTGCAGACGGCCTTGGCGGCCATTGCCAAGGCGGGCGTCGAGTACGCGCTGTTCGACCAAGTGCGCGTCGAGCCAACCGACGCCTCGTTCAAGGCGGCGATTGAGTTCGCTCAACAAGGGTTTGACGGGTTCGTCGCCATCGGCGGCGGATCGGTGATGGACACGGCCAAAGCCGCCAACGTGTACACCACGTACCCGGCCGATTTCCTCACCTACGTCAACGCGCCCATCGGCCGGGGCGAGCCAGTGCCCGGCCCGCTCAAGCCGCTGATCGCCGTTCCCACCACCGCTGGCACCGGCAGCGAGACCACGGGCGTGGCGATTTTCGATTTCGTCGAGATGAAAGCCAAGACCGGCATGGCCCACCGCTACATGCGCCCGACCTTGGGCATCGTCGATCCAGACAACACGCGCTCCATGCCGCCGCAGGTGGCTGCTTCAACCGGCCTCGACGTACTCTCACACGCCTTGGAATCCTACACGGCCCTCCCATTTGACCAGCGACCCCGACCCGACCGGCCCCAATTGCGACCGGCCTACCAAGGCTCAAATCCCGTCAGCGACTTGTGGGCGTTGGAGGCTTTGCGCTTGGTGGAGCAATTTTTGCCCCGCGCCGTGGCCGACCCCAGCGACGACGAGGCCCGCAGTGCCATGTGCTTGGCCGCGGCCCTCGCCGGCATTGGCTTTGGCAACGCCGGCGTCCACTTGCCGCACGGCATGTCCTATCCAGTGGCCGGCATGGTAGAAAGCTATGTGCCCGAGGGATACGCCATCGACTACCCGCTGGTGCCGCACGGGTTTGCCGTGATCGTCAACTCGCCGGCGGTCTTCCGCTTCACCGCTCCGACTTGCCCCCAGCGGCATCTGCGGGCGGCCGAGGTCTTGGGGGCCGATTGCACCGGAGCGAAAGACGAGGACGCGGGCGCGATCTTAGCCGACCGCATCGTCTCACTAATGCGCCAACTCGGCGCACCTAACGGCCTCAGCGCCCTCGGCTACGGGAGCCAGCACATCCCGGCCCTTGTCGAAGGCACGCTGCCGCAACACCGAGTGACCAAGCTCTCGCCGCGAGCGGCAGATGAGGAGGAACTGGCAGGAATCTTTGAGGACGCGCTGAGCTACTGGTAGGAAGCTGCTTTTAAGCAATCTTGCGATTTATTCAACAAATTCGTTGACAACGGTTTTGTTGAATAAGGAAGAAGCCGTGAGATCATCGCTCAGCCGCTGGGTAAGCGGCGATAGTTCGGTTGCAGCCATCATTTTACGACCTGACCTTACGCAGCTTTTGTCCCCAACTTTCCCATCCTTGTATCCTTTCCGCTACACTCCAGCGCCTAATATCCCCTTCCTCCCCACTGAGCCGTCGCCGTGGCACGATTCTTGCCCGTTGCGGGTACCACCCCACCCGCAACCCAAGGCATGGCTCATGGCCGAATTCGATACCATCGCCAAACATCTCATCCACACCTACCCCCACGACTTCGCCCGCTTCGCCCTTCAACACGACGACATCGAGGTACTCGACGTGATCGACACCGAGCAACCCACCGTCGAAGCCCATCGCACTGACAGCCTCATCCGCGTGCGCGTCGGCGACGAGGAGGCGTTGGTCCATCACGAATTTCAAACCACCGACAGCAAACCACCCATGCCGCAGCGCATGGTCGGCTATATCGGACGCGGCATTGAGCAGTACGGCCTGCCGATCTATTCCAATGTCATCTATCTGCGTCCCGACGCCGGCCCCACTGATCCGGGGTACTATCTCCAAGAGCGGCACGGCTACCACGTTTTGGTACAATACAAGGTGATTAGGCTGAGTGAACTGGAAGGTCAACTCATCCTCGACCGCGGCCTTCTGGGCTTGCTGCCATTTGCGCCGTTGATGCAGCGGCCGGCGGATGTGGATGCCGAAGCGTGGCTGCGCCAGTGTATCCACCGGGCGCAAGAGATGCAGATAGACGAGATCGTCAAGGCCAATTACTTGGCCGATCTTGCCATTTTGAGCGGATTAGTGTATAAATCAGAAACGATTATGACCATCATCTCGGAGGCGACCATGTACGAATCGTCGGTAGTGCGGTATTTCACGGAAAAGGGCATCAAACAAGGCATCGAGCAAGGCATTGAGCAAGGCATTGAGCAAGGCATCGAGCGAGGAGGCCGAGAACGCGCCATTGAAGATCTGCTCGACGTGCTG
>JAJEFJ010000062.1 GCA_022820485.1 Candidatus Latescibacterota bacterium
ATTCCGCACAAGGGACCGTGGAGTGCCTTTACCTTGAAGCGAAACTTCGCTTGGCAGACCGCCCAACAACAACTCGAACATACCCTACACTTGAAACTGAAAAAGGACGCCTAAAAGAGAAAACCCGTCGGGTTTAAGTAATAAATCCTTCACTTCCCAGATTATGAGCCTCATCCGCGATGAGTAAGGTCGTGCAATCGAATTTTTCGACTTCAGCTTTAAACGAGCTATTGCACAACGTGCGGTGGGAAACAACGACGATCTCAACATCGCTCATTCCGTGCCGAAGTCGCCGTTTGATTCTGTTGAGTTCACGTGCCCGTCCACTCGGTCCGGCAGCTACAGTCAGATTAACTGGTCTCAGCCCAAAAGGTGCAATCTCGTCACACCATTGTTCGATTAGCGGAACATAAGGCGCAGCAACGACGATCAGCAGTGGTTTATGCGTTTCATAGAGCCTGTATGCACAAATCATGGCCGTGATTGTCTTACCTGAACCCGTCGCCATTTCTAGAACGCCCCGGTAATCCGCCCCACACCAAGCCTCGACAGCTCTGCCTTGATGTTCAAACGGCCCATCCTCAAATCGCAAATCTGCAGGTATCGCAAATGAATTGCGTGGAAGCTCAGGTAACTCATAGGGTTTAGAAGACTCTTCCGCGACTCCAGTTGCGCGTCCATAGAGGATACTAAAATCTTCCTCTATGGGTGGAGCATCAGATCGGTAAGTCTGTAATAGTCGTTCCTGAACAGCCTGGGGCATTCCAACGACGATGCAATCACCGTCCTTGTTACCCCAAAATCGTTCAAACTGATCGCAAAATTTTTCTACGGTATAACGTTGGTTGGGATCTTCCCAAGATTTAGAAACAGCAACCTGCTCTATATTCTTCCCAATACCGGCACGAGTCGCATTGCTTGATCCATGCGCTGCCACTGTGCCATCGTCCCCTCGAAAGAGCCAAACCTTTAGATGGAAAAGAGCGTTCTTCATCAGGGCAATCCTGATTTCGATGCGGCCGATACGCAGCAACCACGAGAGACATTTCAGTGTGTGCTCCTGAACGAGATCTTCAGTAAAAACAATCTCTTCTAGAGCAGCATACGCGACATCTTCTGGTGATCTTACACCTTCTTCAATTGGGGCCCTATCTTCGTCGCGAAGAAAAGGACTGATGACTAGGCGAAAGCGCTCTTGTGAGTTATTTATAAAGGTGGCGAGACCTGGGGCTAGCGAGGCCAAAACCTCGCTGGAAAAGAATCCTGCCATACAATCAACTTGGTTTGCTTTCTGAAAACCCGGAATAAGCACCTCTTCAGCCAACGGGTCACCAGGTAGTATGTAGAGCGACTTGATGCCGGATATTGACCTAAGAGTCGCTCCATTTATCTCAGTCACACTCAAATCCAAAGGCCCCTTCTCTCACAGATGGCAAATAGCGCACCCATCCAAGTCTTCCCCATCGGGGACCTCATAGCGCTTTTCCAACTTTTCGAGGTCTTCTAAGGATCGCCCATTTACCCAAGTATATTTTCTCCCGCTCTCCTCCTTTTCGTATTCCTTGGCCTTCTCAAACAATTCGGGATGATTCTCCTTGAGTCCCTGCCACTCTCCGATCTGTTGATAAAAGCAGAAATAACACCCAGACCTTGAACGCCAGCGATAGTAGGGGGGAAGTCCAAGTCCAGATTGATTGAGTAGCCCCTTCACTTCCTCTAAGCCAATGCCATCCTCTTTAAATGGATATATAGGAATGATATTATTCGATTCAGAGAGCATAACTGGTTTGCGCTGCTGATAGCCTGTGCGCTGCTCGTCTGCCCGAATGCCTATATAGGTATAGGCGCGATCATTTCCTATTTCTCGTTCAAAGGGTTTAATCTTTAGTACACGCGTACACCAACGAGCCTGCGGGCTAGGCAGAAAGCCGCCGTAGTACTCCTTGAGATAAACATCGAACGGCTTTCGATCTTCCTTTTCTCGGATACCTAGCATCTCAAGAACGTTTAAGCGCTTGACCTCTACACTAAAGATCGCCTCGAACCGTTCAATGTATTCGTAGGTCTCCTTCAGTTCCGCTCCCGTATCGCAGAATATGAACTCAAGATCTAGCTGCGGATAGTTCTCCAATAGGTAAATGCCGAGCGCGGTAGAATCTTTCCCGCCCGAGAACGAGACCACATGACGAGCATCGGTATCCTGAAGCGCATCCTTCATCAGAGCCATGGTCTGCTAACCTCCTGCCAATTCGGAAATCCCGTCCCTCTCGTTGGTCCGGGATTGAAGCTGGTCGATCAGTTCGGCGCGAGCATCCGGCGCGAGCATCCGGTCGAGCTTGCTGAACAAATACTTAATGCGGCGTTCGAGAAGGGGAGCTACCGAGGGACTTATTATTTCTGCTTCAAGGAGTTCCTGTTCTGCTCTCATGGCGACCTCTCGAAGACGGTCTGCGAATTCTCGCGGGCTTGTATCATCCCAACGGTCAAGCCCTTTCCCAAGCAAGATCATACTCAACGCACGTGCAAAAGAAGCCTCTGTATAACGGCCGTTTGTTGCTTCAGCCGCACGAATAAGAATGGCACGAGAAGTATGGTCAAGCCCAGACGAGGAGATCGCTCCATCATTGAAACATGCCGACCACTCTTTTGCACGATCTAGCGCATTGCCTGGGGAATCAGGAGCAAGAGATAAGAAATCATGGATTATAGCGATGGCCTTTGCAGTATAACCATCGACGATGCCTTCCAATTCTTGGCGAAGCTCGGCCACCACCTCTAAAGTATCGTCATTCGGCAAAAGAGCACCCGCCAGCTTGGGAAACTCCTCCAAAGCCAAGACAGCGGGATCGTTTATTGTGCGAAGAACCACTTGTAAGGAACGAGCCTCGGGGCTGACTTGGCGCGTGTTTAGGGCTGGCGTAGGAAGCTGGGCCTTCCAGCTTTCAAGAGCATCATAGAATTGGCGGATCAAGTCGCCATGATGAATCGACGTCCCACCAAACTGTTCAATTAGCTCTCGTAAATACTCAGTTTGGTACGTATCAACCTCCAGAACATCAACTGAGAAATCGTCCGGCGTCGAGCAGAAATCTTCAATCTCACTAGCGAGGATGTCAGAAAGATATGAGCCATTATGTCGGATGACGACAGCCCGACCGAAGGCTTGTAGCCCCGCCGCAACTAGGATAGGCAGCACGGCTTTGCGAGTTCCATACGGAGGTCTTTCAAGTACTTCAAGAAAAGCTGCCGGTGATTTCTCGGAGTCAGGCGTAGCAAAAAAATCCTGAAGCCTCTGCCAAAGTTCTGCTAGGCCGTGCTCTTTGATCTCGGCTGGTGCCGCCCAACCCCAGCCCGTGTCTTTCATCCGGTACAGTCCTGTTTGAACTAGCACCGTCCGGTACAAAGCAACATCCGGCGTCGTAGCTTGCACATCAAAGCCGAGATCGGGCTTCCCAGATTGTTCCAGAATGCCTAGAATCAGTTTTTTGCGTGCATTCACCATCGGCCGACTGATTTTTTGCCTAACGATGAGTTCGTTGTTTATGTGGGGAGTTCTTGGAAACCGTTCATCGGCGAGTTCGGACAACCTCTCGCGCAACTCGCTCTCGTTGTGAACCAAGAACTCTTGCCCTTTAGAAAACCAAGTGAGGCCGTTCCAGCTAGGGCTGACAATCCGCGACACAATGTGCGCCAAGTGCTCTTGGGCAGCATCGATCATATGCTGAATCTCAGGGAGCACGAAGGGATCAGTCGCAAGAAGATCGTAATTTTGTCCCAAACTCCTTAACGCCATAATCTCCAGTGCAATATCCAGCGTTTGCGTCGGATGTTCTGGGACGACAAAGATGATCCCTGAGTCAATCGAGGATAGCTCACGCACGAAAGAGCGTAGCTCAAGGATTTCTTCGCTCGTCTCGACAAGGCAATAAACAACGCGCCCGTCCTCACCAGCTCCTAATTGCAACAGCGGATGTTCTGTACCTTCTCGCAGCAGATCGTTTGCGGATACGTATGCACCGGCGAAAAAACGTCGAATGCGATTCTTCACGTTATGGGCAACAGGCCGCCAATAAGGAGGCGGATGCTCTTTTGACAGAATCTCAACAGTGTTGAGTTCCGAGCTAATGCGGAGCTTTTCTTCCTCCAAATGAGCGCGTAGGTCAACATCGGTTCCATGCCAGACCGACATGTCGTCGTTGCGTTGCCGGTAGAGCAACAGATTTCGGTCAATCAAGCCATCAATGGTTTGCTCAATAACATCTTGAGAGGGATCATTGACATCAGTGATAGCAAACCTGAGAACATCTTTGCGCACGCGGACGCGTTCACCGGAAGTGCCAAGCCCAAGAAGCGCCGCAGCCGCTATAATTTCGCTTTCTTCTTCAGTGGTTGCCTTTGAAAGGGCACTTTCGCTTTCGAGCCATCTACGGTGTGTTCCGCCGATTCCCGTATCGGCTTCCATGGCCTCTGAAAAATATCGGTACAGGTTATGCAGAGTTTGCGACTGGCCTAGATCAGCCTCCCGCAAAAAAGAAAAAACGGTTCGCTCATTTTGTGCGAGGCGGGCCGCTACCCGTGGCAGCATGTGCAGAACAGCCGGATGCAAAGGATAGGCGCTTCTTAGAGTTCGCGTGAGCGTTCCCTTATTTCCAAACGACTCAAACAAACCCAATTCCAGCGCTCTTTCCGCCGTTTTCTCACTAGCTTTAAGGGTCGGAGGCCGGCGAATATCTCGGGACTGTTCGATCACTGAGGCGATCAATTCGTACATCTCCCGACTGTCTTCGACGTAGCGGACCAATCCGAAACGGCCCTCAATTTTTCGCCAACTGTTGCGTGCGGCTTGGCTTAGATTGCCGACATAGTGAAAGAAGGTCTGGTGTAGTAGGATAGTGAACGTAGCAGTAGGTTCTTCCTGTCGAGAGGCCCATTCAGCGATCTGTTGGACTTCGGAGAGAACTTCCGCATGTCCAGAAGAGGCGAGGGTTTCAAGATGCCGACCAAATTCATCCCATATTATTGAAATGCGGTCGTGGTCTTGTTTATGTGCCCTTTGAGAGATTGCATCTAAAAGGTGAAGTATCTCGCCGTTGTTCCGACGTGGCTCCCGAAAATATCTGAGTTGCTGTTTCGCCTGTTCGATAATAGCGCCAGCAAGATCAGGTTGATGCCCTTCAAGGACGATAGTTAGCCCTTGGGTGCGACTTTTTATGCGAGTTGCAACGGTAGCACTGAGTTGCTTGTCAACTGCAGCGAGACGTTGACCAATTGCGGAGAGCACCTTTCTTGCTGAGGATGAGTTCTCGACCGCCATGGTCGCTATTCCGGCGGCCAGTGATTTCCCAGAGCCATACGCAGCGACTACCATCGAAGCCGCAGCAGGCTTTCCATCAAGCACAGCTTGGATGACTTGGGTGCTCTTCTTAGTGGGATAGAAATGTGAAAATCGCTCGGGATGGTCCCTATCGAGGAGCAGGCTAACCGACTTAAAAAAGCGGTCTGTTGTACCTATCATCGTCCTGCTCCAAGGTAGTACTTCTCTAGCCAACCAGACGGTGACAACCCTCTTACTCTGACGAAGCGTTCTCCTCCAAGAGTATGCGTGTGAATTAGCTCGGTTCCGAGCGCTTCTTCAGCCTCGCCTAAAAGATTGATCAACGTATCCGCATCTAAGGCCAATGTTCTTCCTGGACATTTGGGCTTGGCTATGGCTTCCGATAAATTGAGATCAAAAGAGTCGCCATTATCTTCTGGCGACGCCTTAGCGAAAGCGTATCCAACGATCTCGAACGGAATATCCTTTTTGCGGCGATTAAGCTGATAGATGTCCGATTCACGCAGATACGTGATCAGTCCTAGCGACCGGAACGGACACTCATGGCCGTCTTCGGGATCTTCCTGAGTGGGAGGGATCGGTGTTGCGTAACTGGACAATAGACAAGCTATATCCCGTGAGAGCGTCTTTGGACTAGGAGGACGTTGTCCTTCGATAGCAAGTCGCCGCTGAAGGTCTCCCGAACAGCAGATACGGTCAAAGCGCCCATGCGAGAACTGATTAAAGAACCAATACCATGCAACGGCATCGGTTCCGCACGTTACCAAGTTGACGTGTAGCACCCACCAAGTGCCGAGGTGCAAGAAATAGGGATCATGTTGCTGGATGGTTTTGCCGACAGAGGTGATGGTCGGCGGATCACTTCGACTGTTTTTCTTTGTTTCTACAAGACCTGTTACCTGTAGCCAATGCCAAATCGACTTGGCCATATTTCTACCGACGCCTAGGCGGTCAGACACAAATGGATCCTTAAAAGCGTCAGTGTCTTCATCGAGAAGATCGAGGCCCTTAACAAGCCAATCTTCTCGTATCGAGAAAGTTTCGTGTCCTCCAAATCTCACTATTGCTTACCCAGTCAGCCTTTCCAGTGCAAGCAAGCGTTGATAGACTGAACAGACCGATTCTGCGGCCTGCTTGGCTTCTTCAAGCGAGTTGAGCACTGAAAAAGAAAACCGAACGCTTGCGAAGGCTTGGTCTTCTGTTAGTCCCATAGCAAGTAATACATGAGAAGGTTCGGGGCGCTGGCTCACGCAGGCAGAGGTTTGCGAGCAAATGATACCCACTTGGTCAAGTTGGGCCATAAGAGCCATGCCTTCTACGGACGGGAAATGAATGTTAGAGGTATTGGGAACGCGATTATTGCGATCTCCATTAATATGAAGCCCTAATGCAGTGCCTGCAAGATGTTCCTCAAATACCCCTCTTAGAGTCCCAAGATGTGATATCGCCTCGTTTAGCTGACGAGAACGGATATCGGCAGCTACACCTAAACCAATGATCCCAGGCAAATTTTCGGTTCCTGGACGCATCCCACTCTCCTGATCACCGCCGAAGAGCAGAGGAGAGAGCATATTCTCTTCCTTGCTGCAAATCGCGCCAATTCCCTTCGGACCGTGAATTTTGTGTGCAGTGAACGTCAGGAAATCAACTGGAAGATCGGGCAACGAGATGGGAACGCGGCCAATTGCTTGCGCCGCATCAACATGGAACGGCACTAGGCGACGGCGGCAAATTTCGCCTAGTGCCTCAATCGGTTGCACGGTGCCGGTTTCGCTATTTGCCCACTGAACAGACACAAGAGTCGCCGGCTCCTCTAGCGCAGCTTCAAGGCTATGTGGACTAATCCGACCAAGTTGATCTACGGGTAGAATAGTGATCTCTACATCCGCATCTTGCAGAGCTTGGGCTGTCTTTAGGACAGAAGAGTGTTCGATTGCCGTCGTGACGAGCCGCGCTCCCTGCTTATGTGAGCAGACGCCTTGAAGAACAAGGTTATTGGCCTCAGTGCCCCCCGAAGTGAACAGAATTTGTTCCGGCTCTGAGCCAACGAGGCGAGCAACGCGATGGCGGGCCTCGGATAGGGCTTCACGAGCACCCGCGCCAAGTTGATGTGGACTAGATGGGTTCCCGTACCTAGTCGTCATCGACTCGACGACCGCATCGACCACTTCCGGCAAGGGGCGCGTCGTGGCATTGTTATCTAAATAAATCACTTCAGCCCTCCTTCACCCCCACCCCCGGCGGCATAAAAAATTCGTACTGCTCCGGCGTGCCGTAGCCATCCATCTCCGTCAGCCGCACCCCCGTGCTGTTGAGCGCCGCCTCGACGATCCGCTTGTTGAAGGCACTGACATTTTCATCGGCCAGATACTCGGCCACCGGCATCCACAGACACTCGGCGATCTCGTCCTCTTGGATGCTAATCTCCGTGCTCAGCGGGCGCAGGCGGCAGACGAAGTAAATATCCGACTTGCCGAAGCGGTAGCCGTGCCAGTGGCGAAAGCAGACCAGCGCGTCGAACTCGGTCTCGACTCCGGTCTCTTCGACAACTTCGCGCACCACAGCTTCGGCCAAGTGCTCGCCCGCGTGCAGCGCACCTCCGGGCAACTTGTAGCGCGGCGGACCGGGCGCGCGCCGATGATACTTTTCACTGACCACCAACAGCTCCCGCGCCTCGTTGAGCACCACTCCGCCCGCGCCGATATAGTGCGAAGCGTGAGCCGGCACATAAGCGCCTTCTTCCAGTTGCAAGGTCATCATTAGATAGCCGTCGCTGCTATGGTGGAATACAAACCCGGCTTCCACCGCTACAGGAATCAACGCCGCCTTGGCAATCGGGACCTCCAGCCAGACGACCCGGTAGCCTTCGTCCTGCCAAGCCACCAGCGAAACGCGCAGCCGCTCGGCAAACGCCGCCGGGTCTGGCTCAAGAGCCTCCGGTTTGGGAATGATGCCGCCGAATGGATTAGTCGTTGCCGCAATAGGTTCCATATACCGCCTCCCTCAATGGCCGCTAGTGATAGCAAACCCCACTTGGCGTGTCAACCCGTCTAACTTGGCCCCCTGCCAAGCCGTACCCTATACTATCGGCCCGACGCAAAAACACGGGGGATAGCCCATGCAACGCGCACTGCACAGAAAGCTCATCGGCCCCAAGGCCCATCGCCAACTCCTCGCCTTCCTCGGCGAGCACCTGCCCCACTTCACGCCCCCCACTTCGGCTGTGGTCTGGCGCAAACAAGTCCCAACCCTGCGCGCCCAAGTCCTAGACCTGTTCTTCCGCGGCCATCCCGCCGGTCTCCTCGTAGAACAGCCGCAAGTCCACTGGGGCGACCGCATCGAGACGGGTGCCGGCTACACCATCCGCAAGCTGCGCTACGAGGGCTACCCCGGCCTCTGGGTCCCGGCCCTGCTCTACGAGCCTGACCAACTCGGCGAAAAGGCCCCCGCCGTCCTCAATCCCAACGGCCACCACGCCGGCGGCAAGGCCATGGACTACAAACAGGCCCGCTGCATCAACCTCGCCAAGCGCGGGATGCTGGCGCTCAACACCGAATTTCTGGGGATGGGCGAACTGCGCGCGGACATCGATCACAACCGCATCGCCCACCTCGACCTGTGCGGCATCGCCGGCATCGGCGTGTTCTACCTCTTGATGAAGCGCGGCCTCGACGTACTGCTCGCTCACCCCAAAGCCGATCCCGAGCGCACGGCCATGACCGGCCTGTCGGGTGGCGGCTGGCAAACGGCTCTGCTAGCAGCCCTCGACGAGCGCGTCAAAGTCATCGTCCCAGTCGCCGGTCACTCAGCCGTCTGGCAGCGCCGGGGCTGTATCGAGGACATTGGCGACCAAGAGCAATGCCCAGCCGACCTCTGCACAATCGCCGACTACGACACACTCTCCGCGCTCTTTGCGCCGCGACCGACCTTGCTCATCTACAACCGCCACGACGACTGCTGCTTCCAGACGCAGCGGGCGCGCAAATCCATCTACGAACCCATCCGACCCGTCTTCGCGCTCTTGGACGCTCGCGACAACGTCGCCCTCCACGACAACACCGACCCCGGCACCCACAACTACGAGCGCGACAATCGCCGCCAACTCTACAAATTTCTCAACCAACACTGGGGATTGGAAACGCCAGACGATGACCTGCCCTATCGCGACGAATTGCAAACCGAAGAAGCCCTCGCCGTCGGCCTGCCCCCCGACAACGCCACTTTGCTCTCCATCGCGCAGGCAGCACTTGGCAAGATCAGAAATGGCAAAAGAAAAACGCGTCCTCCGGCCGCAGCACGCCATACACTCGCCTCGTTACTCAAGCTGCCTCAGTGGAAGAATCGATCCCTACAAGCAGTCGGCACCGCGCAAAAGCGCAAAGACGGCACCATCCAACACTACCTACTGCACCTCGACGATACCTGGACTCTGCCGCTGACCGAATACACACCGCCGCGCCCCCGAGGCATTGAACTACTCATCGCCGACGGCGGCCGCAGCGCGCTCGCCGCTCCGCTAGCCACCGCTCTCGCGCAAGGCCGCCGAGTGCTCGTCGCCGACATCCTCGCTACCGGCGAACTCCGCACCGACCCGCGCCACCAAATGCTAGTCGCCACCGCTGGCCAGCGTCCACTCGGCATCCAAGTCGGCCAAGTGCTCGCGCTGCTGGCAACGGCAAGCCAAAAGAGCCGTGTACTACACCTGACAGCTCACGGCCGCATCTGCCCGGTCGTCGCGCTGATCGCCGCCGCGCTCAAACCCCAAGCCCTCGCCTCGCTAACTACCAACGCCCTCATCGACTCCCTCGGCCGCCTCATCGACTGGCCGCTGTCCTACGACGGCACCCCATCTCTTTACTGCTTTGGCCTGCTGGCCGAATTCGACATCCCCGACCTGATCGCACTCTCAGCACCCGTGCCGCTCGCCGATCCCCATCGCGGACCATTGCGCCTCTGAAGTACAACCCCTATCCATATTTTTCCCGCAGGCACCGCGCCGCCTCCACTTCGTTTTTGAGCTTGGTATAAACCTCGTCGATATCGACTTTCGCCGCCGACCCAGGAGCGAATCCGCAGTCCGGGTTGAGCACCACCCGCTCGGGTGCCAAGTACTCCAACGCCTGTTCCACCCGCCCGACGATCGTCTCCGGCTCGTCAACCTCGCCCGGATGCACCCCCACGCAACCCAAACCGATCTCCAAATCTTCGCGCAGCGCCTTAAACACCTCCGCATCCCCTGTGCCCGGACTGGTAAATTCCATAGTCAGATGGTGTACCTTCAGGCGATTGAGATAGGGGATGATCGGGCCATAGTCGCCGGTGTGACATGCCTCGCCGCGGACCCGGGCACCTGCGCGGCGGCACAAATGCACGGCCAAGCGCACCCCTGTAGCTCCCTCCACCACCGCATTGGTCATCGCCACTGCAAAGTCGGCCTCGGCCTCGGGATCGTCATATCCGGCTCGCACCTCGTCATCGACGAGCAGGCATAGATGCGGATCGTCGATCTGCACCATATCGGCACTGGCCTCGCACAATAGCGCCAACTCGCGGCGCAGAATCGGCACACAAGCCTCGACGAATTCATTGCGGGTCGGATAGGCTCCGCGCGATTGTTCCGCATCCCACATCCGCTCGCCCAATAGCGCTGGCGCTGGCAAGGTGGCCTTGATTTTGCGCGAACTAACCTGCTTGAGAAATTCTATTTCCCGCGCGATAAACCCTTCGTCTTTCGGGGCCAACTCACCCGTGATAATGGTCCACGGCCTGCCGTCCGCATTCCGGCTCAACTCAAAGCCATGCGCCAATTCGGCGATCACGCCGATATACGAGGCGCGCCGCCATTCGCCATCGGTGATCACGTCCAACCCCGCCTCCTCCTGCAATGCCACCGCATAGGCCACGGCCGCGTCCATCACCTGCCCCAGCCGTTTGGCGTCCATTGGCCGCTCCCCCATCACCGCCTCGCGCACGAAATCCGGTCGCGGCAGCGAGCCGACCACCGCCGCCGGAAAGAGCGTCCCGTAGTGTTGACGTGTTGACATATAGCAATCCTAATCGTCTTGTGAATTATATCTGCGTTATATCTGCGTCCATCTGCGGATTATCTTGTAAGTGATGCAGGATTGCCGCCACCGTATTCGTCTGCCCAGCGCGCATTGGCCAGCGCAACGTCCTCTTCCGTGTCAATTTCCATGTACTCGCCATCGGTAGTCACCATGTGCAAGGCCGATCCCGCATCTATCACTTCCTCAAAAAGATGAATCAGATACGCCTTTTCAAATGGCGTGCCGTCCTTCCAAGTCTGCCCGGCGTACTCCGCCTTCACCCGCTGATAATGCGCTCGCAAAGACCGCGCCCCCGCCGCATCGAATCGCGCCACACCGATATACTCGCCGCTGGCTGCTGACCCAGGCATAGCGCGGTTGATCGCCACGACCCGATCGCCCTCGGCCACGATCTTTTCAGCATCGTCTTCGGGGTGCTGGCTGCGATCTACATAGCGCGTACGCCAGTCTGTATCAACGCAGAGCGCGATATCGCCCTCGTGCTCCAGCGCGCGACGCACGACTGCGGGACGGTAGAGAATATCGGAATAGGAACAGACAAAACCATCGGCCATATACTCTTCGGCGCAAAAGAGCGAGGCCAAGATATTGTTGTGTTGCCAGTTGGCGTTATGGCAATAAATCAGCTGCGGGTAGTCGGCCCGGATCTGCTCGATGCGATAGCCGCCGACAAAGACCGGCGTCTCCAACCCGGCCGCGGCCAGCGTCTCAAGTATCCAGTCGAGGATCCGCCGCCCGCCGACGCGTATATAGCATTTGGGCTGCCCGTCGGTCAGGGCGTTGAGCCGGCTGCCGCGACCGGCACCGATGATGATGGGGCGCACTAGCTCTCCTTTCGTTTTCCGGTACGCACAAAACGGCCTGCTGATTTCCAGCAGACCGCTACGCATTCTTACTTACAGCACTAGGCGAATAATGCCGCGACCGCGACCTCCCAGCCCGGCACCACCTCCCCACCCTCCAACACATCGCCTTCTCGCAACACATCCACAATGTCCGAAGTCCGATGCACCGCCACCGTCCGCTGCTGCGGCTCGACGACAACCACCATTTGCGCCCCTGCCACCAGCCAATCGGCTACCTTTTCCGCAACCTCCCCGTAGCGATCCCCCGGCGAGACCACCTCCACCACCAAATCGGGCGCGCCCGGCCAATAGCCCGCCACCGCGCCGACCGCATCCAGCCGCGCTTGGCACACGAAAGCCGCATCCGGTGCCCGCACCGTGTCTGGGTCCGACGCCAGCCGGAACCCCGTTTCCGCCGCATAAACCGAACCCAGTCGGTTGGTCAACACGTGCTGGCCCAACGATACCGTTACTAACGCAGCGATCTCTCCGTGTTCATTGCCTGCAGGTGCCATCTTACGCAACTCCCCACATACTAATTCGTAGCGAAAACCATCGTCCGGCAGCCGTTCCAAGTCCGCCGCCGTGGTAATATGTTCGACAATTGTCATGGGCTATACTCCTCGCCCTCTTCGGCTTCAAATGTGAAATACTATACAAAATATACCCGCCGCCTTTTACTGCCACAACCTCAAGTGGAGAGCATCGCCCTAGCACCTTATATTGAAACATTGCACACAGAAAGGATGAATATGTCCGCAAAACTGCCCCTCGCCATCGTCGGCTGCGGCGGCATGGGCCACCGCCATCTCTACGGCCTTGCCGAGCTGCAAAGCGCCGGCCTGTCGCCCTTTGAACTGGTGGGTGCCTGCGACCCCAATCTCGACAACGCCAACTCGCTCGCTGACCAAGCCGAGGAGCGGCTGGGCACGCGGCCCCAACCCGTCAAAGACCTCGCCGAACTGGCTTCCGTCGCTCCGGTCCAAGCCGTCGATATCACCACCCTACCAGCCCATCACCACACCGTGGCCATCGAGGCCATGGAGCGCGGCTGGCACGCGCTGTGCGAAAAACCTATGGGACTTACGGCCCGCGCCTGCAAGCAAATGATCGACAAGGCCCAAGAGACCGGCTGCGTCCTCTCGGTAGCCGAAAACTACCGCCGCGACCCAGTAAACCGCCTCGCCAAAGCCCTCATCAACGCCGGCGTCATTGGGCGTCCGCGCCTGATGCAGCAAATTGCCATAGGCGGCGGCGACGGCATGCTCATTTCCGTGTGGCGGCACCAGAAAAAAGCCAGCGGCGTCCTCCTCGACGTGGGCGTTCACTTTGCCGACATCATGGAGTACTTCCTCGGCGAGGCCGACACGGCCTACGCGCAAACGCGCCTGCACGAGCCAATCCGCAAAAACCCCGTAGCCGGCCGCGCAGACGCCAGCAGCGGCTCGCCGGGAGGCGTCTATGAACGCTGGCAAAAAGACATGCCAGCCGAGTTTGAAGCCACCGCGGACGACGCAGCCTACGCCACCATCCTCTTCAAAAGCGGCGCGGTCGCCCAGTACATCGAAGACCACGCAGCCCACGGCCAAAACCAGCGGCAGCGCTCCATCCACGGCAGCCTCGGCTCGCTGGACCTGCCCGGCGACCGCTCGGGCGACCGGCTCACACTCCACCTCGACGGCGCAGACCCCATAGACGACCAAGCCCTGCTCGACCTCGTGCCCGATCACCGTCTCGACGAAGTTACGACCGCACTCTTTGGCGGCGCCCGGCTCTTCGAGTACCACTGTCCCTTTCCCGAGACCGACCGCAAGCTAATCGCCGTCGAATACCACGAGCTTGGCACCTGCATCCAGCAGGGACAACAGCCCGAAGTCGATGCCCAGCAAGGCGCTCGCTCCGTGGCCCTGTCCTATAGCCTGATGGAGTCGCAAGTCGCCGGTCGAGCGCTCTCCGTCGATGCGGTCTGCGACGATCAGATCAACGCCTACCAAGCCGAGATCAACGAGCATCTGGGACTCTAAACGATGGCCGCTATCCTCTGCCCTCGCTGCCACAAGATCGTCAGTTCCGAAGCCGAAACCTGTCCCCATTGCGGCCAGCGCAAACCCGGGCTGTGGGGCGCGACGGCCACCATCCGCAAGCTCGGCCTACAGCTAAATTTCCCGCACTTAATCACCGTATTCTGCGGCGTGCTCTACCTGCTCGCGTTGGCTCTGGATCCATCGGCGATTTTCCAGACGCACAGCCTGATGCACATTCTCTCGCCCAGTAACCTAGCCAGCTTCAAACTCGGTGCCTCCGGCACCTTGCCCATCTTCACTTATGAATTCTGGTGGACGCCGATCACCGCCATCTACCTGCACGGCAGCCTGCTGCACATCTTCTTCAACATGATGTGGGTGCGCCAGCTTGGTCCGGTGGTAGAAGAACTCTTCGGCCCCTTCCGCCTCTTTGCGATCTTCACGATCGCCGGCTTCACCGGCTTCCTAGCCTCGACCCTAGCGGGCCACCAACTCACGCTGGGTGCCTCCGGCTCGATCTTCGGCCTCTTGGCCGCAGCCATCGCCTACGGTCGGCGCGCCGGTTCTCAGCTCTTTACCCGGCAATTTCTCCAGTGGGCGGTCTTGCTTTTCATCATGGGCTTTGTGATGCCTGGCGTCGACAACTGGGCGCACGGCGGCGGCTTCGTCGGCGGTTACGCAGCGGCGTATGTGTTCAGCCGCAGCTCGGAGCGCGAGGGCTTGGGGGCGTATCTGGTCGGTGGTTTGTGTCTGCTGGCCACGGTCGGAGCATTCGCCTTGCAGTTCATCGCCGTGTTTCTGTAGCCCGCTTCATGCCCGACGAACTCATCGCGCTCTTCGATGGCCAAGGACAATCCATCGGTGCCAAGAAGCGCACTGCCGCCTATCGCGACGGCGACCGCGTCGGCTTGGTGTTCGTCTGGGCAGCTTGGCGCACGTCCTCTGGCGTCACCCGTACCCTATTACAGACCCGCTCGCGCCCCGGCGACCCCTATTTAGGCAGCCTCGACGCGCCAGCCGGCGGCCACATCCGGGCCGGAGAAACGCCCACCGCAGCGGCGCACCGCGAATTCGCCGAAGAGGTCGGCGTTGCACTGACACCCGCCGAATTGGTCTTCCTCGGCCAGCAACCGCTTCAAGACACCGGGCGATCTGCCATGCAGTTTTTCTACCTCTGCACGCGGCCTATCTCGCTGGGGGAAACCGTATTCAACGAAGAGGTAGGAGCCTTCGTCGAAGTCGGGCTCGACGATTTCGCCGCCTTAGTCTGCGAACGAGTAGCGTCAATCCAAGGCCAAGCTCGCTACAAGGAGGCCCCAAACGAAACGAGGCCACGGGAAATTACCCCCGCAGTCTTCGCCGCCTACTCCGAGCCGATCATGGACGCCATCCGCTGCTCAGTCGGCTCAATCCGCGCCTATCTCGACACCGGCCAGATCGACGCGACTATCTGGCCGCCTGCGACCAACTGATGTAGCGCTCCAGATGCGCTAGCGCCCGGCCGCTATCCATCGCCTCTCGCGCCTCGGCCAATCCCTCTTCAGCACTCGCACTTAGGCCCAGATGATAGTCGGTCAGGCCAGCGTTGAGTACTATGCGGTCGTAAACAGGCCCCTGTTCGCCCTTAAGTGCCGCCAGTCCCATAGCGGCGAAAGCCCGCGCACTCACCTCCACAGGACGCGGGCTCTGCTCGTAGCAAAAGCCGTATTCCCTCGGATCCACGTCGCAGGCAACCGTCGTCAGTCCACCACCGACGCAGCGGAATCCCTGCACGTAGTTGATGGCCTTGCGCCGAGCATCCGAGGGCTTCCCCAATCGCAATCCGTAATGGCTGCTCCCCTCCTCGCCCTTGATCACCAGCCCCGCGTCCAACCCGCGCGCCTGCATCAACCCCAACAGCTTGTCCTCGTAGCCAGCGTGGTAAAAGCCCGCAATCATGCCGTTCCAAGCCGCGCCAGCGAACAACTGCTGGGCCTTCTCTGTGGTGGACCAAGGCGGACGCTTGGCGATGTGAGAGCGCAAATGGCGCAACGCATACGCGCGGGGAGCGTACTCGCGCTGACTCACATACGCAAACCCAATGGTCGGGTCTTCAATGCAACGGGCCGCCTCCGCCAGCGGCAGATCGATTCGCGCACCCAAGGCCGCTAGCACCCCTTCCTCGGTCACTCCGCGCTTGGGCGGCATTTCAGCGACGCCGTGTAGCACAGTCGCCCGTCCCAAGGCCGCGCGCACAGCAGCGACGAACAGCGTCGGGCGAAAATAGCGCGCCGCGCCGTCAAAGGGCTGGCCAAAATGCGTCAGCGCCTCCACTTGCAGCGCGGACACCTGCTCTGCGGGAAGCACGGCGTCGAGATGAGCGCGAACTTCTTCCTCATTTTCGATGTTCATCCGCTGGCCGATCAAGAACGCAGCCATCAGTGAAGGACGCACTTCGCCCGCTAACATGGCCCCGAGCGCACCGCGTACTTCCTCGTAGCACAAATGCCCACCCTGCAAAACTGGACGCAGCGCTTCAACCACCCACGCTTCGCCCGCGTCGCAATCAGCGAAATCAGGTTCCATCCCCAACAAGAAGCGCAAATCATCGGGCATCTCGCCAAGCGCGTCCCCATAGCCGTCAAACGCCTCGACCTCGGCCGCGCTCCAACCGGTCTGCGCCCCGAAGGTGCGGCGGATGGACATGGCCGCGAAAAACGCACCCATCTGGGCCGGCGAAACCTGCTCTGCGCGAGGCAAGTCCCCCTTGAGCGAGGCGAGAATCAGTTCGAGGATCCGCTTAGGATCGGGGTCGCCCTCTTTTTTGCCCAACGGACGGCTCTGGTGCGGCCCAGTACAGACGCGCGCTTGCGCCTCCAGCACTTCCTCGTTGGGACCGGGATAGGGGTCGGCTTCAGACACAATTTTTGCTCCTTTATGCAAAAAATATACGATCCCTCGCCAATGCGCGCCCGACCTCGGAGCAAGGAATCCAACGCCGCCGATTGCGCGAAACACAGGTTCAACGCAATTTCTGATACACCCTTTTCCGCGAGGAATCCCCAATGCGCTATCTACCTTTTCTGTTTCTCATCGCGATCACAATCGCGGCCTGTGGCTCGTCCGACCAAGCCCCCCCAGCATTGACCCACTACGTCGCAGCCCAAGAAGCCCTGGCCGCCGACGATCTAGACCAGGCGCGTCAAGCCCTGCAAGGATTAGTCCAAAGCGCCAGCCCAACGCTCAAGCCGCTGGCGGAAAAAGCCGCAAGCGCCGCCGATATTGCCGCAGTGCGCGTTGCGTTCAAGCCGCTATCCGAGGAAGTTCGGAAGGGCCAAATCCCCGAAGGCTACGTCGTGGCATACTGCCCAATGGCCGACGGCGACAAAGGAGCGCATTGGGTGCAGAAGGACCAGCCCCAAATCGCCAATCCCTATTTCGGCGCTTCCATGCTCCGCTGCGGCGTCTTCAAGGAGTAGCCTCGCCCGCACATGATCCGCGTAGAATCCGCTACCCGCCGCTACGGCCTTTTAACCGCAGTTGACGAGGTCAGCTTTGCCGTTGACCAAGGCGAGATCGTCGGCTTCGTCGGCCCCAATGGCGCTGGCAAGAGCACCATGCTCAAGATGCTCTCCACCTTTATCCACCCCACGGCCGGCACCATCTCCATCGACGGGCTCGACGTGGTGGAACACCCGCTCGCCGTGCGCCGCCGCATTGGCTACCTATCGGGCGACACCCCGCTCTACCAAGAAATGCGCGTCGATAAATTCCTCCGCTTCATCGCCCGAGCTCGCGGACTCGAAGGCGACGCCTTGCAGCAGGGCTTGACGCGCGCGGTCGAACTCTGCGGGCTCGAAGACGTGCTCTCCCAGCGCGTCAAGGAGTGCTCCACCGGGTTCCGCCAGCGCATCGGCCTCGCTACCGCCATGGTCCACGATCCGCCGGTCTTGCTCCTCGACGAGCCAACCCACGGCTTCGACCCCTTGCAGGTACTAGCTTTCCGCGACACCTTGCGCGCGCTCAGCCCGGACCGGGCAATCCTCTTTAGCACCCATATCATCGGCGACGTCGAAGCCATTGCCGACCGCGTGTTGATCATCCACCAAGGGCGCTTGCTCGGCGATGGCCGCGTCGAACAGTTGGCCGCCGACGCCGGCATCCCTGGAGCCGGTCTCGAGGCTGTTTTCGCCCATCTAGTCCGCACCACGGCTCGACTGAGCGGTTCGGCTGAGCTCACCGTCGAAGCCTCGCCGAAGTCAACCCCTGACCATGTCTGACGCGCAACGCCTTTCTACTGCCGAGTGCCTGCGCGGCGCGCGCATCGTCTTCGACCGCGAGCTAGAGTCGTACTTCGACTCGCCCATTGCCTATGCGTACGCCGCGGTCTTTTTGGTGCTTTCCTGCACCACCTTTATGAACTCCTTTTTTCTCGACGGAGTAGTAGATATGGGGCCGTACTTCACCGCCCTGCCCTTCCTGCTGATCCCCTTCGTCCCAGCCATTACCATGCGAGCTTGGGCCGAAGAACATGCCCAACACACCTTCGAGCTACTGATGACCCTGCCGCTGCACTCCTTGCAGGTCGTGCTGGGCAAGTATCTCGCGGCCCTCTGCTTCTATGCCATCGTCCTCGCCGGTAGCCTGCCCATCGTGCTGATGCTCCTCTTCCTCGGCGACCCCGACCTCGGACGCATCTGTGCGAGCTATCTCGGCGCGCTGCTGTTGGGTGCTTTCTTCCTCTCCTTCGGCCTGTTTGCCTCCGGCCTGACTCGCGACCAGATCGTCGCCTTTGTGCTCGCCGCGCTCTTCGGCTTCTTCTTCGTGCTCAGCGGACACGAAAAGGTCGTCGAAGTCCTCGACGGACTCGCGCCAGCCTATCAGCCGGGCACGTGGCTGTACGAGACCATATCGGTCCTGCCCCACTACGAGGCTTTTGGCCACGGCGTAATCGCCCTCGCCGACCTGTTGTACTTCGCATTGATGAGCGGCTTTTTCGTCTCGATGAACTACCTCAGCCTCCAGAGATCCAAGTATTGAAGCGGCACTTCTTGCTCCAAATTGCGCTGGCTTTCGCGCTGCTGTTGGGCATCGTCGCGTACGCCGGCCGCCTCTTGAATCTGACGGGCAGTTGGACCTTAGACCTAGCAGGGGACGACATCGCCACGCTCGCACCGGCGACCGAGCGCTACCTCCGCTCCCTAGAAACCCCACTCTCCATCACCTACTTCGCCACCGCCCGCGAAAACATGCCGGCGCACCTCAAAGAACTCGCGCCCCAAGTCCGCCGACTCCTGTCAGCTTTGCGCGATCAAGCGCCCAGCCGCATCGACTATCGAGTCATCGACCCGGATCAAAGCGGGCGCGCTGGCATCGGCTATGCCGCTAGCAAAAGGGCCTCCTCTTTCAGCGTGCGGCGGGTGTTGCACGACGAGCATTCCGAGCAAAAAATCTGGTCCTCGCTGGTAATCGCGCGCGCCGACGCACCCGAAGTCCTCGTCCAAAGCATCGAGCCAGAACACCTGCCTTACCTAGAAGAGTACGTCATCGCCCAACTACAGGCCGGACGCGCGCCGCCGCAACCAACCTTTGGCGTCTCGGCACCGCCGCCCTTCCAGCTTTTGGCGGCCTTTCTCAACGAGGCCGGGCCAGTCGTCGAACTAGACCTCAACAGCAATCCCACTATCCCCCCGGAAATCGACGTGCTGTTCTGGATCCAGCCCGAAGTCGCCACCCCCGAGCACGTGCGGCAGTTGCTTGCCTTCCTAGCATCCGGCCGCAGTGCAGTGCTCGCCGGTAGCGCCTACCAGATCGGCTACGCCCCACAAGAGGACGCGATTTCCTATTGGGTACACCACGCGCCGCCTGCTTGGGGACAACTGCTCCAGCCCTTTGGCCTCCGGCCGGTACCAGACCTGCTCGTCGATAAAAACACCGGGCCGGTCGTCCTCGACATGGGCGAAATCGTCGCGCCCTTTCACCTCCGGGTGCTACCCGCTTTTTACAACATGAAGAGCTTTGCCGCACCAGGTCGCGGCGGACTTAATTTTGTCGCCGCTAGCGCACTCGAAGTCGATCCACAGGCCGTCCAAGCCAAGGGCTTCCACGCGGAAATCGTCGGCACCACCACCGAAAGCCCCCGCGTCCTGCCCCTGCCCACCGGCCCCTTCACCGACGCCGACTTAGCTGGCGGCCTACCAGTGCCCAAACAAAACTTGCTGGTACTGCTCAAGCCGGACGATCCTTGGCAGGGGCAGCTATTCGTCTTGGCCAGCGCATCGCCCTTCCAAGACGGCATCATCAACCAACCCGGCTACGCCCACCGCGTCTTCCTACAAAACCTCATCCGCACCTACGGCCAACCCGAGCGCGTATTGCGGGGGCGCGTAGAAAAGGACGGGCCGCAGCGGCTAGTCCCACCTGGCGCACTCGCCCTTTTCTTCTGGCGGTTCTTTGCGGTCTTCTTGGTGCCCCTAGCATTTGTAGGTCTCGGCGTTAGACACTACCTCCGCTACAGCCGCCCGAGTTGGTCAACCGGTCGTTGGGGCCGACAACTCGGCCTCGCCTGCTTGGTGCTCCTCGTTGGTGCGCTCGTCTGGCGCGGCCGCGGCCCCTATCTCGACCTGACGGCCGACCAACTCAACACGCCGTCGCCGCTCTTGGGCCGCTTATTACAGGGCACGTCCCTATCCGCCGAACTGATCGCCACGCACCGGGCCTCCATGCCCCGACAACTCAAAGACGCCGAAGACCGCATCCGCACCTTGCTCGCCGACTGCAACATTCCCCTGCGCGTAATCCGGCCCGACGCGCTGACTCCCGACCAACAGCAGACGTTCGCCGCCGAGGGGCTGACACCCTTCCCAGTCGAAAGAGTCCTCCACGACACGCTCGCCACCCAATACGTATGGAGTGGCCTACGTCTAATTGACAACGCGCACACCATCGCCGTACCGCGCCTCGACCAACACACCCACCTCGAATTCCTCTTGGCCGCAGCCTCCCACAGCCTGCAACAGGGGCGCAAAATGCGCGTGGCCGTCATCTCCGACTTGCCGCGCCTCTCGCCAGCCGAAGCCCTCGAAGACTACCAGAAGAAGGGCCTCATCGCCCCAGGCGGCACCGACGTGTACAGCGACTTGAAAGCCCTGCTCGCCGACTATCTCTACGACGTCCACTACATCAACCCGCGCACGCCGAGCATGCCTTCAGACGTAGATGTCTTGTTGTGGATGCAGCCGCGCCGCGACTCGGGTCCCATCCTGCTGCTGCTGAGCCAGCATCTCGCGCGGGGAGGCAAGGCCATCGTCGCCATGCAGCACTTCAACATCCAGCAGCGCCAGTACCGCGGCTCGGGGTTTCAGACCGTGTACTGGCCCCAGCCCCAATTCCAAGACCTCGACCGCTACCTGAAGCTCTTTGGCGTCGAACAGGTCCGCGAAGTGCTCTTCGACCGCACCCAGTCGCACCTCGACCTAGAGACCCAAGTCAACCGCACGGCCGTGCGCGAGTACGACCCGCAACAGGTCGCCTTGCCTTTCTTGATCCGCGCCGTCGGCCAGCACTACGACCACACCTCGCCGATTACCCGGCATCTCGGCGATCAGCTCTTTATCTGGGGGAATCGCTTTGCCCTGAATCCGTCAGACCTAACCAGCGCGGGCATAACGGTCCAAACCCTGATCTCCACCTCGCCCCAAGCCTGGGCGTACCCATGGCAGGGCGGTTGGCTGCCACCCGAGGTCTTCGCCCCGCAGACGTACCTGCCCGGCCCCCAACCCCTAGCCGCGCTGCTTACCGGTCCCTTTCCCGAGATCGCCTTTACTGAAAGTGAGGATGGCCGCGCCACGCTCCAGCGCGTGGGCGAGCGTCCGCGACAAACGGGAGCCCTACTCTTGATCGGCTCTTCGGAGATGTTCAAGAACGAGCACCTGCTGACCCCGGGCTTTCAGCACGATCAATTCTTGCTCAATGCCGTGGCGTACAACACTTATGGCGAAGAGCTAGCTACCTTACAGGCGCGGCGACCGACTCCGCGTGGCTTCCCCTTCCAGAGCACCGAGGCCAAGCGTCTGTGGCGAGTGTTCATAGTAGGCGCAGGACCGTTGCTATTTTTAGGCTATGCCCTCTATCGCCGCACGAGGCGAACGTGATTCGCTTACTCTGCGCCCTAGGGGCCTTACTGGTCCTACTCGTCCTCGGGGAGAGCTTCCTACGCGATCACCAGCGCACGGTGCGCCGCACCGCCGGGGCCTTGCGCCTCTTGACGCCCGAACCGTCCTCATCAGTCGATCAGATCGAGGTCCACGCCGCCGGACGCCGCTGGCACTACGTCCGGCGCGGGAACACTTGGTATTTCCCCGCGTACCACCGCGCCTTTGTCCTCAACCGCCGCGTCGATCACCTGCTCCAGAGCCTGCTCGCCACCCCAGCGACCTTCGTCTCGACCGAGCCTGGGGACTTGGCCCGCTATGGCCTCGGCCCAGGTAGCGTCCGCATCCACCTGCTCGACCAACAGGGGCGTCCCTTGCTAGAAGTTCGCCAAGGACGCGGTGCCCCCGGAGTTCGCGCCGGAGAATCCTATGTCCAGCGCATTGGTGCCGACAGCATCTTCCACCTCCACGCCCACCCCGTCCACGCCCTCGACACCGCACCGCCCGCTCCCATGCTCGACCGCCGCGTCCTGCCCCAAGCCTTACAGCGCAAGGGCCTCCGGCGCATCGCCTTCGCCGGCGACCCTTCCTACCCGGTGCAATCCCTCAGCCGTCAGCTAAAACCCATGACGGCACCAGGCCCTATGATGCCGACCTACGAGTGGATCGCCTCGTCTGCGACCGGTGCGGAGACCTGTCCTTCCGCGAATGCAGAAGCCTACGCAGACTTCCTCAAACGCCTGACGTGGTCGGCGTTGCACGATCCAAACCGCACCGATGCCTTTGCCCAAGCTCGCTACCTCTATCTCGAAGACGAAGAGGGCACCATAGACACCCTCGCCATCGGCACAGCCGACGACCGAGGCCGCTACCTCCGCCTCCACACCACCGGCCACGTCTGCACCATAACGCCCGCAAGAGCCGCTCTTCTCTTCCCCACTCGAGCCGCTCTCCTCGACACGCTCCCCCAACCCTCGCCCTACCACCAAGCTCGCTAGCCATGCTCTACC
Source organism: Candidatus Latescibacterota bacterium (assembly GCA_022820485.1). Taxonomy (GTDB): domain Bacteria; phylum Latescibacterota; class UBA2968; order UBA8231; family UBA8231. The sequence goes on from JAJEFJ010000062.1 coordinate 23,415, forward strand.
GCAACCTGCTGCGCCACCAGTGGAATGAGTTCATCCGCAACCCCTCTTGGCGTGGCATAAGCGTCGCCTACGCCATTTTTCTAGTTCTACTAGCGCTGTATTTCCTGCTCGTCCTCGCCCTCTCGGGTGCCATGATCGGTTATCTAATAACTAGCCAAGATTCCACAGCCGATGTCGTCCGCGTAGTCAACCAGCATTTATTGAGCGGTTTCCTGCTCTTATTCCTAACCCGCTTGCTCTTCCAAAACACGCCGCAGATAGCAATGGGCCCCTATCTTCACTTACCCATTCCCCGGCCCGCTCTAGTGCGATTTTTCTCTTTCGCGGCCCTGTTCCACCTGCACAACCTATTGCCGCTGGCCTTCTTCATCCCGTTCTGGATCGTCAATCTAGCGCTGGATTACCCCGCTTTTACATCGCTGTCTTGGTTGGCGGCCACCGTGGCAGTCCTCGGTCTATCCAACTACTTGGTCATCTGTATTAACTTGGTTTCGGTCAGACGCGCCTTGCTTGTCTGGATCTTGGGCGGTGGAACCTGCGGCCTAATCGCCTTGGATTATTGGCAACAGTGGGGCTATACGAACGCACTGTCGAGCGGGGTATTCGACTCTCTGTTAGGACCGGGCGGCCCTGTGTTGGCACTGGCCCTGCTAGCGGCGACCTGCCTGCTCTTCGGCTTGACCTGTCGCTTGTTAAAGGACCATTTGCACGACGAAGCCTCGTCCGAAAAAGGCTCCACTGCTCGGTCTCAAAGCCTGCTCGACCGGCTAGCCGGCTTGGGTCCGGTAGGCCAACTGATGGCGATAGAAATTAAACTGGCGATCCGCAACAAGCGGCCCCGACAAATTCTGTGGTCTGCCCTGATGTTTTCAGCGGCGGGGCTGATAAATTTCATACTTCTTACCCGCAGTTCATCTGACTCTGTTGTGCCTACGGCCACCTTAATATTCTACCATATTTTTTGGGGATTCTTTCTCACTAGTGGTTTCGTGGTCAACTATGGCCAACTCATGTTTGGTTGGGAGAGTCTTTATTTTGACGGCCATCTGGCCCGGCCAGTCCATTTCCGTCACCTGCTATGGGCCAAACTACTATTGCTGCAAATTTCCTGCCCGGTATTAGCCCTAGTGTGCCTGCCGTTCTTGCTGATCTTTGCCTCTGAATTACTCGTCACGTACAGCGTCTTTTTGCTCTACAATATCGGTTTTAGCACGGCTTGTATGCTTTTTTTCGCCACCATGAACCGCAAACGTCTCTATATCGCCCCTTCCTCATTTTTTAACCAGCAGGGCACCTCCCTGCACCACCTGCTAGCCATCATTCCCTTGCTGGCCCTACCCGCGATTCTAATGCTGGCGACCGACTATGGCCCGTTGTCTCTAGCTGTCGGCGGTCTGCTGTGCTGGATGCTCAGTCCTGTTTGGGTCCGTTTGTTGGCCCATCGGCTGCAAAAATGCAAGTACCGCATGGCTGCTGGCTTTAGGGGGAGCACCTGAACATGCACCTACAAGTCCAAAATTTGCAAAAGCGCTACGGCTTGGCGACAGTCCTCGACCTGCCCGAACTCGACATCGACAGCGGTGCCAGCTTCGGCTTGGTGGGCAACAACGGCGCTGGCAAGACCACCTTTTTGCGCCTCGTCCTCGATCTGATCCGTCCGAGCAAAGGCCAAGTACTGCTCAACGGGCAGGACGTATCCCAAGACGACGCTTGGAAGACCTGCACGGGGTCCTACCTAGACCCTAACTTCCTAATCGACTACCTGACGCCCGTGGAATACATCCACTTCGTCGGCAGTCTGTACGACATGAGCCCGATCCAGATAGAAGAAAAATGGGGCCACTACCGCCCCTTTTTCGGCGATCAACCGCTCGACGGGAGCGAGTACATCCGCAATTTATCCGAGGGTAACAAGAAAAAAATGGGGCTTGTCGCAGCCTTGATGGTCGAGCCACGGCTGCTGGTACTGGACGAACCCTTCGCCAATCTCGATCCGACGAGCCAAATCCGCCTCAAGGACATGCTGAAAACCCTCGACCAAACCACCGCTACCACGCTCGTCATCTCCAGCCACGATCTCAACCACATCACCGAGGTCTGCCGCCGGATTGCCGTCATTGAGCGCGGCATCATCGTGCGCGATATCCACACAGCCCCGGATACGCTACGGGAATTGGAGCACTACTTTGCCGTTGAGGAAGCGTAAAAGATGCAGTCGCCCTACTTCACTGATAAACACAAAATGGGACCTCGATTTGAGGTCCCATTTTGCTGACTCGCGGTGCAGTGGCTCCTACTTGAGCAGCAGCATCTTCTTGATTTCGCGGAACTCTCCATCGGCCTGCAAGCGGTAAAAATACATCCCCGACGACAAGCGATGCCCGCTGTCGTCGGTCGCGTCCCACTCCACCGCGTAGCGACCCGCGTTCTGATGCTCGGCAATTAGCGTCCGCACCGGCTGACCAACTACGTTATACACGGTCAACTCCACATCCGCCGCAGCCGGTAGCGCATACTGAATCGTCGTCGTCGGATTGAACGGGTTGGGGAAATTGTCCGCCAAAGAGAACGCTTCCGGCCGCGTTTGAACTGCTGCCTTCGCCGCCTCTGACGCTCCCGGGTCGCTCAGCGTGATTTCTACCTCGCCCCCCTCTAGCCCGTCAATCGTCCCGATCAGCCTGATGATCTCGTCGCCTTCCTCCAAGTTGTCGGCGACTGGATCGACGTAAAAATTCATCGTCCCTGTTATCGAGCCAGCCGGAATCTCAATCATAGGAGTAAATAGCGCAGCGTAGTCCAAATCGCGCGTCGCTGAGGACTCGTTATCAATAGCCAAGCGTACGGTTGCATCTTCTTCCAATGCCTTGCCGTCCAACGTGGCGGTGATCGCAACAGTGATCAAATCGTCATTCTCGCTCAACGTGTTCGGGTCCGCCGACAACGCGATGGACGTACTCGGGGTTTCGTCATCTCTGAGCTCGATGTCCGTCAATAGGGTCTCATTTGTCGATATGAGCGTAGCCTGCACGCCCAAAGCCTTCAGGCCCTCTTCATCATCGTCGTTGATGGGAGTAAAGGTCAGCGTCGTCGTCCCCTCGGTAGCGCCAACCGGAATGACGATAATCGCATTTAGTTTCGCCGTATAGTCCACATCGCGCGTCGCCGCCGTCCCCTCGCTTGGATCCACAATGGCAAACCGCACGATTTCGACAGACGTGGCAGCAGCCCCCAAGGTAAACGTCAGCGAGACTTCCGTCGTCGCAGCGTCCTCGCGGATCACCGCCGGCACCGCCGTTAATCTAGCGGGCGCAACCCTAGGCGCAGGATTGACCGTGATGGAAAAAGTCAGCGTGGCCGTGGCGCTGTTATCGTCAGTTGCGGTGTAGGTGACGGCAACCGCACCGTCGGTCGCTGCCGTAGGCGTGCCCCCAAGCGTCCGCGTAGCCGCGGCAAACTCCAAACCCGACGGCAAAGTCGAAACGCTATACGTCAACGCGCCGTCGCCACCCGATGCCTCCGGCAGCACCCAATCGGTAATCGTCGTACCAGCCGTGTATGTCTGGGCGTTGATCGAAGCATCTGCTGCGAAGACCGGCACCGTTCCTTCCTCCGGGATCGCAATGGTGAAGGTCAACGTGGCTGTGTCGCCGTCGTCGTCAGTCGCAGTGTAGGTGACCGCAACCACGGTCGCTGCCGTAGGCGTGCCCCCAAGCGTCCGCGTAGCCGCGGCAAACTCCAAACCCGACGGCAAGGACGAAACGCTATACGTCAGCGCGCCGTCGCCACCCGATGCCTCCGGCAGCACCCAATCGGCAATCGCCCTCCCAACCACATACGTCTGGGCGTCGATGGCAACGTCCGCAAACGAAGGCACGCCGCCTGCACCGGTGTCTTTCAGCATTATGTCCGCGGTGCTGACCGTCACCTTGACATCGTCCCCGTCAGCATATTGGGTGGTGATTTGATTGTTGTCGTACGGCACAGTCACCCTGATTATCTCGTCGGCCTCCGCGCTCTTGTCGTCAACAGGGGTAATGTTGATCGTCGTCGTACCCGACACCGAGCCGGCCGGAATCGTCAGACGACGCATCCTTGCCGTATAGTCTATGTCGCGCGTCGCCTCAACAACATCCACGACATTGCCGTTATCGTCCGTATCCTTGGGATCAGAGTCAATGGTCAAGATCATGACCACATTAGCGTCGAAAACCTTCCCATCCAACGTTCCGGTCACCACAACATCGGTCACACCGTCCCCTTCGCTTATCGTAGCCGGATCCACCGTCAGCGCAATGTTCATGCTCTTCGCGTCGTCGTCGGCGATCACTATCGTTCTAGTCGCCAACACGGCACCGACTGTAACCTGTATGTATATCGCCCCTCGCTGAACCACATCGGTGTCGTTGATCGGGGTGATGGTGAGCGTCGTCGTCCCCTCGGTAGCACCAGCCGGAATGATGAATGGCGGGCCAAAGACCAGCTTGTAGTCCACATCGCGTGTCGGCGTGTTCGTCACAGTAGCTCCAGACGGCAAAACAGCGCCGGTCGGCAAAACAGTGAGCCTCACCGTCTCGTCCTCAACCAGGGCCTCCGTCAAGGAGACTTTCAGCTCGATCGCCGTTTCACCGGCGTCCTCGCGGATACTCTCTTGACTGAGCGTAATGGCATCGGCCGTGGCAGCGATCTCCTTCTTTATTTTTATATCTACCGGACGGAGTGTTAGCCCATCGTCTTCAATCTGTATTCCTGGAGCGTCCGCGTCCGTATCATTATCAGGGGATCCCACCCGGATCGTGCCAGGCAATCGGCTTCGAGGAGTGATAGTAATCGTCGCCGTCCCCGACACTGAATTGCTCAGAATCGTCAGCGTCGTCAGCGTCACAGTGTAGTCCAAATCGCGCTCCGCCTCGCGATTATCCTTCGTCGCATCGGCATCGTCGATATCGCCATCGCCATCGGTATCGGTGTTGGGATCGTGTGTCAAGCCGGGATGATCGCTAATGGTCAAGGCGAAGCTTGTCTCCTCGTTTAAAACCTTTCCATCCAAGATCGCTGTCACCGTGATTTCGGTTGCACCATCGAACCGGTTTAGCTCGTCAATATCCGCCGACAGGTTGATGTTTCTGCTCTCCTTGTCGTCGTCAATCAGCGTAATAGTCGCCGGTTCAACCGTCTTACGGCCAGCATTGCCGCTGATCACAATGGGAAGATCTTCGTCGATGATATCGTCGTTGATGGGAATGAAGGTGAGCGTCTCCGTGGCCTTTTTCTCGCCAGCCGGAATCCTGAGAACGGGCAGCCCGATGTAGAAGCGACTATTAAGCCCTTCATGGGAGACATCCAACAGCACATACGTATCTATATCCACCGCGGTATCATCAGTGACTTCGACCGTCACTTCAACATCGGTCTCACCGGCGTCTTCGCGTACACTCGCGAGGTTTACCGACAGCACCAAGTCCGCCTGCGCCGTTGTCGAGGTACTAATATCCGCAGCCTCGTCGGAACTCACCGTTATATCGGAACTCATCGCTCCTGTCAACGCGGGCGGCTCTGGTGCCCATTCGGATACGAATTTCGATTTTGCCGAGCGCACCTGCACTTCATAAGTCGCCTCGCTGTTCAGGCCGGTAGCCTCGTACGGCACAGTAGTACCAGCACCTTCCGCGTATGTTATTTTTTGACTGTCGGCTTGGAACTCCCTAAGGGCGTCGAGGACGGGCTGCCAGCCCGACCATATTTTGAGGCTCTCCTCGGCCTCAGCCACCGTATAAGGCGTTAAGGTAGCCGAATACTCCACGCCAAAGGCGATCAGCACCCGCAGCCAGTTCTCGCCCCGGCTGGCGGTATCCTTGTTGATGTCGTAGTATTGCCGCACCGTGTCAATCAGGTCGGCATATTCGTCTTGCAGAGCCTGTAACCTCATTCTTTGTTCTTCTGAGACAACAGATTCCCAAGCCGCCGTTCCCTGCTCCCGGTATCTCACCTGGTAGGTATTTTGCTCTTGGTTGGTTCCGGTTTGTTCCCACGTAACCGAAAGTGCGCCGTTTACAAGGGTCGCCACCACGTTGGTGGGCGCTAAGGGCAATCCGGGCACAATCGCCGCTAGCTCACCCGACAAGGCCCGACCGTCCGCCGTACATACCGCACTTGCCGCCGTGCAATCGACTGTCGCCGGCAGCGCGATGGACACATCTACCTCCGAGTCCGGCTCAATGACAATCTCCCAGCCTAGGTTGCTGCCCTCGGTCAAGCGCTGCGCACTTTTCACCGTGCCGTCGGTCACGTCGAGCACATGGTCCCGCAGATTCACGAAGCTCATTTCGATTTCTTCACTGAAGTGAAGCTCAAACGCGAACTCGCTGCCGTCGTGCCATTCAGGCATCGCCTCAAAGCGCACCGTCAGTGTCTGAGCCGCAGCCTCTCCAGCCCAGCCCAATAAGCCAGCCGCCAGCAGCCAAGACGCATAGGCTAGGCGCTGCATCAACAATTTTGTCTGTATCACGATTCTACCTCCCCAAGGCGAAATCCCTAGTAAAATTTAACATACAAAATAGGGCCTCAAATCGAAGTTTGAGGCCCTATTTCACTAAATCGCTAAACTACAGCGGACGCTTACTTCAACAGCAGCATCTTCTTGACTTCGCTGAATTCTCCGCCCGCCTGCAAGCGGTACAAATACATCCCCGCCGCCAAGCTATGGCCGCTGTCGTTGGTCGCGTCCCACTCTACTACATAACGACCGGCATTCTGATGCTCGGCAACCAGCGTCCGCACCGGCTGACCGACCACGTTATAGACAGTCAACTTCACGTCCGCCGCCTGCGGCAACGCATACTGGATCGTCGTCGCCGGGTTGAACGGGTTCGGATAGTTGTCCGCCAAGGAGAATGCGGCCGGCAGCGTCTGCAACGCCAGCGACGCAGTTGCGCCGTTGGCGTCCGTAACCGTGTACGTATATACGGCTTCGCTCGCCGCCATCGGCGTACCCGCAATCGTCCGCGTAGCCGCGTCAAACGTCAGGCCCACCGGCAGGGCCGGCGAGAGGCTATACGTCAACGGTGCTGTGCCGCCTGTGCCTTCCGGCAGCGTGAGGCCCTCCACGCGCTGGCCAACGACGAATTCGCGGATTTTAGCTAAATCGTGCGAAGCTGTCGGAACAACCTTACCAGCGCCAAACAAGTCGCCGAAGCTCAGCGGCTGGTTGACCGTGATGTTGAAGGTCAAAAAGGCGATAGACCCGCTCTCGTCAGTCACTATGTAGGAGACTTCGACCGCACCGCTAGTGGCGGCCGTAGGCGTACCCGCAACCGTCCGCGTGGCCCCGTCAAACGACAAGCCCGCCGGCAGACCCACCAGCCTATACGTCAGGGCACCCGTGCCGCCCGATGCCGCCGGAAGCACGAGAGGGGCTATCGCGGTCCCAGCCGTGTACGACATATCGGCGATCATGGTGTTATCAGCGAAGCCAAAGGACGTACTCATCCCGCCGTTGACCGTGATGGAGACGGTCAACACTGCGGCGGACCCGCCCTCGTCAGTCACTATGTAGGTAACTACAGCCGCGCCACCAGTCGCTGTCGTAGGTGTACCCGAAAGCGTCCGCGTAGCCCCGTCAAACGACAAGCCCGCCGGCAGACCCACCAGCCTATATGTCCGGGCACCCGTGCCGCCCGATGCCGCCGGAAGCATGAGAGGATCTATCGCGGTCCCAACCGCGTACGACTGGTCGGCGATATCGGCGTCAGAAGCGAAGGCAAGGGACCCATCCATCGGATCCATCGGATCCTCCGGATCCATCGGATCCATGTCTTGGTCGATCAGCACGATCTCTGCTTCGTCTCCTACCAGCCCGCCAATCATCCCAACCAGCTTGATGATCTCGTTGCCTTCCTTCATATTGTCGGCGATTGGACGGAGCGTCAACAGCGTCACTCCTATTGTCGAGCCAGCCGGAATCTCGATCAGCGGAGTAAATTCCGCAGCGTAGTCCACATCGCGCACCGCTGTGGACGCGTTACCAACGATCAAGCTCACGATCGTGTCCTCTGCCAACGCCTCCCCGTCTAACGTGGCGGTGACCGCAACATCGGTTGTACCGGCGTCCTCGCTTAGCTGGTGCGGATTCACCGACAGCGCGATGGACGTACTCGGCGTTTCGTCGTCGGAGATCTCGATGTCCGTCAATATCGTCGCACCAGATGTGAACGTAGCTTGCACACCTATCGCTTTCAGGCCATCCACCCTAGTGTTGTTCCTAGGCGTGAGCGTGAGGGTTGACATCCCAACGGTAGCGCCAGCCGGAATAGTGATGACCGCCCCTAGCGTCGCATCGTAATCGACATCGCGCACGGCTGGCTTACCTTCCGTGCCTGCGCTTGGAGCTACAATCGTGACTGTTATTCTTTGGTCCGTGTCTTGGGCGGCCGTCAACGACACGGTCAACGAGACTTGCGTCGTCCCAGCGTCCTCGCGGATCAACGACGGAGTCGCCGTCATCTCAGCGTCGATAACCGGGGCCAGCATCTCAGCCGCGTTGACCGTGATGGAGAAGGTCAACGGCACGCCAGCGTCTCCGTCGCTGTCAACTACCGTGTAGATGGCGGTGATTGGGCCATCGGTCGCTGCCGTAGGGGTCCCCGAAAGCGTCCGCGTGGCCGGGTCAAACGACAAGCCCGCTGGTAGGCCCAACGAGAAGACGTTGTACATAAACGGCGTGTCGTCGCCCATAGCTACTGGCAGTACGAGCGGATCAATCGCCATCCCAGCAGTGTACACTTGGTCCTCGATCTTAGCGTCGGCGGCGAAGTATGGGCGCGTCGGATCCTGCGACGGTGTCTCTGGCTGCGTATCGGGAGCGGCGCTATCTTTCAGCGTTATATCCACAGACGTGACCGTCAGCGCTACGACGTCCCCATATTCATCTTTGGCTTCGGGGTTGCCCAAACCCTTCAGCCGGATTTTTTCGTCACCTTCCTGCGCGTTGGAGTCTATGGCGGGCGTGATGGTGATCATCGTCGTCCCTACTGTCGAACCACTTGGAATGGTCAACTGGTTTAGGGTGGCGCGATAGTCTAAATCGCGCGTTGCCTCAACAACATCCACCTCTTTGCCAGCAGCGTCCATATCCTTGGGATTGGTATCAATGATCAAGGGCACGACGACGTCAGCGCCGAACGCCTTCCCGTGCAAGATGCCTGTCACCGTAACGGTGGTCGGCCCGGTGTTTTCGCTTATCTCGGCCGGACTCACCTCTAGCGTGATCGACTCGCTCGTCGAATCGTCGTCGGTAATCAGGATTCCCGTTTCGTATTTGTCACTGCCAACCCACGCAATCACGGTGAAAGCCCGGGCCTTATTGCCATCTTGGTCGTCGGCGACGGTGACGGTCATCGTCGTCATCCCTTTTTTCTGGCCCTGCGGGATGACGAGCGGCTGCACTCTCACATGGTAATGGTTATCGCGTTCCGCTTCAATCGCATCCTTGAAGCCTCCACCTAGCGCGGCGTCGGCACCGTCCTCAAAATTGAACCGCACCGTCTCGTCAGTCGGTGAGGCGTTCTGCAAGGTAACTTCCAGCGTGACCTCCTTCGAGCCAGCATCTTCGCGGATCGAGAAAGGCGTCGCTGACAGCCCCGTAATCGACCCAGTCGGATCGCCCGTTATGTCGATTAACGCACCATTAACCATTACCGTAGGTGCATCAGCCCCTGTACCAACCATCACTCGACCATCGGGATTAGAGGCAATCACCCTAAAAGAGCGAGTGTCCGTTATTGTATCTACGTTCCTCGGGCTGATGGAAATCGTCGCCCTGCCCGACACCCGGCCCCGACGAATAGTTATCGTGGACATCCTCGCAATATAATGGTCATCGCGCACCGCCGCTCTATCTGGATTATCCCTTTCATAATCCTTATCAATGGTCAAGATAAAACGAACGTCTTCGTCGAGCGGCTTTCCATCGAGGGTGGCCGTCACTACGATATCGGTGGCCGCATCCCGTTTGTTCAGCGAGGCATCAGAGAACGAGAGATTGATGAAGTTGCTGCCCTTGTCGGCGTCAACCAGCCGAATATCTGTGGTCCCCTCAACTTTCCCGCCACCAACTTGCGTCACGAGCCTGACGAGAATATCGTCATCCGGGGTTGTGGTACTCTCGACCGGGATGAATCGGATCGTTCCCGTCGCCTCTTTACTACCCTGCGAAATCGTGAGCGTGGGGAGGGTCATGCGGAAGCGACTATTGACCCCCTCCTGATTGGAGCCGAACCGCAAGGGGACAAACGTATCTGCTGTTACCGCTTCGTCAACCGTGGCTTTCACCGTGATATTGGTTGGATCGGCGTCCTCGCGCACGCTAGTAGGACTCACCGACAGCATATAGTCCGAATTCACCGCTATCTGCTTAGTGAAAGTCGACGCCACAGTTCCACTGCCATCCTCATCGGTGGTCAGCACCGTCATTCTCACCCAATAGAATCCGCCCATGAGGGGATCGCCGGGTGTAAGGGTGTCGCTATGGACCATAACGGTCTCGGCTGTACGCGCTGTTCCAGCTGTCCCGGAAACTGGCGTAAGACCACCAGCAGTAGGATCATCAGGAACCTCCCCCGGGAAAATAGCCGCCGTGTAGCTTGTAGCTGCTAGCCCATTTCTCGCGGCCGTGTGGAAATTCTTGCCATAAGACGTACTCCAATTCACAAAAACCGAATCGGCTGCCTCGGTAACAGATACGCGCAGATAGGGATCGGTGGCATGCGAATGCCCCATCACCCCACTGTGATTGGGCTCACTACCGTCCGTCTCTGGACCATCCGCCACAGCCTCCCCGCTCCACCCCAACACCAAACCAACCGCTAGCAGCCAAGGCACGTAGGCCAACCGCCTCATTAAAAACTTCGTGTGTGTCATTACTCTACCTCCCCAGGTTATGAGTAATTACATAATGATTTAGAATATAGGAACTAGGGCCTCGCGTTGAGTTGGAGCCCCTAGCTCACGAACTCGCTACGTGCTTACTTGAGCAGCATCTTCTTGGTTAGGAGGAACGACTCGACTGAGCACGCCAAAGACTTACCGCCCGCCGCCAAGCGGTAGAAATACATGTCCACTGCGTTGGCCGCGTACTGACCGACGACATTATAGACGGTCAACTTCACGTCCGCCGAAGCGATAACTTTCTGTGTAGCATTACTCTACCTCCCCAAGTTAAGAGTAATTCTATAGGTTAATTCAAATATAGCACATAGGGCCTCAAATTTCAATCTGAGACCCTATTTTTTATAAACGCGTTGTACCGCGAGTGCTAGCCGACGAGAATCACAATGCCTCACTGACGTTGCCTCCCCGATTGACGCCCTTAGAGTCGGTTTCGGCTCTCACCCGAAAAAAACCGTTCTGAATTCCTCAAAACTCGACGCCTGTATGGCCGTGCGATGCAACTGATTGAGCCGTGGCACCTCGTCGATGGCTCGAATGGGGGCGACCAACGATTTGGCGGCGTCAGCACCAAAGCGAAGCTCCAACACCTCGAGGAGTGCTTCAATGGCTTGCTTTCTTTCGCCTTGCTCAATGCCCTCCTCGCGGGCTTGTTGGGTCAGGTATTGAGCAAACGGGGATTCGCGCATGAGGTCCATGAGATACTCCTTGGAAACTATGGCCGTGATCGTCTGAGAATTATACACTAAGTCGCTCAACAGCGTCAACCCGGTGAGCACATCGGCT
>JAJEFJ010000090.1 GCA_022820485.1 Candidatus Latescibacterota bacterium
TACTGGCAGTAATCTAAGCGCGTCGGTTGGGCCATAATTCCCTCCAAAAAGGCAAGGCGTTAGCTACGCAGGCAGGGCCAATACCCCACTGATTGACCAACAGTAGGATACGCCTGTTGAGCTCTGTGCGTAAGTCCTATATATAATAGCTTGTTTGTTTAGTCAACTATATAATTCCCCTCGTGAAGTCTGGGCTTGCGTACGTCGATAATGACGGTGATATCGAGATCGTCAAGCGACTGCTGCGGCTGGTCTCCGTCCCAGACGACAGCGACCTCAACGTGTGTCGCCTGCTGCTCGACGCAACCACCCCGGGCGAGCTAGAGTGGGCAGATTTCGATCACGTGGAGGAGGATAGTGACCACATCGAAAAGTTGATCAAGGGCGCACTATCCACTGGCACACCGGGCGTGAATATCTTGGTGTGCGGCCCACCGGGAATCGGCAAGACCGAGTTTTGCAAGACGCTGGCTGCCCGGCTCGGGACGCACCTCTACAGTGTCGGCGAAGAAGATGATAGCGGCGACGAACCCAGCCGGAAGGAGCGGCTCCAAGAACTCCGGCTCGCCCAGCGCCTGCTAGCGCCGAGTCGAGGATCAATCCTGCTCTTTGACGAGATGGAGGACATCCTCTCGGACCCAAGCGCGGGCTGGATGCCGTTTTCGCCGGGTGGCTTTTCCCATCTCCGGTCCGACGGCTCAAAGGTGTTCCTACACAGGATACTCGAACGCATACCCGTACCGACGCTGTGGACCTCCAACTCTGCCCGCGAGACCTGTAAAACCATTCTGCGCCGCATGACCTTTGCCCTAGAACTACGCCAGCCGCCGTGCCAAGTTCGGGAGCGCATCTGGAGGAGGGAATTAGCGCGTCACGGTATCAAAGCGACAGAGGAAGATACGCGCTCCCTAGCCAAGGAGTTCGATGTGACGCCGGGCGTAGCGTCCAGTGCCATCGCCGGCGCGCGCCTCTGCGGTGGAGACCTCGCTGCAGTACGCCTTGGCGTACGTAGCTTGTCTCGGGTAATTTCGGGTGAGAAGCCCCCCGCAAATCAAGGGCCTCCCGAGCGATTCGACCTCGCCCTAGTCCGAGCCGACATCAACCCGGTCGGCTTCGCGGATCGCGTCGTAAAAAGCGGCGGCAAGCATTTTTCCCTCTGTCTGCAAGGCCCGCCCGGCACCGGCAAGAGCGCATTCGTCCGCTACCTAGCCGAACGCCTCGGCCTCCAAGTGACCCAAAAGCGGGCCTCCGACCTAATGTCGATGTGGGTCGGCCAAACCGAACAGCTAATCGCCGAAGCCTTCGCCGAGGCCCGCGCCGAAGGCTCCATCCTCGTCTTCGACGAAGCCGACTCCCTGCTCGCCGACCGCCGAGGTGCCGTGCGCTCTTGGGAGGTCAGCCAAGTCAACGAAATGCTGACCTGGATGGAGAACCACCCTCTGCCATTCGCATGCACGACCAACTTCGGCGAAAACCTCGACCCGGCCACCTTACGCCGTTTCACCTTCAAGATTGCGCTTGACTATCTCACCCCCGACCAGTCGCAAGCGGCGTTCCACACCTATTTCGCACTCGAAGCTCAGCCCGAAATCGGCGACCTCACCACCCTAACCCCAGGCGATTTTGCCGTCGTCCGCCGAAAAGCCGAAATCCTCGGCCACCTACAAGACGCGAAGACACTCGCCGAATTGCTGCGCGCCGAGTGCGAAACCAAGCCGAATAACGTACGGAGGGTGGGCTTTTGATCGTAGATTCTCGTTCGGTTGAGTGCTACGAGCCGCAACCCGTTTGAGGAGGGCATGAGTCTTATGCCCACAACAAGCGCCGCTGTAGCAACGTCTGTATGTCGCGCCGCCCATCGGCGATCAAGAGCACATAGACGTTATTTTCCATCACCCGATAGATGATGCGGTAGGGCCTAGAGAAAATCTCGCGGTATTCCCGAATCCCAATGTCCAACAGTTCCGCCGGATAGTTCCCGCGCTCGGGATACTCGGCGAGGTTGCTGAAAGCCTTCTCAATCTGCTCCAGCACAGAATCCGCCCGGCTCGGCTCATCATGCCGATCAATGTAATCGCAGATTTCCTCCAAGTCGCGCGTCGAATCATCAGTCAACTGGACCAAGAAAGCCATCAGCGATCCCGTCGCCGCTCCCGGAGCCGTGCGAGGACATCGGCGGCGGGCTGCACCTGACCTGCTTCGATCTGGCGGCTACCCAACGCGAGAATCTTGAGCAATGCAACCGTTTCCTGCATCTGCTCGTAACTGTCAATATCCTGCATGACCGCCTTGGCTTCGCCATTCTGGGTGATAATCAAGGGTTCTGGTTGGTCCCCAAGTGTGCGCACGATCTCAGCGGCGTGGGCCTTGAGATAACTGATCGGCTTAATCTGGCTGGACAGTTTCATGGGCACCTCCTTTTCGGACCAAATATAGACCATAAACAGGTCAAGAGCAATATCTGTTCGCCCCCCGAGTATTCCACTCCTAGCCAATCAAGGACAGCGTTTCGCGTCTCCAATCAGAAAGGACGCCGCCGCAGGATTTTGATTATAGATTCTCGCTCTTGACAAGTGTCAATTGACACATTACATCTCATAAAATGATACGGAGCTTCCGACATCGTGGGCTCAAGCGCTTGTACGAGCACGACGACCGCAGCCTCATCGGCCCCGATTTGCATGACCGCGTAGAAGTAATCCTCGCTCAGCTCGATGTCGCCAGCTCTCCAGAAGCGATGCGCCTTCCCCACTATCGGCTACATGCACTCAAGGGCAACCGAAAGGGCTACTGGTCAGTGACCGTGAAGACCAACTGGCGCATCATCTTCCGGTTTGAAGGGGAGGACGTTTACGACGTCGAACTGATAGATTACCACTAAACAAAGGGAGAACCGACATGCCCATGAAAAACCCGCCACATCCTGGCAAGGTCGTACGCGTGTCCTGTCTGGAGCCGCTCGGCCTCAACGTCACCAAAGGCGCAAAGATTCTCGGTGTCAGTCGCCAAGCCCTCTCGAATCTGGTGAATTGCCGCGCTCGCATGTCGGCCGACATGGCGATCCGCCTCGCGAAAGCCTTCGGCTCTACGACAGAGACCTGGATACGGCTGCAAGCGGCCTATGACGTCGCTCAGGCGCAAGCGCGCGAGGGTGAGATCGAGGTGGAGCGCTACGAACCGCAACCCGTTTGAGGCAATAGACCGCTTCCTGAAGGCATGTGAGGGAAGTTCTTGCTGTAATTTTGAACCACTACTTCAAATTATCATGTAATTTTGAACCGCTACTTCAAATTTGCACGCCAACCCGCGGCGACCTCGCCTAAGCCAGTCGCTTCCACACATCCGCTACTTGTTGGCTCTCCACCTGCACCAGTCGCGCCTCTTCGAGCACATAACCACTGAGCTGACCGCCGTAGATGCAGCCCGAGTCGAGACCGAGGAGATAGGGGCGGCCAGCGCGCTTTTTGACCACCAATCCACCCGGCGCGTCGTGGCCAAAGACAATCAGGGGATACTCCGGCTTGTAGAAATCGTGCCAGCGCGGGCTGGCGAGATCGTCGGAGGGCGGCCAAGTGCGGATCTTGAGGAATTCTTTGCGGCGAGTGCCTTGTAAGCCCTTTTTCGGATTGATGCCGGCGTGGACCAGCAGGAAGGCGTCTTCCGCAATGTAGAGCGGGCACTGCCGCAGCCAAGCGAGGATTTCGCCGTGGGCGGGCTGAAGTTGGGCGAGGGTATAGCGCTGGTCGGGGAACTTCACTTTGGGCTTGCGGCCCTTCTTCAAGGCGGTTAGCTGCTTCAAGAGGCGGGCGTCGTGGTTGCCCAAGACCATCTCGGCCTCGGTATCGCAAATCAACTGCCACACCGCCAGCGGGTCGGGGCCACGGGCAAAGGCATCGCCGGTCAGCAACAGGCGATCTTTGGCTTGGTCGTAACTTATCTCTGCAAGGAAGGCTTCAAACTCGGCGGCGCAGCCGTGCACGTCGCCGACGAAAATGGTACGCATCTGATTTCCTTATATTTGCATTGCGGAAGGGCAAACGCTATCATACTCACCACTTCAAGATAGGCTCTGATGGAAACTGCGACCATACCGACCGCTGCTCCGGCGTCTTCCCACATAATGGCCAAGCCCTCGGGCTCGGTCTGCAACATCGACTGCAAGTACTGCTTCTACCTCGAAAAGGAGAAGCTCTACCCAGACGCACGCAAAAATTGGCGCATGTCCGACGAGACGCTCGAACTATACGTCAAGCAGTACATCGAGGCCCAAGACGTGCCGCAGGTGGACTTTGCCTGGCAGGGCGGCGAGCCGACCCTGATGGGCGTGGACTTCTTCCGCCGCGCCGTCGAGCTACAGCAGCAATACGCCGACGGCAAGCTGGTCACCAATGCCTTCCAGACCAACGGCATCCTGCTCGACGACGAGTGGGGCGAGTTCCTCGCGGAAAACAAATTCCTAATCGGGCTGTCGATCGACGGGCCGCGCGAATACCACGACCACTACCGAGTTGACAAAGGCCAGAAGCCGACCTACGACCGGGTGTACGCCGGTCTGCAAATGCTCAAAAAGCACGCGGTGGAATTCAACACCCTGACCGTGCTACAAAACCACAACGCCGATCAGCCGCTCGAAATTTACCGCTTCCTGCGCGAAGAAGGCTCGGGGTTTATGCAGTTTATTCCCATCGTCGAGCGCATCGCGCACGAGCCAGACGAGGACGGCCTGGAGTTAGTCGATCCCGAATACGAGGGCCGTGCGCCAGTCTCCAAATGGTCGGTCGGCCCAGGGCAGTACGGCAAGTTCCTCTGCGCAATTTTTGACGAATGGGTGCACAACGACGTCGGCCAAGTCTTTGTGCAGCTCTTTGACGTGACACTCGGCTCGTGGCTGGGCCAAGATGCGAGCCTGTGCATCTTTGCCGAGACCTGCGGCAAGGCGCTGATCATCGAGCACAACGGCGACCTCTATTCCTGCGACCACTTCGTCTATTCGGATTATCGCTTGGGCAACGTCCACGAGGAAAGCATCCGCGACATGGTCGCCAGCCCGCAGCAGACCAAGTTCGGACAGGACAAAAAGGACACGCTGCCCCAGTACTGCATTGAATGCGACTACCGCTTCGCCTGCAACGGCGGCTGCCCCAAGCACCGCTTTACCAAAACCCCGCGCGGCGAGGACGGCCTCAACTATCTGTGCAAGGGGTACAAGATGTACTTCGGGCACGTCGATCCCTACATGCGCTTTATGGCCAACGAACTGCGGCACGGCCGACCGGCCACCGGCGTGATGGAATGGACCCGCAAACGGGACGCGGTCAAGGCAGCCCTGCACCAAAAGACCCCCGGCCGCAACGACCCGTGCTCCTGCGGCAGCGGCAAGAAGTACAAGCGCTGCTGTGGCCGAGCCGCATAACCGAAAGGAAGCAATGATCGATATCGAGCTACACCCCGCAGACTGCAAGGCCGTCGTCACCATCGACGGCCAGCTTTTTACCGAATACCGCTACGGCCACTACGTGTGCCGCCCGTACTTCTATCCAGTGCTGACGCCCAGCGGCGCTGGCCTCACCCGCGCCTATCCGATGGAAGGTGTCGAAGGCGAGAACCAGGACCACTACCATCATCGCGGCATCTACACAGCCCACGGCCTCGTCAACGGCCACAACCTCTGGGACGAGGGCACCGGCCACGGAGCCATGCTCCAGCGAGGCGAGCCGGTAGTAGGTGCCGCCGACGGCGCAGCGCAGATCGACGGGATCGTCGATTGGTTTGGGCCGGAGGGGGAGAAGCTGTTGGAGGAGCGGCGCACCATCGCCATCCGCGCCGCAGGTGCGTTGCTCATCGTGGACCAGCGCAGCGAGTTCCGCGCCCGCTACGGCGACGTGACCTTCGGCGACACCAAAGAAGGCGGGCTGTTTTCGATCCGGGTGCCGACCTCCATGGATGCCAAGATCGCGGGGCGGATTGAAAACTCCGCCGGCCAAGTCTTTGAAAACGGCCAAGGCGAGGAGGTTACTTGGGGCCAGCAGGCGGCTTGGGTGGATTATTCCGGGCCGGTAGCCGATGGTGAGGAGTGGGGGCACACGGTCGTCGATCACCGCGACAACCCCCGCCATCCGACTTATTGGCACGTGCGCGGCTACGGGCTGTTTACCGCCAACCCCTTTGGAGTACACGATTTTAAGGGCGACGAGAACATCGATGAGAGCCTGACCATCCCCGGCGGCGACCAAGCCGTCTTCCGCTACCGGCTGATTATCCACCCCGGCCGCAGCGTTGACGGACATCCAGACGTGCGCCAATTCATCGAGCAGTTCCAAGCGGGATAGGATGATATCTGTAGCAGAAAAAACCGGTCTGCGGGCCGGTTTTTTTGTGCCTTGCCACGAATTCACAACGGACGGAGAGCAATGACTAAGAGCAAACAAGACAAGCTGCGCGTCGCCCTGATCGGCGCTGGCGGCATCGCTGGGGCGCACATGCGCTATTACCAAAACATGGACGACGTGGAGATGGTCGCCGCCGCGGACGTGGCCTTAGAAAGAGCGCAAAAATGCTGCGAGGAATACGAAATCCCCGCAGCTTACGCCGACTACGAGGAGATGCTCCGGCAGGTTGAACCCGACGCGGTCAGCGTCTGCACGCCCAACGGCCTGCACGCCCCCTGCTCCATCGCCGCGCTCGACGCGGGTGCCCACGTCCTCGTCGAAAAGCCTTTAGCCATGAACGCACGCGAAGGCCAAGAGATGCTCGACGCCGCGAAGAAAAACGACAAAAAGCTGATCATTGGCTTCCAGAACCGCTACGATCCGAAGACGCAGTTTATCAAGAAGCTCGTTGACGACGGCGAGCTAGGCACCGTCCTGTACGCCCGGGTTCAGTCCCTGCGGCGGCGCGGCATTCCCAACTGGGGCGTCTTCGGCCGCAAGGACCTACAAGGCGGCGGGCCGCTGATCGACATCGGCGTCCACATGCTGGAGGCCACGCACTATGCAATGGGCGCGCCCCAACCGGTGGCAGCCAGCGGCAGCACCTATACCTACATCGGCGACAAGCCGTCAAACGTGGCCTCGATCTGGCCCAACTGGGATTACAAGACCTATACAGTCGAGGACTTAGCCGTGGGTCACATCCGCTTTGCCAACGGCGCAATGCTCAGTATTGAGACCAGCTTCGCCGCTCATATCGAGAAGGGTGAGGGGAACTTCACGCTGATGGGAGAGAAGGGCGGTACCACTTGGGACCCGCCGGGTTTTTTCCATGACGCCAACGACTACATGGTCAACACCCGGCCCGACTGGCTGCCCAGCGGCCCAGCAGCCGACGGCTTCGGCCAGAAGATGCGCAACTTCGTCGATTGCGTACTCTACGGCGCGGAAACCCTGTCGCCCGGCGAACACGGGTTGATGGTGCAGAAGATGATGGACGGGCTGTACGAATCGGCAGAGCAGGGGCGGGAAGTGCGGATTGAGTAGGCGTTAATCCCACTCCACCTCAACACCCAACTCGCGCCCGCACGCCGCAAACCTTTCCAAGTCGTCTAAAGCCATCGGCACCCCTTCGCGGGTGTATTCCTCGCTCTTGCGGTACTCCATGGTGCCCGGCAGGGTCGCCTCGTCGTACCCGCGCACGGGTTCCATGGTCTCGCGGACGCCGCGCACGAGATTGTCAACGCCAGCGCGGAAGGCGGCGGGCGGGGCAAACGCGCCAATGTCCATGACGATGATCAGACCGCCACTGCCTGCGCGGGGCCACCGCTGAGTAACGTCCCGAGCGCGGTCGCTGTTCTGACCAACGAAAGCCCCGCCCAGCGTCAAGGCCGAGCCGGTGTAGCCCATCGACTTGAAGAAAGCCGGCGGAATCAACTCCTGTAAAGCGTCGTATTCCGGGCCGCGATGATAATCGGCGAGGATGCAGGTCGCTGCGTCGAGGACCAGCGGCGGCTCTTCTTCTGACGGGAAGCCAAAGCAGATGGGTGGGTTGCCCCAGTAGGCCGACTGCTGGCCCTTGTTGCCGCCCCCTTCGCCGAAGTAATTGGGATGGTGCCCCTGAACCGAAAAGGCGCAGCAGCCCTCCTGCATCGCGCGGCGCACGTAGTGGCCGGCCGAGCCGTAGTGTCCGTGATGACAGGCCGCGCCTAGGGCGACTTTATACTGCTTGGCCTTCTCAATCGCCTTTTCAGTGGCCAGCATCATCGGCGCATAGCCCAAGCCGCCGTCGCCATCGATGAGGACCGTGGTCTCGGTATCTTGGAGCACGCGCAAGTCGGGGTTGGGATTGACGGTGCCGTCGCGGAGGCCGCCGCAATAGCCAACCATGGCGCACGTGCCGTGCGAGCGCACGCCGCGCAGGTCGGAGTTAGACAACAGCTCGGCTAGCTGGTCGGCATGGTCGGCGCGCAGCCCGGCGGCCTTGAGGCAGTCGGCGGTAAAGGAGCGCAGCAGGGCGACGGGTACGCGTTTGAATTCTGCGGGGGGACGGTTCATAGAGAGTCCTTGAGTTAGAATTTGCTTACACGGCCTTCAGACGAGGGCCTCGCGGAGAAAGTCGTAGGCACGGGCACCGCTGATCTGGTGACGCCCCGAAAAAATGTCGGCTTCCACTCGGTGGCGAGCTGAGAAAACATCGTACACCCGGCGCGCTTTGGTCAGGCTGGAGCGCACCGCAGCAATGGGGAAGATGGGGTCGTGGGTGCCAGCTTCCACCAGCAATGGGCGCGGGGCGATGAGGCCGACCAGATCGTACATTTCGCCGAATTCAGCCAAGCCCGGCACGTAGTTGCAAGGACAGTGCGACATCGCGAGGATGCTGTGCTGGAAGGTCGAGTAGTAGCCGCTGATCACGCAGGCGCGGATGCGCTCGTCCATGCAGGTGGAAAAGAAGGTGTGCATGCCGCCGCCCGAGATGCCCATAGCGCCGAGGCGACTGGTGTCGAACTCGGAACGGGTTTCCAAGTAATCGACTAACCGCAGCCCATCGCGCACGCGGATGCCGACCACCGAGGTGCCCAAATGGAAGGCCAGCATGGCCATGTGGGTGCAAGTCGAAGGCGCTCCCTGACCGCGTTCCAGATAGGAGAAATCGGTCTGGCGCTCGCCAAAGCCAGAGATTTCTGGGGCGGCCACGGCAAAGCCAGCGCGGCACAGGGCCACGCCGAAGTCCTTGTGGTACCCGTCTGGCTCATCGCGCTCGCCACCGTCTTCCCACAAACCGACGATGTCCTTGACGCCGTACCCGTGACCGTGGAAAGCCACGACCGTGGGCAGAGGACCGTCGGCACCTTTGGGCAGCAGGATGTACACTGGCATCTGCGCGTGGGGGCCGGTGCGCAAGATTATTTTTTGCCGCGTGTAATCGCCTTTGTCGATTTCTTCTACTTTGCGCGATGCCAAATCCGTCTCGGTGCCAGCTTCTATACCCAGATGCTTGGCTAGAGCGCGACGCGTCGTCTTTTGCCAGCGTTTCGCTTGAGCTGGATCTTCGGCCTTAAAGGCGCGGGGCGCAGCCGCCGGGTCGTATTGTTTCCACAGCGAGGTCGCTGGTTGCAGGCGCTTTAGGGCGCGATTGTCGAGTATTTTGGAAACCATAAAGGATCCTAAGAGTGAAGCGACCGGGTGGCACTAACGGTCGCGATTTTTGCCGCTATCTCATCACTAATTCCCCAACAACCTGCACCAGTACTTCATCGCCGATCTCAGCGCGCTGGCGAGGTTCTAAGACGACGAAGCTGTTGGCGTTGAGCATGGAGCTGATTATGTGCGAGCCTTGGCTGCGGGCAGGGCGCACCCAGAACTGGCCATCTTGGTAGCGCAAGGTGGCGCGCATGTACTGGCGACGGTCGCCGTCGTTGTCGCAGGGACTTTCCACCCGGGCGTGCGCCTCGGGCAAAGACCACGCCGCTTGCGGATAGCCTGCGGCCTTGCGGATGGCCGGGCGCACGAACTGGAGAAAGGACATCATGCTCGACACCGGGTTGCCGGGTAGGCCGAAGTAGGGCACGCCGCCGACCGTGCAGAAGACCAGCGGCTTGCCTGGTTTCATGGCCACGCGCCAGAAGATCGTCTCGGCCCCCAAGTCGTCGAGCACCTTTTTGACGAAGTCGTACTCGCCGACCGAGACGCCGCCCGAGGAGACGGCAAAGTCAGCGCGAAGCGCGGCCTCAATAGTGGCGCGGATGGCAGCCTCGTCGTCCGCTACTGTAGGCAGCATCACCGGTTCGGCTCCGTGAGCATGGCAAAAGGCGGCTAGGGCGCACGTATTGCTGTTGACGATCTGGCCTTCTCCGGGTGTCTCCTCAATCTCGACCAACTCGTCGCCAGTGGAGAGGATGGCGACGCGCGGCCGGCGGTACACTGAGACGAAGCTCTGCTGCACGGCGGCGAGCACGGCCAGTTCGCCGGGTCCACATTCGGTTTCGGCCTTGATGATCGGCTCGCCGCAGCGCATGTCCTCGCCGCGCCGACGAATGTGCGCGCCGCACTCTTCAATGGCGAGGATTTCGACCCCTTGCTCAGCGGGGCGGGTGTCCTCTACTGGAGCGATGGTGTCGGCTCCGGCGGGCACGGCCGCACCCGTCATAATGCGGCTGGCTTGACCGGGACCAACCGCTTTTTGCGGCACCTTGCCGGCCGGTATGTCTTCAATGACTTCCAAAGCTACGGGCGCGTCGTCCCTTGCTGCGGCTACGTCTGCATGGCGCACGGCATAGCCGTCCATGGCCGAGTTGTCGCAGGGCGGATTGTCGCGGCGCGCCAACACATCTTGGGCGAGCACGCGGCCGGTAGCGTCGAGCAAAGAGACTCGCTCGGGGCCGAGGACTTGTACATGGTCGAGGACGATGGCGCGGGCTTCTTCCGGGGTGAGCATCGGGTCGCGGGGCATATCGGGTATCTTGACTCCTTATTTGTGTAGGCGACAGAAGATACAGCAGAACGACGGCGATACAAATCCCTTGCAGCGGCGCGTCTAGTTCAGCATGGCGCTCAACCAGCGGTGCAGCGTCGGGCGAGGTCCTTATACGTGCATTTGGTGCGCCAGTCGGCGCGGATTTTGCACTTGCGGATGAATCGGGCGGGGTTGGTGCGGAAGGGTGCGTGACCGTATCTACAATTTGAAGAGCAGCGTACCCATCATCGACAGCCAAGAAGTGATGACCAAGCCGATAACCAAGTTAAATTTGCCGTTGAACTCGCGACGCAATTCGCGTATTTCGACTTCAATCTTGCTATCGAGCGCGTCGATCTTAGCCTCGATCTTGGTATGGTTTTCGCGCACATCCGTCTCGAGGAGACTCAGGCGATGGTCGATCTGCTGCAAAACATCGCGAGTGGTGAGTTCGGGAGAGGGTTGTAGGGTGGACATGGTGAGCATCCTTTGGTGTTGGGTCAAAGATAATCGGCTACATGGCTTATGCAAAATGCAGGCCAATCGCTCAAATCATCTTGCACTCTGAAAGATGGCTCTTTGCTAGACGACGCAGTGTAGTATGAGAGAAACAACCGTGTTGCGGTTGCACTACATGGATCGGTAAGGTGAGATTAATGCAGAAGAGTGCGTAGGGGCGGCTTGCGCTCCGCACCGCCCCTACGCACGAGGCGCGATTAATGAGCAAGCAGCGATTTGATCTGTCCCCACGACTGGGTTTCGACGCTCGTCGCAGTGGCAGCAGGGACGACAGGTTGCCAAGCGGGCCTGCGTCCACCTAAGCCATTGGTCAATTCGACCAAGTTACTCCCGTCTATATCAATGGCCCAAATGAGATTAGTGAGAGAATTGAAGGCGATTCTCATGCTGTTGGGCGACCAAGTAGGGCTAAGTATCCATGTGTCGTCGGACACGCACACAGTGCCCTTGAGGAAATCAGAC
Organism: Candidatus Latescibacterota bacterium; assembly: GCA_022820485.1. Lineage (GTDB taxonomy): Bacteria > Latescibacterota > UBA2968 > UBA8231 > UBA8231. The sequence goes on from JAJEFJ010000090.1 coordinate 11,866, forward strand.
CAAGCGGGAAGCGGACCTGCGGGATCGAACACACACAGACCACTCTGGTGTAAATCAGGTAGAGGGATAACCAAGGGCTCAGCTTCACCAACATTAGTGATCTGGAGGCGAGCGAGATTCTCTTCGTCCCCTTTTTCCCGCAATACGACGATGGCTTCTTTGGTTCCGTCCGGGGAACGACTGGAGTAGCGGAAGTGGGGTACCTCTCTCCACTCCACGGGCGAGGAGCCACTGCCGTCCAGCGCCATAACAAACGCATCAGGGCCGTTCCTCTGACCCGCCTCCGACTCCTCAGTCATTTCCTCAGTCCACGCGAGGATATAGTAAAGGCTACTCCCGTCGGCAGACCACGAAACCGATATTTTATCGACGGAATCGTCTGTTAGCTGCTGTGGATTGCCGCCATCGGCATCCATCAACCAAATCTCCCCACCGAACTGAACCTCCCCAGTGTCCTGATCGTCGTCAAAAATGTCGCCGATATAGGCAATCTTCGTGCCATCTGGCGACCAAGCCGGACTAGCGCAATCCCGGCCTTGGGTCAAGTTTACGGGGTCGCTCCCATCCGCATTCATAATCCAAATGTCGGAGGCCCCCTCGCGGCCGGAGATAAACGCGATTTTACCATCTACTTGCCCCCAGCCAGCGACGGCCAACCCCAGCGTTGCCAAGCAGACGATCAGTAGGAATCGATACTTCATAACGTGGCTCCTTTCAGAAGGTGAATAGGGCAGGGCGTTGTTAGATGTATTATACCATAAATTGTAACCCAGATCACATCGGTTCCTGCTCTATTCCGACGTCGCCCTAGACAAAATTGACAAAATCGTGGCGCACCCATAGCAGATTGATCATCCCCAGCACAAACCCCGCAATCACCAACCACTTGAGGCGGCGACCGTGCCGGCGGCCAATGCCGCGCAAATAGAGATAGATGCCAAAGACGAACCACGTCGGCAGGGCCAGCCAGATCTTGGCATCTCCGCCCGCGAGGTATTCGCCCGGCGCGCCAAAGAACCAAATCGAGCCCATGCCCAAGCCCAAGGTAAAAAACGAAAAACCGCCGCCAGCAAAGCGAAAGGTCGCCGCCGCAGCCGTGTCGAGCGCGGGCAGGTAGCTGTTGAGCTGGCCCTTTTTCAAGGCTTGGTGTTGGACGAGGTAGCCGACCGCCGAGCAGAACGCCAGTGCGAAACCTACGTGCCCCAGCAGCGTCAGTACCACGTGGATGCCGAGGAAGGGATATTCCACGAGAATCGACTCGGCCTCCTCAAAGCGGAGGGGCATCAGCAACGGATAGAGCAGGCCGAGAAAGGCGAGAGGCGCGGTCAGCAGGCCGAGGTGGCGAATACGCGCATAGCGCTCGCCGAGCAGGCCCGCGACCACCAAAGCCATGACCAGTGAAGCGATGATCACCAACATATTGGCGAAGAGAGCTTGGCCGGAAAGCGCAAAGTGCAGCACGATGCTAATCGCGTGTACGGCCAGTCCCAACTTCAAACTCTTGCGTCCCAGTGCGTCCCAGCCGCTCTTGTGCCAGAGGAAGTGTCCTTGAAACAGCAGCGCGGCAGCCAAGTAGAACGCCAAGGCGATGGCGAGCGAGACTATGCAAAACGTCGTCACGATTCTTTTTCCTCGTCGTCGAGCCGGAAGAGGCGGCGCACCGTATCGAGGCGGACGTAGCCCTCGTCGTCGTTGGCGAACTCGCGGATCTGCACGAGCGGATCGTGCAGGAGCTTGTTGGCGTAACCGCGCAAGATGCCCTCGACGAGCCGGCGCTCATCATCGGAGAGTGGACCGAGTTGGGTGGCCCAGCGCGCGAGTTCCCGCTCCTGGAGGTGCGCGGCGCGCTCGCGCAAAGCGCGGATTAGTGGACCGGTGCTCAAGGCGTTGAACCAGTGCAAGAACTCTTTTAGCTCGTGGTCGATAATGGTTTGCACACAGCGTATCTCCCCTTCGCGCTCTTGGCGGTTGGCTGCAACCACTTGTTCGAGATTGTCCATGTCGAACAGGAAGACATTGTCGATGTCGCGTGCGGCCGTGTCGATGTCGCGCGGCACGGCAATGTCGATGAGGAACAGCGGGCGTCCTCGGCGTTGCTCCATGGCCCGGCGCAAATCAGCGGGCCGGATGACGTAGTCCGTGGCCGCAGTCGCCGAAATGACGATGTCAACGACAGCGAGCTGAGCAGCTAGTTCCTCAAAGGGCACGGCCTCGCCGCCCAACTGGCTGGCCAGCGACTGGGAACGGGCAAAAGTGCGACTGCTTACCAACAGCCGCTCGACGCCGGAGTCAACCAAGTACTGAGCAGTGAGCGCGCCCATCTCGCCGGCGCCGACCAAGAGCACGCAGCAACCCGTCAGGTTTTCAAAGACTTGGCCGGCTAGCTCGACCGCGGCCGTGCCAATCGACAGCCGGCCGCGGCCAATCTCCGTTTCGGCGCGCGCGCGCTTGCCCACGCGCAGCGAGCGCTGGAACAGCTCGTTGAGCAACAGGCGCGCCGAGCCATTTTGCTGGGCTACTTCCAGCGCGCGGCGCACTTGCCCGAGTATCTCGGACTCGCCGACGACGAGGGAGTCAATGCCGCTGGCGACGCGAAAAAGATGCACGGCTGCGTCTGAGTCGTTGAGCTGGTAGAAGTGGGATTCGAGCGCCGCGACATCTACGCCTTGGCATTCGGCGAGAAAGCGGCGCACTTGGGATAGTCCGCTGTCGCCATCGGCCGCCAAGTACAGCTCGGACCGATTGCAGGTGGAGAGAATGGCTGCTTCGTGCAGTCCGTAGTCGCCGACGAGCCGGGCTAGGGCCGAAGGCTGGTCGCTTTCGGGGAAGGCTAGCCGCTCGCGGATTTCCACCGGCGCGGTGTGGTGATTGATTCCTAAAGTCAGTATATGCACAGCGTTAAAAGTACTTATTCTACTGAGAAACCGCGAACCTAACACGCGAAAGGAATGCGGCCATGGTCAAATACCTGTTGGTCGGCTTGATACTCCTAGGTGCGGCAGCCGATGTGGGTGCCGGGGCTTGGACGTTGCAGAGCGGTCAGTTCTGGGGCAAACTCACGTATTTCCAACAGCACACACAGGAGTGGTACGTCGGCAAAGGCCGCTTTGGCGCGCCCGGTACCCGCGCCCGCTACGACTTTGACGGGCAATACGAATCGCGGGCCGTCTTTTTCGAGAGCATGTACGGCGTCACCGACCGTCTAGACCTCGGCTTGCAGGTTCCCTATTTCGACCAATCCTTTGCCAACGCCGCGTTCGCCGCACCCCGCACGGACACCGGCCTGAGCGACATCCGCGCCTTGGCCAAATTGCGCCTTTTGGCCAAACCTTTGGTTCTCGCGTTCAAAGTCGGCGTCAAGATGCCGACCGGAGAATTCAAAAACGAAGACGGGCTGATCCCGGTGGGCGAAGGGCAGTGGGACTTCGACTTTGTCGGACAGGTAGGGCGCTCCTTTTGGCCGCTGCCCTTGTACGGCAACATCGACCTCGGCTATCGCGTCCGCACCCGCAACGAGCAGATCGACCGCGACCCCGGCGACGAGTGGTTTCTCAACGCCGAGCTGGGCTACCAACTCGTGCGCCAGCTCATGCTGGTGGGCAAATGCGAAGTGCTCCGCAGCAGTCCAGCAATCGTCTTCGGCGGCATTGAAGCCGAGATCAAGCGCATCACCTACCTGACGCCGGCTCTGCTCTACGCCGTCGGTCATCGCACAACTGTCGAAGCAGCGGTGCGCTTCTCGCTCAATGGGCGCAATTTTCCGGCCGGGCGACAGCTCGTCTTGGGGTTAGCGACGACGTTGGGAAAAGGCTAGCGGCGCAACTTGGCCAAGCGCTGTTGAATGGCCTCAGCCATGTCTGGCCGCTGGCGGATGACGGCGTCGAAGTGGGGCTTGGCCTCGGCCGAGCGTCCCAGCATCTCCAACACCAATCCTAGGTTGAAATGGGCCTCGGCAAAATCGGGGTTGCTCTGCAAGGCTCGTTCAAAGTGGGCGACGGCCCGCTCCCATTGGCGGCCTTGAGCTAGCGCAATCCCAAAGTTCACGTGCGCCTCCGGGTAATCCGGGTTGTACTTCAGCGCCAACTCGAAATGCTCCAGCGCCAACGGACGCTGGCCGGAGCGCATGTAGAACATGGCCAAGGTGTGATGGGTGTCCCAGTCTTGAAGGTCGGCTTCAAGCAGCTTCTTGTAGCCGTCTATTTCCTGCCCCAGCCACTTGCGGTAGAAGTCGCGGCGGAGTCGCTCTAAGTCTTCGGGGCGGCGCGGCAAAATCTGTAGCGTCAGGTCGCCCATTTCGTCGGTCGAGTGCAGTCCGTAGCGCACCCGCACAGGTGGGTCGTGGGGTTGGCGGGGGTTTTGCGCGGAGTTGTCGTACGCGTATTCCATGACCAGCGTCGCGCCAGCCGGCAAGAAAACCGGCGCGGAAAATCGGTAGTCGTCCTGCCAGTTAAAATCCCAGTCCTCGATCCATATAAGCCACTCCCGCTCTCCGTCGGGCAACTCGGCGTACGCCCGAATTTCTCGGCCGAGGTAATGCGCGTGCGGGTAGATGGTCAAGACCTCGACGTCCACGGGCAGCCGGTACGCATCGCGGATCCAATGATCGCTCGCGCCGGCCGGTATATCTAGGTCCTTGCGGCCCAAGCGCAGCATGGCCGGGCGTCTCTTGGGCGGCGCATCGGCAAAGAACAGGCCGACGTGGGACTCGATGGATTCCTCTTTGCCGGTCGGCAACATGTGCAACTGTAGCAGCAAGTCCGTGCCCGGATCGAGCCGCCAAGCCAAGCTGTCGCTGCCGGGGTACGGGGTCTTGCCTTGGGTCCAGCCGAGAAAGTGCCCATCGGCATCCTCGGCCTCGCCAAAACTCATGCCGTCAAAGCCCGGAGCACCATCGCGGCCGTCGCGCCGTCGTGCCGCGCCGCTGCGGTCGATCATCATGGTGGCGTGGTGGACGATGCGCGCGTTGCCCGGCCTGAACTCTAGGGCTTTGACGTAGCGAGTCGAGTCAACGGGCAGCGGGATGGCAAAGTTGCGGAAGACATCTGGGCCGTCGGCCCGCAGGGTGTAGGCCGACGTCATGGAGGCGATTAAATCGGGCTGGCCCAGCTCCCACTCACCCTCCCACTGGGGCAGTGGCGGCAAATCGGCGGAACTACCCTCCTGCTTGCCGTGCTCGACCCAGCGGCGGATGGTGGCGATCTGCGCCGCGCTCAATCCGCGCTCGCCGACAAAGCTACCATAGCCGCGCTTGGGCTTCCACGGCGGCATGTAGCGGGTCTCGGTGACAAAGGCGATTTGCTCGGCGCGCGCACTCACATTCTCATAGCTGAGCAAGTCAAAGGGGGCTGGGCCTGCGGGTCGATGGCACGGGGCGCAGTTGTGAAAGACGATCGGCGCAATGTCGCGGTTGAAGGTCGGGGCTTCTCCTTCACTGCATCCAAAGCAGGCCGCGACTAGAAATACCCAATAGCGCGTCATTGCAGGTCGGCGATAAAGCAGCCAATCGCCTCGGTGGCGCTCGGGTCTGGGGGACGACCAGCAAGAGCCGCCTCTAAGGCGTTTGCGAGGTCGTTCCGGGTCGGCTGTGGGCGCATCTGGTCCAAGGCCATGTAGCGGTCGTCAATGCGGCCCCGATAGACGATGTTGCCGCGCGCACCTAACACCACGGCTTCTGGGGTCACACTCGCGCCGACTCTTTTGACGAGAACGTGCTGCACATCCCGCAGAGCTTGGCCCGGCAAGCTGTATTCCTCGCCGTGGCGGCGGATGGCGTCCGCATCCTCGCGGCGGTCGGGATACACCAAGTAGAACGCAACGCCTTGTGGCTGGAAGCGGGCATGGAGACGCGCTATGGTCGGGGCGTAGCGGTTGGAGATGGGGCAATCGGTCTGGACGAAGAGCAAAACCACAACGGGAGCGCGGTCGACAAAGGGATCGACCGGATTGCCAGCCAAGTCGAGGGCTTTGGGGGGGTCAGGACGGCAGCCCACCAATAGCAGGGATGCGAGAATGGCTACGAGCATTAAAAAAGAAAACGGATATTGGGCACTGACGGCAAGGCTGTCGGTTTGCGCATTTTATATTAGACAGGGAATGACTTTGGCCCCTACATTGTCTAATAATATGTCGGAGCAAGTGGGCACAGACCTCGCCCTGATCGACCAAGCGCGCGCGGGCGACGAAGCGGCTTTGCGCACCCTAATCGAGCGCTATGAGCCACAAGTAGCCGCCACCGTCGTGGGCATGTTAGGGCCGGGCGACGAGGCCGACGACGTGGGGCAGGAGACCTTTGTCCGCTTCTACCAATCGCTGGACAAGTTTCGCGGCGACGCAGCGCTGGGCACCTATTTGACGCGCATTGCCATCAACCTCTCGCTCAACGCGCTAGAGCGCCGCAAGCGTCAGCGCTGGCGCTTCTGGAGCCGCGACGACGAACAGGCCCCACCTGAGCCGAGCGTCGATGGCCGCGACGAACAGGCCGCGAGCGAGCGCGAGCAAGCAGTGCAAGCGGCCCTCGACCAACTCAAGCCAGCTTTCCGGGCGGTAGTGGTGCTGCGGATGATCGAGGGCTATTCGACGAAGGAAACGGCTGCGCTGTTGGAGATCGCCGAGGGCACGGTGCTCTCGCGGCTCGCGCGCGGCATGAAACAACTAGAGACCATCCTCAAAGACGAGGACCTATATGACTGACAGCTATCGCAACGAAATGCTAAAGGCGCTGACCGGCGAATTGAGCGCAAGCGAACGCGAAGCATTCGAGCGCGCCCTAGCTACCGACGATGAGCTCCGCGCCGAATGGGAGCGCCTGCAAAAAGTCAGCGGCCTTTTGCAGGAAAGCCGCGCCGACTCGTTCCGGCCGTTCTTTGCCACGCGCGTCGCGCAGCGCATCAAAAGTCAGCGCGAGGCTTCGACGTTGAGCTCAGCCGAAACGGAAAACCTCGCCGACGCCCTCGTGTGGCTCTTTCGCCCCCTCGCTCCGGTCGCTATAGCAGTAGTCGCTTTTTTGGCGCTGAGCAATTGGAACGAGCGCGAACTCATCGGCGACGACCCCTCGTTCTTGGCCGCGATTTTCGCCGCGGTGCCCGCCACGCCCGAAGCAGCGTACGTACTGGACATGTGACATGCGAGGGAAAACTAAAGGCGCACTCATTCTCTTTAGCACCCTGCTTATCGGCGTGCTGATTGGGATTTTGCTCTCCGGGTGGTTCGTCCGCGACCGCCTGCGGCCCATTCCGCATTCTCGCCATTTCGTCCGCAGCACCGAGCGGCTAATCGCGCCGCAGAATGAAGAGCAGCGCCAAGCCGTGCGGACTGTGCTACGCCGACACGCCGCCGCGCTCCGCGAACTCAATGCCAAGCACCGGGAAGCACTAAAGGAACAGCTAGATTCGTCGCGGGCCGAGTTGGCTCCCTTGTTGTCCGAAGAGCAACTGCGGCGGCTGGACCGGCGGCAGCGGCGCTTCGGGGAACTAATGGGACCTTGGCGCGAGGGGAAGCGGCACAAAAAAAAGAAATCGCACGGGAATGAATAGCATCAATTGGTGGTCTAATGGGGCGTAGAGAAGAGAAACGGCCATTTCTCACGAGCCGCCAACGAAGCGGCGGCGAACCCAACTAACCACCCAATGCGGAGAACGTAAAATGAAAAAGAAATGGATCATCTCAGCCGGCGTCGCGCTGGCACTTGGCGCACTGGCCACTGTGGCCGTAGCCGAGCGCGGGGAAAAGATGCGGGAGCATAGGCAGCCCATGCCGTGGATGCTGGGGCGTCTCGACCTGACCGACGAGCAGAAGGAACAGTTGCAAGCGCTGCGCAAGGAGCACGTGGAAGTTAGGCGCGAGCAGCGCGAGGCCATGGCTGCCATGGGCAAAGAGCAGCGCGAAGCCGTAATGAACATTTTAACCGAGGAGCAGCAGGAGACCCTCAAAGAAATGCGCGACCGGCGCGGCAAATTTTTCGACCGGCGCGGCGGTAAGGGCAAGGATCGGCACGACATGCAGCACGGTGGTAAAGGTCGGCACGACGAGCGGCGCGGCGGCCAAGGCGCGTTCTCAAGACTGGACCTGACTGACGAGCAGAAGGAACAGTTCAGGGAATTGCGTACAGAACACCGCACAGAGATACGCGAAACGCGCAAAGAACACCGCACGGCTTTGGAAAGCGTCTTGACCGAGGAGCAGCGCGAAAAGCTCGAAGAGATGAAGGACGAGGCGTTTTACGGCGGCGGGCGCTGGCGCGGCAAGCGGTAAGCGTCGATTCCTATTTTCCTTCACGACGCGGAGTGGCCTAGCTGCTCCGCGTTTTTTTGTACTCCGCTAGGATCAACTACGACGATTTAAAAAAACAAGTACGGGGCTTCGGATTTGCAAATCCGTCCAGCTCAACGTCCATCATCCAATTTGGCACAGCACCCTTTTTTCAACTATCTTTTGCCATACGCCACTGACGCTTAACAACCACACTTTCTTAGGCTTCTTATGATAATCGACTCGCATACCCACGCTTGGGAGTTCTGGCCCTACGAGCCGCCCGTGCCCGATCACAACAGCCGCGGCCGGGTCGAGCAACTGCTGTGGGAAATGGACCGCAACGGCGTCGATAAGGCCGTGTTGGTCTGCGCTCGCATCGAGCACAATCCCCACAACAACGACTACGTCGCCGAACAAATCCGCACCTATCCAGATCGCTTGATACAATTCGCCGACGTGGATTGCTCGTGGTCGGCAGAATACCACACCCCAGGCGCGGCCGAGCGGCTCAAAGCGGCCGCGGCAAAGTACCAGCTCAAGGGCTACACGCACTACGTAAAAAGCGACACCGAGTGGTTCGCATCCGAGGAAGGGCTCGCGTTTTTCAGCGCCACGGCCGATCTGAACCTGATCGCCAGCCTAGCCTTGGGGCCGCAGTGGCAACCGGCGCTGCGCGAATTGGCGCGGCGCTTTCCATCGGTGACTTTTCTCTGTCACCACATGGCCGGGGCCAACGCGCGCGAGGAAGCGCCACACCCCAACCTGCAGGAAATTCTGCGCTCGGCCGAGGTGCCCAACATCTACATCAAGCTCTCGGGCTTTCACTACGCTTCGCACGTCTCGTGGGGGTACCCCTACTCGGATACGCACCACATCGTGCGCCAGCTCTACGAGCACTTCGGCCCCCAGCGGCTGTGCTGGGGTTCGGACTACCCGGTAGTGCGAACCAACATGACCTACCAGCACGCGCTTGAAGCATTCCGCACGCACTGCACGTTCGTACCAGATGAGCACAAGCGTTTGATCTTGGGCCAGAACTTGGCCGATTTACTCGACAAATCCGGCACCTGACCACAGATGATTATGCTACCGTCCGCGAATAGCACAATCCTCCGCTGCCTGCTCATAGGCTCGATTTTCTTCGGCTGTAGTGCCGACGGCCCGGGGCCGGTGCAAACGATCGGGCACGGGGCAGATTCGACTTGGGATATTATCCAAACGGAAATTTTCGCCGGCCAATGCGTTAGCTGCCACACGGCCGGGACCTCGTTTGGGCGTCAATCGGGCCTCATACTCACCCCGGATGTAGCCTACGAACAGCTCGTGGGAGCCACTCCGACAAACGCGGCGGCCGCGGCCGATGGGCTGATGCGGGTCAGCGACCTCGGGCAGGGTATGCCCGGCCTCCTAAAAAGCTATTTGTGGGAGAAGATCAACGCGCCCGACCAGCAGCATTTCTACGGCGATCATCCCTACTACGGCGAGATCATGCCCTTTGGCAGCAAGCCGCTGACCAACGGCGAGTTGGCTTTTATCCGCACGTGGATCGAGGCCGGCGCACCGGAAAACGGCCATGTGGCCGATCCAGATCTTTTGCAGGACCAATCGCGCTACGAGGCACCGGAGTTCAAGCCGCTAGCCAAGCCGGAAAACGGCGTCCAGCTACACTTGCCGCCTTTCGAGATTCAGCCTAACACCGAGCGCGAAATTTTCGTCGTGCATCCGCTGAACAACGAAGACGATGTGTTCCTAGAGCGCGTCCAAATCTCCATGAAGTCCGGCTCGCACCACTTCCTGCTCTACACATTCGAAGACGACATACCCTCCGAGCGCATGCCGGAACCCTATGAATACCGCGAGTTGCACGACGGCACCGGGCAGTACGTCGTTTCAACCATACTCACGCAATTTTACCACTTGCCCATCGCCGGTAGCCAGTGGCCTTTCTTCGACTTCTCCCTGCCACCCGGCGTGGCGATGCGACTGCCCCAAAACACCCTGCTCGACCTCAACTCGCACTATGTCAATCACACCAGTCGGCCCGTTACCGGCGAGGTCTATACCAACTTGCACTTTGCCGATCCGGCTGAAGTCGAGCACGAGGCGCGTCTTTTTTCTTTAAATAACAATGATATTGCCCTGCCGGCCGGGAAGGCGACGACCTTAGCGAAGGATTTTACCTTTTCCGAGCGGACTCACATTGTGCAGCTAGTTTCGCACGCTCATCAGCTCATGGTGGAATTTCGGGTCGAAATGATCGGCGGCGCGCACGATGGCGAGCTCATCTACGTCGCTTACGATTGGGAACATCCGCCGATCCTGAGATTCGACTCTCCTCTCGTCCTAGAGCGAGGAGAGGGCTTCAGGTTAGAAGCGACCTACGACAACACGACCGACGAAGAGGTCAATTTCGGTTTGTTCTCAACGGACGAGATGATGATTCTCTTTGGGATTTCCTACGAGGATTAGTAGGGGGCGGTTTGAAACCGCCCCCTACTACAGCGTCTAATACATGTGCGGCTGCACGGCGAGGGCCAGTGACGCTTCAATGTCCCAGATGGCCTTGGTCACCTCTTGGCCAATCAAGTCCAGCTTGCGCACCTGTTCGATGCGGCCGGTCGCGCGGGCCAGTTCGGGGCCGGCTAAAATCTTTTCGAACATTCCGCAGGCGTCCGCCAAGCAGATAATGACCACGTCGCGGGGATCGGGGATCTTATCGCTGAACAGCACCTCCATGATACGCAGCTTGACCTCTTGCTCGGCCTTGCCATCATCGAGAGCCGGATAACGCCGCGCGCGAAACACCCACAGGAAGCGCCCTTCCTCTCGTGCGAGAATGCCCTTCTCCACCAGTCGGCGGAGCGCACCCTCACGGATCTCATCGGCGCACAAGGCAGTGCGCTCCAGCCAGTAGCGCGTATCGTGCGTTTCGGTCGCCGCGGCAATGTCGCTCAGCGTCGGGTCAACTAGGCTGTCTTGCAAGGGGGTGCTATCGATGAGAACCAGTTTGTCCAAGTCGGTGTCGATGCGGTCTTCCAGCGCCAGTTCCATCAGGACTCCACCGCCTAAGGCATAGCGCACCAACCGATCGGGTACTCGGGCGAAGCTCCCATCTTCATCGTCGAGCAAAAGCAGCATAATTTCTTCGGCGAATCTCAGCATGGATTACCTCGTTTAATAGTTTCGCGTCTGCGTCTGACGAAAAATATAGACCGCTAGTTGCTCTAAGCAAGTTGCCAACCGCGCTCAGCTTGCGGACGCTTGGCCCCCGCGCCGCCGCAGCCATTCCACGGTGAACAGAACCAAGACGGCAAACGCGATGAGAAAGGTCGCCACCGCGAGGATGGTCGGGCTGATTTGCTCGCGGATGCCTGCCCACATCTGCCGCGGGATAGTCCGCTGCTCCAAGCCGCCCATGAACAGCACCACCACGACCTCGTCGAAGGAAGCGGCAAAGGAGAACAGCCCACCCGACGCAACTCCAGGCGCGATGAGCGGCAACTGCACGCGCCAAAAGCTGCGCAACGGACCTGCACCGAGGCTGGCGGCGGCCCGCATCAAGTTCTGGTCGAAGCCCGACAATGTGGCGGTTACGGTAATCACCACAAACGGCACCCCGAGCACGGCATGGGCGAGGATTATGCCGAGGTGAGTCTGAGCCAAACCGAGGCTGGAATAAAAGAAGAACATCCCCACTGCGGCGATAATGACTGGCGTGATCATCGGCGAGATCAACAGCCCCATCACCGCCCGCCGAGCGGGCATGGCTGAATTCGCTAGCCCGAGGGCCGCTAGGGTGCCAAGCGAGGTCGCCAGCAGCGTCGCCGAGACGCCAATGACTAAGCTGTTGACCAAGGCGCGGGTCCATACGCCGTCTTCAAAGATGCTGCGATACCAACGCAGCGAATACGCCTCCGGGTCGAAGCGCAACATACCCTCGGTAAACGTGAAGTACGGCTCCGCGTTAAAGCTGAGCGGTACGATCACCAAAATCGGCGCGACCAAGAAGACAAACGCCGCCGTGCAGAACGCGAGATAGACCCACCGCGTAAACATCAGCCCAGCCTCATGCGGTCGATGCCCACCACGCGGTCGTAGAGCACGTACAGCGCGATGATACCCACGAGCAGGATGGCGGCGAGCGCGGCGGCGAGTCCCCAGTTGAGCGAGGTCTGCATGTGATAGGCGATCATATTGGAGATGAGCTGACCCTTGCTCCCGCCGACCAGCGCCGGCGTGATGTAGTAGCCAATGGCGAGAATGAACACCATTAGCGATCCAGCGCCGACGCCGGGCAAGGTCTGCGGCCAATAGACGCGCCAGAACGCCTGAAAGGGCGTCGCGCCGAGCGAGGCCGCGGCCCGGACGTGAGAAGGCGGAATCGAACGCATCACCGAGTACAGCGGCAGCACCATAAAGGGCAGCAGCACGTGGGTCATCGCCACAAATGTGCCGGTCATGTTGTATATCATGGCGATGCGGCCATCGTCCGCGACCAGTCCGACCGCCACCAGCAAGCTGTTGATTACGCCTTGGGTCTGGAGCAGCACGATCCAAGCCGTTGTCCGCACCAGCAGGGAGGTCCAAAACGGCACCAACACCAGCAACAACAGCAGATTGGCGCGGCGCGGCGGCGCGTGGGCGATCAGGTGGGCAATCGGGTAGCCAATGGCCAAGCACAGCGCGGCAATGCCAACGCTAATGGCCAGCGTGCGCCACAAGAGCGGCAGATAGATGCGGCGTTCTTCTGGCTGCCGAGCGATGCTACCATCGGGTTGGCGCATGAAGTCGAGCGCATTGATATAGTGGCGCAACGTAAACCGCTCCCCAGCACTGCGAATCGCCAACCACACTTCCGGCTCACCCCAAGCGGCATTGATGCCGATCATGGTCTCGCGCCAAGAGTCGCCGCTGGCGTTGTGCAGCTTGCGAACACTGCGCGTGACGACGCTGCGCAAGCCGCTTGTGATGCGGTTGACGCGCGTGGCAATTTGGCCGAGGGTGCGCTCCTCCCGCGCCTGTAGCAACTCGCGCGCGGCCGTTGCGTACACCGGCTCCTCCAAGGCGCTCGTCCCGTCCCATGCGCGCAGTAAAGCGAGCGTTTCCGGCAACGCATCCGCGACTAGAGGATCGTACGCGCTGCGCACCAGTAAGGTCCCGAGCGGCGCGACAAAGCTCGCTAGGACAAAGGCGATCAGCGGTAGGGCCAATCCGATCGCGCGCCGCCGCTGCTGCGCCTGCTGCTTGGACGCGTCTAAACCCGTCTGGGCGTTACGCATCGTCCGGCCTGTGGGCTAACTCCGCTTCACTTCCCTCAAGCCAAAGGCTAGCACCTGTCATACTGAGCGAAACGAAGTATCTCATTTCTAAGGAGCCCGTGCGTAACATCGGTTTGTAAACCACGATTCTAGTCCTCGTCGTCCGCAGCGTCGGGTTGCAGAGCACGGCAGTCCAGCACGGTCCAGCCGACGCGGATCCGATCTCCCTCCAACACCCCCCCCTGACCCACGACGTTGGGGATCTTGACGATGAAGCCCGAGTGCCCGCACAGCTTTAAGCGCAGACGTATGTGATCGCCGAGAAATGCTATATCCTCGACATCGGCGTCAAACTCGTTGGCGTACGAGTGTTCCCTCTTACTCGGCGATAGCTTCACTCGCTCCGGGCGAACGACGACCGTCGCGGCAGCCCCCGGCGGGCATTGCCCCAAGCTCACGGCCTTGATGAGCGCATCGCCGACCTCCACTTCGCACACGCCGTCGCCGACCGTGCGCACCACGCCGTTTAGGCGGTTGTTCTCGCCGATGAAATGGGCTACGAAAGCGCGCTCCGGCTCTTCGTAGAGCACCTCTGGGGAAGCGACCTGCTCGATCGCGCCGCCGCGAAAGACAGCGACCCGATCCGACATGACCATGGCCTCCTGCTGATCGTGCGTGACATAGACGACCGTTATGCCCAAGGTGCGCTGAATGCGGCGGATTTCGTATTGCATCTCCTCGCGCAGGCGGCGGTCGAGTGCGCCGAGCGGCTCGTCCATCAACACCAGTTCCGGGTCGAATACCAAGGCGCGGGCGATCGCCACCCGCTGTTGCTGACCACCGGATAGCTGTCCTGGGCGGCGATCTTCCAAGCCTTCGAGGCGCACGAGGCGCAGGGTGCGGGCTACCCGCTCCTGTTGCTCGGCTGGGTCCATGCCCCGCACTTCGAGTGGAAACGCCAAGTTGCCACCGACCGTCATGTGCGGAAAGAGCGCGTAGTTTTGAAATACGACGCCGATGTCGCGCTTGTGGGGGGGCAAATCGCCGACCGGCACGCCATTGATGCGGATGGTCCCAGCAGCGGGCGTCTCAAATCCAGCGAGCATCATCAAGCAGGTCGTCTTGCCAGAACCAGACGGCCCGAGCATGGTGAGGAATTCGCCCTTGTGTACCACAAGGTCGAGATCGCGCACGACCCAATTGCGGCCGTCGTAGCTTTTGCTGACGCCGGAGAATTCGACGTGGGGGGTGCGGTCGGTGCTCACCACTTACCAACCGAGGGCATAGCCGTCGCGGCGCGGGTCGGCCCCGCCCATAAAGGAACCCGTGTCGACATCGACCATGATGCCTTGGCCACCGCCGACCCCGGGGGACCAGTCGCCGAGGAAATTGAACTGATGGCCGCGGCGCTCCAGCTCGGCGAAGACCTCGCGGTCAATGCGGTTTTCAACATCGACGACCAAGCCGGGGCTTCCGGTCTTGACGCGGGGGGCCTCAATGGCGGCTTGGACGTTCATCTGGTGATCGAGGATATTCATAATCATCTGCGGAGTAGTCTGGAGGATGCCATAACTCCCTGGGGTGCCGATGAGCAGGCGCAGCCCGTCGGCGTCCCAAATCTGGGCTGGGGAGACGCACATCTCGTTTTTCTTGGCCGGACCAATCGCGTTGGGGCTGGTAGGCTCGCGGTCGAACCAGCGCATGAAGTTGTTAAGGGCAATGCCGGTCTCCGGCACCACCATAGACGAACCAAAAGCACCGCCCAAGCTCTGGGTACAGGCGACGGCATTGCCATCGGCGTCAATGGTGTCGAAGTGGGTCGTGCATTCGTTCATCCACGCGCGCGGATCACCCGCTTTGACCTCGCCAGCCGGGCCGCCGGGCACAAGGTGATCGCCCGCGGTAAACTGAGCCTTGTCGCCGATGAGCGCACGCCGCTCGGCTGCGTACTCCTTCGAGAGCAGACCCGCTGTCGGTGGATCGTCGATGGCCGCGTAGGCAATGCGGTCGGCCATGGCCAGCTTGGTTGTCTCGATAAAGCGGTGTAAGGTTTCGGTCGTGTTGTGGCCAAGGCCGGCCACGTCAAAGCCCTCCATGATGGCCAGCGTCTCCAAGTACTGAACGGCTTGGCAGGGCGGCGGCGGCGCAAAGACCTCACAGCCGCGATAATTGATGGAAACGGGATCGACAAATGCCGGGGCAAAGTCGGCGAGGTCTTCTTTGGTAATCAGGCCGCCGGTCTCCTCCATATAGCGAACGATGCAGTCGGCAATCGCGCCCTTGTAAAAGACGTCCGCGCCCTCGGCCGCAACTTGGCGGAAGGTCTCGGCGAGGGCCTTTTGCACCACCACTTCCCCAGGCTCGGGGGCCGCGCCGTCAAGCAGGTAGGTGTCGGCACCGGTCTTGAAGCGGCGCAGGCTTGGGGCCGCGCCCGCGTAGAAATAGGCGTTCTTGACCGTGAGGGCGTAGCCCTGCTCGCCGTACTCAATGGCTGGAGCGAAGACGCGGGCGGCGTCCATCGAGCCGTAGCGCTCCAGCGCGGCCAGCCAGCCGCCGCAAGCACCGGGTACCAGTGGCGAGAGGGGGCCAAACCCCTGTTTGTCGTCGCTGTCGTACAGATTCAACGTAGCCGCGCGCGGGGTAAGGGCGACGTAATCGACGATCTTGTGTTCTTTTTCGCGGGCGCTGTAGATGTGCAGATAGCCGACGCCACCAATGCCCGACATATACGGCTCGACCACGTTGAGCGCCGCGGCCGTGGCAATGGCCGCGTCAATGGCATTGCCGCCCTCCATCAGGATGCGCATACCAGCGAGAGAAGCGAGCGGATGCGCCGAAGCGATCATGCCGCGACGGCCTGTGGCAGTGCTGCGGTGCGTGGTGCCCTTGGAAGAAAAGGCCATTGGACGCAACTCCTTGTGATTTGTAGATTTTGCGACCGCCTAAAATAGGGCGAGCAAATTACAGCGTCAATCGAGGAGCCTACCTATATGAGCGACAAAACAATAGACCTGCGCAGCGACACGATTACCCTGCCGACCGAGGCCATGCGGGAGGCCATGGCCTGCGCCCCATTGGGCGACGATGTGTACGGCGAAGACCCATCGGTCAACCGCCTGCAAGAAGTGGCCGCCGAAAAAGTGGGCATGGAAGCCGCGCTCTACGTGCCTTCGGGCACGATGGGCAATGCCTGCGCCTTGATGACCCACACCAACTGGGGAGACGAAGTGCTCTTTGAGGAGCAGGCTCACATGTATTACTGGGAGGCCGGAACCTACGCCTCGCTCGCCGGATTGTCCGCGCGCATCGCTGCTGGCGAGCACGGCGTCCTCACCGCCGATCAGGTCCGCGAGACGGTCCGCGCCGACAACCCGCACTTCGCCCCGCTCAAGGTCGTCTGCATCGAGAACACCCACAACAACCACGCTGGCCACGCTTGGTCGGTCGCCGAGGTGGCCGCAGTGAGTGCTGCGTGCCGCGAACACGGGCTGAAACTGCACGTAGATGGAGCGCGCATTTTTAACGCCGCCATCGCCACCGGGACGACGGTGCCAGAATACACTCAGCACGTTGACTCCGTGATGTTCTGCATCTCCAAGGGGCTGAGCGCGCCGGTCGGCTCGCTGCTGTGCGGCAGCAGAGATTTTATCGAGCGGGCCTATCGGATGCGCAAGCGGCTCGGCGGTGCCATGCGCCAAGCCGGAATCGTGGCCGCGGCTGGAGTTGTAGCCTTAGAGCAGATGGTAGATCGGCTAGCCGAGGATCACGCGGTAGCGCGGGAACTGGCCTCTGGGCTGGGAGCAATCAAGGGCGTCGAGGTGATTTTTCCGCCGCGACCGACCAATATCCTCAAGGTGGATTTTGCGGCCTTGGGTTGGTCGGCTGCCGATCTGGTGGCCAAGTGGAAGGCGCGGAGCGTGTTGTGCAATCCGCGTCCGCCACACGGGGCGCGACTGGTGGCGAATCGGCACGTGGAGCTAGCGGACGTCAAGTACGTGGTGGAGGCGACCCGGGAAATGATCGGGTAGGGGGCCACTTGGCGCGTCTTTCGTCCATAGCCCGATGCTTGTGGTTCGGGGTCTTTGCCGCGACCCTTGGTGCGGGAACTGCCAGAGGGGATGCGCTCAAAAACGCGGATGGCTCGTGGAAGTACAGCAATCATCTGGTGGGGGAGACCAGTCCGTATTTATTGCTGCACGCGCACAATCCGGTCGAGTGGTACCCCTGGGGAGAGGAAGCACTAGCGCGAGCCAAGGCCGAAGATAAGCCGATCTTTTTGTCGGTCGGCTACTCGACCTGCTATTGGTGCCACGTAATGGAGCGGCTGGTCTTCTCCGATCCCGAGATATCCGAGCAGATGAATGATAGCTTTATCAACATCAAAGTCGATCGCGAGGAACGGCCCGACATTGACCGCATTTACATGCTGGCGACCCAGCTAACTACCCGGCACGGCGGCTGGCCTAACTCGGTGTTTTTGACGCCAGACCAAGAGCCGTTTTTCGCTGGCACGTACTTTCCGCCCGAGTCCTTGCCCGGGCGGCCTTCCTTTCCCCAAGTCCTAGATTTTATCCGCCAGCGCTGGCAAGATAAGCGCGAACAGGTGCTCCAAATCGCGGCCCGCTTGACCGCGGCCATCCGCGACTTGGAATCCGGGCAACAGATGGCGGCCGTGCCCCCAGATTCTCTGCTAGTAGCGCGGGTGCTAGCCGCTATTCAGGTCCGCTACGACGCGATTAACGGCGGCTTCGGCGGCGCGCCCAAGTTTCCCCCGAGCTTGCGCTTGGAGATGCTGATGGCCTCAGCCGAGCGCTTTGCCGATCCCCAAGTGCAGCGCATCGTTTTGCACTCGCTGGAGCGGATGGCGGCCGGCGGCATCTACGACCAAATCGGCGGCGGCTTTCACCGCTACGCCACAGACGCCGAGTGGCGCGTGCCGCACTTCGAGAAGATGCTCTACAACCAAGCGCATTTGTCGCGGCTGTACTTGCGCGCGTACGAACTGACGGGAGACGACCGCTGGCGGTGGGTGGCAGAGGATATTTTTCGCTTTGTCGCGCGGGAGATGACCGGGCCGGAGGGGGCTTTTTACTCGGCCTTAGACGCCGAAACCGAGGCCGAAGAGGGTAAGTACTACCTGTGGACTGCGAGAGATCTGGAGAACGTGTTGGGGCACGAGATAGAATTGTTCTGGAGCGTCTATGGGTCGGCCTCCGTGCCCGAGGGCGGGGGGGGCGTCCTCTATGTGAAAACGCCGTCTGCCGAAGCTGAGTTACGGGATCGGATGGAGCCCTTGCGGCAGCGCTTGCTTGCGGCGCGAACCGAGCGGCTCTATCCCCTCCGCGACGACAAGGTGCTAGCCGCTTGGAACGGGATGATGATCGAGGCGTACGCACGGGGTTTTGCGGTCTTGGGCGATCCTGCATATCGCCTTGCAGCCGAGCGGGCGGCTGATTTCGCTCTGGAGTACCTGCGGCGCGAGGACGGGGGCTTGTGGCGGGTCCATCGGCTGGAGATTTCGCGGCAAGAAGCGTACCTAGACGACTATGCGTTTTTGGCGCGCGGGCTGACGGCATTGTACCGGGCCACCGGCGAGACGCGGTGGTTGCAGGCGGCGCGCGAGCTAAGCGCCGAGATGGTGGCGCGGTTTTGGGACGCAGAGATCGGGGGATTTTTCTTTACGGAAGCCAGCAACGCACTCATCGTGCGCAGCAAATTCGCCCAAGACTCGGCCCTGCCTTCGGGCAACGCAGTGGCTGCTCACGCGCTGCTAGACTTGGCCGAGTTGACGGACCAAGCGCACGGCTCGGCTGAGGCTTCGACGTTGAGCTCAGCCGAAACGCTCGCCGAAGCCTATCGTAGCCGGGCGGCGCAAATCCTATCCGCTTTTAGTGGGGCCATGTGGGCACAACCTACGGCCTCGGTGCATTTGACCGCCGCAGTCGAGCGCCATCTGCAAGCGTCGCTGTCCGCAGCCATGTCAGCGGACACGCCAGCGGATTCGCTGGTCTCCATGCGGGTCGAACTACCCGCGCAACAGCCCGTGGCGGGCGAGGCTTTTGCCGTGGCCGTGCATCTAGACATTCGCCCGGGCTGGCACATCAACGCCAACCCGCCCTCGGGCGACTTCCTCATTCCCACCTCGCTGACACTCAATGCGGACTGGCCGTTGGACTTTGCCCGCGTGCGCTATCCCACCGGCCGCTCACAGGCTTTTCCGGCTCTAGCGGAGACGCTCTCGGTGTACGAGGATCAGGTCGCCCTGTGGGCGGATTTGTCGCTGCCTTCAGCAGCGGCTGGGACCTCGGGCCATTTGCGCTTCCTGGTCCAATATCAGGCCTGCGACGAAGTCCGTTGCCTCCCACCGGCGGAATTGAGCCAGAGCGTGCTGGTGGCCGTCACACCATGATCCAGCACACAAACATCATCGGCTGCGGAGTCAGCGAACTAGAAGCAGCCAAGCTCCTCGCCCAAATCGAAGCCCTCTCCGGCTCGCCGGAAGCTCGCTGGCGGGAGGCGGCCCGCTGCATTCTGAGGCCGAATCATCCCTTTGCGCTGCATCAGTTGCTCTATCGGGCAATCTACGGCAGCGCGGGCGGTCCGGTGTTTTTTCCCGAGCCAGCAGACATTGAACACGCGCATATGACGGCGCTGCGCCGCGAGCTTGGGCTGGATTCGCACGCCGACCTCTTTGCGTGGTCGGTTGCAGAGCGAGAGGCGTTTTGGCAGCGAACGGTCTCCCGCTTGGGAATCCGCTTCCGCAAGCCGTACGCGCAGTTGCTCGATCTGTCCCAAGGCGTCGAAGCCCCCAAGTGGTTTGTCGGGGGCGAGATGAATATCGCCGAGAGTTGCTTTCAGGCCCCTGCCGATCAGACGGCCATTGTCTTCCAGCGCGAGGGTAGTCCGCTTGAGCAGATGAGTTTCGGCACCCTGGAAGCTCTGTGCGACCGGGTCGCCGGCGGGTTGTGCGCGTTGGGATTTGGTCCCGGCGACCAGATTGCCGTGGCCATGCCGATGACGGCCGAGTCGGTGGCGATCTATCTGGGGATTATCAAGGCCGGTTGCGCGGTGGTGGCCATTGCCGACAGTTTCGCCGCTCCCCAGATCGCCGCCCGGCTGCGGATTGGGGAGGCCAAGGCCGTTTTTACCCAAGACGTAATTTTGCGCGGCGGGCGCGAGTTGCCGCTGTATCCGCGCTTGGTCGCCGCAGAGGCTCCGTTGGCGATTGTATTGCCGGGGCGCGTGGAGGAGTTGACAGAGGTGCTGCGCCCCGGAGATTTG
Source organism: Candidatus Latescibacterota bacterium (assembly GCA_022820485.1). Lineage (GTDB taxonomy): Bacteria > Latescibacterota > UBA2968 > UBA8231 > UBA8231. The sequence continues at coordinate 32,655 of JAJEFJ010000090.1, forward strand.
CACTGGGACGACTTCTTGCCAGCCGACGCTATATCGGCGGCCGTGGCCTGCTGTCCCGACGCGACGACCAATGTCCTGTTTTCATCGGGGACTACCGGCGACCCCAAGGCCCTGCCCTGGACCCATGTCAACCCCATCAAGTGCGGCGCAGACGCGCATTATCACCAAGACGTCCACCGAGGCGACGTGGTCGCTTGGCCGACCAATTTGGGCTGGATGATGGGGCCGTGGCTGATCTACGCCGCCTTTTTGAATCGGGCGACTATGGCGCTCTACTACGGCACGCCGACGGAGCGGGGCTTTGGGGAGTTTGTACAGGCGGCTGGCATTACCATGCTCGGCATCATTCCAAGCATGGTGCGGACTTGGCGTAGCACGGGCTGCATGGAGGGAATCGACTTCTCGGCGATTCGGGCTTTTAGTGCCACTGGGGAGTGCTCCAACGCCGAGGACATGCACTATCTGATGGCGCTGGCGAGGTATCGGCCCATACTCGAATACTGCGGCGGCACCGAGCTAGCGGGTGGCTACTTGCTCAGCACGCTAGTCGAGCCGGTCGCACCCGCGACCTTTAATTCGGCCGCGCTGGGAACGGATTTGGCGATTTTGGACGAGGACGGGCAGGAGTGCGAAAGCGGTGAAGTCTTTCTGGTGCCGCCTGCCATTGGCATGTCAACTCGAGTGCTCAACCGCGACCACCGCGAAGTGTACTATGCGGGCGTGCCCAAGCGAGATGGAGTGCCACTGCGCCGCCACGGCGACCAAGTCGAGCGACTAGCCCCGGGTATCTATCGAGTCCACGGTCGAGCCGACGACGTGATGAACCTAGGCGGAATTATGGTGAGTTCCGCGGAGATCGAGCGAGCCTTGAATACAATGCCGGGCGTGGCCGAGACCGCGGCGATTGCAGTGCCGCCACCGGGGGGCGGACCGAGCCTACTGGTGATCTTCGCGGTGCTGGAGGACGCTGGCGACCACTTGCAAGCCTGTCCTGAGCGAAGTCGAAGGGCCTGTCCTGAGCACCGTCGAAGGGACGCGATGCAGCAGACGATCCGCCGGGAACTCAACCCACTCTTCAAGATTCACGAAGTAGTAGTAGTGGAATCGCTGCCGCGGACCGCGTCGAACAAGGTGATGCGGCGGGTTTTGCGGGAGCGCTACGGAAAGCAACCGCGCGAACATCAACGCGCAGGCTCGCAGAGCTGAGCGAAAGGAGCATCCGATGCGACATGGTTATTTGTCCGTTTTGCTGCTGGTGGTGGCGATCTATCCGGCTGAAGCTAGCCGCTACGACGATCCGAGCTTTCTCACCAGCCACCTCGTCTCCGGTGGAGTGGCCAAAGACGGCATTCCGGCCCTGACAAACCCCACTTTCGTGGCACCGAACGAAGTAAACTACGTACAGGAAAACGACGTAGTTATGGGGATTGTCATCAACGGCGAACCACGGGCGTACCCGCACAACATTGGCTGGTGGAACGAGGTCATCAACGACCGCGTCGGCGATCAGTCGGTCGTCGTGTCCCTGTGCCCGCTTACAGGCACAGGCCAAGTCTTCAACGCCACCGATGGCGACGGCTCGCAAATCGAGTTTGGGGTTTCCGGGCTGCTGATCAACAGCAACTTGGTCATGTACGACCGGCGCGACGGCGAAACGCTCTACCCGCAGATGATTTACACGGCCATCAACGGCAATCGGGTCGGCGACCGCTTGGAACTGATGCCCGTGGTCGAGACGACGTGGGCACTGTGGCAGCGGATGTACCCCAGCACCACCGTGGTACAAGCTAGCACCGGCTGGCAGTACTACAACTCGCGACCCGCTTACAACGAAAACCAATACACCTTCTATCCTTACGGCACTTACCGCACCAACCACGAGTACCTGATTTTCCCGCCGACGACCAACGGCGGCGCATTCGACCATCGCTTTGAGACCAAGGATTTAGTGTTGGGGTTGTGCCGCAACGACCAGACCAAGGCGTACCCCTTTGCGCTGATGCCCGATGGGGTGGTGATCAACGATCTCGTCGGCGGCGATCCCGTAGTCGTCCTGTTCGACGCCGCCTCGCACACGGCCTTGGCCTATTTCAACCAAATCGACGACGAGCCTTTGAGCTTTTACGGAGTAGAGTCCGAGGGGCCGTTGCCAGTAGAATTCATGGATGCGGAAACGGGTTCGCGCTGGAACATGCTCGGAGAGGCCATCGCCGGGCCGCTCGCGGGGCGGCGGCTAGCGCAAGTCCCGGCGTACAACGCCATGTGGTTTGCCTGGACCGCCTACTGGCCCGATACTGAGGTCTGGCAGCCGGGCGAGGGAATTCTCAGCCAAGAGGACATCGAGCAAATTGAGCAAACTGCAACGGCCGTCGAAGCCTTAGACGCCGCACCTGCGGGCTTTGCGTTGCGACAAAATTTCCCCAATCCGTTCAACGCGCAGACGCTGATCCAGTACGAGTTGCCAGCGGCTGGGCCGGTGCGGCTTAGCGTGTTCAACGCGGCCGGACAGCGAGTTCGCTTGCTGGTAGAAGAACACCAAGCGGCCGGGCTATACTTGCAACCCTGGGACGGGCGCGACGCCGCTGGGCAGCCGGTGGCCAGCGGCGCGTACTTATACCGACTAGAAGCAACGACGACCGGGTTTGTCCAGACGCGAACGATGACTTTAGTGCGCTGATTTTGGGACATCGCGCTCGTTGATGTGAAGGCATGGACGGAAAGCAGCAGAGCCTAAACGCGCTCTAAGCGACCCACTGGATTTCACGTCTTCCAGCGGCTTGGCTCCGGCTCGTCGGGGTTTGGGTATGGGGTGGGTCATCAGTGCGCTCACCGGGATCACGGTCCTGCTCGGGGCTAAGGAGGCCGAAGCCGAAGATTGCCCGACCTCCCGTGATTGCAGGTTCGACAACGATTGCTCGAGAGACAATCCCAAGACACCGATTGAGTGCTGTGTAACGACACGATGGGGTGAAAACTGCGAAAAATCTCATACATATTGCTTCTGTACCACCTGAGCTAGCGTACAGATTGAAAACTGCTAGGCGGGGCTCGGCATGCACAAGGCACCGAGCCCCACCTTTTTTATTTACAAGGACATCGGCCATGTTACCTCTCGCGTTTCTTCTAGGCATTGCGCTATGGAGCCATTGCGCCGGGGCGATCACGTGGGATTTCGACGACGGGACGACCCAAGGATGGGCCGCCAAAGAATCGGGGGCAGCGGGTGGTCTAGTTGAAGTCAACCTGTTTCCCGGGCAGGTCACAGACGGCGTGTGGACGATTGATGTGTCGCCGTCAGTGGTCGGCGAGAAATATCCTACGCCGAGTGTCCAAGTGATTTCGCCGACCATAGGCTATGATTCGCACCTGTTCGACCGAATCCGGGTCCGATTTCGCACCGTTCATCATCGTCCGACGGTCGGTTCCTTTTGGCTGGCTTGGACCAATGAGCATAATCGCTTGGCTCCAGGTCGAGATCCAGCCGATCTATTTAGCAATCGGTTTTCACTGCATGGACAAGTCGGCTTTGTCTATACCACCGAGTGGCAGGAAGTGGACTTAACGCTGCCCGTATCGGATGGCGAGGTCGCACCGGGCGATAGGGAGGTCTGGGAGGGGCTTTTACTGGATATTCGGCTGAATTTTAGTTTGGATTGGGGCGAGTCAGATGTGCCCCGGTCGGCGGCGGAAGTCGTTGGGTGGTTAGAGATCGACTGGATTGAGTTGACCGGCGTGGAAGAGCTGTTAGCAGGGGAATTAGCTCCGCCGTCGGTCGAGTATTTTCACTTTGAGGGGGCCGGGCTTTTCACCCCGCCGATCTTCTCTCCGATTGTGCCGGGGTTAGGGGGCTTTATAGCCGAAGGGGCGGGCGTCTTGGCGGACTTAGATGCAGACGGCGACCTCGACCTGTTCTCCACTTGGGGTGGTAGAGGGCCTGGCTCAGATAATCCGTTTGTAGCAGGCTGGGTCATGGCGCTCAATGACGGACGAGGGGCCTTTGAAACAGTGCGCACTAAGACGACCGAATGGGTGTTTTACTGGGATGTGCGGAGTGGGGACTTGACCGGCGACGGCCAAGACGAAATCGTGCTAGCCCACTCAGACATAGTGGTTTGGTCTATCGACTCAGAGCTTCAAGTTGAGGTGCTCATGCAGCTACCTGACCGCCAACTCGTAGGCTTGATGGATTGGGATGGCGATGGCGCTATCGAATTATTTGTATCAGACCGTACAGTGGCCGAAGGAAGAGCATTAGAGATCTGGGAGGTCAAGCAGGGGGAGTGGACAGCCACTCAATTGGCAGTAGCTGAAAACCACGCCCCCTCTCGGCTGGGCGACCTTACCGGCGATGGGCAGGTGGACGTGCTGTGGGTTCCGTTATCGGATCAAGCAAATACGTGGATCGTGGCGGGCTTAGAAGCCGGGCCTAGGGCGGGCAACATCGTCTTTGAATCCGATTTGGGGACCCCTCTTTCGCTTTTAGGTGCGGGCGATTTTGATGGCGATGGGCAGGTGGACCTGCTCACGCCGCTCGAACGCAACCCCTTTGAACAGAACAAGGGCCTGCTCTTATGGAGAGGCCAACGAGGGGGCGGTGTGGAGGAAGCGGTGCTGTATGACGAGCGTTTGTTTGTGCGCTCGCCGGTCGTGATGCGCGACTTGAACGGGGATGGGGTAGAGGACTGGACATTTGTCGGCGGGGATCGCGCTTCGGGAATCGGGGTGTTTATCGAATGGGGCGGCGGTGCGAATCCGGCTAAGGAGGTGGAGCGGCATCGGTTGGCTGGCGATGGGGTACAGGTGCTGCCGGGCGATGTCGATGGCGACGGCGATGTGGACTTGGTGGTGTTAAATCCCCTCTTAGGCGGCGTCCATGTGCTCAAGAGTTCGGTGGGCGAGCAAGCGACAGCGGTTCAGACACCAGCGGCAGCACGCCCGGTGCAGCATCGGCTGGGCGACAGTTATCCCAATCCGTTCAATCCGGCGGTGGTGCTGCCGCTTGAGTTGGTGAGGGACGCGGCACAGGTGTCGCTTAGGGTGTACGACGTGTTGGGTCGTCGGGTGCGGCAGGTGTGGCAGGGGCCGTTGGGGGCAGGGGGTCATCGGTTTATATGGGATGGCCGCGACGAGCAGGGCAAAGACGTGGCGGCTGGCGTGTACCTCTATCAGGTCGAGATCGACGGACAGGTGGAAGCCAAAAAGACGACCAAGTTGCCGTGAGGGGTGGAGTAAGAACAAAATAAAAAAGGCCCCACGGCGATGTTTCTTGCCGTGGGGCCTTTTGTGCGCGGTGATTAGACGCTTTAATTAGGTGGAAAGGGCAGTTAGCTTCGTAGATTTGGCTATATCACCGAGTGGATTCAGGAGAGATTACATGAGCAATTTTCTCAGTCGCTATTTTAACTGGTTGCACCTGCGGTGGCCAGCCGGCGTGGTGGAGAAGTTGCCGCGGGTGGATGAGCACGGGCAAAGCAATGTCTCCGGGCTGTACATCGTCGGCGACTTGACCGGAATTCCGCTGTTGAAGTTTTCAGCCGATACGGGTGCGCGGGCCGTGCAGCACATCATAGCCGACGAGGCATTCCAGCGCGGCAAAGGGCCGGAGGATGTCTTGGACTTGGCGATTGTCGGCGCGGGCGTTTCCGGCATGTCCGCGGCCTTGGAGGCGCGGGAGGCCGGGCTGTCGTTTGTGCTTTTGGAGGCGACCGAGCCGTTTTCCACGCTGGTCAATTTCCCCAAGGGAAAGCCCATTTACACCTATCCCACCGAGATGGAACCGGCGGGGCAGATCCGCTTTGGTGCCGAGGTCAAGGAGCCGCTGATCGAGGAACTGCACGAGCAGACGCTCGCCCAAGGCATCGAGCCGACCATAGCGCGGGTCGAGCAGGTAAAAAAGCGGGGAGACCTCTTTGAACTGGAGATCCCGCGCCAAGAAAATATCAAGGCCCGCCGCGTGATCGTCGGAATTGGGCGCTCGGGCAACTTTCGCAAGTTAGGGGTGCCGGGCGAACAATTGGACAAGGTATTTAACCGCTTGCACGATCCCGTTGACTTCTGCGACAAAGACGTGCTGGTCGTTGGCGGCGGCGACAGCGCCTTAGAGGCGGCCATTGCCATCGCCCAATGCGGCGGGCGCGTGACCGTCTCCTATCGCAAACCCGAATTTTCTCGCCCCAAACCCGAAAACGTCGAAAAGCTGAACATGCTCGCGGCCGATCCAATGGCCGATGTAGCCGTGGACACCCCTTCTTCCGAGCGGGTGACGACCAGCAGCGGCGCCTTTATGGAAAAGGGCCGCCAAGCGGGTTCGATCCGCCTGCTGATGGCCAGCCAAGTACTGCGCATCAAAGACGACGCAGTCGCGCTCAAAGACGCCGAGGGCCAAGAAGTGAGCCTGCCCAACGACGCAGTGTTTTCCATGATTGGCCGCGAGGCCCCGCTCGACTTTTTCAGACGCAGCGGCGTGGAGATCAACGGCGAATGGAGCCCTAAGCGTTGGCTGTCCTTGGGGCTCATCCTACTGGCGGCGGTTTTCATCTACCACTGGAAGACCGACGCGGGCATTCCGGTCAAGAAGTGGTTCGACCAAGCCGATCTCTTCCCCTTCAACCTAGCGGCACCGTCGACTGCCCATACCCTGTGGGATACAATACAGGTATCGATGACCCAGCCGAGTTTCTACTACTCGCTGGCCTATTGCCTGTGCGTCGTCCTCTTCGGCTTGCAGCGCATAAAGCGACGGCGCACGCCGTACATCAAGGTGCAGACGCTGACGCTGATGGCGATCCAGTGTATTCCGCTCTTTCTGCTGCCCTATGTGTTTTTGCCTTGGGCTGGCTACAATGGCTGGTTCGACGAGGGGGCTTGGCTCAAGCCGCTGGCCGATGGCCTGTTCCCCGAGTCGCAATGGGCCGAACACGGGCGCGAATACTGGCGATCTCTGGGGCTAATCCTCGCTTGGCCGCTGTTCTTTTGGAACGTCTTCACCAGCGAGCCGCTGTGGTGGTGGCTGGCCATTAGCCTCGTGCAGACCTTCGTCATCATACCGCTGATCATCTACTTCTGGGGCAAAGGAGCCTACTGCGGCTGGATTTGCTCGTGCGGTGCCCTAGCCGAAACCATGGGCGACGCGCACCGGCACAAGATGCCGCACGGCATGGTGTGGAACAAGGTGAACATCGTGGGGCAGGTCGCGCTGCTATTGGCTAGCGTGCTGCTCATATTGCGTCTAGTGGGCTGGGCTTTGCCGCACGATCACTGGATCAACGGGGCCTACATGGGGCTGTTTATGGGCAAGGGCACCAACTGGGGCAACCTGCCCTTCCCGCTGACTTTTCTCAACTACGTGTGGTCGGTCGATCTGCTGCTGGCCGGCATCTTAGGCGTCGGGCTGTACTGGCATTTCAGCGGCCGGATGTGGTGCCGCTTCGCCTGTCCGCTGGCGGCCTTGATGCACGTGTACGCGCGCTTCAGTCGCTTCCGCATCCTCGCCGACAAGAAAAAGTGCATCTCCTGCAATGTCTGCACCTCGGTGTGCCACCAAGGCATCGACATTATGAACTTCGCCAACAAGGGGCTGCCCATGGCCGACCCAGAGTGCGTGCGCTGTAGTGCGTGCGTGCAGTCTTGCCCGACGGGGGTGCTGGAATTTGGTCAGGTTGATAAAAACGACGAGGTAATAAAGACCGACGGGCTAGCCGCATCGCCGGTGCGGATACAAGAAAAGTAGGGACGACGCCCTAGTCGACATCGTCTAAACCTACTTCTTCAACTGAAGGAGGCGCAATTCTTGGCCGCTTTTGAATGATTGCGGCAAATTTTGGTTCAAACCTAGTGCGGACAAAGCTGCGACGGGCATAATCCTTAGCGGGTTTGTTCGTCGCCTTGTACATGCTGCGCAGCCACTTCGGATTCACGGTCTCTCCAACTGTCGCCGCGATTTGTTCAACCTCGTTTTCCGTGAGCATGTACTCGCTGGCCAGCAACTGCACCTCATCTTCCATTGCTGCAATCAGATCCTTTGCGTCGTCGTCAACCAAGCGATCGGCAACAGCCTTGGCCGCAAACTGCGCCCCGGTGCCACCAGCCAACCCACCTACGACGCCACCGATAAAACTGCCTATAGTCGTGCTGATAAAAGACACTGCACCGCCAACGGCGTCGCCTGCGATCATGCCGCCCATCCAGCCGCCAACCCCCCCGGCAACCGCGGCCGCATTCACTGTGGTGTTCTTGGCAAACTGCCGCCAAGAAATGGAACCGACGAAAGCGACTCGGTAGAAGTCTGGAGCACTTGTCACTACGGTTGTTATGACCGCGGTTATAGCATTGGAACGAAGGAGTCTGGATACGTTACTGAATGCGCCAGCCCCAGAGACCGCTCTCCCAAGGGACCCAGCGGCGATGCGCTGGACCGCCTCGCGCCCACTATCAGCGGCCAAGCGGGCGGTGCTGCTCACCTTGAGCAAGACGGGAATGCGCTGGATAACCTCGCGCCCGCCCTCAGTATTTAAGGTACGCCATAAAGCCCTTACCCCATTACGCACTGCCGCCACTCCGATGGCAGCATTCTTAGAACGCAACAACTGGATGCTAGCGAAAGGAAGCAACCACTGGGCGTTAACAATGCTTTTTATGAGCGCATTGCTGCCATTATTTCGAGGATCGAGTGCGGATCGGAACGCCGCTCTGACCGCTGCTGGGCTACTCGTGCCGCCGTGGAGGTCCTGGGCATAGGTAATAATAGACGAGACCGACGACGCACCCATAGCAGTCACGCGTTGCTTTTTTGCATCAAAGACCAAGCAATCGACATTCCCCGCACGAGCTATGTTCCGCGCCTGCGTATAGGTCACCGTGCCCTGCTTAACCAGCGCAGCCGCGGGATTCGCAACCCCCGGAACCTTGCCCCGTGCGATGCGGTCGCGCATCTGCTGCACGCAGGCTTCGTACTGATCCTTGGGAACTTCGAGGACCTGCCCTAGATAGCGGTAATTCCCCGATCTTGAATCGAACGCTGCATGAACCGTTGCGGATGCGCTCTGGCAATAGTTCGATTGAACGCGCAAGTCTTCAACTCTCGCTCACCGGGCCGGAAATGCGTTTGTTGCGCTGACCTTCCGGCAATCCACGGCCAAACCCATTAACCACTAGCCAGTGCCTGCGCTAGCTGCTGGCAAAACGCCTCGATGACCTTGAGGCGGGCGAAGCGTTTGTCGTTGCCCTCCACCAAAGTCCAAGGAGCGGTGTGCATGTGGGTGCGCGCTATCATATCGTCAACCGCGGCCTCGTACTCGTCCCATTTCTCTCGGTTGCGCCAGTCTTCGTCGGTGATCTTCCAGCGCTTGTGCGGCGTCACCTGCCGCGCCTTGAAGCGCCGCAATTGCTCGTCCTTGTCTATGTGAATCCAGTACTTGGCTACCACCATGCCGTGGTCTGTTAGCTGCGCCTCAAAATCGTTGATTTCGCCGTACGCCCGCTGCCAAGCCGCTTCGTCGGCAAAGCCCTCGACGCGCTCGACTAGCACCCGGCCATACCAACTGCGGTCGAAAATCACCATCCGACCAGCGCGCGGCAGGGGACGCCAAAAGCGCCAAAGGTAGTGTTGGGCATGTTCCTCTTCCGTGGGGGCGGCGACTTGGATGATCTGATAGACACTGGGGTCGAGGGCGGCAGTCAGGCGCTGGATGATCCCGCCCTTGCCCGCGGCATCGGCCCCTTCGAAAACCAAGATGGTCGAGACGCCTTTGCGGCGCGCCTGCTGAGTCAAGCGATAGAGCCGGCCTTGGTATCGCTCGAGCAGGGCTTGGTATTCCTTCTTGGCTACCCGCTGTTCCATGTCCAAAGGGGTCAGCACGTTGGGCGCGGGCGACCAGTCTGCGCTAACGAGCTTGGGACGACTTTTCTTTTTATTAAGACGCTGGCGGATGGCGTCGCGCACGGCATGGCCTACCGTCAATGTGTAGTGAGGATCGCTGCCTTCGACAACCTGCCAACGAGCGCCTCGGTTATCGGTCTTTTGCAGTAAGCGATCACCGGCTCGTTTGAACTCGTCGTAGTACTTCAAGACCTCTCTCGCATCCGCATTCACTCGCCAGCGGGTCCGCGGGTTTTGCTCCAAGTCCGCAATGCGTTGCTGCCGCGCCTCTTTGTCCAAGTGGATCCACAGCTTGATCAGCAGCGCGCCATCGACGACGAGCCCATTCTCAAAGGCCGTGATGTGGTCAAAGTCGCGCTTAAACGTCGCCTCATCGCTGCGCCCATGAGCCAAGTCGCGCAACGGGCGATCGTACCAGCCGTTCAAGTAGATGCCGATGGTTCCCTTTGGCGGCAAGGAGAGCCAGTAGCGCCAGTACTCCGGGCGTTCGCGCTCTTCTGCGGACGGTGGCTCAAAGGCGCAAACCGCAATGCCGTGCGAGTCCATCCACTGCCTGAGCGCGTTGCTCGCCGCGCTCGTACCAGCACCAGCGAAGCCACCCAAGACGATGATCGTTGGAAATCGAGCTTGCTGCAGCCGCTCTTGAGCCGCGATCAGTTCCGTGCGCAGCTCGGATTCGAGCTTCTTGTATCGGCCATTCGGAACGCCGCGCTCCTTCTCGTTGGTTGCCATTGATCGCCTCTCTGTGTTGCTAAAAATAGTAAAAAATTTGCCGCAGATGTCCAGTCGGCAATCCGCAACGTACCGATTGCCGATCACAGGGTAAAGCCGTAGATTTTTGCATCCCTTGGCAAAGGAGCCTTTAGCATGGAAGTACTCGGCGGGCCGCTTTTTGGCGTTGCCGGAGCAGGAGAATCGCACGGGCCGGCAATTGTCACCACAGTCTTCGGCTGTCCCCCCGGCCTGTGGGTAGAGCGCGCCCAGATCCAGCACTATCTCGACCGTCGCCGCCCCGGCAGCAACAAGCTGGGCACCCCCCGGCGGGAAGACGACCAAGTCGCCCTCCTATCCGGCCTCTACTCAGAAGATCACGACCAACTCCTATCCGGCCCGGCGCTGCACTTGCATATAGACGAAGACGCGACGCCGGTGCATACCTATGAAGCGGGCTTCACTACGGGCGAGCCGATCGCTGCAGCCGTGCTCTCAGCCGCCAAGCGCTCGGGCGATTACAAGCAGTTCGCCGGGCCGCAGGGCCACGTTCGGCCCGGACATACCGACTTAGTCAAGCACTACAAATCGCGGGGCTTTGCCGATGTGCGCGGCGGCGGGCGTTCCAGCTATCGCTCGACCATCTCCGACGTTATTGGCGGCACCATCGCCCGCCTCTATCTAGCCGAGCACTTCGGCACGGCCATTTTCTCTTCGATCTGCCAAGTCGGACCGCTGGAGACGGGCACTTCCCTCGCAGCGCGAGTCGCCGAACTAGCCGAAACCGACGGGCAGCACTTGTCGCCCGCAACGTGTGCCACCCTCGAAAGCGAATTGGAACGCGGACCACTCCGCGCGGTGGATGCGGATTTCGCTCACCAAGCAGCCGAGCTGATTGCTAAGACCCGCAAGGAGCAAGACTCTGTTGGCGCGGCGCTCGAAGTAGTGGCCGTCAACGTGCCTCCTCTCGTTGGCGAACCACTGTACCAGAGCCTGAAGTTGCGCCTGATGGGCAGCCTCGGCGGCCTACACGCCGTACAAGCCTGCGAAATAGGCACGGGCCGCGCTTCGTCTGCGCGCCGAGGCAGCGAGCACAACGACCCCATCCGCACCAGTGGCTACCAGAGCAACAGCCACGGCGGCCTGCTCGGCGGCGTGACCACGGGTATGCCGCTCGTATGCCGCTTGAGTTTCAAGCCCACGGCCACCATTGCCCGGCCCCAAAATTCCGTGCGCAAGGATCTAGAAGAAATCGAATTTCAGCTCGCCAAGGGCCGCCACGATCCCTGTGTGGGAGTGCGCGCTGGCGCGACCCTAGAGTCGCGGCTGGCCATCGAACTGATGAACGCCGTGCTCATGTACCAAGCGCACTGCATGGATGCGGAAAATTTCAAACTGTTCCATTAACGAATGGTGTTGGCAGGTTGATCGTGGTCTAGGCGCGTCCGTCGGCAATTCGCCATCCGCAGGGGCGGTTCGCGAACCGCCCCTACTCACAGCGCGGGCATCTCCACGCCTAGTTCCACCGCCACTTTGCCGATTTCATCCCAAGTGGGTTGGGGTAAATCGATGCCTTCGACCAGCAGCCGCGCCCTCGTCTGCTGTTCGATTTCGCCGGGCGCATAGACTTGCTCAAATCCGGGCAAGGGACGAGCCGAGCACACCCACTTGGCCATCTCTTCGACTTCGCGCTCGTACGAATCCAGATCGATAAAGTCCTCGATATTGATCGCTAGGACCATGGTCCCGTTACCACCTTTGCCGCCTTCTTTAGTGCATCCCGCATGGGAGAGCGGTCCCACCAACATTTCCACCATCATCGCCAGTCCGCTGCCTTTGTGGCCAAACTGGAGGCCACCCAATGGCAAGACGCCGGTACCCTCGGCGTCGTCTAAATAGCGCTGGGCGTCGGTGACCGGCTGGCCTTCCTGATCTATAACCCAACCCTCGGGCATCGGCTCCTGACGAATGTTCTTCTGCACGATTTTGCCACCGGCCACGACGGTCATGGTCATATCGAGCATGAACGGCGGACCATTTTGGCGCGGGGCGGAAAAGGCGATAGGCTCGGGACGCAGGCGGCGATCGGCCGAGCCAAAGGGCGCGAGGAAGAGACCTCCGCCATTGAGCCAAACCATGCCGATCATGCCCCTTTCGGCGATCCGCGGCGGATAGTCGCCGAGGCGGCAGATATGGGTGATGTGGTTGAGGCCGACAAAGCCGAAGGTGGAGTTTTGGGCTTTTTCAACGGCAATGTCGAGGGCGCGATTGACGGCGACGATGCCGTTGGCCCCCTTGCCGTTGATGACTCTGAGCACGGGGGTGTCGCGCACGACTTCGGTCTCTTCCCAGCGGACGTAGTTGTTTTTCATCCCGCGGGCATAGCCGGAGACGAGCCAAGTGCCGTGGGAGTCGTGGCCGTGCAGGTGGCTTTCAACGACGTGGTCGGCGACGATAAGGGCGTCATCTGCGGGAATGCCAGTAGCGGCAAAAATGCGATAGCAGAGGTCTTTGAGGACGTCGTGTTGGACTACGGGCATGAAAGGTCCTTTGGATGGGTGTGCTTCCTAGGAGGCGTGCGCTTCCATCAACTCGGCGAAATAGCTAAACAGATGGAAGCTGTCGTGTGGGCCTGGCGAGGCCTCCGGGTGGCACTGGATGGAAAAAATGGGTAGCTCCTTGTGGTGCAGGCCCTCGACGCAATTGTCGTTGAGGTTGAGGCGAGTGATTTCGAGGCAATCGGGCAACGAGTCGGCCGCAATGCCCCAGCCGTGGTTTTCAGAGGTGATTAGAATCCGTTCGCTGGCGCGTTCCTTGATCGGCTGGTTGGCTCCTCGGTGCCCGAACTTGAGGCGGTAAATTTCCGCGCCAAAGGCCAAGCCGAGAATCTCGTGGCCCAAGCAGATGCCAAAAATTGGCTTCTTGCCAATGAGGCCCTTACAAGTCTCGATCGCGTAGTCGAGGGGCCGGGGGTCGCCCGGGCCGTTGGAGAGAAAAACGCCGTCTGGCTCCAAGGCCAAGACCTCGTCGGCCGTGGTTTTGGCCGGCACGACCGTCACCTTGCATCCTGCGGCGACCAAGCAGCGGACGATATTGCGCTTGATCCCGTAGTCTAGGGCGACGACGTGGAAGCGCGGGGCTTCGGGGCTTTCGACATAGGGCGCAGAGCAGCTAACAGCGGCTACCATGTCCACACCGACAAGCCCAGGCCATGCACACGCCTTTTCAACTAAGCTGTCCGGGTCGAGATCGGCAGTGGAAATAGCGGCGTCCATCACGCCCTCAATGCGCACTCTGCGAGTCAACTCGCGGGTGTCGATGCCCTCAATGCCGAGTACGCCGTGCTCTTCGAGATACTCGGGTAAGCTCTGGCGCGCACGCCAGCTACTCGGCAGGCGAGAGCACTCTTTCATCAGGAAGCCGCGGACTTGAGGCCGCACCGATTCGTCGTCTTCAGGTGTGACCCCGTAATTGCCTATGAGTGGGTACGTCATGGTGACGATCTGGCCGGCATAGGAGGGGTCGGTGAGAATTTCCTGATAGCCGGTCATGCTGGTATTGAAGACCATTTCGCCGAGGCACTCACCCCCGCGGCCCAGGGCACGGCCCTCAAAGACGGTGCCGTCCGCGAGCGCAACGAGCGCTTTCATCTTCCGTAGATACTCCTTTTTGAGAGGGTTTTAACAGCGAGTAAAAACTTAGGCAAAAAAAGACGCGGTGAACAGGCGGCCTCATTCCGGCGCTGAGTCCGTCAGGTCTTGGCGCTCCTGCCGTGCGCGCTCCTGCATATCGACGGCCGGATCGAATTCGCCGACGATTTCCTGGCCGACGATTTCTTCAATCACGTCTTCCAAGGTAACGATGCCAGCAAAGCCACCGTATTCATCGACGACGGCAAAAAGATGCTCGCGTCGCTGGATGAATTCTTCGAGCAAGCGACTAGCCCGCGCCGACTCGGGCACCGAGTGGATGGAGCGGCCCACCTCGAAGAGCTTGGCTTGATCGCGGCCATCGGCCAAGGCGCTAAACGCATCGCGCCGCAGCACCAAACCGACGATGTTTTCTCGCTCCCCCTGATAGAGAGGCACCCGGGTATGGTCCCAGCTACCAGACTGTTCGCGGGCCTCGGCCAAGGTCAAGTCGCGGTCGAGGCAGTGTACTACCGTGCGCGGGGTCATAATATCGCGTGCCCGCAATTCGTCGAGCTTGAGGATGTTTTGGATGACGCGCTCTTGGTCGCGAGAAATGGCACCAGATCGGCGGCTCATCCGCGCGATAATCTCAATCTCTTCCGGTACTACCTCCGGCACGTCGGGTGCCCCAGCGGTGATGAGCCGAACGATGAATTTGTTGAGCCAGATAAAGGGCGCGAACAGCCATACCAGCCATTGGATCGGGCGAGCTATAAACCGAGCGAGAACGCGGGCATGCACCACCCCCACCGTCTTGGGAAGAATCTCCGTAAAGATGAGTACCGCCAGTGAGAAGGCGATGATAAAGTACGTCTCCCAAGTCCGCGGAAATACTCCGACAAAGGCGGCACCGGCGATGGCAGCACCGCCAGTATGGGCCAAGGTATTGAGCGTGAGGATGGCTGAGATAGGGCGCTGGATATCCGCGTGCAAGCTCTTGAGGATCTTACCCGAAGTGCGCCCTTGGTCGGCCAGCATTTCGATCTGACTGGCGGGCAGTGAGTAGAGCGCAGCCTCCAAGAGCGAACAAATACAGGATACGACGAGGACGACGCTGACGGATAGGATTAGCTCAAGTAATTCAGGGGTCATAGACGTGGGAGTAATTTAAAAAAGAAAGGGACTCCCAACCGGGAATCCCTCTCCAATGGCACTGGACTACGATGTCTTGCTCAGGAGTAGCTATTCCACGTGCTCACTAACATGCTTGGTCAGATCAAACATGCTCACTTTCTTCGCGCCGCCTACGACGGCCCGAAGCTTATCGTCGGCATTGATCATGCGCTTGTTTTTCTGGTCTTGCAGGCCATTCTTCTTGATGTACGCCCAGATTTTCTTGGTAATCTGAGTACGCGGCAATGGCTTGTTGCCGACTATGGCCCCAAGGGCGGCGTCGGGCTGCAAGGGCCTCATAAAAGCAGGATTGGGCTTGCGCTTCGCCTTTTTCTTCGCAGCGGGTTTTTTCTTGGCGGCCTTCTTGGCGGCGGCCTTCTTAGCTTTCTTCGGAGCAGCCTTCTTCTTAGCGGCAGCCTTCTTCTTCGGAGCGGCCTTCTTAGCCTTCTTAGGGGCGGCCTTTTTCTTGGCGGCAGCCTTCTTCTTCGGAGCGGCCTTCTTCTTGGCAGCAGCTTTCTTAGCCTTCTTCGGAGCGGCCTTCTTCTTAGCGGCAGCCTTCTTAGCCTTCGGAGCGGCCTTTTTCTTGGCGGCAGCCTTCTTAGCTTTCTTCGGAGCGGCCTTTTTCTTAGCAGCAGCTTTTTTCTTAGCAGCCTTCTTCTTGGCAACAGGTTTCTTCTTCGCCATAACAAAATTCTCCTTTGGCTGTAGGGGTAAAACCCACGAAAGGGGGTTGTTTAAAATTGGGTTTCTCGGCCTCTTTCGCCTCGTGAAGTTTAAGGCCGATTCTACCCGTTTTGTGCAGTTACAACATTATCTTTCCAATATAGTACGAGGGCAGTATAAGTCAAGCAAAAATGTAGCTTTTTCATAGGGGAAAACGCGCTCACGATGGACGTTTGACATAATTTGCAAAAACGGGCATTTTAATTTTGTACTTGGGATTTGTCGTATTTTGAGGTCTAAAAATTGATGATCGAAAAAAGCAAATTGGGATTTGTGGGTACCGGCAACATGGGTCGGGCGCTGATTGAAGGTTTGGTTGGTCAGCTTCCTGCAGGTCAGATAACCGCAGCCGACATCAGGCCGGAAGCGCTCGAAGGCTTGTCGGCGTTGGGCGTCCACACCAGTACCGACTCGGCAGATGCGGTCCGCGATCAGGACTTGGTGATTTTGATACTCAAGCCGCAAGTGGCCGCTCCCGTATTGAAGACACTAGCCGCGCATTTTAACACCCAGCAGGTTGTCGTCTCGCTCATGGCCGGCGTATCGACCGCCCGGCTCGAAGAGCTACTGCCCGCGCAAATGTCCGTAGTGCGCGTCATGCCGCAGACGTTGGTGAAGGTGCGTGGTGCGGCTTGCGCTCTCTGCGCTGGTCGCGCTGCCAGCGCAGAACAGATGGCGCAAGTGCGTTCTCTGTTCGACTTAGTCGGTACTACAGTCGAGGTCGCCGAAAGTCTCATGGACGCAGTTACGGGGCTTTCCGGTAGCGGCCCGGCTTGGGCTTACACCGTTGTTGAAGCGCTCGCCGACGGCGGCGTACGCGCCGGCCTGCCGCGCGAGACTGCACTAACACTCGCCGCACAAACTCTGCTCGGTGCCGCGCGCCTCGTACTCGAAAGCGGCGAGCATCCGGCCGTGCTCAGAGACCAAGTTACTTCGCCGGGCGGGACTACGGCCGCGGGGCTACACAAGCTAGAAGAAAAGGGCCTGCGCGACGCCCTAATTAGCGCCGTGCTGGCCGCAGCCGAGCGCTCCGCTGAGTTGGGGCAATCGTGATTGCAGTCATCGACTACGGCATGGGCAATTTGCGCAGCGTGCAGAAAGCCTTCGAATTCCTTGGCTATGAAGCCGAGATCGTCGAAGACCCCGAGCACCTAAGCGCGGCCACGCATCTCGTATTGCCCGGCGACGCGGCTTTTGGCGATGCCATGCACAACTTGCAGACCGCCGGTTGGGACGCAGCCATCGCCGAGGGTCTCGCAGCCGATAAGCCCTTCTTGGGCATCTGCGTGGGGCTACAACTCATGTTCGAGGAAAGTGAGGAAATGGGGACCCATCGCGGCCTCGGAATCCTGCCGGGCAAATGCGTGCGTTTCCCGCCTACCGAGCGAGTGCCGCAGATAGGCTGGAACCAAATCGCCATCAAGCGCAAAGAGTCGCTTTTAGAGGGCGTACCCGAAGGAAGTTTTTTTTATTTTGTCCATTCGTACTACGTGGTAAACGACAACAAAGACGATTGCGTCGCCACGACCGACTACGGGATTGATTACACCTCGGTTGCCGGAAGCGGGCGCGTCTTTGGCGTGCAATTTCACCCAGAAAAGAGCCAAGTCCACGGCTTGCGCCTTCTCGAAAACTTCGCGCGCCTGCGCTGATAGAGATTATGCTTGCTAAGCGAATCATTCCCTGTCTAGATGTAAAAAATGGCCGCAACGTGCGCGGAGTGCGCTTTTCAGCCGACCGCGATGCCGGCGATCCCGTTGAACTCGCCGAGCGCTACGACGCCGAAGGCGCAGACGAACTCGTCTTCTACGACATCACGGCTTCAGCCGATGGCCGCGCCATTGTCATGGACCTCGTGCGCCAAGTCTCCGAGCGGGTCTTCATTCCCCTGATGGTCGGCGGCGGTATTCGCACCTTCGCGGACGTGCGCCACATTCTCAAGACCGGTGCCGACAAGGTCTCGATCAACTCGGCCCATGTGTATTCGCCGGAAATCATCAACCAAAGCGCGGAGAGCTTCGGCTCGCAGTGCATTGTCGCAGCCATCGACGCGCTCAGGCGGCCAACCGCGCCCGGCGAGCCGCCGTCGTGGGAGCTGTACATCAACGGCGGCCGCAAGGCCACCGGCATCGACGCTTTAGAGTGGGTGGAGGCCCTCGTCGATCGCGGAGCGGGCGAGTTGGTGCTCAACAGCATCGACGCCGACGGCACGTGCGCTGGGTACGACCTCGAGCTAAACCAAGCCGTGGCGCGCATTGTAGATGTGCCCATCGTCGCCTCGGGCGGCGCCGGCAACCTCGACCACATTCACGAGGTGCTGACTACGGGCGAGGCCAGCGCCGCGCTGGCGGCCTCCATCTTCCACTTCCAGCATTACTCGATCCCCGAAGTCAAAAGCTTTCTGCGCGAGCGCGGGGTTGCGGTGCGCCAGTGACCGAAGCAAGCGAAGTGTCGCGGCAGGCCCTGATGAGCGAGGTGCAGCGGCTGGTAGTAAAGATCGGCAGCAGCGCCCTGACCACGCAGAGCCACAAGCTCGACGACGAGGTAGTCACCCAACTCGTCGAAGACGTAGTCGAACTGCGCTCACAGGGATTGGAGGTGGCGATCGTCACCTCGGGAGCGGTGGCCGCGGGCATGGGGCAGATGGAGTTGGACAAACGCCCGGACAACATCGCCCAACTACAAGCCCTCGCGTCCATCGGCCAAGTCCTGTTGATGGATATCTACAAGGACGAGTTCCACCGCCGAGGCGTGCCCATCGGCCAAGTGCTCCTAACCGCCGAGGATATCCTCGGCGACCGCCATCGCTACGTAAATCTCGAAAACACCTTCCGCAACCTCTTTGCCTATGGGGCCGTGCCCCTAATCAACGAAAACGACAGCGTCGCCGTTGCCGAACTCCGGCGTCAACTCGGGGAAAACGACATGCTCGCCGCTTATGTGACGAACCTGATTCGGGCGGATATGCTGGTCATTTTCTCGGATGTCGAGGGGCTTTACGACGCCTTTGGCCCGCGCGGTCCCGAGGGCAAACTAGTGAACCAAGTGACCCAAGACGGCCTCGACCTAGAAGGAATGATCGGCCGTTCGCTCGACGGTCGCGGCAGTGGCGGCATGGCGACCAAACTGCGGGCCGCTCGGCTCTTGATGGCCTGCGGCGAAATGACGGTTATCGCGCACGGGCGCAAACACCGCTTGCGCCACATCCTCGCTGGCCGCGAGCAAGGGACGCTCTTTCTGCCGACCGGCCGCAAGCTCAACAGCCGGCATCGCTGGATCGGCTTTGCCAGCCAGTGCTGCGGCAGCGCGGTGATTGACCGCGGTGCCCAACGCGCCATCGCCGAGCAGGACAAGAGTCTGCTCCCGGTGGGGGTCGTCTCCTGCGAGGGCGAGTTTGCCGCTGGCGATGTGGTGCAGGTAATCGGCGAGCGCGGTGAGAAGCTGGGGCGGGGTTTGTGCCGTTACTCAGCCTCTGAACTGCGCCGCATATTAGGCATGAACTCGCCCGAAGTCGCAAGCGCACTGGGCCGTCCCGCCCGCGAAGTCATTCACCGCGACGACCTCGTCTTATTCTAAAATCGCCGTGACTAAGACAGCCAAAATTTTGCTGATCGCCTTCTTCGCTCTGGTGGCTTACGTGGCCTTTGGCAACAGGCTGTTCTACAAGGTGTGGCAAGAGGAGAAAACCCTAACCAAGTTGGAAGCGCAGCGAGACCGACTAGAGGCCGAAAATGACAGCTTGCGCCAAGTGCTAAAATTGCTCGAAAGCGACATAGATTTTATCGAGAGAGTTGCGCGCGAAGATCTCGGCTTGGTCAAGCCGGGCGAGGTGGTCATCCCCCTGCCTACCAAAGAAAGCGAGTGACGCCATGCTACGCACTATCGTCAAAACGCGCGCCATCGTACTGCGCACCATGCGCATGGGCGAGACCAGCAGCCTAGTGACGTTGTACGCTCAGGAGTGCGGCAAACTCAAGACCATGGCCCGAGGTGCTCGCAAGCCCAAGAGTCGGTTTGGGGCCGCGCTCGGCTTAATGAGTGAAGTCCAAGCCGTCTGCTACGTCAAAGAGACCCGCGACCTGCAAACCCTAAGCGAATGCACCCTACTAAAACCAGCGCCCGACTTATCGCAAAGCCTAGAGCGACTTTCCTTTGGCAGCGCCGCCTGTGAACTAGTTGACCGCCTAACGATCGAGGGCGAGAACAACCCTCGGCTCTACCAGTGCTTATCTGGAGTATTGCACGGCCTTGCCGAAGTGGAGCCAGAGCAGGTCGAGTCGCTGTTCTGGTACTTCCAACTGCGCGCCGCCGCGGCCCTCGGCTACCGCCCGGAATTACGCCAGTGCATTATCTGCCAACGCGAACTAGTCGGCCCCTCGTCGTGGTTCAGCGCAGCCCTCGGGGGCGGCCTGTGCGCTGCCTGCGGACCCGGGAACGGGGTGCGCTTAGCGCAGCGCAGCTTGCGCTTTCTCGCCGTCCTCCAAGGTCTTAGAACCTACAGCAAGGAGGCTCTCCCTCAAGCTCCTTCCCAGCGCGGCGAGATCCGCATGGCTTTGCGCAGCTTTCTAGAGTACCACGGGGGCGAGCACAGCCGGCTCAAATCGCTCGACTTTCTCGATGGCCTCAACAAGGCCGCTTTACCCGTCTAACTTACTGGAGATTTTCATGTCCGACGACGCAATGGAAAAACTAGTATCCCTGTGCAAGCGCAAAGGCTTTATCTACCAAAGCTCGGAAATCTACGGCGGCCTCAACGGCTGCTGGGATTACGGTCCTCTGGGCGTCGAGCTGTTGCGCAACATCAAAGAGGCTTGGTGGAAGGCCATGACCTACCGAGAGGATGTGGAGGGCATCGACGCCAGCATCCTCATGAATCAGCGAGTGTGGGAGGCATCGGGCCACGTCGATAGCTTTACCGACCCGATGGTCGAAGATCGCAAGACCAACGAGCGCTTTCGGCTCGACCAACTCCTCGAAGAAAACGGCCTCGACGTAGCGGGCCTGAGCGCCGAGGAAATGGGCGTGCTACTGCGCGAGCGCAACATCAAAAGCCCCAAGGGCAACGAACTAAGCGACCCGCGGCAATTCAACCTGATGTTCAAGACCTTCGTCGGCCCGCTTGAAGACGACAGTGCGCGGGTCTTTCTCCGCCCGGAGACGGCGCAGGGCATCTTCGTCAACTACCTCAACGTGCAGGCGGCGACGCGCCAGAAGCTGCCCTTTGGCATTGCCCAGATCGGCAAGGCATTCCGCAACGAGATCAACACCAAGAACTTTCTCTTCCGCACGCGGGAATTCGAGCAGATGGAGATGCAGTACTTCGTCGCGCCGGGCACCCAAGACGAGTGGTTCGACTATTGGCGCGAGCAGCGCTGGAAGTGGTTCGCGCAAATCGGCCTACCCGAGCGCAAGCTGAGCTGGCACGAACACCAAGGAGACGAACTGGCCCACTATGCCCGCGCCGCCTTCGACATCCAGTACGAGTTCCCTTTTGGCCCAGGCGAGATCGAAGGCATCCACAATCGCGGCGACTACGACCTGTCGCAGCACGAAAAATTCTCGGGCAAACAGCTCAAGTACTTCGACGAGCAACAGCGCACCAAGTTCGTGCCCTACGTCGTAGAAACCTCCATAGGGGCCAGCCGCACACTAATGGCCTGCTTAGTCGAAGCATACCACGAGGAAGAGGTCCGGGGTGAGACGCGGGTGGTAATGCGCTTTCACCCGCGCATCGCGCCGATCAAAGCGGCGGTATTGCCCCTCGTCAAACGCGACGGCATGCCTGACATCGCCCGGCAAATCGCCGAGGACCTCCGACCTTACATGCGGGTCTTTTACGACGAGGGCGGCGCGATCGGCCGCCGCTATCGGCGCATGGACGAGGTGGGGACGCCGTTCTGCCTAACGATCGATTCAGACACCCTAGCGGACCAGACCGTCACCGTGCGCGCTCGCGACACCATGGCCCAAGAGCGGGTGCCCATAGCCGAGCTGCGCTCCCACCTTGAGAGCCGCATGGACGCTTGGCAAATCCCTTGACCCAATAGTATAAATCCTGATATTATCCTTCGCGCTTGGGCTATAACCCTCCTCAGGCGCAGATTTATCCGGTACAGCGAAAGTGGCGGAACTGGCAGACGCGCTAGATTTAGGATCTAGTGCCCGAAAGGGCATGGGGGTTCGAGTCCCCCCTTTCGCACCATGAAAACGAGCGCACGGCCGACGATTTGGCGGTGCGTCCTAGCCTTGTAAAGGTTGCGTTTCGTGAAGACACAGGTCACAGAAAAGGGGCAGTGGGCACGCGAGCTGGCCGTTGAAGTCGAAGCTGCGCGCATTGACGCCGCCGTCAATAAGGCCCTGCGCCGCTACCAAAAGCGGCTGGAGATCCCAGGCTTCCGCAAGGGCAAAGTGCCGCTCAGGATCGTCGAGGCGCGCTTCGGCAGCTCCATCCGCGGCGAAGTCCTCGGCGACCTCCTCCCCTCGCTACTAGAAGAAGCCGCGCGCGAAGCGGGCCTGCGGCCGGCCGCACCCCCCAAAATCTCCCAACTCGACCACGAGCCGGGAGGCAGTCTGACGTTCACAGCAGAGCTTGACGTCTGGCCCGAGATCAACGCCGAGCACTACGAAAACCTCTCCGCCACCCGCATGGTGCACGAGGTGGCCGACGAGGAAATCGGCGAGCACCTAGAGGAACTGCGCCGCCGCCACGCCACCGAGCGAGTCGTCGAGCGACCATTGGCCAACGGCGACGTGCTCGTCGCGGATTTGCAGCGCCTCGACGAGAGCGGCTTGCCCGTCATTGGCGACAAGTACGAGAAGCGCCACATCCTCATCGGCGACGAAAATGCCCTCAGTCCCGAGTTTGAAGAGGCCCTCGTCGGCATGAGTGCTGGCGCAGAGCGCAAGGTCCGCTTCGCCTACCGAGAGGACCTGCCCAACGAACAGCTCGCCGGCCAGATCGCGCATTTCGCAGTGGCGGCTCACGAGGTGCGCGAGCGCACCCTACCCGAGCTCGACGACGAGTTCGCCAAGGACCTCGGCGAACAGTTCCAGACCCTCTCCGACTTGCGCCAACACCTCAGCGAACAGATCCAACAGCGCTGGGAATACATGGCCCAGCAGCGCCTGCGCAGCGAGTTGATCAACCAACTCATCGTAAAAAACGACTTTGAACTGCCCGAGAGCATGGTCGATAACTACCTCGACTCGCTCGAACGAGAGCAGGCCGATCACGACCAAGACCGCGACCACAGCGACGAAGAGCGCGCCCAAGCCACGCGCCAGCTCAAGAGCTATATACTGCTCGAAAGCGTGCGCCAACAAGCCGGGGTCGAAGTAACGGACGAGGAGTTTGCCCAATTCGCCGCCGAGCGCGCCGAGCGCGCTAGCGTCCAACCCTCTGACTTGCAGAACTCAGAGGAATTGCGGCGCGAACTGGAAGACCAAAAGGTTTTTGATTTGCTCATTGCCAAAGCTGAAATCAAAGAGGAAAAGGTATAAATCATGTCGCTGATTCCAATGGTCATCGAACAGACCGGCCGCGGAGAGCGCTCATACGACATCTACTCGCGGCTGCTCAAGGACCGCATCATCTTCGCCGGCACTCCGATCAACGACGCAATCGCCAATCTCATCATCGCCCAAATGCTCTTTCTCGCTTCTGAAGATCCCAAAAAGGACATCGCGCTCTATCTCAATACCCCTGGCGGGCTGATTTCGGCGGGCATGGCCATCTACGACACCATGCAATACGTGGCCGCCGACATCTCCACGATCTGCATCGGCCAAGCATCCAGCATGGGAGCCGTGCTATTGGCTGGCGGCACCAAGGGCAAGCGCCAAGCCCTGCCCAACGCCCGCGTCTTGCTGCACCAGCCCATGGGCGGCATTGGCGGCCAAGCAGCCGACATGGAAATCCACGCCCGCGAGATCATCGCCATGCGCCAGCAGATCAACGAGGTCCTAGTCGATTGCACTGGGCAGCCGCTAGAGCGCATTGAGCGCGACACCGAGCGCGACTTTTTCATGTCGGCCGCAGCAGCCGTCGAATACGGCATCATCGACGAGATCATCGCTCCATCGCACGTCGAGGTAGCCCCTTCCCCAGTCTAGGAGCTTGTTTTGCGCCGTCGGCCCCCCCAAAGCGATCCGCGCTGCTCGTTCTGCGGGCGCAGCCACAACCAAGTTGACAAGATCATAACCGGCCCCCAGGTCCACATCTGCAACGAGTGCGTCAAGCTGTGCAACGACGTCTTGGCCGAGGAGCGGCAAAAGACCCTCCCTTGGGAGACCGAAGAGATGCCCAAGCCGGGCCAAATCAAGGATTTTCTCGACGAATATGTGATCGCCCAAGAGCGGGCCAAGAAAATCCTCGCGGTCGCCGTGTACAATCACTACAAGCGCATTCGCACCAAAGTTGACTTAGACGAGGTGGAGCTCGAAAAAAGCAACGTAATGCTCATCGGCCCCACCGGCACCGGCAAGACCGAACTGGCCAAAACCCTCGCAAAGTTCCTGCAAGTCCCCTTCTCCATTGCCGACGCCACCATTCTCACCGAGGCCGGTTACGTGGGCGAAGACGTGGAAAACATCCTCGTGAGCCTTTTGCAAGCAGCCGACTACGATGTGCCCCGCGCCGAAAAAGGCATCCTCTATCTCGACGAGGTTGACAAAATTGCCCGCAAGAGTGCCACGCCTTCGGTGGGCCGCGACGTGTCGGGCGAGGGCGTGCAGCAAGCACTGCTCAAAATTTTGGAGGGCACCACTGCCAACATCCCGCCCAAAGGGGGCCGCAAGCACCCTGAACAGCCGATGATCCAGATGGATACCCGCAACATCCTCTTCGTCTGCGGCGGAGCCTTCGAGGGGCTAGACAAGGTCATCAGCCAACGGGTCGGCAAGCGCACCATGGGCTTTGGAGCCGACAGCGACGACGAACGCGACTCCGACGCCTTAGACGTATTGCCACTGGTGCAGCCCGAAGATTTGCTCGCCTACGGCATGATCCCCGAATTTGTCGGCCGCGTACCAGTAATCACCACTATGGACGAGCTCGCCGAGAACGACTTGCTCCGCATCCTCACCGAGCCGCACGACGCCATCATCAAGCAGTCGCAGCGGCTCTTCGCCATGGACGGAGTCGAGGTCGAGTTCACCGAGGACGCCCTGCGCAAGATAGTAGCCCTGACCGTTCACAAGGGCACGGGGGCCCGCGGCTTGCGCTCCGTCCTAGAGCAAGCCATGATGGACATCATGTTCGACATTCCCTCTCAGGAGGGCGTGACGCGCCTGCAAGTTACGGGCGAGATGATCGAGCGCGGGATTGAGCAGTACAGCAGCGAAGACGAAGAGATGCGGCGCAAACGCGCCTAATCTCCAAGCCCCGGCGATGCGCTTTTCCTCGGTCGAATTCAAAATTGGCGCGGTCCGCACGGCCGATCTGCCCGTGGACGGCTTGCCTGAAATCGCCTTAGTAGGACGCTCCAACGTCGGCAAGTCCTCGCTGATCAACAGGTTAGTACGACGCAAGAAGCTGGCGCGCACCAGCACGGTCCCCGGCAAGACCCAGCAGTTGAACTACTACCTAGCCAACGAGCAGTTCTACTTGGTCGATCTGCCTGGCTATGGGTACGTGCGCGGCGGCGTGGGCTTGCGCTTACAGCTCGGCCAGCTCATCCGCAGCTACATGGCCAATCGCGAGCCATTGTGCGCGGTGTTGCAACTCGTCGATGCCCGGCACGGCCCAACCGATTTGGATCAGCAGATGATAGACCATTTGCGGACCCTAGATAAGCCCTTCCTGCTGGTCTTTACCAAAGCGGATAAACTGTCGCGCAACAAGCTGCAACACTTATTCGACCAGCTCGATGCTCAAGGATCGCTCGCCGGCCTTTCCTTTGTGCCGTTCTCGGCAGTCGATGGCCGCGGGCAGGACGACATTACCGGGTGGATCGCCGAGGCGCTAGCGGGCAACGCAACCTAAAGAGGACCATTTGAAAGTACTGATCAGCGACAAGATGGACCCTCGCTGTGTCGAGATCCTCGAAGCCAATGACGGGGTCGCAGTAGATGTGCGCAGTGGCTTGTCGCCGAGGGCGCTCCTAGACTGCATCGGCGACTACGAGGGGCTCGTCGTGCGCAGTGCGACCGCGGTGACGGCCGAGGTGCTCGCCGCCGCGTCACGCCTCCGGGTCATTGGCCGCGCCGGCACGGGCTTCGACAACATCGACATAGAAGCGGCAACGCGCCACGGCGTCATCGTCATGAACACCCCAGGCGGCAATTCCCTATCAACCGCCGAGCACACTTTCGCGCTCATAGCTGCCCTTGCGCGGCACATCCCTCAGGCGACGTCCTCGCTTAAAAAGGGGCTGTGGGAGCGCAGCCAATTCGTCGGCGTCGAGTTGGCCGGCAAGACCCTCGCGGTGATTGGCTTGGGTCGCGTGGGGCGGGAGGTGGCCGCGCGCGCCGCGGCCTTTCACATGAAGGTCCTCGGCTATGATCCCTATATCGGCCAAGAGATGGCCCTCTCCTACGGCGCGCATCTAACATCCCTCGACAAAATCTACGCTACCGCAGATTTCATCACGGTCCACACCCATCTCAGCGACCAAACCCGGCACCTGATTTCCGACGCCCAGCTCGCGCAGTGCAAAGACGGGGTTTATCTAATCAATTGCGCCCGCGGCGGCATCGTGGACGAAGCCGCCCTCCTGCGCGGCTTGAACTCGGGCAAGGTCGCCGGTGCCGCCTTAGACGTCTTTGAGGAGGAGCCGCCGACCCTCGTGGACCTTTTGGTTGACGACCGCGTGATCTGTACGCCGCACTTGGCGGCCTCCACCAAGGAAGCCCAAGCCAATGTCGCCTTGCAGGTGGCCGAGCAGGTCGGCGACGTGCTGATGGGTCGCGTCATTCGCAACGCAGTCAACGCCCCTTCGGTCGATCCCGAAATCCACGGCAAGCTCCAGCCCTACCTCGTGCTGGCCGAGCGGCTAGGACGCCTGCAAGCCCAACTCGGCGAGGGCCAGCTAGAGCGCATCACCATTGAATACCAAGGCGACATCACCGCCTACCCGACCTCGCCGTTGACCTCGGCCGTACTCAAGGGCATTATGGAGACCGTCTCGGACGCGGCAGTCAATGTAGTCAATGCACTGCTCTTCGCGCAGGAGCGCGGCGTGCAAGTCGATGAGCGGCTCAGCAGCGAGCACGAGGACTACGCCAGCCTCATCACCGTGGTGTATCACACCAGCAAAGGGCAGCGCCTGCTCGCGGGCACGATCTTCGGCAAGAGCGATCCGCGCCTCGTGCATCTCGACGAGTACATCTTCGACGCCGTCCCAGAGGGCCACATGCTCTTTTACATCAACGACGATGTCCCGGGCATCATCGGCCAAATCGGCACAGTCATGGGCAGCCACAATGTCAACATCGCCCAAATGTCGTGCGGACGCCGCCAAATGGGCGGCCAAGCCCTGACCATCCTCAACGTCGATGACCCGATCACCACCGACGTAGTTGACGATATTCTCTCTCGGGAGTACATCTCCTGGGCCAAACAAGTCAGTCTTTAAGCACGGGAGTACACAATGCCCGCAAACATAGTACTAGGAGCGCAGTGGGGCGACGAAGGCAAGGCCAAAGTAGTAGATTACCTCACGTCCGCCGCCGATGTGGTGGTGCGCTATCAGGGAGGGGCCAACGCCGGCCACACGGTCGTCACCAACTCCACCAAGTTCATCTTCCACGCCATTCCTTCGGGCATCATGCACGAGGGAAAAATCTGCGTGGTGGGCAATGGGGTGGTCGTCGATCCAGCCGTCATGCTCGATGAGATCGCCGAGCTAGAGGCCAAGGGCTTTTCCGTGGCCAACCGCTTTTTCCTCAGCCAAGTTGCCCACGTCGTAATGCCCTACCACAAGGTCTTGGAAAAGGCCGGGGAAGAGAGCGAAAACAGCGTCGCCATCGGCACGACTGGCCGCGGCATCGGCCCGGCTTATCGCGACAAAGTCGAGCGCAGCCACGGGGTGCGCGTCATGGATTTGTGCGACCCGGCGCGTTTGCGCGACAAGCTCCGGGCCAGCATCTGCGCCAAAAACGAAATCTTGACCAAGGTCTTCGGCCAAGAGCCGCTAGAGGCCAGCCCCATCATCGACGCGTACATCGGCTACGGCGAGCAACTCACCCCATACGTCGCCGACACCTCGCTCCTGCTCAACCAAGCCCTCGACCAAGGCAAAACAGTCCTCTGCGAGGGGGCGCAAGGGACCTTGCTCGACATTGACCACGGCACTTATCCCTACGTCACCTCCTCGAACACCACGGCGGGTGGAGCCTGCACGGGTGCTGGTATTGGCCCCACGCGGATCGCCGAGGTAGTAGGCGTGACCAAAGCGTACACCACGCGGGTGGGCAACGGGCCTTTTCCCACCGAGTTACTAGGGGAAGAAGGTGAGCGTTTGCGCGCCTTGGGCCGCGAGTATGGAGCTACTACCGGTCGGCCGCGGCGCTGCGGCTGGTTCGACGCCGCCATCTTGCGGGTTTCAACGCGCATCAACGGCCTGACCAGCATCGCCCTGACCCGGCTCGACGTACTCGACCAATGCGAGCACCTCAAACTGGGCGTTGGCTATCGCTGCGGCGACCAAGTGCTGGAAGAATTCCCCGCCGACCCACAGGTACTCGACCAATGCGAGCCGATCTACGAAGAAATGGCTGGATGGTGTGCTCCGACTACCGCCGCCCGTAGTTTCGCCGATCTGCCGCCCCAAGCGCAGGCTTACGTGGAGCGAGTCGCCGAACTGAGCCGCGCGCCGGTCTCCCTGATTTCCGTAGGACCGGAGCGCGAGGCCACCATCTCTCTCGCCTGAGCTATGCTACTCAACCCCGCGCCCGCCGAGTCCAAGCCGCACGCCTTGCGCCGCCTGATGGCCGAGAAGACCCTGACCTTGCCCGGGGCCTTCAACGCACCCGTGGCCATGCTGGCCGAGCGCATCGGGTTTGAGGCCGTGTACATTTCCGGAGCTGGCCTAGCCAACGGCACGGCTGGCTACCCAGACGTCGGCCTGTTGGGCATGGACGAAATGGCGCGCCAAGCCGGCTACATTGCCAATGCAGTGCAAGTGCCCTGCATTGGCGATGCAGACACCGGGTTTGGCGAGGTCTGGCAGGTGATGCGCACAGTGCGCGCGTACGAGCGCGAGGGCTTGGCCGGGCTACACTTAGAGGACCAAGTCATGCCCAAGCGCTGCGGCCACCTCGACGGCAAGGCCCTGATCGGGGTCGAGGAAATGGAGCGCAAGATCGCCGCGGCCTGCGCGGCGCGGCAAGACCCGGACTTTGTGATCATCGCCCGCTGCGACGCCCGCGCCGTCGAGGGCTTTGAGCAGAGCGTCGAGCGCGGCCTGCGTTACTTGGCAGCCGGCGCGGACGCGATCTTTCCCGAGGCCATGCAGAGCGCCGAGGAATTCGCCCGCTACGCCGAGCAAGTCAAAGGCCCTCTTCTCGCCAACATGACCGAATTCGGCAAATCGCCGTACCTATCGGTCGCGGAGTTCGCCGCCATGGGATATTGCCTCGTGATTTTCCCTATGAGCGCCTTTCGCACTATGATGAAGGCCGTCGAAGGGCTGTTCCGCGAACTGAAGGAAAAGGGCACTTTAGAAGGTGCCCTCGGACAGATGCAGACGCGAGACGAACTCTACGAACTACTCGGCTACGACGAGTATTCCAAGCTAGACGCAGCGCTGGCCGCCCGCTTTCCAGCGAACGGAGAAAACCGCTGAATTATTAGCCCCAAATTCACACTTTCCACAGAGAGATTTACAGAATGACCGACAAATCCTACAGCCCCGGCCTCGAAGGCGTCATCGCCGGCGAGTCCGCCCTTTCGCGCATCGATATCGATATCAACCGCCTGATCCTGCACGGCTACGACCTAGTCGAGCTGACCGAAAACGCCTCCTACGAAGAGGTCGCCTACTTGCTGCTCTACGGCGAGTTGCCGACAGTCGCCGAGTTGGCGGCATTCAACCAACAACTGCGCTCCCAGCGCGACCTGCCCGGCCCGGTCGTCGATCTATTGCGCTCCGCTCCAGCGGACGCCCACCCCATGGACCTGTTGCGCACAGCATTATCGTCCCTGGCGTTTTTCGACGCCGAGACCCCTGACAACAGCCACGATGCCAATGTGCGTAAGGCCGAGCGCTTGCTGGCCAAAATTCCCACCGCACTCGCCTATGGCTATCGCTTCTCGCAGGGCCTAGCGCCGGTAGCCCCCGACGCCGAGCTAGACCACGCGGCCAATCTGCTCTACATGCTGCGCGGCGAAAAACCACCCGCGTACGAAGTAGAGGCCATGAACACTTCGCTGATCCTCTACGCCGAACACGGATACAACGCCTCCACGTTCACCGCGCGGGTCGTGGCCTCGACGCTCGCCGACATGTACGCGGCCATAACCGCGGCCATCGGCGCTCTGCACGGCCCCTTGCACGGCGGTGCCAACGAGGCGGCCATGCACATGCTCTTAGAGGTAGATTCGCCTGCGGCAGCCGAGCAGTGGGTCCTCGACGCGCTGGCGCAAAAGAAGAAGATCATGGGCTTTGGACATCGGGAATACAAAAGCGGCGACTCGCGGGTGCCGACCATGAAGAAGGTTGGCCGTCAGATCGCCGCCGCCATCGGCGACACCAAATGGCCGGACCTAGCCGATGTGGTCGAAGCGACGATGATGCGCGAAAAAGGCATCTTCCCCAACGTCGATTTCCCCTGCGCATACACCTACTACATGATGGGCATTCCGATCCCGCTCTACACCCCCATCTTCGTCGCCAGCCGCGTGGTGGGCTGGGCGGCGCACGTGATCGAACAGCACGACGCCAACCGGCTCATCCGCCCCAACCACATCTACACCGGGCCAGAGCATCGCGCGTTCGTCGCGCTCGGCGAGCGGGGCTGACCTCAGCCGCGCACGGCCAGCAACCAAGGCCGCACATCGAGCAAGAAACGCTGCACGGCAGCGCTCCGGTAGTCGGGATACGTCCATTCGAGAGGCTGGTAGCATCCTCGCTGATAGAGCAGGGTCACCTCGGCGTAGAGCTGCGGGGCAATGCACACCCGGTGGCCAGCGCACTTAGTCGTGGCCAACACCAAGCTCTCGACCGACAGCAATCCTGGGTCGATGTTGGCGCGGCGGCGCAATGTCCCTCCTGTTGCTCTTCCCAGTGCTTTTTCTAGTTCGATCGTCTGGCGCTTGCAGGCCGCCAGCTCGGCGGGGTCGATCCGCTGTTTAAAGCACACGAGCTGTTTGCTCAGCCCCGCGCCCATTTCCGCCTCGTAGTACGAGGTGAAATCAAAATCATAGGTGTCACTGGCCGCGAATAGTGTACCGAAGCATTTGATGAGGCCGATTTTGGCGGCGGCGAACGTATCATCGGAATCGGCCAATATCGCGCAGACTAGTGCGACGGGCGTGGAGGGTTGGAGATCGATGGGCATCTTGCAATAAAAGGGAAGAGACCGAATCGCGTCAATTTCTGCGGCGAGATTGGTTTGCTATTTTATCGCCGCGACTCTCACTTTCATTTAGGAAAGGCCACTATGCGCATAGAAGACCTCGACACGCCCGCGCTCCTCGTCGATCTCGACGGCTTGGAGGACAACCTTGACCGCTACCAACGCTATTTTGACGAGCACGGCATTGGCTTGCGGCCCCACATCAAGACCCACAAGTGCGTGGCCATCGCCCATATGCAAATGCGTCGCGGGGCAATCGGCATCACCTGCCAGAAGTTAGGAGAGGCCGAGGTCATGGCCGAGGGCGGGGTCGATCGCGACATCCTGATTCCCTACAACATCATCGGCGCGCAAAAACTGGCGCGGCTGGTCGCGCTGGCACGGGACACCCGGCTGACCATGGCGGCCGATTCCGAATACACCGTGCAGGGGCTATCCAAGGCCGCTGCGGCCGCGGATGTCACCGTGGGCGGGGTCGTCGAACTCGACCGCGGTCGCACGGGCGTAGGCTCTCCCGCTGCGGCCGCGGCCCTCGGCGAAAAAATCGATCAAGCCCCCAACATCGAACTCCGGGGCATCATGTCCATGCCGGCGACTCCAGACATGCGACCGCTAATCCAAGAGACGCTCGCGCACTTCGACCGCAAGGGCCTGCCGCATCCCATCGTCAGCGGCGGCAGCACATCGGGCGCATTTATGGCGCATGAGATTCCAGAACTGACCGAGTACCGAGCCGGCGAGTACCCAGTCGGCGGCGTCGGCCATCTCCGCCGGGGAACCCACAGCGTCGACCAGTGCGCTGGCCGAGTGCTGATGACCGTGGTCAGCCGACCGGCCGCGAATCGCGCCATCCTCGACGGGGGCAGCAAGTCGCTCAGCGCCGCGGTCCACCGTCAGGAGGACGGCTCATCCGTCATGGGCTACATCGTCGAGTACCCCCAAGCCGTCTTCTCCGGGGCCTCGGAAGAACATGGACATGTCGATCTATCGGCCTGCAACGACAAGCCCCAAATCGGCGAACAGGTGCAGGTCTTGCCGGTTCATCCCTGCCCCTGTTTCAACGAACACGACCAGATCTTTGCCGTGCGCCGCGGCCGCGTGGAAGCCGTCTGGCCGGTTGACGCCCGCGGGCAGATACGCTGAAAGGAGCGAATTGTGGATTTTGCCGAATTGAGCGAAAAACTAAAAGTGGCCAGCACGGCGACCCTGACGTCCGTGCTCCGCAACAAGGGACTGCACAACACGTTTATGCAGCAAGTCGCGCCCCTCAAGTCCGACATGCAGATGGTCGGCCGGGCCTTTACCCTGCGCTACATCCCCGCGCGCGAAGACCTCGACGAGGTCCCACTCGACAACCTAAAAGACGTGCAGCGGATCGGCATTGAGCAGGTAACCGCAGGCGACGTGTTCGTCATCGATGCACGCGGCGACACCCGCGCCGGGACTATGGGATCCATCTTAGCGGCGCGGCTACAAGTGCGGGGCTGCACGGGGATCGTCACCGACGGAGCCTACCGCGACTCGCCGACCATTGTCGCATCGGGATTGCCCGCCTACGCCGCAGCCATGAACGCCCACACTAACAAGACCGTCCACCATCCCAGCGAAATCCAGGTACCTATCGCCTGCGGCGGCGTGGCGGTATTCCCCGGCGACATTCTCGTCGGCGACGGAGAAGGGGTCGTGGTCATACCCGCGCATCTGGCCGAAGAGGTCGCCGTCGAAGCCGAGGAGATGGAGCAAAAGGAACGCTTCATCACCGAGAAAATCCGCGCCGGAGCCAGTATCGTCGGCACCTATCCCCCCGACGAGCAGACCTTGGCCGAGTACCAAGCCTGGAAAGCAAACCAATCGTAGGGGCGATCAATCCTAGGAAAATTGTGGGGTTTCCCCCTTGTGGCCGCTTTAGCCCAAACGACGACGTAAGCGACGCGCGAGATCGCCAACCACATCAGGGGCAGTAGCGGCGATGTTGTGCAACTCGTCGGGATCCTGTTCGAGGTCGTAGAGTTCGTCGCAGTCGTTGTAATTCTGGACGTATTTGTGCGTACCCGTGCGAATGCAGCGGAAGTTGCGCAGGGCGGCAACGGTCTCTTGGCGGTGGGTATCGGTCTGGCCGTCGAGGATCGGTTGCAGCGAGCGAGCGTCGATGTCTTGCTGCGGCGCGAGTTGGGCGAAGTCGCATATTGTGGCATTGAGGTCGATGAGTTCGCACAGCGCGTCACAGACGCGGCCTCCGGCGATATCCGGCCCGGCGATGATCAGCGGTACGCGCAGACTGGCCTCGTACGCGGCGCTCTTGGTGTACAGCCCGTGGTCGCCGAGCAGCTCGCCGTGGTCGGAGGAGAAGATGATATAGGTGTTGTCGAGCTGGCCGCGTTGTTCGAGCGCGTCGAGGATCTGACCGATCTGGTCGTCAATGAGTTCTATGGCGGCGCAGTATTGGCGGCGGGTTTGGGCGATTTGGTCGCGCGCGAAGTATGCGGCGCGTTTTTTGATCCACTCGGGTTTGCCAGCGAGGGAGTCGCTGATGGCCGGGGGCATTGCCGCGTCGCGGTAGCGGTCGCCGTATTCGGTCGGTGGGTCAAAGGGATCGTGCGGGCCGACGAAACTGACGAAATAGTGCCAGGGGAAATCGTCGGGAACATGGGCGATCCACTCGGCGGCGCGGCGACCGATATAGGCGTCCGCAAAATCCTCGCTGTCCAGTAGCGAGTCGCGGCAGTCGGTGCTCCAACCGGCGGCGGCGCGGCGGCAATAATCTTGGTGAAATGTCGCCAATAGCCCTTTGTCGGCTAGGTAGTGTGTATAGGGGCCTATCGGAGTGGACGAGGAGCCGGAATGTATTTTGCCCTCGCATTCCTCTGGATGGGTAAAGCCCCAGCTATAAGCGTAGGGCCGGTCGCCGTAGCGGCCATTGTAGCCATCGGATTTGCGCAGGTCGAGCTTGCCAACACAGCCGACGCGGTAGCCGGCGTCGCGCAGCCGCTGATAGTAGGTGGTGGTGCCCGAGGGTAGCCGGCCCGAATTGTCCAGACAGCCGAGACGGCTCGGTTGCAGGCCAGAGGCCAAGCCGATCCGCGCTGGCGCACAGACGGGTGCGTTGGTAGTGCATTGGGTGAAGCGCACGCCAGTGGCGGCGAGGCGATCGAGGTGAGGCGTCCGCAGGAAGTCGGCACCGGCAGCGCCGAGATAGTCGTGGCGGTGCTGATCATCCATGATGAAGAGGATATTGGGACGAGGCATTGAAAGGTTCCTTGGCGTTGTGATGGGCGTCTCGTAGCTTAAATGAGCGCGAGGTTGCGATATGTTGGCCCAATCTATCCAGCCGCCTGCCTCGCTTCAAGGACGGCAGCGCAAAAGCGCCGATTTTGACCTACCGGGGTGAATGGTCGAGCGGTCTCCCCGGTCATTGCGCGGCGATCCAATCGGTTGGATATTGAAGAAGCATACTGCCTTACTGCTGACCGTGCGGTCTCGGTCTTCGACGACAGACAATATCTCGCTCAGATTGCAGCAAAGGAAAGATATAAATGGCCAAACTACTTGAGGACATACTGAAGCAGAAACAAGAGCAACAGAAAGCGTCGGAATTTGAACATGTAGCAGTTCGTCAGGAATGGATAGCCAACTGCGAAAAGCTCATGTCGAAGATAGCTAAATGGTTACAGCCTCTTGAAGACAAAAACTGGTTGGAGATCCAGTCAGAGAATATGCCGATTCGGGAAGACCAGCTTGGGGATTACGAAGCCCGATCTCTACGACTTGTCTTTTTAGACAGCCAGATTCTCACCTTCAGACCGGTCGGACGTTTTATTATAGGTTTTCAAGGACGAGTCGATGTGGTCTCGGGCAACACCCTTCTCGTAATGCTGGTGCATAAAGAAAATGACGAGTGGGATTTTGCGAAGAGAGAGGGTAGATACGGGAAACCTACACGGTGGGAATTCAATAAAAGTGCCTTAGAGGAATTTCTAGCTGAGTTCCTAGAAGAGTAACATGCGCGAGTTCACTTGTGATTCGCTCCTCGAATGGTACGCCTTGCTCCAACAAAATGTGCGCGACCTCGGCGACGAGCATTTCGAATCTTTCACACCGACTGAACGCGATGAGTTTCGTGCCGACCTGCTTGAGGAGATACGCAAGGACTACGCATTCAAGCTCCTTACACTCTTGGAGGCAGGTATCCGAGAGGATTTTCTCGTATCTCTAAAACGAAGAAAGCGCGATAGAGTAAGCAGAGCGTATCGCGATCTGTGTGAGGAATATCGCCGTGAGACTCGTCAAGTTGGCAAGCAGGCTACTCAGGCGTGTAGGCGGATTCCCCTTGAGCGGATCTTCGACGAGTTACGAGAATGTTTCCGAGACATCGACGAGGCGTTTCGGCGGGTTTGCTCGGTGACCAAGGGATACTTCGGGTTTCGGAATTGGTATGCACACGGTCGGATTCGCACAATGCCGGTTGTTCCCGATCCAGAGGACATATAGGAGGCGTACGAGCAGTTTCAGGAGAAGGTGCTGAATAGGTAAATGTCATTCAGCTTGGTAGCAAGATGGTGATCACCTAGTAGCCGCTATGCAGACCGACGCCCCAATCCCATTTGCAGCATTCGCCCGCTTCAAGCGGCTAGTGACCGTAGCACCATGACTCCAGAGATATTCATTACCAAGTGGCGTGCCGTCGAACTCAAGGAAAGCTCGGCCGCTCAGGAGCACTTCATCGACTTGTGCCGACTGCTCGGCGAGCCAACCCCGGCCGAGGCCGACCCTACCGGCGATACGTACTGCTTTGAGAGGGGTGCTCGCAAGGAAACCGGCGGCGATGGTTGGGCCGACGTGTGGAAGCGACACTGCTTCGCTTGGGAGTACAAGGGCCCGCGTGCCAACCTAGACGCGGCCTTTGACCAACTTAGGCAATACGCGCTGGCTTTGGAAAACCCGCCGCTTTTGATCGTCTCCGACATGCGGCAGTTCCGCATCCGCACCAATTGGACCAACAGCGTCAGCAAGACCCATGAATTTGAGATCGACGATTTAGCCGATGCCGCTGGCCGCGACAAGCTCAAGTGGGCACTATCCGACCCTGAGCGGCTGCGGCCAGACGAGACCCGGCAGGCGCTCACCGAGCGGGCGGCCTCGGCCTTTGCGTTGCTGGCACAAGCCTTGCGAGAACGCGGCCATGACCCGCAGGCGGTGGCGCATTTCATCAATCGGCTGGTGTTCTGCATGTTCGCCGAAGATGTGGGCCTTTTGCCGAACAATATGTTCACGCGGATGTTGGAGCAGGCGCGGCAGCAGCCGGAGGAGTTCGCCGCCATGGCTCGCGATCTGTTCGCTGCCATGTCCACCGGCGGGAGGGTCGGCTTTGAGCCGGTGGCGTGGTTTAACGGCGGCCTATTCGACGACGATGCTGCTCTGCCACTGGATAAGGCCGAAATCGAGACGGTGCTTCAAGCGGCGACCTTGGAGTGGTCAGAGATTGATCCTTCTATATTGGGCACACTGTTCGAGCGCGGCCTCGACCCGGACAAGCGGGCGCAATTAGGGGCGCATTACACGGACCGCGACAAAATTATGCGGATCGTCGAGCCGGTAGTGATTCGCCCGTGGTTGGCCGAATGGGAAAAGGAGAAAGGGGAAATCGACGACGCGCTGAAACGAGCCGGGACTGCCCGATCTGCTGCTGCCCAGACGCGCCAACGCAGTCGGGCCGAGCAGCGCAAGGACGCTTTCTTACAGCGCCTCCGCTCTTTCACCATCCTCGACCCGGCTTGCGGATCGGGCAACTTCCTCTACGTCGCCTTGCACGCGCTCAAGGACTTGGAGCATCGGGTGCAACTGGAGGCCGAAGCCTTTGACCTCCAGCGCTCGTTTCCCGAAGTCAGCCCGGCCAACGTCAAGGGGATCGAAATCAACGCCTACGCTGCCGAATTAGCGCGCGTGTCGGTGTGGATCGGACACATCCAGTGGATGCGGCGCAACGGCTATCCTGGGACGAATAATCCAGTCCTTAAGCCGCTCGACACCATCGAATGCCGCGATGCGATCCTGACACCGGACGGCGAAGAACCGGAATGGCCAGCAGCCGACGTGGTGATCGGAAACCCGCCGTTTATCGGAGGGAAACTTCTCAACGCCAATCTTGGCGAGGATTACGTTTCGAGAATTTTCACGGTGTATAAAGGCCGCGTACCAGCGGAGGCCGACCTCGTCTGCTACTGGTTTGTGAAGGCCGGCGAACACATAGAATCGGGCAAGACAAAGCGCGCAGGTCTCGTCTCAACCAACTCCATTCGCGGCGGGGCGAATCGGCGGGCGTTGCAGACCGCGACTGAGGACTGTCCGATCTTTGAGGCGTGGAGCGATGAGCCGTGGGTGATTAATGGGGCGGCGGTGCGCGTCTCTTTGGTGTGCTTCTCACGACCGGATGATGGAGCGGTGCTGGAACGGCGACTCAATGGCCAGTTTGTGAATGCGGTCCATTCCGATCTGACGGGGAACGTTGATCTGACCAAGGCACAACGGTTATGCCAAAACATCGGCGTTGCGTTCATGGGCGACACTAAGGGCGGCCCTTTCGATGTGCCCGGAGATCAGGCCCGGGAATGGCTCCGCGAGCCTGCGAATCCGAATGGACGGCCCAATTCCGACGTTCTCAAGCCGTGGGTAAATGGCATGGATTTGACCCGCCGACCGGCTGGCAAATGGATCGTCGATTTTGGCTGGAGCATGACGCAAGAGGAAGCAGCGCTCTACGAGACACCGTTTCAATACGCAAAAGAGCACGTTTATCCGATGCGGAAATGTAACCGCCGAGAAGCCTACCGTATCTATTGGTGGCGGCATGTCGAGCCGAGACCGGGGATGTGGGGGGCGCTCAACGGCCTGTCATGCTACATTGCTACGCCGTGCGTTGCTAAGCATCGACTGTTCGCGTGGCTCGACGCCCGCATATGCCCCGATCATCAGCTAATCGTCATCGCACGCGACGACTA
The DNA here is from genome assembly GCA_022820485.1 of Candidatus Latescibacterota bacterium. GTDB lineage: Bacteria > Latescibacterota > UBA2968 > UBA8231 > UBA8231. The sequence goes on from JAJEFJ010000090.1 coordinate 71,282, forward strand.
CACAACCTTCGGCATCTTGCACAGCCGCTTTCACGAGGCATGGTCGCTACGGCTCGGCTCGAGTCTAGAAGATCGTCCGCGCTACACGCCGACCACCACCTTCGAGCCCTTTCCCTTCCCCGAAGGGCTGTCGCCCGACATTCCGGCTTCGGATTACGCCAATGATCCGCGTGCCGTTGCCATCGCCGAAGCAGCACGGCGACTAGTCGAACTGCGCAACCGCTGGCTCAACCCGCCCGAATGGGTGGAATGGGTAGACGAGCCGATCCCCGGCTATCCCAAGCGCCCGATGCCTCGCGACGAGGAAACGGCAAAGGAACTCAAGAAGCGGACGCTGACCAACCTGTACAACGCCCGCCCTCAATGGCTCAAGGATGCACACGCGACTCTCGACGCGGCTGTGGCGTCGGCTTATGGATGGGATGCAGGTATTTCGGAGGACGAGTCGTTAGGAAAACTGCTGGCACTTAACCTAGCGAATGGATGCGAATAAGCCACTCTTAGCAAAAGGAACCGACATGAGCGAATTCACAAGTCCTGCGGTGCAGGCGATGAATCTCATTCGATATATTGGAGACCAAGTATCGGAATCAGGCAAACCAATCCCCCATATTGACAGAATCAGCAAGAAGATTGGTGCTCCGAGTGAGGAATTGGCCAAGCAACTCATTAAAGAGTTGTATGAACACGACCTCATAATAATGGGAGAACCTAGCAAAGAGACACTCGGGCCGAGATTTCCGAATGTAAACCTTACCCTTGCCGGATGGAAACAGTACGAAGCGGAAAAACGAGGTGAGTTCGCTGGAAATTACGGTTTCCTCGCCATGCAGTTCAACGATGACGATCTCGAATCCTTTGTTCGGGAGGTTGTGAAACCGGCGGTGAAAGAGGATATTGGCTGCAGTCTAGTTGATATGCGTGATGTCCCAAAGGCGGGTATCATCGACAATATCATGCGCGTCCGAATCCAAGACGCGAAGTTCGTCATTGCAGATCTTACTCACGGAAACAATGGCGCGTATTGGGAGGCTGGTTATGCGGAGGGTCTAGGCAAGCCTGTCATCTATATTTGCGAAAAGGAAAAATTTGAGAGCAAAGATGGAACCCACTTCGATACGAATCACTGCACGACCGTTATTTGGTCTAAGTCTAGGGATAATGACGACGATTTCCGTCAGAAATTGACTGCAACCCTTCGCCGGTCACTCGATGAATTGTTATAGCCGCCAACGGATCAGCCAGCCAGCCCAGCGGTAATGTTCGACAATACGGAGAAATAACCTATGCGGATTGAGCAGATTGAAATCAAGAACTACCGTTCCTTCCGCCACGCTGTGTTTGATGATTTACCTCCAATGGTCGTAGTCGTAGGCGCGAACGGCACGGGCAAGTCAACGCTACTCGACGTGTTTAACTTTCTCAAGGACGCGCTGACCCAGAACGTCGCTATGGCGGTGGCGCAACGCGGCGGGTTCCGCGAGTTGGTCAGTCGAGGCGAAAATGGGCCGATTGGGATCACCATAAAATTCCGTGAGAGCGGCGGACATCTGGCCACCTACGAACTCGAAATAGCAGCGAAGGATGGCCGAGTCTCAGTTGAACGCGAAGTACTCCACTACCGCAGAGAGCAGGATGGACGCCCCTGGCATTTTGTTGATTTCTCAGGAGGAATCGGAACCGCGATTACAAATGAATCGGTCTATGGTCAGGAAGAGGTGAAAGAAAAGAGAGCAGAGTACAAGCTCGACGACCCGAGCGTCCTCGCGATCAAAGGCTTGGGCCAGTTCCGCGAGTTCCAAGTCGTCTCAGAATTCCGCAGCCTAATCGAGAACTGGCACGTCTCAGACTTCCACATTGCCGACGCCCGACCAAGCAGTGAGGCCGGCTATGCCGAGCATCTGTCTAACCGTGGCGATAACGTCGCCCAAGTGGCCCAGTACCTCTACGAGAATTACCGCGAGTGCTTCGATCAAGTGCTGAAGGCTATGAGCCAGCGCGTCCCAGGCGTGAGCGGCGTTGAAGCCAAACCAACAGAGGACGGGCGTCTCGTTCTGCGCTTTCAGGATGGCAGCTTTAAGGACCCATTCATTGCCCGCCACGTCTCCGACGGCACGATCAAGATGTTCGCCTACCTCGTCTTGCTGTATGACCCAAAGCCCCATCCGTTGCTGGCAGTCGAAGAACCCGAAAATCATCTCTATCCTGAATTGCTAATAGAGTTAGCCGAGGAGTTTAGGGACTACGCTCGGCGCGGCGGCCAAGTGTTCGTTTCGACCCACTCCCCCGATTTCCTGAACGGAGCAGAACTTGACGAGATCTTCTGGCTTGTAAAAAAAGACGGATTCACGACCGTGCGCCGAGCGTCCGATAGCGAACTGCTGCGCGCTCTTGTCGCGGAGGGAGATTTGCCGGGTGCCCTATGGAAGCAGAGGCTTTTCGAGGGCATCGGGTTACAATGAATCGCCTTGTGTTCCTGCTAGAGGAAGACTCAATGAGGATACTGCTGGAAGGTTTGCTGCCGAGATTATTTCCCGGATTGTTATTCCAGTGTGTGCCCACGAGGGAAAGCAGGATCTAGAGAAGAGCATACCCCGCAAGCTGAAGGCTTGGCGCGAACCGGGTGTGCGTTTCGTCGTGATACGGGATCAAGACAGCGCGGATTGCCACCAAGTGAAGACCAATCTCGTCCAACTGTGCCAGAGCACCGGGCGGCGCGACGTGCTTGTCCGAGTAGCTTGCCGAGAACTGGAAGCTTGGTATATCGGCGAGCCGCAAGCACTTAAACAAGCATTTCCCAAAACTCGACCAAGCGCACTACGCGAGTTAGGCAAAAGTCGATACCAAAACCCCGACATTGTGGTTCGGCCTTCCGATATCATTGCCACGCTGATCCCCGAGTTTCAGAAGCGGTCAGGTGCGAGACGCATGGCTGCTTTCCTATCGCGAGAGAACACCTCAAACAGCTTTCGAGGCTTCGTTGAAGGAGTCGAAAGGCTGTGGACATCCATGCAAACCGGAACATGACGCAGCCGCTATGAATCCCAACGACCCAATCCCATTTGCAGCATTCGCCCACTTCGAGCGGCTCACCGCTGAGAAGCCGCTGCTGTACTGCGAACCACCCGCGTGGGCGGCGGCCAGTCACGCCATCGTCGTAGGCGATACTGTGCATTATCTATGGGCCGAAAAGGGAGGAGATGGTAGCTGGGTACACATGCACAGCTCTGCGCCAGCCGCCGATCCTACAGCGGTGACGCACGACCGACGCAATCCCATACTGCTACCTTCCGCCGACGGCTTTGACAATCACGGCGTGGAATACCCCTTCCCGTTCTGGAATCCCGCCGACCAGCGCTACTACGCCTATTATCTCGGCACCCAAGGCAAGGACAAGCCCCGCCGCAAACAGACCGGCCTGCTAGTCAGCGACGGCGATTTCGGCGCGTGGACGCGGATTGGCAATGAACCAGTAGTTGCCGTCGGCGGCGCGCACGAGCAACACGGCTCTTCCCATCCATCCGTGGCCGTGTCGGGCGATGTCATTCACATGGTCTATACCGGCGAGTCTCCAGCCCCTCCTGAACGGCGCGATATTCTCTACAACGTGCCGACCATCTGCCATGCCACCGCGCCAACCACCGACCCGGCGCAAGTCACCAAAAATCCCGCCAATCCCGTATTTTCCGGCTCGGGACAGGCGTGGGACCGTTATGGCGTGCGCGAAGCCGAAATCTTCAAAGGGCCGAGCTACTTCCATCTGTTCTACGGCGGCTACGACGGCAAGGTTTGGACCATTGGGCACGTCCGCACGCGCGACTTCCGCACCTTCGAACCCAACCCACACAACCCAATTTTCACGCCCGCGACCAATGCCAATGCTTGGGACCGCGATGGCCTCCTAACCCCACAGGTGTTCGCAATAAACGGAACCTATTACATGATCTACGCGGGTCTCAGAGGATCGGGATGGAATCGCGTGTCAGCAGTCGGCACGGGCTTAGCCGTGGCCAAGCCGCTGTAGGGCTCACTTACTATCCTCGTCGGCCCGCTCAATAACCCGCATACTCTTCCAGCGACCCGTGCGAAAGCGCAAGTAGAGAGCCACGCCCAAGACGCATATATACGCGCAGCCAAAGCTCCAGATCAGGTATAGCCCCCCGTCGAAATAAGTTAGAGCGGCGAAAGACGGCACGACCATGATCGCCCAAGCCAGCAAGATCGAAATCCACATGACGAAACGGGTGTCGCCAGCGCCCTTCAGGGCCGCCGCGAATACCATATAGGCGGCGTCGAAGACGCAGTACAAGGCCACGAAGCGCAGCAAGACCACGGCGATCTGATGCGCAACCGCAAAGTTGGCGTCTTTCTCCTCGCCAAAAGGCGCAAGGAAAAACTCCGGCACCAAAACATAGCCCGCAGACATCGTCCCCATGTACAGCATGGCCAAGTGAAAGCCCGACCACGTGCAGTACTCAGCGGCTTCGGGCTGATCGCGCCCCAAGCGCTGGCCAATCATCGTTGATACAGCAATACTGCAACCAATGAGCGGCATAAAGGCAAGACTGTTGATGTGAAAGGCCAAATTCGTCGCCGCCAGCGGGATCGGCCCCAAGCGGCCCACGATGAACAAAAAGAAGGTAAAGGCCATGATGTCGAGCATGAAGTTGACGCCGTTGGGACCGCCAAAGCGCAACAGGCGCAGCAGCAGCTTGAGGTCGGGCTTCCAGCCGCGCAAGGTGGCGTATTCGCTGCGATAGCGCGGCCCCAAAAACAACACCGCGAAACACAGCGCCGAGACCACCAAGCCGATATTGGTAGCCCACGCCGCCCCGACGATCCCCAGCTCAGGCAGTCCCCAGTGCCCGAATATCAAAGCGTAGTCGCAGATGATGTTGACGCTGATAGCCACGACGTTGACCGCCAGCACCACCCACGTCTGGCCCCGCCCGCTGAAAAAACACGAGAAGGCCGTGGACAAGACCTGCGGCCCGGTGCCGTAGCAAAGGATGCGGAAGTACTCGGTTTCAGCGGCGCGGATGCCCGGATCGTGGCCAATGAACGCGAAGAGTTCGCCGGCAAAGGCGGCCGGCAGCAAGGCCAACAGGCCGCTGAACAAGGCCACGTACGCCCCCTGCCACACGGCCGGCCCCACCCGCGTCAGCCGCCGCGCCCCCATGTATTGGGCGACAAACGTGTTGGCGTATTGGGCCGTGCCCATGAAGAGGCTGATGAAGGTGAAGTTGGCCATGCCCGCCGGCAGCGCAGCCGCCAACGCCTCGGTGGAATACCAAGAGAGAAAGACCCGGTCCACAAAGTGCTGGATACTCCAGCTAGCCGTGCTCAGAATCAGCGGCAGGGCAAGCCCCAAGAATTCCCGATACCCGCCTGCGGCCCCCCACCGCCTCGCGATGCGACCCACGCTCAGCTCGCCATAAATTCGGCCACCGCAATCAATTCCCCACCGCGCCGCGCCGACTCCCACCCCGCCAGTACCGGAGCCAGCGAATAGAGGCCGTCGGCATAGTCGTTGAGCAGCAGGGCGCGGTTGCCGGTGCGCACGGCCTCAATGAAGACGCGGTCTTGCTCAAACCACGGGTCGAATTCCTCCGGTGCGTACACGACCTCGCCATTGACCTCAATCCGGTCGTACATCCACAGCGCCAAGTATCCTCCCTCGTAAAAAACAGTAAAGCGCGGCTCGTCGCCCGGAGCAGCGGGCGTGGTGGCGAGGAACGTCGAAGTCATGGTCGCTCCGTTTGCCAACAAAAAGTTAAACGAGCACGACACCGGCGTGTTGTACCGAGCGGGATGGTGGTAAAACGCTTGCGCTTGAGTAATGTCGAGGCCGCTCATAAAGCGCGCGTAGTCAACGGCGTGCACTCCCCAGTCAAAGGCCGAGCCGCCGCCCTTGTCCATCTGATAGTCCCAATGGTCCGGGTCGGGAACCTCGGCTTCGAGCAGCGGCAGACCGGCCGTGCTCTGGAAGCGGATGTGGGTGACGGCCTTATCCGCGAGCAAGCGGCGGGCCTCTTGAAAGAGCGGGCGATAGCGCTCGCGGAAACAGACGGTTGAAATCGCACCTCCTTCGGCGATCGCATCGGCGATGCGCCGCGCAACAGCCATGCTGGTCGCTTGCGGTTTCTCGCTGAAAAGGTGGATCCCCTGCGCTGCGGCCGTGTCTTCTACATCAGTCCGCGCAAAGGCCGGCACGACCGAATAGAGCGCGTCCAGTTGTTCCTCTGCAAGCATTTGGTGGGGGTCCGCATAGGTGCGGGCGATGGAGTACTTTTGCGCGGTGGTCGCAAGATTGTCCGGGTTGGGGTCACTCGCGGCGACCAGCTCGACGCTGTCTAGCTTGCTCAGGTTGGGCAGGTGCGTTTGGTTGGCAAAACGGCCGGTGCCGTAGATGCCGACGCGCACCGGACGATTGTCTGCGGGCATAAGGAGAATCCTTTGTTGATAGCTTTTATACAGCGGAGTGAAATGGGCAAGAAAAGAAAAAAGGAACTCATGCGCCAGACCGCTATGCGACGGGTCGCAGAGCGATCTGAGGCGTCTATCCTAGAAGCCCCGTGGTACCGATTGCGACTATCCACACGAGTAAGTACCTTCGCCTCAGATAACGGACATTAACTATCGAAAGACGCACCTATGATTCGGCGCAAGGCTGTACGCGCGGTCATTATGACGCCAGACCATCGAGTGCTGCTGATGAAGGTCAAGACTGTCACGGGAATCCACGTTTGGATTGCGCCCGGCGGAGGCTTGGAACCCGGTGAGTCTGAGGAAGAGGGACTGCGGCGCGAAGTCGCCGAAGAGACTGGCGCTAGGAATTTTTGTCTAGGACCGCCCTTATGGAATAGAAATCACGAATTCTCTTGGGACGGTCGAACCTATAGCCAAAACGAAGTCTATTATCTCGTACAAGCAGACCTCTTCGATCCAGTAATAGACGTGGAGGCTTCTCCTGACGAGGCATCGGCGTTTCGCGGGTTCCATTGGTGGTCAATCGACGCCATCGCCAGGTCCGCAGAGAAGTTCGCTCCTCGCAATCTTCATTGTCTGCTCAAGAGTATATCCAAGAACGGGCCGCCAGATAAGCCCATTTCTGTAGGCGCATGAATGTTAGAAAGTGATTTAGGAAAGGGACACATGCCATTCAAAATTGCCGACGATCCACAGGCCGATTATCGAGAGCTAGTAAGAACCGCCTATAACCGATGTGCGATGGACTACGCGGGGCAAAAACGTACTACGCCTGGAGCGGAGCTCAACCTGATAACTGAGCGTCTAGCACCTAGTTCAAAGATCCTCGACGTTGGATGTGGTGCCGGTATCCCCGTCGCCCGACATCTTGCAGAGACATTCAGCCTCACTGGAATCGACATCTCCTCAAACATGATAGCTCTAGCCAAGAAAAACGTCCCCTCCGCCAAATTCGTCATCGCCGACGTAATGGAGACCAAATTCCCCGCATGTAGCTTTGATGCAATTGTCAGCTTTTACGCCATCTTCCACATCCCAAGACAGAAGCATCTAAACCTCTTCCGTCGATTTGCACAGTCGCTTCGGCCCGGCGGCCTCCTGCTATTTACGATTGCCAAGAAAGACGACGGTCCTGGATATACTGAAGATGACTTCTTCGGCGAGACCATGTACTGGAGCAACTTTGGCCCCTCGACCTACAAGAAGTTTCTTACTGAGACTGGGTTTCAGATTGAACAGGAAGGTATCGTAGGAGGAGGATACGAAAGTGCGGATGCACTGGAGGAGGTTCACCCATTTTTCTTCGCCGTCAAAAGAGAAGGCTTGTAGATTAGCGAGCGTTGTGAAATGAATACATTAGCCACAATCGCCACACCCGTTTATCAGGAAAGGACTAACCAATGCCGCTAACAGGTCGATGTCTTTGCGGGGCGGTCCGCTATACAAGCGACGCGGAGCCCCAATCCGTGACCTATTGCCACTGTGACGACTGCCGTAGGGTTACGGGCAGCGCTTTCAACGTTGGAGTTGGCGTACCAGCTTCTACATTTCAACTGAGTGGTAAAACCAAAGGATACGAATCTACGAACGACGAGGGCTACACAAAGGTTCGCGAATTCTGCCCAGAGTGTGGCTCGCAATTATTCACACGCTACCCAGACTTGGTCTTTATCAAGGCCGGCACCCTAGACTATTCCGAAGATCTGCGACCCACTCGCGAGATCTGGACCGAAATGACAGTCCCGTGGTCCAAGATTCCCGACGGCCTAGATAAATTCCCCCGATCTTCGACAACTTAACTGGGAAATCTAATGCCAAACTGCGATTACAGCCTTACGTGGTATCACGGCTCTCAGCAAGAGTTGACGAAACTTCGGATCGGAAGTTCGATCACACAGAATAGAAAAGTGGCGAAAGCGTTCTCCCATAGACCTTCGCTTGTTTCTATGTCTGACGCAGGGGAGTCTCTATCTGACAAACTCAGGATTAAGCACAACGGTGTGACGCCCGGTTATCTCTATGTCGTTTCCGATGACATCGGTCCCGACGATGTGTATCCCCATCCCCACCCGGCAAATGCCGATCGCTGGGAGTGGCTGACTAACCGGGAATTGAAGCTAAAACTCATCGAACAGACCATCGCAACGGACGAAGAACGTCTGACAGACGAAGAAATCGCAGAGATAAGGCAGAAACAGCAAGAAAGGGGCGAGGAGTCATTCGCGGGGTGATCCTGCCAGCTTGCAGATCCCTTGCCCTTTCGCTTGTTTCAGTGCTGAAACAGCCGCGTAGTACGTCCACTTTCTGTGCGAAAATAACGAAGTGCGATTAACAAACACCTCTTTGAAAGGCCGCTTCAAATGCTGATAATCGACACGCACTGCCACGCCGGGAACAACTGGTTCGAGCCTATCGAGACACTCGAATTCGAGATGGATCGCAACGGCGTTGACAAGGCCGCCCTCATCCAACACGGCGGCACCTACGACAACACCTACCTCCTCCAAGAGGCCGCCAAGCGACCGGACCGTTTCAAAGTTGCAGTCCTCGTCGATCCCGAGTCCCGCGATCCACTCGGCGATCTTGCGCGGCTCGCAGAGCAAGGGGCCGCTGGCATTCGCATTGCCCCAAGTGGCCAGTTCGCCAACGCAGGCCCTTACGATATATGGCGCAGAGCCGGCGAACTAGGCTTCGTAGTCTCCAGCATCGGCGATGCATCCCAGTTCGCGGCCGACGATTTCTCGCGCGTGCTCGATGCGTGCCCCGACACGCACGTCATCCTCGAACACCTCGCAGGAGTGGGCTTTGCCGAGCCGCCCTACGCCGATTACGCCAAAGCCCTACAACACGGCGAGCGCGACAACACCAGCATCAAAGTCCCCGGCTTAGGCGAAATCTGCGCCCGCCCGCCGCGCCTGCTCCCCGAACTCGAATTCGGCCACGTACCACCACTGTTCGAGATGGCCAAGGACGCATTCGGCGTGCAACGCATGATGTGGGGCAGCGACTTCCCGCCCAGCGCCGGCAGAGAGGGCTACGCCAATACGCTACGCGCCGTCATCGAGCATCCAGCCTTTGCCGACGGCGATGATATCGAGTGGGTCATGGGGAAGACCGCGGCGCGCGTGTGGGGATTCTAACGAGAAAATCTAACTTCCCTGTGGGAAATAGCAGAGCGACATGGCCAAAGAAAAAAAGAAAACCTCGCGCCAAGCGTATGGCATCACAGTACTCAAAGCCGCTCATCCTCAAGTGCGCGCCAAAAAAAAGAAGCACGAACCCTGCATCCACGGCAACAAATTCTGGAATTCGAGTTGGTGCGTGATGGACTTCCTCTCGCACCAGGGCCTGCCGCCAAAGGCGCGGGTTTTGGATATAGGCTGCGGTTGGGGCCTCGCCGGGATATACTGCGCCAAAAACCACGGTGCCCGCGTCACGGGCATGGACGCGGACGCCGCGGTCTTTCCCTACCTGCAGCTACACGCTGAGATCAACGATGTCGAGATAGAGACTTGGCGCTGCAAGTTCGAGAAGGTGAAAAAGAAACACCTGCGGCAAACCAACCTGATCATCGGAGCCGATATTTGCTTCTGGGACGACATGGTCAAGCCGCTCTACAAGCTGATCAAAAAGGCGGTCGAGGTCGAAGTCGGGCAGATCATCATCGCCGACCCGGGCCGACCGCCCTTTCACGAACTGAGCGAGAAGGTCATCGGGAAGCTCGGCGGCGAACTCAAGGAGTGGGAAATCAACGGCGAGGTCAAAGCCGACGCGTACTTACTCATCGCGGGCACGCTGCCCTAGAACCAGTTTTCTTTGTCCACCACATTAACCAGCGCCTCGCCGCGGGCAAAACGCTTGCAATTCTCCACCACTAGGTCGCGCCGGCGCTCGTTCAGATAAGGGCCGGCCGCGGCCACGTGCGGGGTCATCAGGAAGTTCGGGGCCGTCCACAGCGGGTGCTCCGGCGGCAGCGGCTCCTGCTCAAACACATCTAGGGCAGCACCGGCTATCTGGCCCTCGCGCAGGGCTTGGTCGAGGTCGGCCAACTTGACGTTCACGCCGCGACCGATGTTGATGAAATACGCGCTGGTCTTCATCTGCTCGAACTGGGCGCTGGTGAAAAAGCCCTCGGTCTGTGGCGTCTGCGGCACGGTAACTAGAACGAAATCCGCTCTCGGCAGGAGCTGGTTGAGCGCGTCCGGGCGATGTAACTCGTCAACGCCCGGAGGCGGCGACTCAACGCGGGGATCAATGCCAACAGTCGTCATGCCCCAGTTCTTGCACTGGCGCGCGGTCTCTGCGCCAATCCCGCCGACGCCGACGATCAGCGCGGTAGCTTCAGGTAGATAGGTCGAGGGGCTCGCTTCCCCTCCGCTGCGCCATTGGCCGGCGAACTGGTCGCGGAAGTAGCGGTGCATGCCGCGCGAGAGCGCCAGCACAAAGGCCATGATATGGGCCGAGATATGGTCGTTGAAGATGCCGCGAAAATTGGTCACCACCACATCGCTGGCGATGAGTTCCGGGAAGTAATACCCCTTGGCCGGGCCAGCGGCTGGGGCGGCCAACCACTTGAGCTCGGCGGCTGCGGCCAACAGCTCTGAATCCAAGGTGCCGAAACAGGCTTGCGCCGTGGGCAGAGCGGCTAGGGCCTCGGCGCGGCTTTCGCATTGGACGATCTCCATCGCGGGGACCGCTTCGGACATGGCAGCGGCTAGCTCGCCAGCAGGTGACAGAAAGACGAATTTGAAAGACATGTGGCTCCTTTCGCTAATTTGCACAGTGCTAGGGGCAACTCTGGCGAGGAATATATCGCAAGACACCTGAGACGCAATCTCTCCCGCTCCTGCCAAACCGTTCACTTTTGTCGGCATCATGCGTATATTTCTCGCTAGACGCAGCATCGCCACCTGCAGCCCTGACCATGCCGACCTGTTCCCAAATAACACCCGCTGAAATGGATGCCTACCGCGAAGCAGCGCGCCAACGCCACAGCGCCGAAAAGGAGCGTCTGCGCGAACGCCGTCAGTGCGCTTGGGATCTGGCGCGGCAAGCCGCCCGCCTACTAGAGGAACGCTTCAACGCCAAGCGGGTGGTGCTCTTCGGCTCACTGGCGCACGAGGACCGATTCAACCCTTGGTCCGACGTGGATATCGCCGCTTGGGGCCTCCGGCCCGAGGACACTTGGCGAGCACTCGGAGCGGTCATGGACCTCGACCCGGATATCGAAGTAAACTTAGTCGATATGGCCTGTTGCCGTCCCGCCCTAAGAGCGGTTATCGAGCGCGAAGGAATTGATCTATGATCTCTCGCCACATCGTCAGCGCCGAGCGCATCCACAGCGGATGAGGCCGCTGGTCAAAGCGCTAGCTGGCGACTTCGCCCAAGTCAAGGGCGAACTGGCGGTCTTTATCGACTTTCTCGCAGGATTAGCCGACGCCGACTAACACGCCCCTAGAGTTGCGGTGTGGCGAAAAGGTTTGCATCCCGTGAAAAATCCAACACGCGCCGCAGAGGCCCTGCTCTACAAGAAGGTCGCCTTGCCCGACGAGTTCGTCCGCGAGCGCACCGGCGGGGACATTCGCATCGGCGACCTGACTGGCGACGGTCAAGTCGATTTCCTCGTGTACAATGCCCTCGGAGGCATCAAGCCCTGCTTTCTGGGGGCTTTTTCGCTCGCCGGCGAGCCGCTCTGGGCGGTGGGAGATCGGGATTTTACCGCGCTCGACGCGGATGAGCCGGGCCGTCTCACGACCATTTCTCCCGACCGGCCAGGACCAGTGGCCATCTGCGACATCGACCAAGACGGGCAGCAAGAAGTCCTCTGCTTCCTCGTCGATCCCCACGTGAAGTCCACCAGTAAATGGAACCTCGCGGACGTGCACATCGCCATCCTCGACGGGCGCACGGGTGCGGTTAAACGCTGCGCCGCGCCCGAGGAGCTGGCGCGCTGCAACGCCTATGCGGACGGAGCAATGCACATTCCCAACTACGTGCATCAGCGGCTGCTAATCGCCAACTTCTCCGGGCACGACCAGCCGCGCGATTTTGTCGTCAAGCTAGGCTGCGATGTCCTCGCGTTCAACGACCGGCTCGAAGTGCTGTGGCACTATCGCAGCAAGTGGCATCGCTACCCGGAGCACGCGGCGTACATTCCGGCCGTCGGCGACCTAGACGGCGATGGGCGCGACGAGGTCAACGGCGGGCACTTCGGCCTCGACCACGACGGCAGCGTGTTGTGGGAAACCTTTTTAGGCGACCATGCAGACAGCGTGTTGGTGGACAGGTGGGGAACGGAGCCAGCGGCCATTGTCTCGGGCGGCGGCCAAGTGCTCGACGGCAGCGGACGCCGTCTGCTGCACTTGGGGGCGGACGTGGTGCCGCACGGGCAGGAGGTGCGCTGCGGCAACTTGCGGCCCGAGCTACCCGGCCGCGAATTGGCCATCCGCTACAACGGGCACCACGCGGACATGATGATCGTCGCGCAAGACGGTGCTGTGCTCAATCGCTTCCGGGTCGATGAGTCGCCCAACAACACGGGCATGGAAATCGTGCGCTGGAATGGGCCGGAGCAAGGGGATTTGCTATACAGCCCTGCCGCCCTCTTCAACGGCCACGGCCACAAGGTCGCAACCTTCCCAGAACTGCCACCGCCAACCGGCGGCAAAATGGGATGGTATCACTGCTTTCCGGCCGATGTCTGCGGCGACGAGCGCGAGGAAGTGATACTCTACGATCCATACAGCGACGCCGTGTACATCTACACACCCGCTCCACTCGACGAGAGCCGATTCGACCGCTACCTTCACGGCCCGCGCCAGTACAACGCGCGGCTGCTCGATTGACGAGTTTATTTAACATGAACAACCCAAACCCAAAATCCTGTCCATCCCATAAATCCCATAAATCCTGTTCCCCTACCCCCAATCCTGTCCATCCATGTCAAAATTCCTGATTGTCTCCATCGACTGCTGGCGCTACGACGCGCTGAGCCGGACGAATCAGCGGTTTAACACGCCCAAATTCGACCTGCTGACGCGGGATTACGCCTTTGCCGAGCGCTACTTTGTCACCGCGCCGGCGACCCGCCCTTCGCACACCTCGTTGTTCACCGGACTGTATCCTTTTGAGCACGGGCTTTTTGGGCAGACTTACCTGAAGCTGTTCGCCGGCGTGGCCAACCTGTTCGACCTTTTTGCCGCGGCCGGGTACAGCGTCCGGGGGTTTTCCGAGCGGCCAGACGTATTCCGCTTCCTCGACTTCGCGCCTTTTATCGGGCCAGTCGATCCATCAGCTACCCAACAGCACTTAGGATCGCTCGAACGCCTGTGCGACGAGCTGATTGAGCCGAGCGGACCGCAGTTTAAATTCCTCCACTTTTGGTACACGCACGGCGGCTATGGCTTGGGCGACATCCCCCATCCGCCCAATCTGGGTCAGTTGGTGGCATCTGGTCAGGTAGAAGAAGCGCTGCGCTACTACGAAGCGGCTGTGACCCACGTGCTGGAATTTTCCCTCGTCGAGCTGCTCAAACGAATCGACCTCGATGAGTGGGCGGTCTTTATCTGCGGCGACCACGGCGAGGGATTTTGCGGAGAGGTTATGGCGCACGGCGACCGGCTGCATCCCAACGTGGTGCACGTGCCCATGTTAGCCCATGTGCCGGGCGGGTTTTCCTTTCCCTCCGACGGAGCACTTTCCGCCATAGACCTATTCCCGACCATCGCGGCATTAGCCGATCTACCCGTTGACTACCAAGGGTTCGGCCAGAACTGGCTGGAGCCGAACGCAGCGTTGCCCGATCGTTGGGTACTATCTGAACTAGACAGCCTATACGGCATCGGTTTCCTCAGCGCCGACAATCTGCGCCTGCCCGCAGAGCGCGTCACGTCGCCTACGGCTATCGACGGCGAGGAAATAGCGCGCTATGCCGAGGGCATCCGCGAGTGGTGCCTGTGTGATGGACGGCATTTCTACCGCGAGGACGAACAGACGGGCGCATACGTCCTGCGCGCCCTGCGCCACGGCGACGACGATTTGGTTTGCGCGGAGCCATCGCCCTATCGCGCGCAATATCGCGCCCTGCGCGATCGCTCCACGTACCAACAGATGCAGGCTCAAAGTGCGACGGCCGGCGAGGCCGAGATCCTCCAAGAGCGTCTGCGCGACCTCGGGTACCTAGATTGATCGCCGCGGCCAACCTGTTCGTCTTGTTGCTCGTCTTGGCCGGGTGCGGCGAAGACGCGGGCGTAGATAGCACCCCGGACGGCGATTGTGCCGGTAACGTTCTGCCGGGCGACCGCATCGTGCGCTCGCGCGAAGACGCGGATGCGCTGGAGAAGGAGGGAGGGTGCAATTACACCATTGCTGGCAACCTCGAAATTACGCGCCTGAATCTCGCCCTTTTTGAGGGCTTGAACCAACTCAGCGCCATAGATGGCAACCTCACCATCTATGACAACGACGAACTCAAAAACTTTGAGGGGTTGAACAACCTCGCCTCTGTGGGCGGAGACGTCACTATCCGCGACAACGACGAGCTCGTCGATATCGAGGGGTTGTCCTTTCTCAGCGCAATCGGCGGCCACTTCAGCATCTCCCACAACGACAAGCTGACCGCCGTGGACGGCCTAATCAAACTCAACGCGGTCGCCGGCAACGTGCGCATTGACAACAACAACCAATTGGCCAATATCGATGGCCTGTTCGGCCTCACCACGGTCGGCGGCAGTTTCACCATCGCGTTCAATCCCTCGCTTGAACTCATAGAGGACCTTTCGAATCTCAGCAGCGTGGGCGGCGATTTCGTCATCGAGGACAACTTGGCCCTCACCGCGCTAGAAGATGTATCGTCTCTAAAGGAGATTGGCGGCAGCTTGCGCATTGGGCGCAATGCCGCGTTAGACATTGTCGAGGACGTATCCAGCCTAACGCGCGTCGGCCAAGACCTGAGCATTTACAGCAATCCGAGGCTGACGAGCATCGCCGGGCTGGCGAGCCTCAGCCGCGTCGGCGGCAACCTCAACATCTACAACAACGAAAAACTGATCGCGTTGGCGGGATTGGAAAGCCTTGAACAGGTCGCCCAAGACCTCAACATCTACGAAAACGAAAAACTGACTAGCCTCGCCGGGCTGGCCAACCTCGTCGGCATTGGGGGCAACGTGCTCATCGTCGAAAACGGTAATTTACCTACGAGCGAGGCCCAAGCCTTGGCTGATCGCGCCGCAGCGGGCGAAGTCTCCATCGCCGACAACGCGGATTAACCACCGCCCATCCCCGTAATAACCTGCTCCACCTCGGCCACAGTCGTCTCCTTGGGGTCGATGTCGTCGGCGACGACGCGGCCTTGGCGCAGCACCACAATGCGATCCACAACTTGAAAGACGTGGTGGATGTTGTGCGCGATGAAAATGCAGGAGTGGCCCGAGTCGCGGGCGTTGCGGACGAAGCGCAAGACGCCCTGCGTCTCGGCGACGCCTAGATTGTTGGTCGGCTCGTCGAGAATGATTAGCTCGCTGTCGAAGTGCATGGCCCGCGCAATGGCCACGGACTGACGCTCGCCGCCCGACAACGCGCCGATGGGCGTCGTCGCGGGAATGTCCTTTTCGATGCCCACCTGCTTGAGCAAGGTGCGGGCCACATTCGCCATGGCCTCTTGGTCCATTCGCCCGAAAAACGCTGGACCTCTCAGGGGTTCGCGGCCCAAGAAAAAATTCCGCGCAATGGACAACTCTGCTACGAGAGCCGAGTCCTGATAGATGGTTTCAATACCGTAGTCAATGGCGTCGGCTGTGCTCTTGATGTCGGCCTTTTCGCCGCGTATGAAGATGTCGCCGCCGCTGGCGGGAACGGCCCCAGAGAGAATTTTGATCAGCGTGGATTTACCAGCCCCATTGTCGCCGAGCAAGCCGACGATTTCGCGCTCGCCGACCGTCAGATGGACATCTTCGAGGGCACGCACCCGTCCGTAGGACTTGCTGATGTTTTTCATCTGGACTAGTGCTACTGTCATCGGCTAGTACCTTTCCTGTCGCCGACGATCAACCCACGAATGCAGAGCCATCATGCCCAAGATGATCGCGCTGATGAAAATGTTGTACGCCAGTCCGGGCACGCCAATGAGCACAATGCCGTTGCGCATCAAGCGCAAGATGAACACGCCGAGCACCGTGCCGATGATCGTGCCGCGCCCGCCCGTCAGGGCCGTCCCCCCAATCACGACCATGGCGATGACCTCCAACTCGTAGCCAGTACCGCTGTTGGGGTTGGCCGCGGCCGTGCGAATGGAGCTGATGATGCCAGCGAAACCCGCCATGACGGCTGAGAGCACAAACAGCTTGACCTTGGTGCGCTCTACGGCCACGCCGCGGGCGCGTGCCGCCTCAGCATTGCCGCCCGCCGCTTGCAGCCAGTTCCCCATCTTGGTCTGCGTCAACAAATAACCGAGCAACAACGCAGCCGCTACAAACCAAAACAGCGACATGTACACGCGCAGGCCGCCCACGTTGAAATCCCCGACCAGCACCTCGGCGAGCAAGAGATCCGCGGCGTCCCAAGTCCGCTGCGGAAACCCACTCGTCACCACCAGCGCACTGCCCCGCACGACCAACAACATGCCGAGCGTCACTAAGAACGAGGGAATCCGCAAGCGCGTGACGAACAAGCCGCTGCACAGGCCAATAACCGCAGCCGTGCCCAAGGCGAGGACAAAGCCGACCTCAATGGACGTGGCCCCTGTGTTGTACAGGGTCCACATGAGCACCGGACAGAACCCGAACAGCGAGCCGACTGAAAGGTCGAATTCGCCGGACGTCATCAGCAAGGTCATGGCCAGCGCGATCAGCCCCAGTTCCACCGTGAAAGCCAGCATGTTGCCGATGTTGCGCGTCGATAGAAACGCCGGATTGATCTGCCAGAAGACAAAAACCATGACGACCAGCAGAACGAACGGGCCGAATTCTGGCCGCGAAAGGATGCGCTGTACGACTGCGTTCATCTATTCGCCCGACAGGATATCGTCGTAGATCTGGGCCTTGTCGGCCTCGTAGAGCGCGCCGGTGATGACGTCAAAACCGGGCGGGATGCCGCTAGCCGCCATGGACGCCAACGACAGTGCCATGTAACTGATCGCCAGCGGATCTTGCCACATGGCCGCGTTGACGTAGCCGCTGAGGACTTCCCGAGTGGTGTCGAGCGAGTTGCCCCAGCCGACGACGGGAATGTCGCCGGGGGCGAAACCGGCTTGGTCAAAGACGCGCTTGATGCTGCCGGTGACCAGATCTCCGAGGCCGATGATCGCGTCGATCTTGTCGCTGTTGGCCGTCATGTAGTCAACCATGCGGGAGATGACTTCGGCTTGGTCGAGGGTCGCGTCGGTAACTTCCCACGTGATGCCCAACGGCTCAAAAACGCTGGCGACGCCCTGTTCTTCCTGGACGCCATAGGTCGCGCCAGGCACTTCCACCGGCATCCACACGAAATCCCTGGATTTGACGTGGCCTTTATCGACCAGATACTGCGCCCACTGCCGACCGGTCGTCACCAAGTCGCCCCCGACATAGGCGTCAAAACTGGCGGTGGGATCGGGCGTGTTCATGTTGATGATCGGAATGTTGGCTTCGTTGGCCTCTTTAGCCACCTGCACCAAACTGCCCGGGTCGGGGCTACTGGTGACAATGCCGTCGGCCCCAGCGGCAATGGCAGCGCGCACGGCCTCCTGATGGGAAGCCACGTCGCCGTTGTGGAAAGACGTGTTGACCTCGTGGCCGGTATCTTGACTCCACTGTTGCGCCCCGGCCAGAAAATACGTCCACACCGGGTCGGCGGGCGAGCCGTGCGAAATCCAGTAAAAGGTCTTGGCCTCGGCCAAGGGTGCGCTCAGGGCCAGCAGCGCGCTGGCGAACAAAGCAGTTCTTCGCTTAAACATCGAGTATCCTTTTCTCATAATGTTTTGTGTTATATCCACCTGAGGCTCGCAGCGGTCCGACTCGGCTGTCAAAAGCCCTCCAATCCCAGGTCCTCCACCTGCGCCAACACCGTCTCGCGCTCGTCGGAGCGCAGGGGCCGCAACGGACGCCGGGGGTCCCCGCACTCCATCCCAATGCGCTGACTGACCACGGCCAAGATGCTGCCGAAATAGCCGAATTGCGTCACCGTGTTGTGAAAGGCATTGGCTCGTTCTTGGGCCGCTTGGACGGCAGCTAGATCGCCTGCTTGGTACGCATTCCAAACGTCCATCCACAGTTCCGGGGCCGCGCACAAAGGACCATCGACTGACCCAACGGCCCCGACGGTCATAGCTGGCAACATCAGCTTGCCACTGCCGATAAAGGCGTCTAGCCCCATGCCGACGAATTCGATCAAGTTGGCGAATACCGGCGACGAATGTTTCAAACCGGTAGTCTGAGGCACTTCCTCGACTAGGCGCTGCATCAGGGCCGGACTGACATCCAGACCGGTGCAGCCGGGCAAATTGTAGATGAACAACGGCCGATCAGCCGCAGCCCCCACGGCCCGATAGTATTCTACCACGCCATCGTCGTCGCCTTGGTAGAAAAAGGGCGGCACCGCGCAGATAGCTTCCACTCCGGCTTGCGCTGCATGAGCCGCCAATTTCTCGGCCCGCGCCGTGGTGTTGGCCCCCACGTGCATGATGACTTGGGTGCGTCCCGCGTTCTGGTCGGCGGAGATCTCGGCGATACGCTGGTTCTCCTCGTCGTCGAGCAGGACGCTCTCGCCGGTACCGCCGGCGACCCAAAAGCCGTGGACGCCAGCTTGTATATTGAATTCCATGGTGGCGCGGAAGGCCTCTTCGTTTAGAGTGCCATCCTCGTTTTTCGGACTGATGATCGCCGGTACTACCCCTTGGAACTGTCCCATGTTTTCCTCCTTAGTACCACATTTTGTTATAATACTTCGGCAGCGTCTCAATATAGGCGTCGATTTCTCCGCTTCCAACACTCAGACCAGGAGGATAGTATGAAAACCTATCGCGTGGCCATACTAGGTTGCCGTGGCCGCGGCACGGCCGCAGCACGTGCGTACCACGCCCACCCCCGCACGGAAATAGTCGCCCTCTGCGACCTCGAGCAAGACCTGCTCGACACCCTAGGCGACGAACTCGGGGTCGCAGCACGCTACACCGATCTAGACGAGATGATCGGCCAGCACCAACCCGACATCGTCGCCATTCCCACCGGCACGGAATTCCACCACTCACTGGCCCTGCGCGTCCTCGAATACGGCACCCACATCGACATTGAAAAACCCCTGTGCGTCGATTGCCAGGAAGCCGACGAGGTGCTGGCCAAGGCCCGCAAAAAAAACGCGCGCATCGCCGTGCATCACCAAGGGCGCGTCGGCGTCTATATGAAAGCCGTGGCCAAAGCCCTTGCCGAGGGACGCATCGGCCAGTTGCGCCACATCCACGGCCACGGCAAGACCTACTACGGCGGCTACAACCTAATGAACATCGGCACGCACATGATCAACAACATGCTCAAGGTCGCCGGCCCGTGCCACAGCCTCGTGTCCACCGCCACCACCGACGGACACCCCATCACCCCGACGGATGTGGTGCCCTCCCCTCAAGGCATGGGCACCATCGCTGGCGAACACATCACGGCGACGCTCAGCTTTGCCGACGGCGTCACCGCAACCCTCCTGCAACACCGCTTTCCCACCTCGGTCAATCCAGTGATAGAATTCTGCGGCACCGAAGGCCGCTTAGTGCTCTCGCAGCTCGTCTGGAAAAGGGACCTCGGCGCGTTCCTGCTGCCGCAGCCGCACTACGCCCTCAACGACCAAAGGGAACCTTGGGAAGTGCTCTCGCCCATCTACTGCGAGAGTTACGATCCGCAGAGCTCCGCCCACCCAGACGACTACGCCTATGTAGAGGAGTACGTCACAGCACTCGACGAAGGCCGCGAGCACGAATGCAGCGGCTCAGCCGGCCATCACATCGTGGAAATCATGATGGGCATCTTCGAATCCGCTGCGTACGGCAAACGAGTAGATTTACCCCAGCAGGATCGCGCCCATCCCCTCCTGCGCTGGCGAAGCGAAAACGGCCTGCCCCCACCCGAACCCATGCCGCGTCCCTACGCCGAGTGGCTGGCGGCAGAGGACGTGCGCTTGGGGCGGAGTGGGTGATTCAACAACTGACGGGAGGTCACAATCACCATGAACGACACTGAAAAATTTCTCTTCGACTTACAGGGCTTCATCGTCGTCCGCGAGTTCCTCTCGCAATGCGAAGTCAAAGCCCTCAACGACGCTTTCGACGCCAACTGGGACCAGCGCCGCGAAGACCCAATCGGCGACCCCAGCGGCAACATGGCTGGGCTGCATAAGCGCGGCATTTTCACCGGCATGCTCACTTGGGAGCAACCCCACTGCCAGCCCTTCCGCGACCTGCTCGCGCACCGCAAGCTCCTGCCCTATCTCGACACTCTGCACGGACGCGGCTGGAAGCTCGACCACGAGCCGCTCATGATTACCGGTTCCAAGGGGATCGAAGGCCTGCGCATCCACGGCACCACCAACGTCCTCTTCAATGGCTCCCGCTTCTACGCGTACTCCAACGGCCAGATGCGCTGCGGCCTGCTCGTCGCCCAGTACACGTTGCACGACCAAAACCCCGACGATGGCGGCCTCTGCGTCATCCCGGGCAGCCACAAGGCGAACTTTTCCTGCCCGCCGAAAATCACCACTTGGGAGGAGCACCAAGAGGTCGTGTACCAAGTGCCTCTAAAGGCCGGCGATATGGTCATCTTCAGCGAGAACACCTTGCACGGCACCCTGCCTTGGCAGGCGGACCACGACCGCCGCGCCCTGCTCTACCGCTACACGCCAAAGTACCTGCACTACGCGGGCGGCACGTACGAGGTCACGCAGCCAGCATGGGTATCGGAATTGACCGAGGCGCAGCAGGCAGTACTCGAACCGCCCTACATCTACCACCACCCCCTCATCGAACCAGACGGTGAAACCGTGGTCCGTCCACGCCGCGAGGATTAGCCCTAGTCAGTTGTCATGGGACGGGAAACTCCGCTCACCCCTGCCACGCCAAATTGATGCTCGTGTATCCATCCGTATAACGGCGCAAGTGATCGGGTAGGTTGGCCAAAAACCACTGGCCTTCCTCGGGGATTTCCCAGGGGATGTCGATGCGGTGGTTGCGGGCGCGGAAGCCGATGCCGCAGGAGAGGCGCGTTTCTTCGATCCGGTTGGGGAACGCGCCGTGATACGTGCGATGGGCGAAGACGATCATGTCGCCGCCGTTGGTGAACAGGGGGACGAGGCCGGGGATGTCGAAGCCGTTGTACCCGCGTTCCTCCGTGCCCTCTGGATAAAAGGAGCGCCGATCAGCCGTCATGCAGAATCCCTCCGGCCCTTCCCAATCTTCAACGTGGGAATCCTCAATGACGCACAGGCCGCCGTGTTCGGGCCGCGAACCGGTCAAGTAGAACCACTTGCCCGACGGCCACAGCCCGCGATTGAGAACGTCGCCCGAGTGCTTGATCTCGGTCGAATAGCCACACCAATCGGTATGCCACCCTACCGGAGCCGAGCCGGTCCGGCGGATGATGGCAGCCGAGCGGTGGAGCGTTAGTTCATCCGTGCCGATCAGGTGCCGGTGAATCTCCATGAAAGGCTCGTAGTCGAGCACCTCCCAAGCGCCGGGACCGGACTCGATCCAAGCGTGCCGCGTCCGGCTCTCGCCCGGCTGCAACGTGCGCTCCGGGTCCGTGCCGTCCCACACCGCCTGCTTGAGCTTGGCGACGATCTCCGGCGGCAACGCATCTTTGATTATCGCGAAACCGTGCGCCGCCAAGCATTCGTCCATCGCGTCGAGCTCGTCGGTGGCAAACTCATAGCGGTAGCCCAAATCCGGCTTCTGAATGTGCGAATAGTCTTCCACGACTTCCTCCTTACAAGTGACCGGTATTAAAAGTTACGCCTTGTAGGGGCAACCCTTGTGGTTGCCCTTTTAAGAGCCCGCAGGCTGAATACGCCGTGTAGCATGGGTGCCCACAAGGGACGCCCCTACACCTATCGGTTCGGCGTAGATGCCTAACGTCTGTTAAAAGTCAGAAGTGCCGCGCCTGGGCACCATCTGCCAGCGCCAACTCATAACAGGCAGCCTCGCTGTCCGTGCGCACCAACAGATAGGGGGTGGCAAAGGCCGGGGGATTCCAGGTTTTGCCACCGAAGGCCGTCATTCGCGCCAGTTCGACGTGGCGGTCGGGGCGGGCCTCGACCAGCACCACATCGCCCGATTCGCTCATTATCAGCAGGACGTCGTCTATCAGGATGAGCTGGCCGTGGCCGTAGCGCCCGCGCTTCCAGCGGCGCTTGCCGTCTTGCGGGTCGAGGCAGACCAGTACCCCATCGTCGAGGCCATAGACAAAACCATCGCGATAGACCATGTTGGCAAATTTGGCCTTGAGCCGGGGGCTTTTCCAGACCATATCGCTCGTCAAGCCGCCGTCGGGCGCGGCGTTCACTTGATACAGCTTGGCACCAATGCCGTAGCCACTGGAGACCAAAACCCGGTCCCCGGGCAAGGGCAGGGGGTTGGCAACGCATTCGACCTGATCCCAGGGCTGACGCCAAAGGGGAACTCCGCTGTGCGGATCGTGGGCGACGACGCTGTAGCTGTTGAAAATCAGGATCTGCTCGCGTCCAGCCAACGTGACCAGACGCGGCGAGCTGAAGCCGGCCTTGTCCGTGCCCCCGCCCCAGACAAACGCGCCGGTTTGGCGGTGATAGGCCACGAGCGAGCGCTCATCCGGGCCTCCGGCACTGACCACGACCAAGCTGTCGAGGACCAACGGCGAACAGCTAATGCCCCACATCTGGGCCTTCGCTTGGTTGCTGGAGATAATGTCCCGCGACCAAACCAACTTCCCACTGTCCAACTCCAAGCAGTTGAGGGTGCCAGTAGCGCCTAGCGTGAAAACCCGGTCTCCAGCGATGGTAGGCGTAGCGCGCGGGCCGATGCCGGCTATGGCGGTCTCGTAGCGGGTCGAATCGGCGTGTTGCCAGAGCTTGCGGCCCGTGGCCAAGTCGTAGCAGACGACTTGCTCCTCGGGGCCGTGTTGCTCCTGCGTTACGGCCCGGCCACCGACAATGGCAAAGGAGGACCAAGCTGCACCGACGGGGCGACGCCAGACTTCGCGCGGCGGGTGCTTGGTCCAGTCGCGCTCGAGGTGGACGCCGCGCAGGCGGTTGTTGCGCTCGGGGCCGAGAAATTGCGGCCAATCGCGGGCGTCGAGCGCGGTGGCGTCCCCTCCTTCAACCGCAGTGGCTTCGCCTTCAGTACTCCACCGCCATTCGAGGACGGGTACAAAGTCACCGCTCATACCCTTGATGCGAAAAAGTCCAACACCAAGCGCAATGACGATGCCGGCACCGCCGAAATAGCGCAGACGCCGCCCCCAAGCTAGCCGCGACGCAAAAAGCAACCAGAGCAACGCGAAGAAAATGGCGAGCATGAAGGTGGCCATAGTGCTCATCATCTGTCGCTGTCGATGGGGGGCTTCGGGCAACCAGATCCACAGGAGCGCTAAGACGACGATGCCGCCGAGCAGATAGAGGGGCCATAAACGAGGACCAGTCGAAGACATAGGCACTATACGCCGCCGGTGACGGTCTCCAAGCGGACCCAATCGCCGCTTGCGACCGAGCGGGCAATGGCGGCCATGGCCCGCATCGTTTGAGTTCCATCCTCCACATCGGCCCCCATCTGGGGCGCGCCGTGCAGGATCACATCGGCAAAACCTTCGAGTTGCAGCCGGTAAAAATGCGCGTCCGCTCCTAGCGGCCGGCGATATTGTCCATCGCGCGTGGAGAAGCACTCGACATCGCTGGATTTCAAAAACCACGGCAGGTAGGTTTTGCCGACGACGCTGCCGTGCTCCCCGTAGATGTGAAAACCCTCGTGGTAATCCATGCGCACGGCGACCGTCAAGTCGAGATGCCCCTGACCGCCGTTGGCAAACTCCACTTCGACAAACCAAGAATACGCCCCGAACATCTCCTTGCACCGCCCGCGCACGGCCGCGAGCGAGCCGCCCAAAAAGTGGGCTAGGTCGATGAGATGTGAGCCGTGAGTCAGCATGAAGTAGCGCCGCTTGTCGCCCTTGGGATCGCCCGCTGGTTTGCGCGCCGCTTCACTGCGCAGCGGCAGAGGCTGGAGGTTGTCGGTCATAGTGTAGCGATAGGTCGAGTCGCAATACCAAGCCTTCAGGGCCAATAGCGATCCCATTTCCTCGCGGATGAACTGCTGGGCAAAAGCAATGCCGGGATCAAAGCGCTTCATGTGGCCGACTTGGAGCGTACAGCCCGAATCGGCCACGGCCCGGCGCAATTCCTCGCACTCCTCCACGCTTGTTCCCAGCGGCTTTTCCACAAAGACGTGTTTGCCAGCCGCCAGCGCCTGCAAGCTGAGTGGGACGTGGAACTGATCGGCCGTGGCGATGACGACCGCTTCCACCTGCGGATCCGCAAGCATGTCGGCAAAATCGGCGTAAGTCTTCTCCGGCTGGTGAACGACCGCCATGCGCTCGACTAAATCCGACGCTTGATCGCAGAGCGCGTACAGGCGCGTATTGCGGGCCTTGATGCACGACTCAAAGTGGGCGAATTGGGCGATGGGGCCGCAGCCCAACACGCCGATGGACAGGACTTGGCTATCTTTGTTCACGCGCTGGGCAAAATGGCGTACGCTTCGATCTCGACGACCAGATGCGGCTTGAGCAGCGCGGCTATGACGACCAAGGTCGAGGCCGGCAAAATCTCGCCAAACACCTCGCGGTGAGCGCGGGTGACGCCATCGGCGTGGGCCACATCCGTGATGTACACCACCGTCCGCACCACGTCTTCTAGGCTAGCTTCGGTCTCCTCAAGCGCCTTGGCGATGATCCCCAACGCACCCTTGGCCTGCTCGTACGCATCGCCTTGGTCATGCGGCGGCTGGGCGCAGGTGCCGGCGACGTGGACGTGACGATCCACGCGCACGGCGCGCGAATAACCAAACTCCGCGCCAAACGGGCTACTGGTCGGTATGTTTTTGCGTTTCATGGGTCTCCTTTATCTATGGTTTCTTCGACCGCCGCCCACTCTTCCAACAGGGCCGCCAACTCGCGCTCGATATCCGCGTGTTCGCATTCGAGGGCCTTGATCTGGTCGGGCGGGGTCTTTGCGTAATACGTTGGCTCGCAGCGCAAAGCGTCGATTTCCGCCAGCCGAGTTTCTGCTTTCTCGATGCGCGCCATGCGCTTTTCTTGCTGGGCCGCAGTGCGACGCTGCTTGTTTTTTCCCTTGCGGTTGGAGCGCGGGGCTGGCGATGAATTAGTCTCCTCTTTTTTCTTCTTCGCCTGCCTAGCCTTGAGAATGACTTGATCCGCGTCGAGGTGGTCGTCGCCACAAAAGTGGACATACTCCTCGTACGTACCGCGGAAGTCGAAAATCTCTTCGGGTTTGATCTCGACGATGCGCGTGGCTAGGCGGCTGATGAACCAGCGGTCGTGCGAGACGATGAGCAGCGTACCCGGATAGTTCTTCAATCCCTCGACTAACGCCTCAATGGATTCAAGGTCGAGGTGGTTAGTCGGCTCGTCTAAAACCAGCACATTGGGTTGGGCAATGGCCAGCCGGCAGAAGACGAGCCGCGCCGCCTCGCCACCCGAAAGCGCACCCAAGCGCTTCTTGCCGTCGTCGCCAGTAAAGAGCATCCGCCCCATCTGACTGCGCACGAAGCCGAGGCCCTGGTCCTGACAGCACTCCCACACCCAATCCTCAGCCGTTTGGTTGGCAGGGCTGAGCTGTTCGCGATGGTCCTGAGCAAAGTATCCAGGATGGGCTTCGTACCCCCACTCGGCTTCCCCAACATCAGCGGCCAACTCACCCATCGCGATCTTGAGCAGCGTTGATTTGCCGATGCCATTCGGCCCCATAATCGCCACGCGATCCCCCTTCTGCACGAGCAGATCGACTCCGTGCAGCACTTCGTTGTCGCCGAACGCCTTTTTGACGCCTTTGAGCGCAAGCACATCGCGCCCACTAGCGCGCCGCTGCTCAAAGCGAAAAACCGGATAGCGGCGCGAACTGCGCGGCAGTTCGACCATCTCCTCTTCCCGCTTCTCAATCAGCCGCAGCTTGCTCTGGGCTTGCCGGGCCTTGGTCGCCTTGGCGCGGAAGCGAT
This sequence comes from Candidatus Latescibacterota bacterium, assembly GCA_022820485.1. GTDB lineage: Bacteria > Latescibacterota > UBA2968 > UBA8231 > UBA8231. The sequence continues at coordinate 97,983 of JAJEFJ010000090.1, forward strand.
CCACGAACTGCTGGTGATGGGCGATTTCGCGTTCGCGATTGGCAATTTCCTTTTCCCGCCGCGTGCGCTCGGCCTGCTTGGCTTGCAGGAAGGCCGTGTAGTCGCCCCGATAGAGTTGGACCGTTTCGTAGTCAATGTCGAGGATAGAGGTGCTAATGTTGTCGAGGAAGCGGTGGTCGTGCGAGATGATCACCACTGGCCCGGCAAAGTCGCACAGGAAGGTCTCTAACCATCTGATCGAGAGGATGTCGAGGTGGTTGGTCGGCTCGTCGAGCAGCAACGCATCCGGGGCACTGGCCAACACCTGCGCGAGCAAGACCCGCAGCTTGAAGCCACCGGACAGCGTTGAGAGTGGGTCGTCGTGAATGTGGGCTGGCAGTCCGAGACCCTCCAAAATCGTACCGGCCCGGGCTTGCGCGGTGTACCCATCGCAGTGGAGAAAGGTCTCTTCGAGTTGGGCGAACTTGTCGGCGTCGAATTCATCGGCGGACGCGGCGAGAAGCCGCTCTTTGGCGACCGTCGCCTCCCACAGCGCCTCATTGCCCATCAGCGCGACATTGAGAATCGACTCGTCCTCGTAGAGGAACTGATCCTGTTGCAAGACCCCCAAACGCATACGCTGCGGAACAGCGATTGCGCCCTCGCTGGCTTCGATGTCGCCGGACAGCATGTTGAGGAGCGTGGTCTTGCCGGACCCATTGGCTCCCACCAAGCCGTAGCGCTCGCCGGCGTTGAGTTGGAGCGACACTTTGGCGAAGAGCGTCTGCTCGCCGTAGAACTTGCCGACATTGGATAGCGTAATCATGAGCAATAATTACGGAAAATTAGCGATTATGGGCTACTCTGCCGCCCGCTAATTTGCCATCTTCTCAGCCTACCTTTCTCCAAAGGAGCCACCCCATGAACACAGACGACAGATATCTCTTTGACCTGACGGGCTATTTGGTCCTCAAAGACGTGCTGACCCCCGAGGAGGTGGCCGCGCTCAACGCCGGCATCGACCGCCACCGCGACCTTATGAGCGAGATCGACCGCCCGCTGTCCGGCGACTCGAAGACGATGCAAGGCACCTCGCGGCGCAAAGACCTCGGCGGTATGCTCGCCTGGGATCGGCCCTGGTGCGAGCCGTTTCGCAAGCTCTTGGTACACCCTCGCATCAAGCCCTATCTCGAAGAAATCTTGGGGCGGGGGTATCGCCTCGACCACGGGCCGGGGCTAATCGCCATGGACACAGGCTGCGAGGGCGGGCTTTTGCACGGCGGTGGGGTGGAGCGCGGGGATATATCGGAAGTGTACTTCTTTAAGAACGACCGCATCTTCACCGGGCTAACCGTGGTCGAGTATCTGCTAGCCGACGAGGGGCCGGGCGATGGGGGCGTGGCCGTAATACCGGGCAGCCACAAGGCCAACCTCGCCTGTCCAAAGAGCATGATTAAGTGGGAACAGCACCAAGAGCACGTGCTCGAAGTAAACGGCAAAGCCGGCGACGCAGTGATCTTCACCGAGACCTTGACGCACGGCACGCTGCCGTGGACGGCCGCACACGAGCGGCGGGCACTGCTGTACAAGTTCAGCCCAGGCACCCTGTCCTACGGCTCGGGCGCGCACCAGACGACGTATTCCGAGTACATCGAAGACATGACCGAGGAGGAGCGGGCCGTGATGGAAGCGCCGCACATTAGGCGGTAAGGCGACGGGGACAATTCTGAAAAGGAGTTTTTGCGATGGCTGAGAATGTCAATGTAGATGACGTTCCGAAGTATCCTGATCTATTAAATCCTACGCTTACTGCGCTCCATGTGCTTGGGGGTAGTGCTTCCAAGCGCGAAATCGCCAATCGAGTAATTGAAGATATGGGCCTGTCTGCTGCCATTATCCAAGCCCCCCACGGGCAAACAAGTATGACGGAGTTAGAATACCAATTAGCATGGGCGAGAACCTATCTCAAAAATTACGGTCTGATTGAGAGTTCAAAGAGAAGCGTGTGGGTGTGGTCTCTTACTGCTAAAGGACGAGAGACACAACGTATTGATCCTAAAGAAGCTATTAGATTTGTCCGGCAATCGAGGCAAGCTCGCAAACAAGCCGAAACTAAGAAAGACACCCCAGCCGAAGAAATCGAAAACTCAGCCGAAGACCCCGCAGATGAAACTGCTTCTTGGCGCGAGGATTTGCTCGACACCCTCCGCAATATCCCTCCCGACGCATTCGAACGCTTGTGCCAAAGGCTGTTGCGTGAATCGGGCTTTATCGAGGTTGAGGTCACGGGAAAATCGGGCGACGGTGGGATCGACGGGCATGGAATAATCCGCCTCGCGGGGCTGATTAGCTTTCCCGTACTGTTCCAGTGCAAGCGCTACAGCGGCAGCGTTGGCGCGAGCGTAGTCAGGGACTTCCGCGGCGCGATGGTGGGACGAGCGGAAAAGGGCTTTATCCTGACGACAGGCCGCTTCACAATAGAGGCGCAACGAGAAGCCACCCGGGATGGCGCGACGCCGATAGACTTGATTGACGGCGAATTGCTAATGGACAAAATGAAGGAACTCAAACTCGGCGTGTCCGCGAAGATGGTCGAGGTCGTAGAAGTGGACAAGAACTGGTTCGCGTCGATTTAGCAAGCACTTCGCATGGAACTCAACATCAGAGTGCAGCCCAAGTCCGGGCGCAATAGCGTCGAAGTCAACGGCGACAAAGTAACAGCGCGGGTAACAGCAGCCCCAGAGGGCGGCAAGGCCAACGACGCGGTAGTGGCGCTGCTAGCAAAGCGGCTCAAGGTCGCCAAGGGCAAGGTGCATATTGTCCGGGGACACAAGGCGCGGAACAAGCGGCTGCACATTGAGGACATGACAGCAGACGAAGTCTTCGCCCGCCTGTCGGAATCGAAGCGACAAAGGCAAAAAACGGAAAGGAGCAGCAGATGCGCGTAGCCATCGGAGGCATTTCCCACGAGAGCAGCACCTTCACGAACGTAGCCACCACGCTGGACAGTTTCCGGGAGCGCAGCTATCTCCACGGAGCGGCAATCGTCGAGCGCTTTGCCGGGGTCAATACGCCCATCGGCGGTTTCATCGAAGGAGCCGAGGCGCACGGCTTTGAAGCAGTGCCAACGATGTTAGCCGAGGCTTTTCCCAGCTCCCCAACGCCCCGCCCCATTTTCGACAGGCTCGTAGGCGAACTGCTCGACGGCATCGAGGCAGCGGGGGCTATCGACGGGGTTTTATTGGAGTTGCACGGGGCCATGGTGGCCGAGGGCATTGACGACGCCGAAGGGTATATCCTCGCCGCAGTGCGCCGTTTGGTCGGCCCGGACATGCCCATCGTCGGGCAGCTAGACATCCACTCCAATGTCTCCCACGCCATGATCGAGGCCGCCGATGTGCTGATTGGGAGGGAGACCTATCCAGAGATCGACATGGCACCGAGGGGCCGCGAGTGCGCCGATGTGCTGGTGCGCATGGTGCGGGAAGGCGTGCGGCCGACCATGGCCTTGCACCAGCTCCCCCTAGTCTGGGGTATGAACCAAGTGACGGCCCATCCGCCCATGCGCCAAGCCATCGAATACCTGCACCGAATCGAGGCGCGGCCCGGCGTAATCTGCGGATCCATAGCCACCTGTTTCCCTCTGGCCGACATCCCCGATATGGGCGCTTCCGTGTACGTGGCCACGGACAACGACCCCGCCCTAGCCCAATCCTGCGCCGACGAGTTGGCCGCTTGGCTCTGGGAGCGCCGGGCCGATTGGCAGGCACCCATGCCTTCTACCGCAGAGGCACTGCAAGAGGCCGACAAACAGGGTCGCTATCCCGTAGTCTTAGCCGACCGCAACGACAATACCGGCGGCGGTTCGCCCGGCGACAGTACCGGGCTGTTGCAGACTTTTTTAGCAGCCGATCTGCAAGACGCCTGCGTCCTGTACATCGTCGATCCCGCAGCTGTGGCCGCTTGCCACCAAGCAGGCGTCGGTGCGGTGCTCGATTTAGAGGTCGGCGGCAAGGCGTCCTCGTTGCAAGGCGAGCCTTGCTCTATGCGAGCCGAGGTGGTGGCTTTGAGCGACGGCCGCTTTCGCTACGACGGGCCGATGTACGCCGGCCTAGATGGCACCATGGGACCCTCGGCCCACATCCGCCAAGGCGGGGTACACGCGCTGTTGGTGAACAAGCGCGAGCAACCGTTTTGCACGGCGTTTTCCCGCACCTTGGGTTTAGACCCGAAGCAGATGCGCTATGTCGGCGTCAAGTCCGCGGCCCACTTCCGCGCAGGTTTTGAGCCGTGGGCTGGCCAGATCCAAGTGATCTCCGAACCGTCAGTACACGCGCCGGCTGATGCCAACTTGGCCTTTAAGCGGCTGGACCGCAAACTCTATCCTTTTGACGACATTTAGCGATTGGAAGCGGTCGTGGATCTAGGCGCTTGGGCTGCGGTACAGGTCGGGCTCGCCCAGCACCAACCCCTCTTGGTCGGCTCTACGGACAAGACGCGAGCCGCAGTGGCCGTGGTCTTGGGGCCGACGCCAGAGGGCTTGCAGTTGCTCTTTATCGAACGCGCCCAGCACCCGGACGATCCTTGGTCGGGACACATCGCCTTTCCCGGCGGGCGCATTGAGGCGGACGACCCATCGCCGCGAGCTGCGGCCGAGCGCGAAACTCTGGAAGAGGTCGGGCTCGATCTGTCCGCGGCTGAGTATTGGGGCCAGGTCGATGACTTGACCGGACACATGCTGCCGGTGGTGGTATCTGGTTTCGTCTATCGGTTGGAGACGCCAGCGGCTTTGACCCTCAACCACGAGATCGAATCGGCCTTTTGGGCGGGAGCCGACCAATTGCGCGATTCAGGTAAGAGGACCCAGTACCGGCTGCGACGTCGCGGCGAAGAGCAGGTATTTCCTGCGCTCGACCTGTTGGGGCCGGACCGCCCAGTGTTGTGGGGGCTGACCTTCCGCATTGTGCGTCAATTGCTCTCCTGGATGGAGCCAGACAAAGTATGACGTCCACGCATAAATCCCGCCGCATCTGGTTTTGCCAGACAGAATACGTGGCCGAGCATCCCGAGTCTCTGCAAAAGCTCAAGGACGCCGTCGGCCTGACGACGATTATGCCCGAAAGTCCAGTGTGCCATACCTCGGGCTTCAGCGCCTCGGCGGAGTTGGCCCAGCGCGGGCCTTTTGAGGACTGGCGCGAGCGTCTCGATGCTTGGCCGCGCGGGGCGGAGGGCATCTACCCGCCGGTGGCCGGGATTATTAGCGGCTTTGACGATGCGCCCTTGCAGCGCGTCATCGAGGCGTGCAAAAGTACGGGGATTGAGGTGTGGGGGCACATCGGCTTGTGGAGCTACGGCGGCGAGGTCTATCCCGAATTTGCCCTGCGCGATCTGGAGGGGCAGCCATTGGATCGACGCTATGAGGAGTGGGGCATTGGCCTGTGTCCGAGCCATAGGGCAATCAACGAGTGGACGCGCGACTGCTTGGTGGAAGCAGTGCAGCGCTACGCTATCGACGGTTTTGACGTGGATCACGCCCGCTATCCGGCCCCAGCCAATGTGCACAGCCTGATGGCTTGCGGGTGTGCCAACTGCGAGGACGAAGCCGTGCGCTTGGGCTACGATTTTGCGGCTATGCGGCGCGGCGTACTGGCCCTGCGCCAGCGTTTACAGCAATTGACTCCGACCGAAGTGCGGGCCTTGGCTGCGGGACATCCGGGTTTGATGGATTTTCTGGGGTTGTTGGCTCAAGATGGAGCCGTGCTCGATTGGGTGCAGTTTCGCGCCCATATACTAGCCGATCGCATGGGGGAATTTCGCGCCGCCGTCCAAGCAGCAGGGGGCCGCGATAAGGTCTTTGGCAGCGATGTATTCCCCGCCTCCACAGGACTGTTGGGCGGGCATTGGTACGGCAAGTGGGAAGAGGCGACGGATTTTCTTACGGGCGGGAGTTCGCACGGAGGCGTGGTGGGTTGGGCGACCGGGGTGACCAACTTGGCGCGGGAGTGGACTGCGGCTTTGTGTCGGCGCGCTCAAGGGCTGGACGAAAGCGAGGTGTTGGCGCTGGTGTGGCGTATATTCGGGATGGAGGATCTGGACTTGCCGGAGACTGTGGCGGGGGTGGCGGAAGGGCCTTTGCCTATCGCAGCTCTGTACGAGCGAGAAGTGGCCCGCTTAAAAGCGCAGACTAGTGGGGCGGTGCCGCTGTATCCGCCCCTTTCAGCGGGAGCAGCTCCTGAATTGGTACGAGCTTTGGGGGAGGCAGTGGTGGGGCATGGGTGCGATGGGTGTTTGTTTACGGTCAATGCCGGGGAGGAGGAGCAGGTGCGGGTGTTGGGCGAGGCGCTGGCGGGCGTGGGGTGAGTTGGACATACCGATCCAACATTCGCACAGCACCGTCGCTTGTGCTAATTACTAATTTTGACCAAATTAGTAATTAATTAGTATTTCGTCATCCGGAAGCAGCAACTCACGCCCTTTCGCCGCCGATCCCCGTCAGATGGAAGCACGCTTTCAGCCATGAGAATGCCCAGAAACCCTAAGCCTTTCGACAAGTTGGTCTCGTCATACGAACCAAATGATTTGGTCAGGCTGCTAAGGTCGGACATTGGCAGCCTGACCAAGGACAGGTACCTGCATTGGGACCAGCTTCGTCACCTACCTCCTCCGGCAGGGTTTACGAGTCTTGACTGGTGGACTGCCGTCAAGTTCAAGCGCATGGTTTCGCGGCACGAGCTGCCATTCAAGGACACTCGCGGTAGGCCGTTCTCATTCAGCGATACGGGGAACCTGTACAGTCGGCTCCATCAGGTGGATCGGGACGCGAGCGGGAGAATCGAGGTTCCCCACGGCGACGCGGTCAACAGCGGCTCCCGCGAACGGTATATAATGAACTCTCTGATCGAAGAGGCGATCACGTCAAGCCAGCTAGAGGGTGCCGTCACGACCCGCCGGGTTGCCAAGGAGCTGCTGAGATCAGGCCGCCCGCCACGCGACAACAGCGAACGGATGATCGTCAACAACTACTCGGGCATGGAGTTTCTACGCGAAAACATCGACGAAGAGCTGACAGTCTCCATGCTCATGGACCTGCAAAGGACATTGACGGAAGGGACGCTTGATCCCGATGCGGTCGGGCGGCTCCGGCGGCCGGCCGACGTGGTCGCTGTGGTGGACCAGCGCGACGGCGAGGTCGTGCACACGCCCCCGGACGCCAGTCAGCTCCGCGACCGCATCGAATTGCTCTTGGATTTCGCCAATGGACGCACCGAGGACGATCAATTCCTGCATCCGGTCATCAAAGCCATCCTCCTTCACTTCATGGTCGGCTACGACCATCCGTTTGTAGATGGAAACGGACGGACCGCAAGAGCACTGTTCTACTGGTCCATGGCGAGATCGGGGTACTGGCTGACCGAGTTCCTCTCCATTTCAGCGGTCATTCAGAAAGCACCTCCTCAGTACGTTCGCGCGTACGTGTTCTCCGAGATCGACGACAACGACGTCACGTATTTCCTCGACTATAAACTGCGGGTGATCCTAGACTCGATCCGCCTCTTGCACGCGTACTTGGCGCGCAAGACCAAAGAGACGAGTAAATTGGAGGCCATGCTCCGAGGTTCTGATGCGGCCTTGGTGCTAAACCATCGCCAAGTGGCTCTGTTGGGACACATGCTGAAGCACCCCGACGCCTCGTACACCATAGATGGGCACCAGCGATCCCACAACGTCACATACGAGACGGCACGCACCGACCTCCGTGCTCTCGACAAAATGGGATTAATCGTCAAGTACACGGGTGGACGTAAATGGATATACAGGATAAGCGACAACTTCGAAGATCAACTCAAGCAGGTCGTCGCGCCCTGACGAGTTATAGCCCTTACCGCCTCGGGCAAGTCCAGTAGCCGACGACCAAACCCCCTCACCATACAAACACCGTCCCCAACAATTCATCGGGCGTATCCCGCAATGTGTCGTAGATGCGCTTGGCTTCGCTTACCGGGACGACGTCGCGGATTAAAGGCGCAATCTTCACCAACCCCCGCTCGACCAGACGACACAGATTTTGCAGGTCATCGCGATCAAAATGACTGTTTTGTTTTAGCTGGATCTCGCGTCCCTGACCAAGATTAAAGGTATAGGTCACTTTGTCCCGTCCCGCGATGAATACAACCCGGCCGCGCTGGCGCACAGCATTAATAAGCTGATCCTCCATACCCAGCACGCCAGCAAAGTCAATCACCGCATCAAACGTCCCATCGGCGATCCCTTTTCCCCATCCGTCCCCTGCAACATTCACAACGGTTTCAGCCGTACCAATCTGCTCGGCAAGCTCCAGCCGGCTGGCATCGATGTCGCAAAGCGCGACGCGCGCTCCCATGCCAGTAGCAATCTGTGCGGCGACCTGACCAATGATGCCAGCCCCCACGATCAACACCCGTTCTCCCATCTGCAACTCGGCATTGCGACAGGTGCGCATGGCGACACTGGTCATCCCGAAAAGCGCCGCCTCCTTGCGGTCGATCGAGTCGGGCAGCTTGATGAGCAAGCCATCTTCTGACATCACGACATACTCGGCATGGACGGCGCTCATATACAACACATCCCCAACCTGTAGTTCGCTGACATCGGGCCCCACCTCAATCACCCGTCCCACATTTTGGTAGCCGTTGCCGCCGGTGGGCAGTTGTTCATCTTTGGGAGCGTAGTTGCCACCGATCAGTTGATTGCGTTCGGTGCCGTTTGTTATCCCGGAGTAGATCGTCTCGGTCTTGACTTCGTTGCCGGTTGGTCCCTCCGGCTCAGGCCAATCGTGGACGAGGACTTTTTGCCTTCTCTTGTCAGGTAGGCCTTGAATACTCAACGTCCGCATTCCGCCCCTAGATTCTTCCCGCCAGCCACTGAATTCCTCGCGCAATAACCGTGCGAAAATTTGGGTCGGCAAAGACCTGGTTGTCGTGACCTGACTGACAACAAAACACGCGGGCGTTCTTGTACTGCCGAGCCCACGCTAAAACTTTCATACTTTCTGCCTGCATCTGCAGCAAAGTTCTCCAAATCCTGTAGATAAAAATCAATTTCGGAAATGCTCCTGAACAACCCGTGAAATCCCGGTACATCAAAGGCATGTTGTCCGGTTATCACCGCTGTGTTAATCTTGCTCATAATACCCTCCAATTATAGCCCTATCCTCTCTCTAGGCGCGGCCGCACCTCTCGCTCCAAGCGGTCCGCTAGTTCGTCTTCTGCTACATCCAGTGCATAGTCCATCTGAATGCCCATCCAGAATTGGGGGGACATGTTGAAGTAGCGAGCGAGTCTCAGAGCGGTATCAGCAGTAATGCCTCTTTTCCCTAACACGATCTCATTGATACGTCGGGGTGGTACGCCGATGGAAAGCGCGAGGTGGTTCTGACTGAGATTCATCGGCTTGAGGAACTCTTCTAACAAGACTTCCCCCGGATGAACAGGAGCCAATTTCTGTTCCGCACTTAGAACGAAAAACTCGCCCCCAGCCATAAATTGACGGGATTCCCTGGGGTGAAGTGGATCTCCGAAACAGGTTCCTCTTCGTCCCGCAGCCGCGATTCAGTGTCGAACTGCGCCTCGTTCCACGTTGTATTCAGCACGTTCTCTACGCCCAGATTAAACCGCCAATCGCCGAGGCGATAGGCTCCGTTGAAATCGACGACAGTGTAGCCCTTGGCCGTGATACTGCCGTCCTCGTTGGCGGGCCGGTCGCCGATGTGGCGGTAGCGCAAGCCGCCTTCTACGCCATTGGGATGGTACCAAGTCAAGCCTCCGGTAGAGGTACGTTGGGGGGCCAGCGGGATCTCATTGGCGTCGTTGGGTTCGTCCACGGCCTCACCCCGAGCGAGATTGAGGTCCACATCGGCCCACAGCCACGGATGCAGTTGCAGACGGGCTTCCAGATCTAGCCCCGCCCGCCGGGTTCTGCCGCTGGCCTCAGTGGTGCCAGCATCGCCGACAAAGACGAATTCGCTCTCTAGATCCAGCCACCACAGAGCCGCTCCCACGTTCAGCCGTTCAAACAACCGAGTCCGCAGGCCGGTTTCGGCTCCTACCGCCCGCGGCAAGGTTCCTTCTTCGAGGTGGCCCGGATCGATATAGCGTCCCGCTAACTCAACGGCAACGTCGGCCTCGCTGTGCCCATCGCGCCGCATGACCCGACGGATTTGCGAGGCCCGGGCGTCAATGACGTTGTTGCGGGCGTCGTTGGAATGGAAGCCAGTGCCGACATTGGCAAAAAGATCCACGGCGCGGCTGGGGCTATACACCAAGGTTGCTTTCGGGCTGAGTATGGAGGCTTGAGCAAAGCCCGAAGCGTGGGGCAACTCGCTGGGAAACCCTTCGCGGTGGTCGTCAACATTGAAAGTGAAATAATCGCCGCGCAGCCCTAGGATCATTTTCAAGTGCGGGGTGAAAGCAAGTTCCTCTTGGATCCACAGGAACAGGTTGCGCTCCACCACATCGGCATTAACCAGCGACGCTAGGCGTTGGCGGTCCGGGCTTTTCCACAACCCCACGGCCGCATTATCTGCGCGCAGACCGCCCCCTATCGAGGTATGAGCCAAGTACGGCCCCCAGTTGTGGAAGAAGGAATACCGGCTGTTGATCCCGGTAACTTGGCGATCATCGGTCTGTTCGATGGTGTCGCCGCGCTCGGGGTCGTCGAGGAAGAAGGTGAAGTTGGAAAACAGCTTAAACTGATAGCTAACCAAGTAGGCCTGCAGATCGAAGGTACTCGTGCCAGCCTCTTGAACGTGGAAATTGACGTGGAAATCTTGGCGGCCGGTGGTGCCTCCTTCCAGATCATCAATAGCACCCCAGCGATCAATGAGGCCCTGTTCTACGGCCCGTTGTGGGATCTGCCCGGAGGCGTCCCAAGCCGAACTAAACCCGCTGGTGGTCAAGGTAAGGGTGGAGCGGTCGGAGAGGTGGTTGTGGTACTTGCCGAAGAGATTGAGGCGCTGCAGGCCCTGGGGTCGATTGACCGGGCCATCGGTGTGGTAGTACTTGCCCGCGAAATAGGCACTTTGCTCGGTATCGGCCAGCGGAATCTGGTAGAGCATGGTGTACTCGGCCGTATTGAACCCACCCCCTTCGAGTTGAATAACGTTGCCGTCGAGGTGGTCGCGGGTGCGATAGGCGACGGCCCCGGCCGTAGCCAGATTGCCGAATTCGGCAAAGTACGGCCCTTTCTTAACGTCCAGTTGCTCGACGACTTCGGGAATGAGGAAGTGTAGGTCGGCGTAGCCTTGCCCATGGCCGTGGGAGACCATATTCACGGGCACCCCATCCACCGAGATGGCCACATCCGTGCCGTGGTCGGCGTCAAAACCGCGCAGAAAAATCTGTTCGGCTTTGCCGCCGCCAGCGTGTTGGGCGATGATGAGGCCGGGGGTCAATTGCAGCATCTGATGGGCCGTGCGATTGGGCCGGGTTTGCAAGTCAAATTGGCGCACCGCCCGCGAGGAGGCCGCGGAAAAGGCCCGGTCGGCTTGGATCAGCATTTCGCCCATGTGTACGGGGCTAGGAGTCAGGGCGGCGGTCAAGCGAGCTTGCTCGCCAGAGACCACCTGCAAGGTCTCGGTGCGAGCGGCATAACCGATCATACTGATTTCCACTTGGTGGGTGCCTACAGGCACGGCCGGCAATACGAACTGACCTTCCAGATCCGTGACCGCCCCCAGCAAGGTATCGACGAGGCGAATGTTGGCCCCGGGCAGCGGTTCGCCGGTGGCCGCATCGGTTATCTTGCCACTTAGCTGGGCTGCTGGCTGGGCTGTTATAGGATGGACGACTAGCAAAGTCGCTAGCATCGACAGATAGACCATACTGCGCATTATCCATTTCTCCTTATCGGATTTACCAGGAGATAACGACCTTCAGGCCGCTCATATTCTGGGGATAACCTAAGGGGACCGCCTTAAACGCAAAAATCGTCATTCCCAGAACAAAAATCAAACAGACGGGCGGCGTTGCACCGCACTTTGCCTCGCTCAGACCAAGGCCATGAGAAATTTGCCAGCCGGCACCACCCGGACGTCGGTGTTGCGATCCAAGTAGTCGTGCTGGTTGGATGTAGTCACACAATAGCGCTGTTCAATCCCCAGTTTATCGGCGAAATAGCGCAGATGTCCCAAGCCCTTGGGCGCTCCGACCTTGCACTCCACCAAAAACCAAGGCCGACCTTCCCATACCACCAAGAAATCAACTTCGCGCTTCTCCAAATCGCGCAGGTAATACAACACTACGTCGATGCCGTGGCTGTCCTCGTAGTAATGGCAGAATTTTAACAGATGAGCCGCGACCATATTCTCGAAGCGGGGGCCCTTCTCCTCCACCTCGGACCAGTCCCAAAGATAGTACTTGGATTCTTTTTTTAGGGCCCGTTCCAAGCGCCGATGATAAGGAGGCACTCGGAACAGATAGTAGTTGCGGGCCAGTAACTCGATCCAGCTCTTGACGGTCTTGGGGCTAGCCTCGACATCTTCAGCTAAGTTGCTGATCGACAGAGGCGAGCCGACTCGTCCGGGAATTAGGCCGCCTAGCAATTCGACTTGGGCCAAGGCACGCACCGTTTCGGCCTCGCGGATATCCTCTCGGAATACCCGCTCAAAGCGCTCTTTCTGCCAGCGTTTGAGGGTGCGCTGGCGGGCGGCAAGGCAGGGTTCGGGAAAGCCGCCGAAGGTGAGCAAGGTGTCCAAGTGATCGCCCGCTTGGTCAAAGATCAAGCGGGGACGCTCGGTGGGAAAGGGCGACATGGCCGCGTCGGGGGCGTTTAGTTCGCACAGGGAGAAGGGATGGAGACGGTAGTAGCGGTAGCGTCCCAAGAGCGAATCGCCGCCCCGCCGGAAAATATCGAGTCGGGAACTGCCCGTGACCATGATGCGCTGATCGGACAGACGAGTATCCCACAGCCCCTTGACCAGCCCTTTCCACCGGGGATACTTGTGGATTTCGTCGAAAATGAGAAAATCGGTCTCAGGCGGCCAATGCCCGTCGAGCAAGGCGCGGCGGTGAGCGCGGTTGTCCCAGTTCAGATAGGTCGTTGCCTTGAAATCCTCGCCGACCAACCGCGCCAGCGTGGTCTTGCCCACCTGTCTGGGCCCGCCGACAAAGACCATGCGCTGGTCCAAGTCTTCTGCGACATGGCTTTCGAGATAGCGGTGTTGGAAAGGCATGGACAATTCTCCGAAACGTGCGATACATCACCATGAGAAAATGGACCCCAACTCCAAAATTATCAATACAAAAATGGAGTTGACTCCCAAATTATCAGGTAGGTGGGTGGCACTGTACCGAATGGAGTCCAACTTAGTTTGAAGCCTAACGTCGGCGTCGAAAAGCGGTTGCCGTAGCTTTGAGGATTACCTATCGCGCAGCAGGAACACGCGGTCGGTGTTGAAGAAATCGCCAACCCGCTCGTCGCGGTACGCACCACCGGCGATCAACAGGCGACCGTTGACAACAGCAGCCGCAGCCCAGCTAACCGGCGAGGGCAAGTCGGGACCGCGATACCACTGGCCGGTAGCCGGTGTGTAGGCAAAACTCGCCGTCTGACCGCTTTTGGCCCCTCGTCCGCCCATGACCCAGACGCTGCCGTTGAAGGCCGTGCATAGCGGAGCGCCGGGAGGCCGCGACGGATGCTCAATTTGGCTCCAACTATCTTGCTCGGGGTCATAGACGAACAGGCCCGGGCACTGGGACGCAGGGCCGGCGGCAATGTAGATTTTTCCATTCAGCACGCAGCCGCTCGCCTGAAACACCGGGCCGGGCGCAGGGGCATCAACCCGCCAACTCGTCTCCCCAACTCCAATGCTCAGTACTTCTGTCGTCGGGCTTTCGTCGTCGGCACCGCCCACGGCGTACAACCGGTCGTTGACGGTGAGGGCCACCACTTGCCCTGCTTTGCGCGGTAGCGGCGGGCCGAGGCGATAACTCCGCGTGCGGGGATCAAAAATTTCGACGGTCTCCGTCGCCCGCGTCCCTCTGCCAGCGCGGAAGAGGCCCCCCAAGAGCCAAAGCTCGTCGTCGAGGGCGGCGATGCCGGAATAAGCCTTACCCGGCTCCAGCATGGGCGGCTCCACGCGCCACGTACCCGAGGGGATGTGGTAGGACCACACGTGGTCGAGGTTTACCCACTCAGACGCGGGCCAGCCGAAGAAGGTCTTGCCCCCGGCGGTGTACAGACGGTCCCCAATGCGGGCAAAGATGTGGTCGTGATTACCCGCTGGCATCTTCGGCTGCTCGTCCCAGTGCGCGTGCCAAGCCTGCTCAAGATCTGCGAGACGCTGGACTTTCCCCGCCCTCAACACCCAAAGACTGCCAGAGCGTGCGTGCAGCAGCGCCTGCACCGGACCATCCCCTCCCGTCTGAATCTCCCGCCAAGCCGGCGGACCATCGACATTCACAGTCAGTTCGCGCAAGCTGCCATCGGCAAAGCCGACTACGATCTGAGCGCCGCCGCGCGCAATCGCGGTGATGCGAGCATCGACGGGATTGGCAAAGGAGCGATGAGGCCCAGCCGAGCGGGGATCAACGCGCAAGACGGAAGACTCCAGGGCCATCCAGACGAAACCAGCGTCGTCGGTGACAGCACCCTGCCAAGAGCCGGCGAGTTGATTCGCGGGCAGGTCGAGGCGCTGCCAGCCGTGGGGACGTTGGTCCGTCAGGACGGCGACATCCTGCCGCTGGCCATCGTCAGCAATAGCCCACACATTGCCGAAGGGATCGTCGCACACTGGCGTGATCTTCCACCCGGTTGGGGCGATCGGCGCAGCCTCAAACATGGCATCGCCCCGACGCACCGCACCGCACCCGGCACACCAAACATCGCCCCACCGCGTCGCCAGCAACGGTCCCGGTGCCCCTTGGACCAGGAAGGAAGGCGTCCGAGAAACCGGCTCGCCCCCCTGGCGCGGATAGCGCAGAACCTCGTCGTCGCGGGCTATCCACAAATCCCCGTCGGGGGCAATTTGCAGACCTTGGACGCGCCCTTCGGCAACGACCTCCCAAGCGTCGGCGTCATCAGCGGCGTTGCGGGCGACGATCCCCTCGGAGCCGAGGACGGCGACATAGGCTCGTCCGTCGCGGTCTTCGAGGAGCAGGCTCGGCCCGTCGGGCAAGGTGTCGGCCGCAGCAAGTCCGGCGGAAATGACCATGAGGCAACCTATTCGATAGAGGGATCGGAGGGGGATGAAATTAAGCAGCATTGTGGCCAGCTTTCTTCGTTTGCAGAGTACATCTTCTGTCGTTTCAATACGTTAGAGGTTGCAATAATAGATACCTGCCCAGAGGCGGTCAATCTCGATGATGCCGCGGGCGACCCTTCGTTCTATGGCTTCACCGCAGCAACATCATGCGGCGCGTGATGGCGAATGAGGCACCTTCCAAGCGGTAAATATAAACGCCGCTGGCCGCCTCTTGGCCACTCTCGTCCCTGCCATCCCAAGCCAGTACATGCGCCCCAGCCGCAAGATGGCCATCGGTCAGCACACGCACGATCTGGCCAGTTAAGTTGTAAATGACCAAGCGCGTAGGACCGGCCATGTTGGCGGGGATTTGGAAGGAGATTATCGTGGAGGCATTGAAGGGGTTGGGCATGTTCTGCTGCATGGCGGGACGGGCCGCCTCGGCGTGCAACCGGTACGCTTGTCCCTCGATCACCACCAACATATCCAGACCCAACCCAACAAAAGGCGCCAACGCATCCGGGCCTGGAGCACCGAAACCGACCTCGACAATGGGCATGTCCAACCGGAACGCTGTATCAATCCACAAGGCGTCTTGACGGTAAAAAGATCGGTCGAGCCAAGTCGCCATTTCAAATTCGTCCTCCACCGCAGTAGTACCGAACCCACCTCCCACAGCCGAGTCCTCGACGCCTTCGGGCAGAGGCAAAGGCACCGACACGGTCTCCAGACCGTCCTCGTTGCGGATGCGGCGGTCGATGGCGACGAAGGAGGTGTACTTAGTGAGCAGGTTGTAGTCCAAGCCTAACTGCGTGATTTGAGGACGCAGGGCGTCGCTGTAATTGGCCTGTTCATCATCGCTCAGTTGGTCAATGCGATGACGGGCCCACAAATAGCGCAGTGCCTTGTTGGTGGGCTTGGCTTGGACGGTAGATACGTCGAATTGGGCACCGTACGCTTGGTCCCCGGTGCGGCCCCCTAACAACACAGTGCCTGCAGCCGCGCCGCGCCACTTGCCAAAGACGATGATCGGCCGATCGGCGAGCATATCGGGGATGAAGGCCGGCTCCACTTCATACGCGTCAAAGCCTTCGAAGCCCGCCTCTACCTGAGTGAGGATGGGGCTACTGATATAGGTCTGGAAGCGGGCCGCCTCGTCGGGGGCCTGCCCCTCTTCCAGTACCACAAAAGGTTCGCCTTGGCCGGCCCGGGCGAGGCCCTCGATGAGGAAGCGGTTGACCGACGAGCCAATGCCAAAGGCAAATAGGCTGGCTTGACCTAAACGCTGGCGCACCAGCTTAAAGGCGTCTGCTTCAAAATCTATGAAACCATCGGTGAGCACCGCGACGATGCGGGCATAGCCCTCGCCGACCAAAGGCAGACCAAAAGCCCGGTTGAGCCCGACGAGCAACTCGGTACTACCGGCACCCTGTTGTCCGTCAACGAGGGCCCAGGCCTGGTCAATATTCTCCTGAGTAGCCGGCAGCGAGCGGTCGCTCAAGACCGCAGCTCTGCCGGCGAAAAGCACGATGTTAAAGCGATCCTCAGGACGCAACTGACCGAGTAGATTTTTCATCAGGCTCTTTGATACTGTGAGAGGGAAGCCGTCCATGGAGCCGGACACATCGACCAAAAAAATGTACTCGCGCGGCGGGATCTGGCTCAGCTTTGGACGGGCGGGCGGCTGGGCCATGAGTAAAAAGAAATTCTCCTCTTCTCCCTCGTACAACAGCAGACCCGACTCGACCTGTTGGCCGGCTAGCTGATAGCGCAGAATGAAATCGCGGTTGCCGCCAAAACCGCCCGCTGGATCCAGGGTCAGGCGCAATTCATCCGAGGTGTCCTTTTCGACGATCACTTCGTGGGTGGGGCAGTTGTAGTCTTGGATGGGCAGGCCGGCGGCCAGAGTCATCTCGATCGCATAGGTGTAGTTGGGATCTTCGCCCTCGTGCAGGTGGGGAATGCGCTCTCCACCGTCTGGACCTAGAATTTCATTGACCGCCTCGGGGGAATAGCGCGGGCCGACCACAGTGGGCAAGACGAATTCGTACTGTTTTTCCGTGGGCACCAATAATTCCGTATAGGACAGGCGCACGGCAATGGAGTCGCCCGGCAGGATATTGGCCACGTTCATTTTGAAAACGTTTGGACGTTCCTGCTCAAGAAGGGAAGCGGTCTGTCCCAGTTCGCGCGCCTCTTCGTATTCCCGCCGGGCCTGCTCGCGCTCGCGGATTTCGGCGATGATTTCGCGGTCGCCGGTGTGCATCACCATGCCGTACACCGCGGCTCGGGTCGAGGCTGGAAATATGTAAATAGCTTCGAGCGGTCGGGTGCCTTCGTTGCGATACACCTGCTCGACGGTCACGTCGGCGATAACCCCGGCAATGTGGACCTGGGCGGCCACCGACTTGAGCGGCAGTTGGTCCACAGATGGATCGTCGGTATCGACGAAGAAGAAGGGGGCTAGGGTCCTGTCAGCAGTGGATGAACCTTGTTGGGCCGAAACAGCTACGGCCCCCAGCAAGAAGACCAATGCCGTGAAGCTACAGCACACTTTCATTGGGACACCTCTCTGGAATGAGTAGTACTCAAGTGGGCGAGGTTAAATAAGTGGTCATTTAGGGTCAAGGCGCTCGATGCGCCCTTCCTGAAAGTCCACTTCTAACCAAGGATCGGCCGTGTCGCGGCGGAACTGGTAGAGTTGAGCGCACATCTGAGCGGCTACCTCCTGCAAGTCGGGGTCGCCAATCCGATTGACGCTCTCGGTGGGGTCGGCCTCTAGATCGTATAACTCCTCGGGCTCCCGCGTGATCACGTGGCGGGTGGGACGCTCGCCCATAGAGGGAATCGCGTCGCGCCGCACCGCCGTCCACGTGGTCGAGCGGAATAGGTCCGTGGGCAGCATGGTGGTGAGACCAGCGGCCAAGTTGCGCACGAATTTGTAGCGCCGTCCGCGCAGCACCCGGTAGGGATTGTAATCGACCACCTCGTGAAAGCAGTGCGAAAAGAACGTGTACTCCCAGTCGGGGACGGATGGATCGGCTAGGCCCGGCAGGAGGGAGCGACCGGGCAAATCCTCGGGCGCGGGCACTCCGCACCACTCGTGCAACGTGGGGCGGATATCGGTCCAATTGATGAGGGACTGGCTACGGGTGCCGGGGGCGGTGATGCCCGGTGCCCGCAGGATAAAGGGGCAGTGGTGGCCGCTGTCGAAGAAGGATGCTTTGGCCCCGGGAAAGGGCATGGCGTGGTCGGTGGTGACGATGACCAAAGTCTCGGCGGCCCGGCCCGATTCCTCCAATGCGTCGAGCAGACAGCCCACGCCAAAGTCAAAGCGGGAGACCGCCTGATAGTACTCGGCGAGGTCGGCGCGCACGTCGGGCACATCGGGCAGATAGGGCGGCACCACCACGTCGTCGGGGCTGTACTGGGTTTCCGGCACATCGGAGTAGGGTTTCTCATTGCCAAAACCCCGACCCGCGCGGTGGGGATCGGTAAACCCCACGTGCATGTAGAACGGCTGATCGGGATAAGCGGCCCAAAAGTCGTGCGCGGCGCGGGCCAGTTCAACGCCGTTTCTGGCATTGACTTCAGGCTCAAAGTCGAACGGGTACACGCTGGGCGGTTCTACGTGCTTTTTGCCGATGCAAGCCGTGGCGTAGCCGTGCGCCTTCAGGCTGGAAAGTGTCGAGGTAATGTGGGGGTGCGTGGAGAAGCCGTGGATGCCGTGGCAGTGGCCGTACTGGCCGTGGCTGTGGCTGTGGTATCCCGTGAGGATGCAGGCGCGGCTGACCGCACACGAAGGGCTGGTGCAGAAGGCTTGCTCGAAGACCGTGCCCTCGCGGGCGAACGCGTCAATGCGCGGCGTGTGGACGACGCTATTGCCGTAGCAATCGGCAATGCGGCTCCAGTCGTCGGCGATGAGGAATAGGACGTTGCGCTGAGTGGTCATAGGGCAATCAGGCCGAGGCCGATTCAGAGGTGCCCTTGTGCCGCTCGCCGTACGGGATTTCGCACGCCTCATCAACGCATTCAACCCTGCCAAACCGATGCCGATTGCGCGCGACGAGACCATAGCCCGCGCGAAATAGCTGTTTCAGTCCCGGAATGCGGTACACCCCGGTGAACAGGTGCCAAGGCGGAAGCCGGCGATAAATCTGGTACACAGCATCTGCCCCAACATCGATCTGCCCACCAGCGTGAATGAGGCGCAGGCCGGTGTTAAAGTCAGAACTGGAGAGGATGGGAAACCGCTCTTCGATGCCAACCGTTTGGCGCGGCAGATACTCAAAGCGGCCATTGCGGTCAAATCGGCGAATGCGGCCGACGCTCCACAAGCAGAAGCGGCATTCGCCGTCGTACACGATTACGGGACGGGTTTCGTTCATAATCTTTAAGGTTTCCTTTACATTGCAAGTTATGAGTATACAACAGAAGTGCTAACGCCAACAGACGCGTTATGTGGAGGCTGAGTTAAGCAGTCAGAGGCATCTGGCCAATGCAAAGACCTTGCGTACTATACGTCAATGGCGCATACTTAGGTATATGGTCTTCATCGAAACCCCTATCTTCACAAAGGAGCTCTTGACACTACTACCCGATGAGGGCTACCGGGCAATGCAGCTCGCGCTCCTATTCCGCCCGGAATCAGGAGAGATAATTCCGGGTAGTGGTGGATTGCGAAAATTGAGATGGAAACTAACGCATGCTGGCCAACGGGGCGGTCTCCGTGTGATCTACTACTGGGACAAGCCGTCCGAGGTCCTTTATATGCTGTGGGTCTATCGCAAGAGCCGACAGGAAGATCTCACCCCTCGACAGTGCAAGCTACTTAGTAAACTCGTAAAGGAGTATCTGGTATGAATGAGCGCGACTTTGACCAACTTGTAGCCAGCGTCAAGCAAGCTGGAGCGATCAAGCGTGGCAAGCTGAAGCTAGGGCGCAGAATCCAGATGGACCCCGCCGATATCAGGATGATCCGCAAGAAACTGAATAAATCACAATCTGAATTCGCCCTGATGATTGGTGTCAGTGTCTCTACTTTGCAGAATTGGGAGCAGGGACGCCGTCGTCCTGAGGGGCCTGCCCGGGCCTTGCTGAAGGTCGCTGCGGAGAATCCCGAAACGGTGGCGCAGTCGTTGAGCGCTTAAGCAACCGCAGAGGTGTTGTGTGGAATTAGCAAATTATGACGCTTTGGACGATTCAATCTATGGCTGCCTGGAAGATCTTGCAGCGGAAGCAAGTGCTTTTCTCCGATCAGAGATATTCAGAGGATCTGTTTCTCGATGCTTACAGGTGGATGTCAGAGCAAATGGAGTGCCGAATAGAACCTAGACCCGATAATACGTCTTTGCCTTTATGGGCCTGGTATCAATGGGATAATGCCAAAAGACGTAAACCCGATTTACGCAGCAGTGCTCATTTACCCAAAGGCCAACGCGGTGTACGAATCGAATTCGAGCAATCAGACAAAGAAGTTTTATTGTCCGATTTTGATCTATGGCATTATGTCCTCAATTACTGGTATCTGCCTCGAACCGTGGCCGATGGAGAAGCATTTGAGGCCGAGTTATCTGAGCACAATCTGTCTTTTTTCGAAATGAAGCCTCTACCAGTTCGCGCATACCATCAACGCATAGAGGATAGTTGGGATCGTATATTTGACCTTGATTGGGCTGAAGAAGAGATTTCAGACCCTTTCAGTAAAAAGTCAATTCAAGCTACGTTCTGGAAGTTGCATTTTGATCAGATAAGAGATGTCCAGTTTTTCACTGCACGATAACAGTACAATGGGCAACAAACCATGATTGATGATTCCTACAGTTCGGGAGCGAAACATTACGACGCGGCATACAGCGTCAAAGACGATCTGGTGGACAGGGACTTCTACCTCAATCTAGCCAATGAGTATGGTAGTCCTGTCCTCGAGTTTGGCTGCGGCACTGGGAGAATTACCTTACCGCTGGCGCGACAAGGTGTGGATGTCACGGGGATGGATGCTTCTCATTCTATGCTGGAGGTCTTGCGCGCAAAGCTCGCCAAAGAAAGTGAAAGCGTAAGCCGGAGAACGCGAGTTATAGAGGGAGATTTTCGCACCCATTATTTAGGAGGTCAATTTTCCTTGGTAGTAATTCCGTTCAGACCCATGCAGCATATGTACACTGCGGAAGATCAACTGGCGGCCCTGCAAAACGCCGGCAGACACTTGGCAGATGGTGGCATCCTCGCGTTTGACGTATTCAATCCCAATTTCGCCAAAATTCTAACAGGCGTCGGCGAAGAATACTTGGACCTGGAGTGGCCTGCACAAGATGGGACGGATCGGATGGTCCGACGGTACTTTGTAAAGGACGAGATTGACCTAATCAATCTGAATTTCTCGGGCAGGTTCATCTTCCGCTTGTGTGAGGGTGATAAAGTTCTGTCTGAGGAAGCGCAGCCGTTGAAGATGAGCTTCTATACCTATCCTCACCTCAAATTGCTTTTCCACGCTGCCGGTCTTGAAAGTGTAGGAGAATTCGGATCATTTGACCGGAGACCGATAGGGCCCGAAGCGCCCGAAATGATATTCCTGCTAAAGCGTCGGCAATAGTCTTTTCGCGCCTTGGCCTTCGGCAGCCCGTTGCACTAGGTTCGCAAACCGGAAGACGTAATGATGTTTAGACAACTCTTGCCGGAGACTGGAAGCAACTACGATAGCCGCTGGTGGGCGCTGATTTACGACCGATGGAACGAGACCGGCGGGCGCTCTAAACAGCACGAACGCGAGCTACACTTTTATCGCGAACATCTGCCGGACACGCGCGGTGCTATCTTGGAGGCCGCCTGCGGAACTGGTTCCATTATGTTGCCTTTGCTGCTGAATGGGTTTGATATCTTCGGGTTTGATGCCTCGCTACCCATGCTGAAAGTACTCAGACGCAAGGCGGCAGGATTGGACCTTTCAGACATAGATTCGCGAATCACACAACAGGATCTCGTTGACTTCAGCTACGATCACCCGTTCGAAGCAGTGCTCATACCTGCCAGTTCCATCATGATGCTATCGACGCAGCAGAACCAGATCACCTGTCTGCGGCGAGTCCATGACTGTCTGCAACCGGGTGGACGTCTGCTCCTAAACTTCTACATTCCCTCCTACACAGAAGACTTGCTCCTTCACCAAGACGCTCCGCCAGCAGAGGAAGAATTCGGCAAGTTCGATCATCCCGAGACGGGGAGACCGATTGAGGTTTCTCATACGAAAATATGTGATCTGACAATGCAAACGGAGACCTACACGTGGATCTTCAGGTATGATGGGGAGACGGTTCAAGTGCCCATGCAGGCTCGATGGATCCACAAGGAGGAATTCCAGTTGCTGCTACGCCTGGGTGGATTTGACCAGTGGGAGCTATACGGGAGCTATGACGGCAAGCCGTACGTGGGTTCCGAGCACATGGGTGATACCTACTGGATGGTGACCAAGTGACAGTGAAGGGGCCCCCAATGTTTACGGAGCACACTACCCACTCCTAAACAAACCGAGACTGCCATGCAACGCCTCACCGACGACATGAGGCGCGACTGGGTGGGAAAGGGCTATATCCTGCTCAAGGGTGCCCTCACCCGCGATCAAGTCGCAGGCTATCTATCCGCGACCGACGAGGTGATCGCCAAATACCGCGAGACCCACCCCGAGGCCCGCGAGCAGGACGCCCTCAACATCATCCAGACCGTCGAGCGGTCCCCGAATTTCGATTCGCTGATCGACCATCCTAACACCTTCGGCGTCATCGTCGATTTGATGGGCCCCTACCTCCAAATCATGGGCACGGTGATTTACGTCCGCTATCCGAGTGGGGACATGCCCTTCGGCTGGCACACCGACGGGGGTGCCTCGTTGCGCGAGTTCCGCGTCGCGCCGGACAGCCGCCCGCTCAACTTCAAGATCCAGTATTTCCTGACCGACATCCCCAAAGATAACCGGGCCAACTTCTGCTTCGTGCCCGGCAGCCATCGCCGAGACTTTCCCGAGGAGGGTTTTGCCAAGGGAGCATGGCCGGAGGGCGGCGTCCAGCTAGTTGCCGAAGCCGGCGACGCCGTCATCTTTACCTACGGCCTGTGGCACGGCGTGGCCCCGAATGAGGGCGAGGACGTCCGGCGCAGCGTTACCTTTCGCTACGGGCAGCTATGGTCGCGGCCGTGGGACTACGAGAAGGCACCGCCCGAAGTGCTAGCGCGTATGACGCCGCGCCAGCGACGCCTGATGGGCGACATCGGCCCTAATAGCGCGCCCGGTGCGTACTACGCACCCGAAGACCAGCTCGACATCATCCTCGACGGCATCGAAGACCAGCCGCCGACCTGATCGCAGGATACACAGGCGTATCTGAAATCAAAACGTCAAGCGCTCTCCGAGTCCACATGGACAATCGCTGGAACGACATCGCCACCGCCGCCTACGGTCTCACTGATCTGCGGTTGACTGAATCGCAAGCGCATTTCAGCAACCACTTCTTCATAGAATCGTCTCAGGGGCAATTCGTCCTATCCTGCTGTCCGTTCCAAGCAGACAGAATGGTAAAGAGCTATCAGTTCCAGCTAGTGGAAGTCCTCAAGTACAACGGTTTTAGACAAGTTTCACTGCCAGTTCAGACGCTGGACGGAAATTACTGCTACTGGGGAGGAGAAGACTGGTGGGTGTTGAACCCCTACATGCCATCCGACGAGCGTCCTCCGTGGGACTCCTGTGATCTGATTACTGAGGCAGCCCAGACGCTAGCGGCACTGCACTCGGCAGGTCGCAGATACGGGGATAAACTCCGAGCCGAATCAGCAAGAAAGGACTTGGGTTGGTACTACGTACCTTCGACCAGATGGGCTGAATTGTCGCCAAAAATTGCTGGCGCTTTCCGGTGGAGCGAGCTGAGTGAGGACGACTCAGCATTCCTTCGATCTCAACTCCATTTCGTACAATCCAACGCCGCCGTAGTGAAATCACTATGCGACGAGTGGGGAATGCTGTCGGTCACGCACCAAGACTACCGCCCTGCTAACTTGCGGATATGGGAGTCGAAGATCGCCACAGTGTGGGACTTCGACATGGCTGTCATGGACTATTCGCTCTACGATGTGGCATTCGCGTCGCTCCAATTCGACGGTCGGGAATGCCTCTTCCCCGAAGTATCGCTGGACCTTGCCAAGCATTTTGTCGAGGCGTATATCGCGTCAACAGACAAGCCCGAACCCATTGGGGAAGACGGCGTCCTCCGGTGGTTTCTAACAGTAACTGTGCTGCGACGCCTGCTATTGAACTATCACATCCCAGAGAGAATGGAGTTGCTGCGGAAAATTGCAGGTTGGGATTGGCTGAGTCGCATTGCTCCGTCCCTGTAGTTCTATAGCTTAATACCTGCTATATTGCACCAAACCTATCTTCCGCAAACCGGAGCCGCCCATGACATCCAACCCCGCTACCGTCCGCGAGCACGCGCGCTACGGGGCCGCGTCCCAGCAGGAATTCGACGACCCACTGCCGCAGCCCTTTCCCCGCGAGATCGGCCCGCGAGCCATGGAGTACCTAGCCGAGGTCGTCGATTCCGGTCTCACCTGCAACATGGTGGGCCGGTTCGAGCAAGCCTTCGCCGAGGCCCACGGCGTCGCACACTGCATCGCCACGCCAGGATGCACGCCAGCCCTCGCCGTACTAGCCGCAGCCTTCGGCTTTGAGCCCGGCGACGAAATCGTAGTCAGCTCGGTCAGCGACTACGGCACTGTGCAGGGCCTGATCAGCGCCAGCTACATCCCCGTGTTCGCCGACGCCGCACCCGGCACCATCAACGTCAGTGCCGAGACCATTGAGGCTTGCATTTCCGAGCGCACGCGGGCGATCCTCGTCGTGCATCTGACCGGCCTGATCTGCGACATGGACGCCATCAACGAAATCGCCGTGCGCCACGGCCTAGTAGTCTATGAGGACGCCTGCCAAGCGGTCTTTGGTCGCTACAAGGGCCGCTACGCCGGCACCCTATCGACAGCGGGGGCCTTTTCCTTTGACGCGGAGAAAACCATGGGCTCCGACGTGGGCGGCTGCATCCTCACCAACGACGACGAGCTGGCCGAGCGTGCGCGCTTTGTCGGCCAAAGTCGCGGCGGGGAAATGGTCGAACACTTCGGGCGCGTGCACACGGTCAACGGCTTTGCCCATCGCATGACCCAGTCCACCGCAGCGATCTGTCTAGCCCAGCTAGAGATCATCCAGCCGCAGGTAGAGAAGCGCGATCGCATGATCCGTCTGCTGAGCGCGCTTCTCGATGAAATTCCTGGCGTCTCGGCATTGCCGATCCCACCGGAGACCGAGGTCTATTCCTGCTGGATGGCGGGGTTCACCATCGACCTAGAGCAGTTCCGGTGCGACGCCGAGGAGTTCGGCGCGCAGGTAGCCGCCGCTGGCATCTTAGGAGCGAGTCAAGCGCGCTACTATCTGCTGCCAGCGGCCCTGCCCTACCTCACCGAGGCTGCCGAGCGACAGCGCTTCCCGTATTCGCAACCACCGGCGTCGCGCACCTACCGCTACGACGCAACGTGCTGTCCAAACGCGCACGAGCTGCTGGAGCGCTTCATCCGCTGGAGCACCTTCTGCGATAAGTACGAGCCCCACCACTGCGAGCAGGTGGCCGCGATCGTGCGCCGCGTTGCCGACGAGTACCGACGATGACAGAGAACGCGCTACAACTCGACGCCCGTTACTACCGGGCCTTGCCGATTGACTGTCCTGGATACGAACAGGTCACCCTGTCGCTGCCAGTGGACAAGACAGCCCTAGTGGGCATGCACTGCTGGAACATCGGCTGCCCCGACGGGCCGCCCGTGGACGTCAACTACTGCGTCGGCATGGGTTGGCCCCAGTCAACGCAGGAGGCCGGGCGCATCATGGCCGAGGTCATCCGCCCGGCCATGGACGCGGCCCGCGCCATTGGGATGCCGGTCTGCCACGTCGAGATGGACTGGATGGACCATCAGTATCCCCACATTGAGTCGCGGCGCTCAGGAGAGTCGGGATCCTTGCATCCACACCAACAGGAGATGCTCGAACGGGCCCACGGCGTCGGCTATATGGAGCGTTCGCCGCTAGCGCAGATGCGGCGCGCCGAAATCGTCTCCCCGGTCGGAGACGAGCCCCTCTTTTTCTACTCCGACGTGCTAGACGAATACCTGCGCAGTCGCGGCGTGGATACGCTCATCTATATGGGATTCGCAGCCGACATGTGCCTGCTCGGTGCCGAGGGGGGAGCGCGGCCCATGCTGGCGCGCGGCTATCGCTGCGTGGTTATCCGCGATGCGACCGTTGGGGTAGAGACGCCAGAATCGTTCCCCCAGCGGTTATCGACCAACTACGCCCTCCACATCTTCGAGTGGACCTTGGGCTTCGGCTGCACCTTCGCGCAATTCCAACAGGCCATCGATCAGATGAAAGGTGAACAGCCATGAGCTTGAGCATCTGTCCGTGGAAGTACGGCAAGCGTTGGGTTTACTCCATCACTTACGACGAGGCCCTAGCCGACCTGCACCGCTTCGCCATCCCCATGCACGAGGAGTACAGCATCCCCGGCCACGTGGAATTGCTCGTCGGCCAGATGGGCGAGATCCGCAAAGCCGGCAACTCCAGCTACAACGGCTATCGCCACATGAACGCGGACGAGTTACGCGACCTGCTCGCCCGCGGCTGGGGCGTGGGCAACCACTCGTGGACTCACGAAATCATCACGCCGGAAATGGTGGACCAGGAAATCGGCCACGCCAAGCAAGTGCTGGAGGAAGCCCTCGGCGAACCGATAATCCTCTACTGCTCGCCCGGCAACAACACAAACATGGCCGACCACATCCTCGCAGCTTGCCGCCGCTACGGCTACCTAGGTGCCATGAGCCTAACGGACGCGCTCAACCGGCCCGAGGACGAGCTGTTCTGGATCAACCGCACGGCGCTGCACGACCACTACTACGAGCCGTTCTACAGCGCCTACGACCCGTACCGCAACATCCGCCAAGCCCAAGCCGTGCAGGGCTGGCTCATCGACTATTGCCACTGTCCGCTGGAAACGGCCGTGCATCCCAACAAGGACTGCTCCGAGGCCCAGCTACGGCAGCGATTTGAGACAGTGCTGTCCGAGGGGGGCGATGCGGTCTGGTGCGCAGTGCCCGAGGAGGCGCTCAGCTACCATCTGATGCGGCGTCACGCCCAGATCGAAACCATGGACGGCAATGACGAAACTCAGCGCTTTCGCATCGGCCTGCCGGAACTGCCCGAACAGGTGCCGTACCGCAGCCTGACGCTGGAAGCCAGCGTACCAGCAGCTTGGTGCCGCGACCCCCGCGTAGTAGTAGACGGTCGAGAACTAGCGGCAGAACTCGTGCGGCCCGGCGTGCTGCGAGTGACGACGCCGGTGCGCGACGGAACTCAGGTCGAGGTTCGGGCCACGCCGCGCCCTTGACCGATTTCTCTACTCTCCGTGCGTACCTGCGCCATCCTTCCACCGCGTAGTCCGCCGCATATAGGTATCTGACCGCTCGTTGCGATTGCGACTGTGCTACCAAGAGACGTACCTTCACTTTCTAATAACATAACATCGTTATCCGAACTAACTATTCGGATATAAGCAGTTAACTGAAAGCAGCAAAAAAGAAAGGGATTCAGAATGGGTTACCCCGCAATTGACCAACCGGCCCCCGCGATCGAGGTCAGTGAATGGATTAGCGGTAAGCCACAAGGGGAAAATGGATTTTCTGGCAAGAATGTAATCCTTGAGTTCTGGGGTACTCATTGTGGACCGTGTATCGCCGCCATTCCTCATCTCAATGAACTCGTCGCCACGTATGGCAGTAAGGATACCCTTTTTGTCTCGTTGACCCGTGAAGAGCCCCACATCATAGAACGCTTCTTGGAAAAAAGGCCGATAAAGGGCGGGGTCGCCACAGATCGAGAGGGTGCAATGTTCGATGCCTATGGCATACAAAGTATCCCTCATACCTTTCTCATAGACTCACAAGGCCAACTTCGCTGGCACGGTCATCCAACTTATTTTACCGCAGAATTGTTAGAGGAGTTTCTCCAGACGGACAACGTGCCCAAAGTAGCCGAACCAACCTCCTCCTCAGAAACCGTACCGGCGATCAATCCAGACACCCTGTTTTTTCTAAAAATTGATCGAAATACTTCCGATCGCAGAAGGGCCAGTTTGAGTATTAGCGACGAGCAATTCGAGACAGAATTTTACGGACATCGAGTGGTCAATGTGATTCGTTGGCTATTGGATCGTCCCCTCTCCCGGATGCGGATTGAAGGGAAAGAACCAGAAGAGCTGTTGGACATTGAGTTGCGTTCTCTCCATCCCCTGAAAGCAAAAGCGGCAAGGGAAAGAGCGGTAGACGTGCTGTGCGATATATTTGGCATCGAGATTTGTCGTGTTGTGGAACAACGGGAAGGATGGACGCTAACCTGTTCTAACCCTCAATTGACGGATATGTCTGACTTGGGCGGCGGCTCGTCCATGAGCACGCCCAATAATCAGTTTACCGGCTCCAATATCACGATAGATCAGCTTGCCGATTACCTTGAGAGTTTGATGAAGTGCCTATTTTTTAACGAAACACACTTGGCAGGGAAATATGACTTTGTATTGCCGTTTGAGACTTTAGATCAAACACGGCGAGTTTTAGAAGAGGAGTATGGCATCGAAGTCGAGTCGGCGGTACGCGAAGTAGAAATAGTGATTCTGCGCATGACGGATGCCGCTATCAGGGCTTCCTGACTAGTAGAACTCATGTCAAACGATTTTGATTTTGGCGGAGCCGTCCCCCCGTGGGGCCGCAGCGCCGCCGAATACGAGGCGTTCTTCGCGTTATCTGACGTTCCGCCATCTGCACGCATATTGGACTGCGGGGGTGGACCGTCGTCGTTCGCTGCGGAATGGAGTAGAAATGGACGATACGTCGTCGCCGCTGACCCCATATACAGGTTTTCTGCCAGAGATTTTCTAGCCGACTTCGATCTCACAGCGGCACAGATGCTCGCGGGAATGCAAAAGGCGCGGGACCGGTTCAAGTGGGATTATTACGGCAGCCCGGAAGATGTCGTCCAACGCCGACGCGACGTTCTCACTGCCTTCATTGCCGATTTTCAGGCGGCGACTCGGAGTGGTCGCTACGTATCTGCCTGCCTACCGGAATTGCCTTTCCTGTCGCAATCATTCGATCTCGTACTTTGTTCTCATCTACTATTTCTCTACTCTGCCGAATTCGACGCAGCAACCCACATCTCCTTCCTGCGGGAATTGCTTCGCGTAGGTCGAGAGGTTCGCGTATTTCCATTGCTCGACATGGATGGTAACCCTTCCGCGCATTTGGAGGACACCATTCAGGCACTGCGAGCGTCAACACACGTTGAGCTTGTTCCTCTGTCCTTTGAATTTCGGTCTGGCGATTCGAAAATGCTGCGTTTGACGCATTAGCGGTATTTGGGACGCAGGATTGCACCGCCCCGCCGAGACACGTCGAAGGAAAACTCCCGATCACCAGCGCGCAGCCGGAACCGATCGCCCCTCTGTGCGATTCGAGCCTTCGCCGAACGGCTGCAAAAAGCGAGGACGAGAACGTCGTCATCCGTGCCCGCCACTATACGCGTTGACGCCTCGGCAGCATCCGGCAGGAAGCTGACGAGGCTACCGGCAGCCAGTCCAGAAGGCGCGAAGGGCACCTCTTCCGTCCGCAGTCGAAGATCCTTTCCAAACACCGTCATCACCTCCACCACGCGAGGTCCAGCGCCAAGACGGGCGCGACTCTTACTCAGACCGCGTAGATCCACCGGATTCAGCTTGTAGGCCAACTCGCCACCGCCCGTCTCCGGTCCCAGGCCCCTAGCAGGATCCACGGTCAGCCGCCGACGGCCCGGACAGCGGAGGTCAATAAGAGCTATATCGCAGTCCGCAGAGACGCCAGGCGTCTGCACGGCACCGCCGAAGGCGAGGGTGGAGTGGGGCCACACGTAAAAGGTGCGCGGGTCCTGCCGCGAGGCGAGTCCCTGAGAGTCGCGGCCCACCTCGCCGAAGGTGACCGGATCGTCGATACGCTTCGCCTCGCTATCGACAGCAATCTCCATCCACGGCCTACCTGCACGCCGGTTGAAGCCACCCCACCCGATCTCAACCTCGTACCAAACTCCAACGTCCACCCTGCCCGGTGCCCGTACCACTACCTCGTGGCCGTTCTGACTCTGCACGCTAAAGCACAGCCGACCGTCCGATGCGACGAGAGCAAAGGTATTGACCCTCGTCCCACCGATCCCACCAACGCCGTTCCCCGTGTTAAACAACACCCGAGGACCGTCCTCATCCCCCCGCAATCGGAAGCGCAAGCGCAGACGTCCTCCATTGGAACAGAACCAAGGCCGGGCCTCGTACTGCAAGGCATCGCCCCCGCTCAGCCGGACGATGTCATCGACGAGCCGGAGACCGCGCGGCCGACGTCGCAACGCCACGAGAACAACCGGGTGCTCCCCGGTCAACAACCAGTATTCCTGCTCGGTGCGCCGACCGGAGACACGCAACCGCTGCCAATCCTGCGTGCTCTCCAAACCGCCCGGCACGGCGACGATCTCGTTCTGGCCGCCCACGCAGGGCAGGCTGCCGCAACTCACCGGCTGGGCCTCGGCCGCACTGATTGCGCGCAGCACGGGATGCCCCGCCCACTGCACGTGCAAGTTCATAAAGCCGTGGGCCACATCGCCGTCGTACCCACTAACGCAAAGAATCGCCGCGTCGGGTCCGTGGCTAGTGCGTATTACAGCGGAACGACCGCCGCGCGCCGCAAAACGACGTGCCAACGGAGCCGGCCGGCGTTGCTTGGCCGCCCGGAAGTCGGGATCGTAAAAGCAGTAGGCGTAGGGCCCGTAGGAGATCATGCACTCCGCGGTCGAGCCTTTGACGCCACCACCGAAGCGGTAGATCCGGCCTAGGCGCGGGTCGGCGAGGGCAGCGGCGCGCAGCATCTCGTCGCCAGCCTCCTGGGCCAGCCGCAGGAGAGCGGGAGAGCAAGCGTTGAGCTGGGTGCCGAGCACGTTGGCGTTGGCGGGATAGTAGAGCTGGTCGGGAATCTTGCGCGGCGCTGCCCAATGGGCGCGGAACCAAGTCAGCGGCCGCCGCAGCCGGGTCGGCACCTCGCGGCCGAGATCAATGCCAGTGACATTGCGCAGCGCGTCGGCAAACTGCAGGAGCCAGAGGTTCTCCCAAGGCCAGAAGGAAGGGCCGTCCACCGGCTCGCCAGCGGGGCCGCAGCCGTGGGGCAGGATGGCAGCGCGGAAGCGATCAATGACCGCCTGTACCCATACCTCCGCCTTGGGGTGCTCGCCCAACAGGTGCAGAGCCGCCACGCCAAAGTGCCCGTTGTCCACGACGGCGTGGTGCCCACCTTCCTCCGAGTGGCGTTGCTCCTCCACATCCAGCCACCAGCGCTCCAACTGCCGCACGAGACAGGCGCGGACCTGACGCTTCTCAGTGGCCGTCAACTCTCCATCCAACAGGTCGAGGGCCAAGGCAAAAGCCTGCATGTAGCGATTGGCCGTGTAGAAGTGTTCCTCCACCCGGTCGTCGTGATCCCAACCAGCAGCCGCCCGCAGCCAAGCGCGGGTCCGGTCGAGCCAGCGCCGATCTCCGGTCAACCGCCAAGCAAAGGCGTAGTTCTCGATCAAGGCCGTGGCCTGCATGGCAGTGTAGAAGGTCAGATAAAGCTGATGGTACGGGTGAGGACTGTCCGGCCGTCGCGGAATCCGCGGCCAAGGCCGCTGTCCGGCATACAGCTCACAGTCGTCTAGGAGGTTGGCGAGAATGCGCCGACGCACGGGATCGGTCGGCGGCTCAAAGCGGAAGTGGAGATCGTCGAAGGGCCGCAGCAGCCGGGGCCGCTCGTGGCGGATGACCGGGAGCTGGGACTGCTTTGGGGAGTCCTCGGGCATCAGAAGTGGTCCGGCTCCCAGAAGATGACCTCGCGGCGGGGGAACCACTCCTCAAGTTGACGAACCTCCCTGGCCTCCAGCGAGATCCCACGAGCGCGGAGGACGGGTTCCAAGTCGCGGCCAGAGGACTCGCCAAACAAAAGCCGACACATCACATCGTCCGGCAGCCCGCGAACCGATCCCGCCGCTTCGGGCACGGCCTTGGCGATCAGCGCGCCGAGGTCGAAAGGCAGGGCCATCATCGAGCTGTCGCCCGTGACCCCCAGATCGGCGTCAGCGGTAGCGACTAGGGCATCGACAAAGGGATGGCTGTGGGGGATCTCGCCGTGGATCTGCGTCACCTCAGTCGCCGCGCACTCGTTGAGCAGGTACTGCACGAGGGCATCGAGGTCCGGTCCGCTCTCGTAAGCAACTTCATACACCTCGGCACCGTCGTCATCGCTCTCCCAGTTGATGTACCCGCTGAGTCCCTCCGGGCCACGGACGACGGCGGTGGGCAACACGCCCCGCACGCGGGAGGGGGCGTAGTCCCAATACGGACGCGGACGCAACAGGCTGCCGCTGCGACCGGCGTTGTATCGCTGATAGAGCGCTACCGTCTCCTCCAAGTCGCGGCCCTCGTCAAACGGCAGCACCTCAAGCGCGGATCGCCCCGGCTGCGGAGGACGACTCAGCTTGGCGTGAAATCCCA
Source organism: Candidatus Latescibacterota bacterium (assembly GCA_022820485.1). Taxonomy (GTDB): domain Bacteria; phylum Latescibacterota; class UBA2968; order UBA8231; family UBA8231. The sequence continues at coordinate 130,857 of JAJEFJ010000090.1, forward strand.
TAAGCGGCACACAGTTCCAGCCGAGACGCCGGTAGAAGCGCGCCGGAATCATCGTGAACAGCAGACCCAGATCATAGCCATCGTCGCGCATGTACTCGGCCGCATGCTCCATGAGCCGCGTCGCTATGCCGCGTTGCCGGTAGTCGGGGTGCGTGGTGACGCCCCCGATGCCCCCCATGCGGACAGGCGTGGAGCCGAGGTGGACCCAACGGTCCCAGATGCGCAGCGTCGATACAATGCGGCCTTCGACGACGATGACCGGCGTCTGCGACGGGATCCAAGTCGGATCGCCTTCCATGTACCCTCGGTAACGCTCGTGGCCCTCGGGGTTGTGCACGGCGCAGAGCAGGTCGATGAGTTCGTCGAGTTCTGACTCGCGGATGGGGCGAATGGTTTCCATAGTATCCTTGACAAATTAATCAATCAGTGTAGCCGCCGCAGCCGAATCATCCGCAACACCCAATAGGCTCCCAAGGCAGCGAACAAATGCTTGCATGTATGACCACTGATGACTCCTCCGGCCGCGTAGAGGGCTTGGTCAAATACCTCGGCGACCTTCGCAAGCAGATAAAACAGGACAGCGATGTAGAGGTCAGACCCGCGCGTGTACGGCGACGGCAGTAGGCGAACCATGAGGGGCACGAACAAAATCGGGTAGGCTTGGGCGACGATGTAATAACGAAGATCGCCGGCCCCGGCCTGCTCGGTATAATGCCAGTACAACACGCTAAAAACGCCAAAGGCGATCAGCGGCAGCAAGGTGATGATGCCAGCGCGCCGGTCCAAGCGCTCGGTGATCGCCGTAGCGAGAAACGCCATAAAGGCAATACTCATCGGCAGGCGATCCCACAAGAGCGTTTCGTTGCTGGGGGCGAGGTGATAGTAAGTGGAGCCGAGGCCAACCAGCGCCACCGCGAGGAAGAGAATCTGATACGCCAGCGAATCGGCCGGACGCACAAACGCTTGCTGCGCGGGATCTGTGGCGAGGCGGAACACGACGCTGAATCCCCACAGCCCTACCAACAGAAAGGGCAGGTTGGAGATCACGTTCAAGCAATGGGGGATGCCCAACAGAGTGCGCTGATCAGCGAACTGGTGATAGGCGAGGTCTTGCGGAATGGGTGCCTGCAGGAAAATGACCGCCCAGAAGGTGATCGTCAGATAGGCAATTATCCGGAGGCGGTGGTTGCGTTTCATTTAGTGCCTTTTCTCGCAGCCATTCGGTCAAATGCGCTAGGGGCTTGGCGGGATTCCCAAGCATCGATTAGCGTGTTCACATTGGTCTGACACGGCTGCATCGAGTCAATTTCCAGATCGTATTCAGCGAAACCGTGTACTACTTGATAGTCCGTTCGTGCCTCCCCAACACGCCGATTGCCTCTTTCGCGCTCTCTGCGCTCAAGCTCGGGAAGCGGACAATGCACTCCGACAAAAAACACGTCCAAGCCAGCAAGTAGTTTCACCAGATCCGACATCCACATCTCGTTTTCAATAATGTGATCGACGATGAGATTGTTGCCCGCCTCAGCTAAAACTGGCAAACACCGATGAAACCCATTGAAGACGGCAGGCCTCATAGCGGACCAATCAAATTCACCACTGCGAATGCGTGCTATCGGCAGGGCGTCCGAATCGCGGAGGTGGTCAAACGAAAAGTGCCAGAATGGGATCGGTAGCGTCTGCTGGAGCTGGCGTGCAAGCGTCGATTTCCCCGAACTCGACGCGCCGTTGATGAGGATGATTTTCCCTAGTTCGCGATTGGTATCCATAGGATTTCAATATGGCATCGGTGGTCCATATCTACTCTGTCCCCTCCCTTAATATATCCAAATACCGCTCCCCATATCCCTCATAATCCAATCCTTCACTAAACGCCTCGCCCGTCTCGCTGCCGTCCAACCGAGTCACGCCCCCCTTTGCAACCGGCTCAATCTGCGTATCCTCGTGCCATTCATTCCACGAAGTAACCATCAGCATTCGCCCCGTTGATTCATCCGTGTATTCTACAGCCTGCGCCAACATCGCCCGAAATAGCGAGCCAAATTCGGCTTCTTCACTCAACTTCCGCGAGACCGCCGCATGTCCATTGCGCACGCCTTTGTCGTTAAACCCCGGCGTCGTAGCGGGTATAAACGCGGCCCCTTCAGCATGAGCCAGGTCTCGCCAACCCGCCTGCGCTGCATAATACCGATCCACTGCCGCCTGTCCGGCATAACCCTTCGCTCCCATACTGCCGTACACGTCGTAATTCGTCACGGCATCCAGTAGCCCAATCGCCTCAGAAGACGGCGGCGGTTGTCCAAAAACCTCATCGCCGACGAGATATATATCGTGTCCCGCCTCTCTAGCCGTTGCGCGCATCACCTCCACTACCTCGGCCAGCGTCCCATTGCGCGAGAGTACCCGCGTCAAATAGACAAAGAGCACCGGACGTCCATCGATCCGCAAATAGTTAGAATGGTCGAAATAGCGTTCGGCAATATGGGCAATGTCCGGTGCGACATTGTCGAACGCTGAAAACTCCCTTGTGCGCCCTGTCGTCTCATAAAACAGCGCGATCTGCATATCGCCTAACTCATCGTGCGGCAGAATGTGCTGTAGCAAAGTCTGATCTTCGCGAGAATTGGGGCCCCACCAACTCGCCACCCACAGCGATATATTGGCCTGTCGGCTCCACTTGAGATGTTGGGCGATCACCGAGGGATTGCGGTCGTCGTACTCGCCCAGCATCGGCAACTGCGGCGGTATCAACTCTTTGCGCATATAGCGACCACCGTGAAAATCTCCGCTATACCAAGGGTAATAATAGACGCCTACGGTATAGGGTGAATCCACTTGGTCTTTATCTGGACTACTCATAGGATCTTCGCCGTTACATGCGTTGGGAAACACGAGGAAGATGCTGCATAAAACAACCAAAAGAAATGGCCTACTAGAAAACATGGGTACGCTCAATCCATTTATCTCGACGCAAGAGAAATACACACCGCTCGGGCAATATGTAGATTTTCTTCCATTCACGTTAGTTCTGAGAATCAAGGTGAATCGCGTGGGCTAGCTCCCGCAGCACATCGACCGCCACAAGCACGTCCTCTCTTCTACAGTCGAACTGCCCGACCTGAAAGCGAATGACGAACTGGCCCTCGTGGATTGTCTGCGTCAGGTAGATCCGGCCGTCGTCGTTGATCGCGCGGAGCAGGCGCTCGGTGGCGTCGTTGGCATCCTCGCCGTCGGGGGCATACTGGAACGTGAAGAGCGAAAGATGGCAGTCCGTCGTCAGGCGAAAGCCGTCTAGCAATGCAATCGCCGCGGCGGCCTCCTCAGCCCAAGCAATGTGGTTCCGAATGCGTTGGCGGAGGTCTTCGAGACCGTGCGCGCGCAGCAGAAACCAGAGCTTGAGGGCGCGGAACCGGCGTCCCAAGGGGATCGTCCACTCGCTGTAATTGGTGATCTCGGTTTGGCCGAGGGTTTGCAGGTAATCCGGCCGGACGCCGAGGGTGCGAACCTGCGGTTCCGGGTCCGCAAGAAACTGGATCGAGCAGTCGAACTGCGCACCGAGCCACTTGTGGGGATTGAAGGCAATGCTGTCGGCTCCCTCGACGCCCTCCCACAACGCCCGTAGCTCAGGACAAATCATCGCGGAACCAGCCCACGCGGCATCGACGTGGACGTAGAGATCGTGCTCGCGTGCCACTTCGATGGTCTGACGCACGTGGTCGGATGCGCCAATCGACGTGCCCCCAACGCAAAGGACGACGCCGGCCGGGAGGAATCCCGCCGCGCGGTCAGCCTCGATCGCCCGGCGCAGTGCCTCCGAATCAAGCGCCCAAGAACCATCGGTCGGGACTTTGACGAGATGCTGTTGGCCGATACCAGCGATTCGGATCGCCTTGTCAACCGACGAGTGGGTCTCCGGCGAGGCATAGACCCGGACCTGTTGCTCTCCCACCATGCCAGAATCGATCCCGCGCCAGCCTAGCGCGCGCTCGCGCATCGTCAGTACGGCGCAGACATTTGCCGACGTTGCCGACTCTTGGATAACCCCCTGAAACCCTTCCGGTAGCCCGAGCGCCTGGCGCATCCAATTGACCATCTGGGTCTCAATCTCCGTAGCGGCAGGCGAGGTCTGCCAGAGCATGCACTGGGCCGCCATGACCGCCGTCAAATTCTCGGCGATCATCGAAACCGGCGCGGCGTTGGCGCTGAAGTACGCAAAGAAACGCCGGTGTTGCCAATGCGTCATGCCGTCGGGTACGATGCGCTCAAAGTCGGCGAAGATCGTCTCCATATCTACCGGCTCTTCCGGCGGCGCTAACGGCAACATCGCAGCGATCTCACCCGGTGCGGTCTGCGCCCGAACAGGCCGCTCATCGAGCGTGTCCAGGTATTCGGCACCCCACCGGGCAGCTCGCTCAGCCCAGCGAAAGTAATCTTCTCGTTTCATAAGACGGTCTGAGGTGAGATTGACAGTATCGACCCTAAAGACCTTCAATCCGCCCAAATTCTTTTAACGCTTTTAGTATCTCAACGGTCAAACAACTCTTCCAATGGTGTTCGGCTTGCTCCCAAGATTCTGGATACTGGCCATACCAAGTCCAAGTAGGCGACCAAGAGCCATCTGAATTTTGATGCTCAATATCAAAATCCAAATTCATATCTACTTCGCTCTTCAGCGTCTCTGCTAGCAACGAGGTGGGCGTATGAGCTAACCAGAGCGGTCTGGCAGAGGGTTGCATCAATTCTTCCGGCGTATGAACGACGACGGAGTGCGCTCTCTGAATTAGTATTTCCGCCAACGTATCTTTCGCGGATTGGGGCAGGGTTGCCGTCTCAGCCAGATGAACACAGCAAATAAAATCGTACATATTCATTTCATCTGGTAACGTTTTTATATGCTCTATGACCTCTACAACGAGCTGTTTAGTCAGGTCTGTAGGTGCCAACTCGTGATATTCATGTAGATAGCCCACGACTTCTGCACGAGGGTTGGCCAAGAAATTGCCAAAAGTATCCGCCGTGTTCTCAAAATTCCACCACGGCGCATGGGGGTATTCATCCACCGCTTGCGGGACGATAGGCCATCTGCTTTGGGTCGAATCGTATTCGGCCAGCAAATACTGAATTGCCTTCTGGATGATCTCATCATCACTAGTCGCTTTGATCTCTCTGAGAATGCGTAGCGCAATAGTCGTCGTGATAACGGATGAATCGGGCAATTGGATATCGGGTTCAAGGCCATTGCCGAAACCACCGTCCTGATTCTGATAGCTAGCAAGTTCGTTTAGGACTGCGGCTGGAGTTCCATTGTCGAAATAATACGATAGAAGCCGTCTTTCTAATTCCCGGCCCTGCTCCATCGCGAAAGTCCTTGCTTTCTCGAATGAGTCACTAGTCAACAGCTTCATATGCCTTCTCCCTGATTCCCTTACATTTTTACTTTTTGCTAGGTTTTTTGGTTTTCCTAACGGTTCTGATTCCTGTGGGTGCCAACTGTGCATTGAAGGGGGGCAAGCGTTGGCGTTGGTGGGCGATCCACCGTTTGAGCCATCTCAGGCCGAGTTGAAAGATGCTCAGTTGACGCTGAGCGGCCGCATCAATGGCTTGTCGGCGGATTCGGCCCCCGCGCAGGACATACTCGCCCAACTCATGCACCCATAAGGTGGCCAACGCCACGGCCAGCCGCCGCCGTTCGAGTCGTTGGGGGTTGAGTAGGCGGGTATGATCCAGATCAAAGCCGCCGGATTTATCTTCTTTGAAGCTCTGCTCAATCAGCATCCGCTTTTCATAGGTGCGCAGGCGGCCCCGGCCGGCGGGTAGCGAGGAGATGACGGCGATCCACTCGGCGGGTTGCTTGGCTGTCGGTTGGGTCCAGCCCACCGACAGCGCACAGATCAGCGTCGCCTTTTGGGTCAGGGCCACCTGTTGGTAATAGCGCCGACGCCCTACGGGTACCGCCAACTGATTGATGCGTCCAGCCCACCCCGTAGGCAGCCCCACCCACGTATTCGCCGGCAGCCGAATCACGTACTGCCAGCCCAACTTCAGACACAGCTTCGCCCACTGGTGATCGCGAAAGCCCCGATCAGCCAGCAAGGTCACCGACGCCCCCGACCCATTGAGCACTTCGGCGGCTTGGGTCAACATCTCTTTTAACTGCGATACGCCGGTGTTGCCTGTACCTGGAATCACTTTCCACACCAGCGGAATCGCGCGATTCTTATGCACCAACGACCAGCGAAAAATTTGCATCCGACCACCGAACACCAACGTCCCATCCAAGACCACCTCAACGGCTCGACCGGCAAACGGAGCCAACACCTGCACAAGCAGCGGGCGATACAACCCCCACACCGAGCTATGCCCATTCGAAAGCCAACGGCGAAGGCGCGCCACCCGCGACGCGGCTTGAGCCGAACCCGGCAGAAAAACGGCAATCTGACTCAAGGCAATCGACTTGGCTTGAAAAATAGCCACCGCAATCCAAGCCCAATTGACCAACTGTTTGCGGTTGGATACCGGCACGAGTGCTTGCAACCTACCCAGCAATCGGTTATATACCTGTTCGCTGCTGCTCATAAGGCCCTCCTTTGATCTTAGGCGGTTAAAAGAGAGCCATAAACTATGGGCAGCAGCCCTATTTTCAAAAGTGTAAGGGAATCAGGCCTTCTCCTACAAATACGTTTGAGCCAACTTCAGAAATTCCTCCCAGGTCCTAACCTCTGCATCAACAGGAATATCCGCAGGCTCTTGTTGTCGCCTGTTATACCAGATTGCACTCATGTGGCACTGCTTCGCCCCCACCATATCGGTCTCCAACGTGTCTCCTACATACCATATCTCTGAAGGGGCTATGCCCAATCGGGCGGCCGCTGAGGTAAAAATCACGGGATGGGGCTTTCTTATCCCATAATCGGCACTAGAGATAACAAATTCAAAATAGTTGAGCAGTTTATGACGTTGAAGTTCCCAAGAGAGGAGCGTTCCAGACCCTGGATGGTTGCTTACTACTCCCATTCTCAAATTATGGGCAGACAAGGCGGTCAATACATCGGCAATGCCGGGCTCAGGAGAGAAAAGCATACATCCTTTCCAGAACTCCAGTTCGAGTACCTCCATGGGTTCACGAAAGGTGATGCCGAGTCGATCAAAGAGCAGTCGATTAAACTGATGATGCGTGAATTCGACGATTGAATTATCCGCAACAGCAACCTCACTATCGAGCCTTTTTGCTTCAGTCGTTACCTCTTCAGGTGATATGCCTTTTCGATCCACTGCATATTCGAGCAGGCGAGCGTTACCTGCGATAGGATCGAACTTCAGATTGCGCACGAGGGTATTTATGAAATCGAAGAGAATAGCCTGTGGCCTATTCATCTATGAGCTCCATTGGGGTATCCAACATCGTGTAACTGATTGTACCCGAACTAATTCTCCATGGACAGACGATCTCAGGCGACGCATTAGGTATTGAGATCAGGCCCCCAATACTTCCAGAGATTCCGCGGCACGTCGTATCGCTTGAGCCTTCGGCCCGGATGCCCCGGCGGTAGAAAGCCTGTCGGGGTGTTGCCTACGTACTCGGGCGGTGACGGCTTCGGGGGCGACCATGGCGTGCCATCCTTGTCGGGAAACATGACCATAGGTGCCTGCTCGCGCATTTCCCTGTGTGAGTACCGTGCAAACTGCGCCACCCTCGGTTGCTTTGATCCCGCCGCGTTAGCCGAGCCGACGTGCGTAGTGAGGCCGTGGAGCAGCATTGCGTCGCCAGCTTGCCCCGTCATACATACTACCTCGCCCACACTGGGATCCCCCTCTAGGATCGCCCGGTGCCCGCCGCTCTTCACGGGCTCTGTGAAGAGGTACGAGCCGTCTATTTGCTCGGGATGCTCAAGGAAGTATCGGTGGTTCGCTAGGTGAGACCTCGGCCAATAGGCCGTGCCTCCGCCCGTGGGGCTGCTGACATCCCAGAACAGCACGACGAAGAATGCCATGAACCCACCGCCCCAGCCTGTCGCATACCCATCGAGATGACCGTCGCTAGGAGGTGCCCACTCCGTGCCCGGATCGCTCGGCAGGATCACCCGGGTCATTGGAATCTGCGGCGTCCACGGCTGCCCCGCCGGGTGGGTGGGAGCCAAAGCACCGCCACCGATCTGCTCCACAATGGACTGTAGGCTCGGTAAATCGTACAGGTTAGGGCTGAGTTTGGGCCAACCATCCTCGGGTGTGTACCGCCCGGCAGGCCAAGTGTTGGGGTCGTCCAAGTCCACACCGCCAGAGCAAGCGGCGCGCATCTGCTCCTGCCACCCCTCAAGCACATCAGGAGGTACCAATCCCGGAATAGCGAGCACCCCCTCTGCTTTGAACTCGTCTAGCTGCGCCGGTGACAGCAGCATACTCGGCTTGGGGCTGGGCCCGGAACTTTCTGATTTATTCATTATCAACACTCTTCTATGGGAGCACCCGTTCCCATTTCTCCATGTCAGGTAACGTTTTGCCGTGCCCGCAGCCGGCACAGTCTTGTTAAGAGAAATGCGTCCAATCTAATTATTTGAGAACAAGCTTTAGATCAAGTAAGGATCGGATAACCAGTTCCGAACTCACATCCACGTGGCCCATGCGGTCTATGAGCACGGGAATCATTTTCGCTCGTCTCGCGCCCACAGTGTCCCACCTTGGATTATCTCCGATAAACAGGCACTCCTCTGGTTTGCATCCGAAATGATCCAATGCGCGGCGAAACATAGGTTGGGCGGGCTTCCGCCAACCCACATCCGAACAAAAGATAGCCACCTCGCATCGCGTCGAAAGGCCGTGTCGCCGCAATTCTTCAAACCAAGGCTCACTCGGTGAACCCCAGGGACAGTTCGACAGGATTCCTACGCGGTAGCCATACTCCAGATACGCATCCAGAGCCGGAAGGGTGTCTTCATAGATCTTGGCAATAGAAAAGATTGGTGCGAGGAAGGCACGACAGATCGGCAGCCACTCTTCCTCCGAAACGCAAGGTGCGACCGCAAAGATACGACCAAGCCTCTTGTGGAGTGGGCGAACGCGACTGTTTTTGGCCTCGTAGTTCTCAGCCGCGACGCCGCGCTCGATCTCAGAATCCGCAGGCAAATCGTGTCCCAAACGCTCCAGTGCCTCCTTGGCTGCGTGAATTCCTGCCCGCAGCAAAGGAGGAAACTCTTCCCTGCGATAGTACTGGATAAGGGTGTCGCCAAGGTCAAACAGAAGAACTGGTCTCAAACCTGAAACTCCTACTCGTTTCTTAAAGTATTTCTCTTAACGTTTCAGGGTTTGCTAACCCCGAAGGGATTGCCGAAGGCCAAGGCGCGACAGTGCCGCAGCGCAACACCGATGGGTTATGTGAAGACGGGCAAGACAGATATCACCGTATCCGAAGCCGGACGCGACCTACTTCCACCACTGCCAGTTTGCCCTCAAGCTTCAACAGTATCTCTTCTCGGCTGAGGAGCGAAGAAAGAAGCCGTAGTATGAAGGAAGTCGTTGCGTGGCGAGGTAAACGCAAGACCACAATGCCAACATGCCTTGACGGAGGATATCGCCGGACATCCCCAAAACCCAAATCGGCAGTTAGCAAACACAGCCCTCTCGAACGCGCATATTCCGCAATCTCCTCGTCGCTGGAGGCCGCCATGCCTATGTCCCGAACGTCAACCGACTCGTGACCGAAATCGGCGATTACACCGGCTACAGCGCGAGGAAGATCAGCGTCGATGATGAATCGCAAACCGACTTAGGACGCAGGTAGAGGGTGAGCTTCTTCTGCTTCTACGAGTTCCTCTGCGTATTCAAGAGCGGCTCGTACATCTACGTCGATAATACCATATTCTTCACAGACTTCTTCCGGGGTTGCTCCACCTGCAAGGCTCCCAATAATCCGATGCACCGGTACTCGGGTCCCTCGCACCACCGGTTTGCCATGACGAATCGAGGGATCGATAATGATTCGTTCGTTCATCCTATGACCTCCAGGTCGTTAAGAACATAAGAAACATGAATCCCGTTTTCACATAACGTTTTCCAATTTGCGAATCCGCACAGCGAGTTATCGAAGTCCAAGTCTCCATAGACGATGCAGCGCAACACACTGCGTTAGATAGCATATGATTATGGTTTTCCATGACAATGCTTATATTTTTTCCCACTACCACAAGGGCACGGTTTATTTCGTGGATTCTTAGGTATATCCATTCTTTGGTTTCCAGCTCTTTGATCTGTCCGCACGATTTGAGGATATTCGCTAAGTACACGACAGTAATCTAAGTTGTGGTACGGCCCTGCTTTAGGTTTTATTTGTAATCGCCCAAGATTGCATCTAAATCCTAAACCGAGGAGCCGCACCATGCTTATTCATATGCTAAAGAAAGCCCTCATGCAAGGGTCTGTATCCCTTACGCGCCACCGCCTGGATCTAATCAGTGGCTTGGTGTGTGCACTGATTCAAGTGCGTTCGGTCAATCTGCGGAAACTCGCGTGTAGTCTGCCGGGGATGGCCCAAATAGACAGTCACTATCGTCGTCTCCAGCGTTTTTTC